>CAITVK010000109.1 GCA_903895845.1 uncultured Chitinophagaceae bacterium
AACCGAACAGATACTGCTCCGCAAAAGGGCAGTAATTGAGTCAGTTAATGATGAACTAAAGAATATTTGTAAGCTGCAACACACAAGGCACAGGTCAGTCAATGGTTTCTTGTTCAATATAATGTCTGTTCTCGCAGCTTAAACCGAACTCACGTTAATTAGCAGGTTACTCGTTACTAGATACCCGTAACTAGTAACGGGTAACCTGCATTTACTTTTGTATTATACCTCAAAAACGTTATTTGCCATAGCTTTTTTCCTGAAGGTGCCACCATTAGCGTTATTTGCCACACCTTTTTTCTTGAAGGTATTACCATTAAAGTTATTTGCCAGACCTTTTTTCTTGAAGGTATTACCATTAAAGTTATTTGCCAGACCATTTATTCTGAAGGTGCCACCAATAATATTATTTGCCATACCTTTTTTTCTGAAGGTATCACCATTAACGTTATTTGCCATGCCATTTTTTTATTTAGCCTAGTTGATTCGTTTTGGGTGAGGGTAGGCTGTTTGTGTGAGTGCCACAAGCTACTTCTTTATAATTATCATTTTCCCCCTCAAGCCCATCAGACCATTAAGTAAAACATGATTCAAAATTCGGTGACTGTTGTAAGACACTTTCCTAGGCATACTGTTGTTATTGTCTATTCAAATCAAGCCCATTTCCAACCCACAAGTGTTCAAACACAAACAAAGCCCCCTCTCGATACACCAGTAATCCACAAAAAAATGTTTTGGTAACAATTTGATAATGATTACTTAACGCTAAGTATACAATTTGGTAACATTCGAATTTGAATATTGCCGCCTGAAATAGTTAGGTAATAGCTTCACCCGTATCAAGATCAAGGTCTTGATTCTAAATAAAGATTTTAATTCTTAATTAAACAAACAAAAATGAACAACAAAAATTTACCTCTAGGGCGAAAGCTTAGAAAGTTATCGGGAGCAATCTTGATGCTTATGTTTAGTATGTTTATGGCAGTTTCGGCGCATAGCCAAATGAGGCCATTGCCAACAAATTTAGTGACCTTTTACTTCCTCCCTGGAGGTAATAACACAACCTACCCCACAGGAAATGGTACTTTAAGAACTAATTACCGAACGGGTCTTAGTGGTGCTACTTTAGACACTATTGTATTGTCTCACGTTTCAGGAGTTACTGCTGGTGGTACTTCAGCATGGGTAAGTGGTCCAGTTATGGATTATAATAACACCACTTCTGGTGATAATATGCTTAGGCTGCAAGCTTTTTGGGGTGGACCTGGTAATGCCAATACTGGTTCAGCCATATTGAATCCTGCGCAACAATATACCCCTTGTTTTATACAAACAGCTGTAATATTGCCAGCAGGACAAGTATTTGATGCTAACACAGCTTTGCAACTAGAAACCATAATGAATACTAGTTTGGCTGCATCAACTACTGTAACAAAAGGATTTCAAATCTACTATAAATATTATTCGTCTACTCCAGCTTTAGTTAATGGTACTACACCTGGTAATGATACCATCTCCTTAAACCCAAGTGCTACCACTTACGGTGCAAGTGGTAACAGTACTGATTTAGGTGGTGCTGGTACAACTTCTACAACTTCTGCTTTTCAGGTGTTGAATTTAACAGGTACTGCTTCAAGTACTACTACAACAACCCTTTCTAGTTTTGCTCCTTACAACGACAATACTGTTTCAATTCCTGCACCAGGCAACAATACTTCTACTTGTATAGTAATACAAATTAGGCTTTGGGGTATCAGCACTACGGCAACTAAAAATAACTTTAGGCTAGCCTATCTTAGTTTAAGTACAAGTGTAGCTCCTCATACTGCAACTGTTACTCCTACTATTGGTTCTTTCTCTCCTGCTAGTTCAACGCTTTTTGCTGGTTCTGCTGCACAAACATTAACGATAACTGGTACTGGTTTCGATAACACAACTCCTACAACCGCTACTTTTAATGGTAACTCTAAAACAGTAACTTACAGTAGCAGTACACAAATTTCTATTCCTTTAACAACAGGGGATTTGGCTACTGCTGGTACATATCCTGTTGTTGTTTCAAACGGAACAGGTTATACTGCTACTGCTAACTATGTAGTTAATTCAGACCCTGCTGTTACTATTGCTGACAATGGATCGCAACCAAGTGCAGGAAACATTACACAGGCAAGCACAAAGAATAACCTACAAAGTTTTGTAATAAACAATACAACTGCAAGCCTTGCTACATTGAATACTTTAAAAGCACACTTTACGGGTACTTATATTGCAGGTGACATTGGAGCTTTCAAGGTTTATTATAATACTACAAATAGTTTAACTAGTGCTACACAAGTTGGTACTTCTGCTAGTGGTAGTACCAATCCTTCTCAGTCCACTTCAGCTAGCGAGGCTATTACTTTTACTTTGAACAAAACATTGGCTGCTGGAAATAACTATTTCTGGGTAGTTGTTAATCCAGATGCGAATGCAAACATTACTGCTCCTTACTCTACTGTAAGTGCAACTGCATTATCTAGTAGCGATTTTAGTTTTACTACTACTACTATTACAAGTGCATCTGTTAGTGCAGGTGGTACTCAAACAATAGCACAAGGGCAAACAGTATTTATGGATGATATTACCAACCAACCTTCTGGCAGCATTGCACAAAATTCAAAGGTTGCTTTGTCTGGTTTTTTCCTAAATCCTTATGGTTCTACTTTGTTTAGTGCCGTTAATGTATATGCTACTGGTACAGCAACCGCAACCGACATTACTTCGATTGCTATTTATAAAGATGTAAACAGTAATGGTGTGTATGATGCAGGCATCGATGTGTTGGCTTCTACCAATACACCAACCTTTAGTACATCTAACACCGTACCGATGGCTTTCACATTGAATCAAACAATATCTAGCAAAACACAATATCTAATTGTGGCTACTGTTGGGGATGTGTTTGTTTCTACTATTGGTCACACGGTTCAATTGGCAATCAACGATCAAGACTTCTCCGTAACAAACTATCCTCAAGCTGGTGGTTCTAATGGAGGTAACTCATTGTCTATTGTTGCTCCAACGGGTACTTCTACTTTAGCTACAAGTGGTACACCTGCTGCAACGATTTCTTCGTTGATTACTACAAGTGCTGCTGCAGTTCCAGTTTACAGCTTTACCTATACCAACAGCAATACAAACACTAGTGCTGCTTCTTTGATTTCGCAAATAGTAATTGGTCAAAGTACTGCCAACAGTGCTTTGTTTGTAAACTGGAGCAATATTATTGGTGGTGCTACTTTATCTGATGGTACAAACACAATGACAGGCGTTGTAGGAACAAGCGGAATCACTTTCGCTGCTATGCCAACAACAGTAGGTGGCTTGGGTTATGTAGCAACTACTGCTACCAAGACTTATACATTAAGTATCTACCTTAAATCTTCGTTATCTACTGCTATACAGCAAGGTATTGATGGTTCTCAATTAGGTTTTGCTTTAACAACAAGCAGCTTCACAGTTACTGGTAGTACTTTGGATGCTTCTCAAAGCATTAATTCTGGTACTACTAATGGTGCTATTAGCGTAGTTGCTACCAATCTTGCTTATGTTCAAGCGCCAACTGGTGGTTCCCCTGCTATTGTTTTAACGCCTGCTATTACTGTACAAGCAGAAGATGTGAATGGCAACTATTCTAAGAATTATTCTGGTACAGTTACAATAGCGTCAACACCTACAGGTATCAGTGGAACCTTAACTGGTACAACTGCTAATGGCTTGGCTACGTTCAGTACATTGCAATTTGCAAGTACAGGTACCTACACAGTTACCGCTACTTCGGGTAGTTTGACTGCGGCTGTAAGTAATGCAGTTATAGCTAACGCATTATATACTGGTGTAAGCACTAGTACAGCTTATAATTGGGAAGCAACCAATGTATGGGGTACATCTTCTTCAGCTACTACCACACAAGGTTGGACAGAGGGTGACGATGCTTACTTTGTAAACAAAGCAGCAACAGTTACAGTTGGTAGCAATCATACTGCAACTAGCTTAAACTTTAATTTAACTGGTTTCACTTTAACAGGAACAGGTACTTTATCTCTTACAGGAACTAATCCTAGTGTTAATATACTTGCTGGTGGTACAGCTAATTTCAATTTGCCATTAAGCGCAACTGGCAATGTGTTGTTTGCGCCTACTTCTGGTCTTGCTACAATGACTATCGGAGCAAATGGAGCAGCTGCGAATAAATATAGTGCAAACTTCTCAGGTGGTGCAACACTTGCTGCTGGTTTAAGTACGGTAAACTTGTTGTGCAGCTACCCATTTGGTACAACAAATTCAAACTTGTATATCAATTCTTCTATTTCCAACCCATCAATGATTACTACTTCTGGTGCAGGTGCCGTAACAACGCCAATGCCATTGATAGTGCCTAACAATATCATTATAGCTACAGGAGGTGCTTTGAGCCTTTGCCCAACGGGTGCTAGCTTATACGGTAACATTATTAAATATACTGGAGTGATAAGCGGTGCAGCAAATGCAGTTTGTATGAGTAACTCTTTAGGTACCTCTACTGTTTTTGCAAATGGAGGTAAGGGTATGGTTTATTTTGGAGCCAAAAATACTTACTCTGGTACAACCTATATGGCTGGTAACCAAGGTTCTTTAATTTGTGGTGGTGGCGATAATACATTGCCTACTACTACTGATGTATTGTTCTACACAGGGGCAACTGCTGGCGATGCACCTTTCTTAGACTTGAATGGTAGTAACGAAAAAGTATCTTCTATTTCAGGTACTGATGGAACAGGAACTACAAGTCATGTAACTACAAATTTATATCCAGGGGGTGTTTATAATTCTTTGACTTATACGCAAAATTATGCTGGTACAGCAACTTCTGTAACCGTGTTCGATAGTTTGATTTCTTCTTATATTTCTGCTGGTTCAATAGCTGTTGGAACTAAAGTGTTTGGTTCTGGTATTACTTATGGAACAACAATTTCTTCTATAACCCCACAAGTAATTGCAGGATACCATTGCGATGTTTTGGGATTGAGCCAAACTACAACTAACGTACTAGGAACTAACCAAGGGTTCTATATTTTCTTTGAGAACCCAACACAAAAAACACTAACAATTGAAGGTGTTGGTTCAGTTGGTGGTCCTTATGATCCTCAAGTTGGTCACACAATAGACCGTACTAATGCAAATTGTGGTGCAACTATAAATGGTAATGTGGCTTTAACACTTTCTGCAAATAATGCAGCTGCTAATAAGCTTACATTGCTTAATACTAACACTTATATTGGTAATACAACTGTAACTAGTGGTACATTGGTATTTGCACACGTTGGTGGCACAACCATCCCAACAACAAATAGTGTAATTGTAAATGGTGGAACATTAGAAATTAGTACCAACCAAACATTGGCAAACGTAACTATCAGTTCTGGTACATTACTAATTGATGCTGGTGCAACCTTAACTATCACTGGTACATTTACCAATACTGGTGGTACTGTTACCAATAATGGTACAATCACTTATAGCAGTTCTACTGCTTTCACAACTGGTGGTACAGCAATTAATAACAATGGTACATTAAGTGTTACTGCTGCTAACCTAGTGGTTGCTGCTGGTACACTTACCAACGCTGCTAGCAGTACGGTTTCTGTTACTAACAACACAATCAATGTAACAGGTGGTACATTCACCAATAATGGTATCTTGGCTAGCACAAGTAATGTTACTTCTACTGGTGGTGTATTTAATCTGAATACCAATCAGACCCTGAATAATCTGAGTGTTACTACCGGTACAGTAAACATTGCAAATACTACTACTACTACTATCAATGGCACACTTACTTATGCTGGTAATATCGCAAATAGCGGTACAATTGCTTATGGTGCTTCTGGTGGCTTGACTTATGGATTTACTAATGCTAAATTCCAGTTCAACAATGCTTATGAGTTTGTTGCACCAAATCTTCCTGCAACACTTACTTTACCTGCAGGAGATACAATCCTTTTAGATAATGACTACGTATTCCCAGGTAATTTGGTATTGAATGGTGTTATCTCTAGTTTAGGTACTTTCCTAAGTCCTAACACATTAACACTTACTGGTACTTCCAGATCTATCACTGGTAATGGAACAATTGGTTCAATAGGTATCGCTGGTACAATTTCTGTACCTAGTGGGAGCTCATTAAATATTATCAACAAGTTGGTTCTTTCTTCTGGCACATTCACTACAAACAACAATGTAACCCTTAAATCAACTTCGATTGATAGTTCTGCGGTGGTAGATGTTGTTGGTTCTGGTAAGTTGTCTGGAAACGTAACTGTGGAACGTTATATTCCTAAAGGCTACTATGCAGTAAGGGATATGGCTCCTCAGGTTTATGGTGCAGGAAGCATCTTCAGTAACTGGCAAGAGAATGGTGCTACACCTTCTTCCAAGGGTATCTTCATTACAGGTATTGCAGACCCAACCAGTGCTAAATTCAGCGGATCTCCTTCTAGCCCTAATCCTTTGCCAGATGCAACTACTGGTTTAGATTATACTAAAACTGGTTCTCCTTCAGCATTCTATTATGTAAACAATACTTGGGATACTGTAAAGAACACAATATCAACCAACTTAGATGCATTCCAAGGTTACAGGGTATTGATTAGAGGTGCACGTGATTTTAATATGTACAATTATGTATTACATTCAACAGGTGTAGGTATCAATCCAAATATGCCTGATGCAACTGTTTTACGTGCAACTGGTCAGTTAGTAACTGGTAACGTTACTTATACCATCAGTGGCGTATCTGGTACAGCAAATGGGGTAGCGGTTACTTCTACAGCTGGTTTGAGTAGCAAAACCAATGGTTTTAGCTTGATTGCTAATCCTTATGTTTGTCCTGTTCAATGGTCTAGTGTATATGGTGCAAGTGGTACTTCTGGTATCAATGCAAGCTATTGGTACATTGATCCTACCTCTAGCAGTATTGGTAAGTATATTGCTTATAACGCATTAACAGGTTCTCCTGTTACCGTTAACGGCAAAACTGGTAATTATTCAACTACTGCTCCTGTGGTTTCTACAGGTTACATTCAAGCTGGTCAGGCAGTGTTTGTACAAAATGCAAGTAGTACACCACAAATAGTATTTACAGAAGCAGCAAAAGCAACAGCTACTACTAAGGCTAAAGTATTTGGGGCAACTGCACCACTTAGTAAAATTTACTTTAGCTTGTTGAATAAAGCTGGTAATATGTTGGATGCAGCTGCTGTAGCTTTCAAGAGCGGATTCAGTAACACAGTTTATGGTCCGCAAGATGCGCTTAAGTTTAGTACTTCAACCGACAACTTGTTCATCAGCAACAAGGGTAAGAGCCTGAGTATTGATGGTCGCTTACCTGCAACAACAAGTGATGTGATTGTGCTGGCAATCAGTAAGCCTACTACAACTAATTATCAGTTGCTTGTTGATGCTACCAGCTATAACGGTAATGGTCTTTCTCCTTACTTGGTAGATAGTTACAAGAATACAACAACAGCACTTTCTGCAGGTGTAAATACAATTGACTTTACTGCCGATACAACTGTTGCTGCTACTTATGCAAACAGGTTCTCTATTGTATTCAAGTCTGGTGAATTACCTGTAAATAGCATTGCAGCAAGCGCTACATTGAGCAATAAGGTTGCAACAATTACCTGGAACACTGTAGGTGAGAAGAATGTAGCAAGCTATATAGTAGAGAAATCTGCTGATGCAAAAACATTCACTGCAATCGGTCAGGTTACTGCCAAGAATACATCAAGTGCTAGTTACAATACAACTGATAACAGCATAACTGCTACTACCTACTACCGCATCAAGGCAGTAAGTACATCAGGAAGTGTATCTTACAGTAATGTTGCTAAAGTCTCTACAGATAACCGTTTGCCTTCTTACAGCATTTATCCTAATCCTTTGAAGGGAAATACACTTAATGTGTCTTTGGATAATGTAATTGCAGGTAAATATGTAGTCAGCATCAGCAATCTGTTGGGACAAAAAGTGTTGACTCAAACTATCAGCCATGAAGGTGGAAGTTCAAGTCATGCTTTGACAATCAATGCAACTTTGGCAGCAGGTATTTACAATGTAACTATCAGCGAGGCAAGTAGCAAACAAATTGTTTCTCAAACTAAATTGTCAGTACAACCCTAAACAATAAAAGACAAGTACTTCCTTAGTTGGGGAGTACTTGTTCATTTTAAAACAAATTAAACTAGCGTTATGCAACAAGTAATAAAAAGTATCAGGTTGATGGTGATTACCTTATTGGTAGGCGTATGCTTTACAAGTATCAATGTGAGTGCACAAAGTCCTGCCGATGATCCTGGTATTGGTGGTCCAGGTAGCCCTAGTGAAGGTGTTGGTGGTGATGGTGGCCCAGTAGTACCACTAGACAGAGATTTGAGTATCATGCTCATTGCTGTCGGTATTGCTTATGGATACAAAAAAGTAAAGCAAGGCGTATTGGTAAGTGCTTAATCCGGCATAGCCAGTAGTTTTGAACTATTATACTAAAGAAGGGATTCGTTTACTGGAAAGTATTTGAATCCCTTTCTTTTCTTGTTTATGTTATGCTCAATAATGGTTAAAAAAAGTACCTTACCAGCTAGGTTGAATTTTACTTGGGTAATTGAATTATAGAGTCTTATCAGGTTGTAAATTGTTCTGCAAAATAGAGAATGCGTTCAAGTAAGAGAAATATATTTTACCACAAAAACAAAGGAACCAACCAGAAAGGAGACACATAAAATGGGTCGTAATAAGGCTCGTAATAGGTATATTCCTCTACTACCGTCTCTGTTACCACTTGCTGACCGCCGCTATTGTTTTGCTGTTCCTCTTGCGCTCTTTTAGCTTCTTCTTTTAATAAGTCAGTAAGCAATAATGCTCCTTGTCCAATCATGTCCTCCATCGCATCATCACCAATATCTTCCGGTTTGATAGCTGAGGCACAAATCTTTTCTATTTCATCCCAGATGCTATTTGATACCAAATCTATTTGCCAGCCTGTTGCTTGTGTATTAAATACATTCTCATCTATAAAAGACATAAACACAATCTCCGCAGGATTCAACTTCTTAAACAAAGCCACTGCTATACGTAAATCATCAAAACGGTCATTAGTTTTGTAATTATTCCAAGCCTCATCTGTATCAAAGGCAAAATAGCTACTAAAAGCAAATTCGCCCTTCTCTAAATCTACAAAAGAATAGATATCATACATCTTGAGAAACTCCGTATAGCGCTTCATGAAAACTTCAAAGGCCTCTTCTCCTTTTGCAGTAGCCTGATACTTTGTTCCATTAACAGTCAGGTATTCTTTTGCCAATAATGAAATCAGTAAAGGCTCCAATACTTTATCATCTTGCCCAAGTACAGTAGTAAATACACGTTCTTTATTAATAATCTCATCTAAAAGGATGATACAAGCGAAATCCTTTTTGTTACTCTCAGTTACATACATAGCTTATGAAGGTTTATTTGCGTTACGTTTTGCCTTTATAGCATCTAATGCAGAGGAAGAAGTCGTACCAAGAATTTTGTTTATTTCTTGCTCAGAAGAAAGCGTTGTATCCCTCACTTCTGCATAAGCCTGCGAGCGGAATTCTTGTGCCGTTACCTTGGCATCCATCCTGTCTAAAGTACCCATCAAGCCATCGGTATCAACAGATGACAAAGTTTTGTTTATTTTCTCACTTACATCGGCCGTTTTAGCGCGCGATTTCAACAGGTTTGTTCTGTTTTCAGCCTCGGCTATTTTATCTTTTAGTTGTTGAATAGCTGTCTCCATCACCGCCAAAGCTTGTTCTTCTTTTTGCGCCATCGCAGCATATTCATTGGCTTGTTTTGCAGCTTGATCATGACTTTCGGCAGCAGTGCTTGCAAGGGAATTTCCCTTTTCAGCATCCAATTTGCCTTCTTCCACCAAATCCAGCAAATCATTTGCCTTCTTTTCCCATTCATCCGCTTTAGCACGCGCCTTTTGTTCTTCTGCACGATGTTGCAACGCAGCCGCTTTTACTTCAGACTCGCCAACAATTGCTTGCTGATAGTTATCTTTCAATTCACGCAGCACCTGATCTGCCATCTTTATTGGATCTTCCAATTTATCTACTACTGCATTAGCTTCTGATTTACCAATCCTGAATATTCTTTCAAATAGTCCCATTTTATTTATTTTTAGTGATTAAATACTAGTCGTAAGTCATAAGTCGTAAGTGAAGCATTGCATGTACTTATGACTTTCCACTTCCTTATCTCCTTCTTCCAAATCCACTCCGTCCGCCTCCAAAAGATGATCTTCTGGATCCAAAAGAACTGCTGCTTCCCGAGCCAAAACTTCTACTTGAACTACCACTGCTAGTGCCAAAACCACCAGAACGAACAGGACTTGAAGCATCCCTTGCCGAAAACGAACGTTGCGAATGTACGGGACTACTCAAACTGCTGCGCGTATTTGCTGATGGATGGTAACCACCGCCAGCAGATGGGCTGTATGTATGCGTTATAGTGCGATAACTAGATGTGCCGTAACTATGATAATAAGAGGGATAGTAGCCATAGTGATACATGGGATAATAGTATCTGTGCGGACTAAGCATGTAGGAAAGCAATAATATTTCGCCGATGCTAAACGAGGAGTGATAGTAATAATCTTGACCACAATAGGTCGGATTACCCTGAATCTGCATGTCAGCCTGAGTATTTTCCTGATTTGGGGTAATGTTCAAGGTGGCAACAGTAACAGAATCGGTATTATTTACATCGTCCACCACCTGTATTTTATTGGGCGACTCCTCTACTTTCAAGAAATCGACCTTACCATCCTTATCCAAATCCAGGTTATTGATGTCGTTATCTGGCGCATTAATGGCAGACTCTATTTGCGTGGGATTACTAGTCTTTTTTACAAGGTTTGCAAAGTTATTTACGTTGAAACCGGGTAGTGCATTGGCTTGTATGGAAACATTGTTGCTTTGAACTGGGGTTGGATTGGAACCGCAACTGAACAAAACCAAGGCAAGTGCTGATGCTAAAAAAACTCTTTTCATAACTATTAATAAAAACCGAAAGTAAGAAATAGTAGCATTCGCTTTCTAAACAAATTGTTGTAATTGGCCATTGCCATTATGTACGGCAAATATGGAGCGGTATTGTGCTTATTTATTGCACTAGGGGGTTAATTTCCATCAGTAGAAAAACATTTTCTATCAGTAGAAAAACATTTTCTACCAGTAGAAAACTATTTTCCATCAGTAGAAAACTATTTTCTATCAGTAGAAAAACATTTTCTATCAGTAGAAAACTATTTTCTATCAGTAGAAAACTATTTTCTATCAGTAGAAAACTGTTTTCTACGAGTAGAAAACAGTTTTCTAAAGGTTAAAATTTCATTCGGTGGGGTCAAATTTTACTTCTTTATTGTCTATATCAGTCAATCAAAAAACCTTCGTATTTCAAAACTAGATATATTGCGTACTTACGTTTAATAAAAAATAATTTATGAGAAAACACTTACTGTTGCCGGCTGTGATCCTTGTAACAATGGGACTATCAGCTTATGGACAACAATCGCAGAAAAGGCAAGCATTTATAGAGAAGGCAAACTTTGATAGCTCTGTAAAGCCCGGAGATAACTTCTATCTATACGTAAATGGAAAGTGGATAAAAAACACGCCAATACCACCTACAGAAACTAGGATTGGCTCCTTCTTAGATGTTTATAACGTAACTAAAGAACACGTAAAAGGGATATTGGTAGATGTATCCAAGGGCGGTGCACCTGCTGGCAGCATCGAACAAAAAGTGGGTGACTTTTATGCCGCTGGGATGGATTCTGCAACGATAGAAAAACGTGGATACGACCCTATAAAGCCTACCCTGCAAGAAATAGATGGCATAAGTGACGTAAAAGGGATAGTTGCTTTTATTGCAAAGCAACAAACAAAAAACAATGACATTCTTTATGCCCCTTATGTTGGTTCTGATGATAAAAACAGTAGTATCAACATCTTAGGCTTCTATCAATCAGGACTTGGATTGCCTGATAGGGACTATTATTTTAAGACAGATGCTGCAACACTGAAGATACAAGCGGCCTATAAAAAGAGGTTGAAGAAGCTTTTTGTTCTCACCGGTAGCGACACGATTACTGCTGCTAAAAATGCAGATGCTATCTATGAACTGGAGAAGCAAATTGCAAGTAGTCACCGTACAAATGTAGAATTGCGTGATCCTCAAAGCAACTATAACAAGTTGGCGGTAGCAGATTTGCAAAAGCAAATGCCTGTGTTTGATTGGGTGACTGTTTTAAACACACTAGGTGCTAAAGTAGATTCTGTAAATGTAAATCAGCCTGCTTTCTATACCAAAGTAAATGAGTTGTTGCAATCTACTCCGGTAGAAACCTGGAAGGTTTACTTAAAAGCAGCCATCATAAAAGGAGCTTCTTCTGCTTTAAGTAGTGACTTTGTAAATACTTCATTTGAATACCAAAAGGCATTAAGTGGTCAGCAAAAGATTAAGCCAAGATGGGAAAGAATGTATCGTTCAACAGATGCTAATCTAGGTGAAGCCCTTGGACAATTATATGTAAAACAATATTTTACTGAGGATGCTAAGTTGCGTATGAAGGAACTGGTGAATAACCTAAGCATTGCTTTCGAAGCAAGAATAAATAAAGTGGACTGGATGAGCGACAGCACCAAAGCAAAGGCCAAAGACAAACTGCATGCCTTCTTGAAGAAAATTGGTTATCCCGAAAAATGGAAAGATTATAGCAGTGTAACCATTAACAGAGGAACTTACTTTGAAAACTTGCAAGCTTGCAGCCAGTTCGAGTTTAATCGTTCTATCAATAAGGTGGGTAAACCCGTTGATAAAACAGAATGGGATATGACGCCACCAACTATCAATGCGTATTACAACCCATCCTTTAATGAAATCGTATTTCCTGCTGGGATATTGCAGTTCCCATTCTTCGATCCCAATGCAGATGACGCCATCAACTATGGCGGTATCGGTTTGGTAATTGGACACGAAATGACGCATGGTTTTGATGACCAAGGTGCACAATATGACAAAGATGGTAACCTGAGTAATTGGTGGTCTACAAATGACAGTGCGCAATTTGTAGCAAGAAGTAAGAAAGTGATTGAGCAATACAATGGCTTTACTGTGTTGGATACCTTGCACGTAAACGGGGCTTTAACAACGGGTGAGAACATGGCAGATAATGGTGGTTTGGCGATTGCTTATGATGCCTTCAAAATGACAAAGCAAGGTAAAAGCAATGTAAAGATTGATGGTTTTACGCCCGATCAACGCTTCTTTATCTCATTTGCACAAGTATGGCGCGCCAAACAAAAGGATGAAAGTCTACGTCAGTTGGTACTTACTAATCCGCACTCGCCAGAGAACTGGAGAGTATTGGGACCTTTAAGTAATTTCACCCCTTTCTACAAAGCATTTAATGTAAAACCGGGAGATAAAATGTACAAACCCGAAAGTGAAAGGATAAAGATCTGGTAGGAGGTTCTTAACCACACTTTACATAAAAAGAGCGGCTGTCCAACTGGACAGCCGCTCTTTATTTATAGAAGTAATTATATATTAACCCAAAGCAACTCTTACAAACTGTGTAACTGCAAGGTCTTTGTTTACACTCTTCAAATAGTCACCTACACTCTTACTGTTGTCTTTTACAAAAGCCTGAGCAACCAATGTATTCTCCTTAAAGAATGCATTCAACTTACCTTCTGCTATCTTAGCAACCATTTCCTCTGGTTTTCCAGCCATTTTAGGATCAGCCTTCATCGTTTCAATAACAATTGCTCTTTCTCTTTCAATTACTTCAGAAGGAACGCTATCCGCATCAACAGCCAAAGGATTCATTGCAGCAATTTGCATCGCTACATCTTTACCTGCATCGGCAGCTTCTTGAGTTAAAGCTACCAAAACACCCATACGGTTTGCACCATGAATGTAAGAAGAAACGTAAGGAGCATCAATTCTTTCAAAACGAGCAATACCTATTTTTTCTCCTATTGCAGCCAATTTATCATTAATCAAATCAGCAACCTTAGCACCACCAACAGTTACTTCATTCAATTCTTCTGCACTCTTTACGTTGTTAGCAACTGCTGCATCCGCAATACTTTGAGCGAAAGCGATGAAATCTGCATTCTTAGAAACGAAGTCAGTTTCGCAACTGATTGTAACTACAAACCCTGTTTTGTTATCGGCAGAAGTCTGAGCAATAATTACCCCTTCCTTTGCCTCACGATCGCTACGTTTAGCAGCTACTTTCTGACCTTGTTTACGTAACCAATCTATTGCACCTTCAAAGTCACCACCTGCTTCGGTTAATGCTTTTCTACAATCCATCATACCAGCGCCAGTTGCTTGACGCAATTTGTTGATATCTGCTGCTGTAATTGCTACTGCTGTACTCATAATCTTTCTTTTTATCTGCCTCTTAAAAGGCGTTATTGTTTAATTTAGAAATGGCTGCAAAGTTTATCAATGCAGCCATTTTATCAATGTTATTTTAATGTTACCAGAATTTGTTACAAGTTACTGGTTTCTAGTTACTGATATAACCTGCATCTTGTATCCTGTAACCAGTCTTACTATCTTCCACCTGGACCGCCTGGACGACGATTGTTGGTATTAATTGGAGCACGACGTTTTACGCCACCACCAGCAGGGGCATTTGCATCAGCAGGAGTACCACGACCAGCACCTCTACGACCACGACCACCTTCTGCTTGCGCTTCTTGCTCTAGACGACGCGCCTTCGCTTCATTTTCGTTATGCCCATCTTCAGATGTAACTTCTTCGTCATCTTTATTTGCTTGACGCTCAGCCAACCCTTCTGCTATTGCAGCAGTAATGTAGTTGGTAAGGATAGCAATAGACTTAGTAGCATCATCATTTGCAGGAATAGCGAAATCTACTTTATTAGGATCAGAGTTAGTATCAACAATTCCAAAAGTAGTGATACCCAAACGCTTAGCTTCTGCCAAAGCGATGTGTTCTACGCTGATATCAACCAAGAACAAAGCATTTGGCAAACGACCCATCTGGGCAATACCACCTAATACTTTCTCCATTTTATCTTTGTCGCGCGCCAAAGTCAACTTTTCTTTCTTAGTCAAGCTGTCAGCAGTGCTATCATTCAATAATTTCTCGATGCTTTGCATTTTCTTCACGCTCTTACGAACAGTGTTGAAGTTGGTAAGCATACCACCCAACCACCTTTCGGTAGCATACGGCATGTTTACACGCTTTGCACATTCAGAAACTATTTCTTTAGCTTGTTTCTTAGTAGCCACAAACATGATTTTCTTTCCACTCTTTGCAATTTGTTTCATTGCAGCAGCAGCATCTTGAAGATGGTCTACAGTTTTGTTTAAGTCAATGATATGAATACCTTTCTTTTCAGCGAAAATGTAAGGCAACATTTTCGGGTTCCACTTCTTCTTCAAGTGGCCAAAGTGTACGCCGGCCTCTAGTAGTTGCTGTTGTAATGAAGTGTTTGCTTCCATTTTAATAAAGTTTAAAACTTTTCAATCCTTTCTTGTAAGGACTATCAAAGCATATTTGTTTGAAAAAATATAATAACATACTCCATCCCTCCTTTAGGGGACGGGGGCAGATTAACGCTTGCTGAACTGGTAGCTTCTACGTGCTTTCTTATGACCAAATTTCTTACGTTCAACACCACGTGGGTCACGGGTCAATTGACCAGCAGCCTTCAATACGGGTCTGAATTCAGGATTTACTTCAAGCAACGCACGGGCAATACCCAATTTTGCTGCTTCAGCTTGTCCTTTCAATCCACCACCTTGTGCATTGATAACAATGTCAAACTTTCCTGCTACATCAGCAGTTTTAATTGGTTGTTCCACTTGGTTTTGAAGATAAACCAATGGGAAATATGCTTTGTAATCTTTATCGTTTACAGTAATCTTTCCTTCGCCCCTGCTAATGAAAACACGAGTTACGGCTTCCTTACGACGACCAAGTGCATTTTTTTGCTTTTCCATTTATTGTTGCTTTTTACTGACAGTATCACCATCAGCTATTTGTAATTTAGAATTTTAACTCTTTTGCTTGTTGTGCAGTATGCGGGTGTTTGTCGCCAGCATAAACAAACAATTTACCAATCATCTTGCGACCCAATTTATTTTTTGGAAGCATGCCTTTGATAGCTCTTTCCAAAATCACTTCTGGTCTACGTTTCAACAAATCGCCAGCAGCTTCTTCTTTTTTACCACCTGGGTAGCCAGAGAAGTTGATATAGATTTTGTCGTCCAACTTGTTACCTGTGAAGATAACCTTGTCTGCATTGATGATTATTACATAATCGCCACAATCAACGTGAGGAGTGTAATAAGTTTTGTTTTTTCCTCGAAGAACGGCAGCAATTCTAGCGCTGATACGTCCTACGGTTTGATTAGTACCGTCTACTATCCACCAGTTGTGGGTAACGGTAGCCGCGTTGGCGTGCTTTGTTGTGAAATGTAAATGACTCATTGTAAAATTTTTAGTTGCTGATGCTATCCCACCAGACTTTTTTTAATTGGGCTGCAAATGTAGGGGTAAGATTTTGATTATTTACACAAGTGAACAAAATATATTTTACCGTGTCTTCATAAATGATTGATTATGAATAATTAATTTGCAATAATATTTTTAAGCATGGTGCAAAAGGGGTAAGGAATTTCTTCTTAACTATACTCACAGCCCCCTAGAGGCGCTAATACCCAACAGCGCATCCAGAACCATGTGCTGACCCATAGAGAACTATGTGCTGACCCATAGCCGAGCATGCCCTGACCCATGCAGGAGTAATCATCTATGACACGAGAATAATAACGTTGAATGCTAGAATAACGGCGTAAAAAAGAGAATTTGGTGTTTTTTTTGGGGGATTATTGGGGCATTTATTGGTGATAATGCAAGGATTTAGCCCAAAAAGGTAGTTATTTGATAAAGCAGACAACTTAGTACCAACTTTCCGTAAGTTGCAACTTTCGGGATATTTGACAGTATGGGAGGTAATTTTATACTTTAATAAAAATATATTTTTACAAAACCCAACCTTTTGCCTTGTAAAAAGCGTAATGTAAAGTGTAACATTGTGTTATGAAAATTTAATCATTTGAAAACCCCTTTAAAATTAAGCTTATGAGAAAGAGCCTCTTACCATTGATTGTTTGCGTATTGTTGTCTGTAATTGTCAAAGCACAGTATGTGAATATACCTGATAGTAACTTTAGAAAATACCTCATCACCCAAATACCTGCTTGCCTCAATGAAACGGGGCAATTAGATACTACCTGCACAGGGGTAGATACACTTAAAACTATCTCTTGTGGGTTTGATAGAATCAGCGACCTAACAGGTATATCTTATTTTAAAAACTTGGATACCCTCAATTGCAACAACAACTTATTAACCACCTTGCCAACCTTGCCAAATGGTATCAGGGTTATTTATGCAACCTATAATCAGTTTACCAGTTTGCCTACTCTGCCCTATTCGTTGCATGTGTTGTTATGTGGCAACAGCAAACTAACTAGCTTACCAAGTCTGCCAGCCAATTTGAGTTATCTTTCTTGCGAGTATAACCAACTTACTTCATTGCCGCAATTGCCAGATTCGGTAGGCATATTACTTTGCCAGAACAATCAATTGACAAGCATACCAAACATACCTAATTCGATAGGGATATTTACTTGCGACAATAATCAATTGACTTCTTTACCAGCTTTCCCAGCGACAGATTCTACAAAGGGGCATACCTTTTTCTTTTCTGCCATGGGCAATAAGAATCTTACTTGTTTGCCTAAGCTACCCAACAACTTTAGGGCAGTACACCTAGATAGTACAGGAATAAACTGTTTGCCAAATGCATTGGATAGTGCAACTATTACCCCCGATGGTTTATCGGTATGTAGTGGCGGAAGTCCATGTGCATTATCTAACTATGTAAACATACCTGATAGTAACTTTAGAAAGTATTTGATTAAAACTGTTCCAGCTTGCTTTAATAAAGCTGGTCAGATGGATACAACTTGTAGTGGCGTATTGAACCAACAAGCTTTAGCTTGTTCTGATTCTATAAAAGATGTAACAGGGGTTCAATATTTCAAAAATGCAATACAGCTTTTCTTCTCCTTCAACCAGATAAAAAGACTCCCTACATTGCCCAATGGGTTGACTTATTTATGGTGTTCATTCAATCAAATAGATTCTTTACCCACTCTGCCAAATACTCTGCAAGACTTAGAGGTTGATCACAATAATTTGACCTCCATTCCTTCCTTGCCAAGTAACTTAACAACTTTTTGGTGTAATAATAACCGACTAACTGTTTTGCCTCAATTACCAAATAATATAACAGCAATCCAATGTGGAAATAATCTTCTTACAAATTTGCCTACATTACCAAGCACATTATCCGACTTTGATTGTTCAAATAATCAAATAACTAATATGCCTGGCTTACCCAACACATTAGTTCTTTTTGGTTGTTCTAATAATCAATTAACTTCTCTACCTGCATTACCAAATACTGTAACATGGTTAGATTTCTCGAATAACCTGTTTACAAGCTTTCCAACTTTACCAAATAGCATACAAAGCTTAAATTGCTCTTACAATCTTTTTAACTGCTTGCCAAAACTGCCAACCAGTTTACAAACATTGAATATTTTAAGAACGGGGATTCAATGTCTTCCCAATGCTACAAGTGCAACCGTTACTCCTTCGGGTTTACCTATTTGTAATAACCCCTGCACGATAAGCGATGATTATTCGAACTATGTAAATATCCCTGATAGTAATTTTAGGAAGTATCTAACTGGGGCAGTACCCGCCTGCATTAATAAAGTGGGACAGATGGATACAACCTGTAATAGTGTTTTAAATGATACAATGATTCTTTGTGGTAATATTGACACTGCTCGTAAGATTAAGGACTTAACAGGAATTCAATATTTTAAAAGTTTGCGATATCTAGAATTGTCTTCAAATAAATTGGAAACATTACCCAAACTTTCAGACTCAGTTTCTTTTCTTCAGTGTAGTTATAATAATCTATCATCATTACCAGCCTTGCCAAGTAACTTATTTACCCTATATTGTTCGTTTAATCAGCTAAACACAATGCCGGCTTTACCTCAAAAACTCACTTATTTATTCTGTGATAATAACAAATTACAGAGCTTACCACCTTTACCAGATGCACTTTATGAATTCTATTGTAACAATAATCAATTGACCAACCTTCCCAACCTACCAAAAGCACTTTTTAATATAGCCTGTGAAAATAATCAATTAACAGGATTGCCTTCTTTACCTAGTTCATTGGTTGCTTTGGGATGTGGTAATAATAAAATAATAAGCTTGCCATCAAGCCTACCTAAAAAGTTAAACTCTTTATCTGTAGATCACAATCCAATTGCTATACTACCAACACTTGATTCTTTAAATAATTTACAACAATTGTCCTGTAAAGGTGATACTAATTTATTATGCTTACCCAAATTGCCTAATTCTTTACTCAATTTAATCTTAGATAGTTCTGGCATACAATGTCTTCCAAACTACATCAATTCAACCGTATTGGTCACGCCATCTAACCTGCCCATTTGCAACCCTACCAACAATGCCCATCAGTGTAGCGCCTACCCAACTGTATTGGGTAGGGTATTTGGTGATAATAACAGCAATGGCATCAAAGATTCGAATGAATTTTATATCCCTTATATTCCGGTTCACTTAAACACCAATGAGATTTCTTATAGTAATGATTCGGGTCAATATGCCGTAAGCACAAAAGATACAGGCAGCTTTAGCCTTTCTGTAACAGCGCCACCTTTTTATAAATCTGTGCCTGCCAAATTCAATTTTAGTTTTGGGGAATTCAATGATGTGTTAACCCTCAATGACATTGCCTTGCAACCTACAGTACAAAAGGATAGCTTGGGCATTTATATCTATCCTTGGCAAAATGCCATACCGGGGCGAAGTATGGCTTATGCTCTTGAATACCGTAACTATGGGACTGTTAATGAAAACACTACCATCAGTTTCACTTACGATACCAGCAAATTGATTTTCGATACTGCATCTGTAGCTTTAATTAGCCATACTGGGAACACCTTGATTTGGAAGGATACCTTGATGGCAGACTATTTTGGCAATGACTACTATAGGAATGGCTTCCGCTACCCTAACCTGTATTTTAAGGTGAAGACCAATGCAGTGATGGGTACTGCCGTAAAATGTTCGGCTACCATTGTTTCGACAAAGGCCAGTGCATCTACCACCGACAGCACTACTATCATGGGTAGTTATGACCCAAATAGCAAAAAGGCAACCCCAAAACTGACTACTACGCAAGTAGCTAATGGGAATGGGATAGATTATCTGATACATTTTCAGAATGTAGGCAACGCCACTGCCTCTACTGTTGTAATTGCAGATACACTGAGTAACCTGTTGAACCAAGGGGTGATGCAACTGATTGGAACGAGTCATGATGCAAGCGTGATTATTGAGAATGGCATTATCTACTTTCAGTTCTTTAATATCAATCTGGCAGATAGTAGCACGAACCAACTGAAAAGTAATGGCTTTGTGCATTTCAGACTGAATCCGTTGACTACGCTTAAGTCGGGGGCGAGTATCGACAACAAGGCCTCCATCTATTTCGATTATAACAAACCAGTTGTAACCAACACCGCTAATACACTTATCAGTAATGTTACCTTGCCAGTAAGCATTATTAACTTTCAGGCAAAACAGACAAATGGTATGTCTATAATGACTGAATGGGTTACGCTGAAAGAAGTAAATACGGCCTATTTTAATGTACAAAGAAGTATGAACGGAACAGATTTTACGACTATCGGGAAATTAAGTGCCAAAGGAGGAACGGTGAATAGTTATCAATTTGTGGACAACACAGCTAGTAGTGGAGTCCACTTCTACAGGCTACAAATGGTTGATAAAAGTGGGGCAGTAACTTATAGTAAAGTAGTTTCGGCAGAGATAGTAGATAATAGAGACGAAATAGTAGTTGTTCCTAATCCTGTGAAAAGTGCAGCTACTATTAAAGGAAATCATATTGCTTTGGTACAAGTAATAGATAATATAGGAAGGGTGGTGAAGACTGTTACCTTAAAGGATGCTACTAACCCTGTATTGTCTGTAAATGGTTTGCCAGCAGGGATATATCATCTGCGGATTCAAACAACTGATGGCAATGTAAGTGGCGTGGGGATGGTGAAGGAATAGGAATTTGCAGTTTATGATTGATATAGAAGTTTCAGGCAAATTGTTAGGGACTTTTAATTTTTGATGCACAACGGACTTGCTTTCTACTTTGGGTAAAACTTTGCAGATTAGATTATCTTTTTTATCACGAATTACGCATCTAGCTGGCTAAAAGAAAAATGGTAATGACATTGCTTTTAACTTCGAAATGACGATCGCTTATGCTCTCGTCATTTCGAGGCACGAGAAATCTAACCGAGAGTTAGGACAAGGCAATATGTGCATCAAGGGGTTTGTAGCGCATGTTAACGGTTTTATTCCGCGTGTCAATTGGCAGTATCCAATTAAGTGTGAATAGTGTGAACGGTAAGATGTTTATTAGCTAGTGATTAGCGCTTAATGACTAATGACAAGACACGGGTTGTTTGGGATACTATTACTGCTTTAACACTAATCATTAATAACTGATAAAATCCTCCTCTCAAATAAAACTTTGCACACCTCTTTGATTTAACAACCTTGCGGCTTTACTTTGCAGCAGATGATTAAACAATTACATTTTATTTCATATCTATCCCTCGTACTAGTGTTGTGCAGCAGCTGTCACCTATTGCGTAACCTAACCGCAAAGGATGGTTCCGGTTCGGCAAGGGCTGTCAAAAAGAAGCCTACACAAGAACTTACTTTTATAGAAGACATCGAGATGTTACCCGGTGGTGTTGTCGTTACCCGTCATAAAACAAGTGGTATCACCAAACAAGGCCCCACCTATCACTACTCCGAAAAGGGGGGGAGTACCATTGAAGGAGCCAACTACCTGCAATTTAAGTATGGCATCATCACCAATACGGAAGTGGAAAACCTGACCAATATACCATTATTACAAAAAATAGATGAATGGTGGGGCACGCGTTATTGCCTCGGCGGACATACCAAGGATTGTATTGACTGCTCTAGCTTTTCGGGTGCTTTATTCAATGATGTGTACAAGATTAATTTGCCCCGCACTGCCAACGACCAATTTAAAGCCTGCGATAAGATTGGGTTGGAAGAATTGAAAGAGGGTGACTTAGTTTTCTTTCATACCTACAGCCGAGGTATCTCGCATGTGGGGGTCTATATTGGCAACAACAAGTTTGTACATGCGTCTTCTAGTGAGGGTGTTACCATCAGCGACCTGAATGATAAATACTGGCAGCCACGTTTTATCGCAGCAGGAAGAGTGAGGAGAAGCTAGGTTTTTTCGGGTTATGAGTATCCATCATAAATATGGAACCTCTCCTAGAGGTTACTATCTTCAACTCATAACTTATATTTCATAACTCATAACTAACAAAATGCTTGGCATTCATTTAAATAATCTTTCCTTTTTTAGTTATCACGGACTGTATGACCATGAACGGGTGGAAGGAAATTTTTTTACCGTTAATGCCATCATACACTACCATCCGGCTGGTATGATAGATTCGATTGAACAAACGGTGGATTATGTCAGTATCTATGAACTGATAAAGGCAAGGATGTTGGTTGCAACTCCTTTGTTGGAAACAATTGTAATAGAGATAGCCGAAGATATTCTTTTGAAATATCCTTTGGCCGAAGAAGTTTACCTATCCTTAACCAAAGAGAAACCGCCAATCGCTAACTTTGAAGGCTCGGTGGGCGTTAGTTATTCCTTGAAAAGAAAGTAAAAATATATTGATGATAAAGTACGGATTCATATTGTTGATAAGCTTATCAGTCCTATCAAAAGCAGGTGCGCAAGATGTGGCAGTATTGATGAAAGTGGCGCAGAACTACGAGCGCGACCTGAAAGAACCCGAAGCATTGGAACAATACAAACTCGTATTGGCCAACGATCCCAACAACATCAAAGCATTGGTGAAGACAGCCGAATTGAGTTGCTTGATAGGGGGCAGACTGGAAAACAAAACAGACAAACGATTGCAATACGAGAGCGCGATGTCGTTTGCCAGGCGTGCATTGGCAGTAGACAATAACAGCGCCGACGCCAACTGCGCCATTGCAATGGTAAGCGGCAAACTGACCGAAGTAGAAACGGACAACAAAAAAATTGTGGCCTATGTGCGCGACATAAAAGTGTATGCCAACAAGGCCTTGGCAATTAACCCCAACCACGCAACAGCAAACTTTATAGAAGGCAGATGGCACTATGAAATGGTGACATTGAATACACTAAAACGTGCTGCAGCAAAGGTTTTGTATGGGGGGCTTCCCGAAGCAAGTCTAGATAGCGCAATGGCTTATTTGGAGAAGAGTAAGCAATTAAATCAATACTCCGTAATTACTTATTATTACCTTAATAAAGCTTACAGGGAAGATAACAAGCCAACCAAACAAATAGATTTGTTGAGTAAAATGGTGAAACTGCCTACCAGGACTTTTGATGATATAGCCATGAAGGAAGAAGCAGCTAAAGAACTGGCAAGCTTACAATAAACCTATCTCAATTCATTTCATCCATTATTTTGCACTCAAATAATACGATATGTCTTACCAACCTTCCTCAAGTAGATATGAGAAAATGATTTATAACCGCTGTGGAAACAGTGGTTTGTTATTACCAGCCCTCTCATTGGGATTGTGGCAAAACTTTGGCGATGTAGATACAGTTGCCAACTGCAAAAGCATATTGCACACTGCCTTCGATAATGGCATTACCCACTTTGACTTAGCCAACAACTATGGCCCTCCTCCCGGTAGTGCAGAAACGAACTTTGGAAAAATATTAAAGGAAGACTTTGAGGGTTATCGCGATGAATTGATTATCTCCTCCAAGGCCGGATATACGATGTGGGATGGACCTTATGGCGATTGGGGCAGCAAGAAGTACTTGGTAGCAAGCCTTAACCAAAGCCTTAAAAGGATGCAGTTGGATTATGTTGATATATTTTATCATCATCGTCTAGACCCAAATACACCATTGGAAGAAACAATGCAAGCATTGGATCTGATTGTTCGTCAGGGGAAGGCTTTATACGTAGGTATCTCCAATTATCCTGCGGACAAGGCAAGAGAGGCATTTACCATATTGAAACAATTAGGCACGCCCTGTTTAATTCATCAACCTAGATATTCTATGTTCGATAGATGGGTTGAAGGAGGTTTGCTGGATGTATTGGAAGAATATGGGGTAGGTTGTATTCCCTTCTCACCATTGGCACAAGGATTATTAACGAATAAATACTTGAACGGCATACCGGAAGACTCTAGGGCAACAAGGAATTTATTTTTGAAGGAAGCTGATATAACTGCTGACAAGATTAATAAAGTAAGATTGTTAAACGAACTGGCTGTTGCCCGCAATCAAACCTTAGCCCAATTGGCTTTGGCTTGGCTGATGAAAGATAAACGAATTACAACGGTATTGATTGGTGCCAGCAAACCAGAGCAAGTACTTAACTCAATTGCTTGTCTGGAGAACCTACATTTCTCTACAGAAGAACTAAATAAGATTAATAGTATCCTCGGGTAATTTAGCCACAAAGTTCTAAGACTCAAATAAGTAGAAAGTCCACAAGAAAAGTAATTTTTTACTTTTCTTGTGGACTTTCTACTTTATATCCTTGTGTACCTTGTGGTTAAATCTTTAATTCTTTCTTCCACCATTTTTATTATAGAACTTTTTCTTGCCACCCTTATGGAATCCACCTCCACCACCACGAGGTCTCCGTGCCATAGGTTGGTATATTGGTGCTGCACCAAACTGTTCTGGAATATCTATTTTGTCTACCAATTTTCCTAGCAAGCTTTCTATATCGGCAAACAAATTCTGTTCTCTTTCACTCACCAATGTCATCGCAATACCATCAGCTTCTGCACGTGCCGTTCGTCCGATACGGTGCACATAATCTTCGCCGTCGTGCGGAACATCATAGTTGATAACAAGATCTATAGTGTCTACATCAATTCCCCTGCTTAAAATATCTGTTGCAATAATGATTGGAATCCGGCCACTCGTAAAGCCCTGCAATACTTCTTCACGCATACTTTGATCCAAGTCGCTATGAATTTCTGCAACTTTCATCCGGGCATGTTGCAACTCACGGGCTAATTGTTTTACGTCTTGTTTTCTTCCACAAAACACAACAGCACTCCGGTGTGGGGTTGTCTGCAACAAATGCTTCACCAAAGGAAGCTTTTGGGGTTCGTAAACAATGTATGCTTTCTGAACAATCTTTTCTGGTGGCTTGGAGATTGCAATGTTTATTTCGGCAGGCTCGTGCAGTATTTCTCTTGCCAGTCTTCTTATTTTCTCAGGCATGGTGGCAGAGAATAAAAGGGTCTGTCTCTTCTTGGGCAGATGTGCAATGATGGTGTTGATATCGTCCATAAAGCCCATGTCCAACATACGATCTGCTTCATCGAGTACCAAGAACTGAATGCCATCAAAGTCCACATAGCCCATCTTTAGGTGAGCCAGCAAACGACCTGGTGTACAAACTACGATGTCAGCCCCTGTTTGCAATGCCTTTTTCTCGGCAACAAAGTTCTGTCCGTCGCTACCACCATAGATAGCAATGGAGCTGATATTTGTAAAATAGGAAAGACCCTCTATCACTTGTCCAATCTGTATAGCCAACTCACGTGTAGGCACCACGATGAGGCCGCTTACCTTGCTATGATGGTTATTTGTAATCAGATGATTCATCATTGGTAATAAGAAAGCAGCTGTCTTGCCAGTACCTGTTTGGGCAGAAGCTATCAGGTCTTTACCATCCATGATGAGTGGGATTACTTGTTCCTGAACGGGAGTGGCTGTGTCGTAGCCAGAAGATTCTATACCTTCTAGAAGTGTTGGTTGAAAATTAAACTCTGTAAAACGCAAAATGTTTAGTATTTATGAATGCAATAGTACATGATTGCCTTCTTATTATGATTTGAAGTCGGTAAATATAGCTGAAATTAATTTCATCATTTAAAAGTATAAGATTTTGGATAGATAAAAGGTTTTCTTTTCTCAAAGAAACAGCAGCCTAAGTTTTGTATGTTTGCAGCGAAAGGCTTGCTACTGAGATTTCTTACAAACTAGTATCAGACAAAGTATTTTTTCATTATAAACCTAATTGTTGAGCGTGCATCGAAATAAAATTTATCAAAAAGCTGCTTTAAGTTCATTAAATAGCTGTAGGGGATGTTTTCTTGGATGCTTCGCATTTATTTGTTTGTTCTTTTCTACAAACAAAACATTCGCTCAAGTAACTTATTTACCTTATTCTTATCAGTTTTATCAAAAACTAAATAAAGAAGTTTATTCCTCTTCGGAAGGTTTTCATACTTCCCTAAAACCTTATCTGTTGATTGATTCGGATGCCCTGAAACAGAAATATGATTCGTTAATGACTCCTCATCCAGTTGATACTACCAAATGGATTATTTATCAGTTATGGTTGGACAGGCATTTATTGAGAGAAGAAAATAAAGACTATACTATTTATTTTGACATCTTGCCCGACATAGAACAAGGTCGTCAGATGAATCCAAAAGTAACGACTACACAAAATACACGTGGGGTACAAATGGGTGGAACTGTGGGGAAAAAGTTTTTCTTTTACAGCAGCCTTTATGAAAATCAGGCAAGATTTGCCGACTACATCAATACCCACATCAATGTTACCAAAATGGTTCCAGGACAAGCTTATGACAGAACCCTTCCAAAAAGCGACTGGGCTTATGTGACTGGATTGATTGGTTATTCCATTAATAAGGACATCAATGTAGTGATGGGGGAGGACAAAACTTTTATTGGCGATGGTTACAGATCGGTGCTATTGTCGGATGTTGCAGCACCTTATCCATTACTTAGGTTAAATGCCAACTTAAGGAAGAATATTCAATACACTGCTATGTGGGCATACCTTGAAGATCAGAAAGCAAAGCAATTTGACCCCTTTGGCAACAACAGACGTAAATGGGGAACCTTTCATTATATAGACTGGAACATCAACAAAAAAGCTTCTTTAGGATTCTTCAATGCTATCATCTCAGAAGAAGCTAATGATAGTGGGGCTGGGCATGGTTTTGACCTCAATTTTATCAATCCCATCTACTTTACTTCGTCTATCCAGCCACCAAAAACAAAGTCTGTTCCAGATCATACTTTACTTGGGTTGAATGCCAAGTACAATGTTTTGAACAAGACAACAGTATATGGACAATTATTGATTGACCAGACTTCACAAGTAAGTTTCGGTAAAAGAAATGCCATTCAGTTGGGTGTAAGAGGCTCTGATTTATTTACACTTAAGCGATTGAATTACCTATTGGAGTTTAATACAGCAAAACCTTACACCTATTCCAATGAGAATACTATCGTAACCTACACACATTTAAGTGAACCTTTGGGCCATCCTTTTGGAGCAAACTTTAAAGAGTATGTTGTCTTACTTAACTACTCAATCGGGAGATTCGATTTTCAATTGCAGGGAGATTATGCCTCTTATGGATTGAATACCACAAAAAATTATGGCAAGGATTTGCTGTTGCCTAACAATAAATATCTTCCAAGTGGGGATATCAATACAACAGGTCAAGGACTAGCAACAACCTTGCATTATGCAGAAGGGGTGATTGGTTTTATCATCAATCCAAAATATAACTTGAGGTTGGAAGCAAGTGCGTTGGTAAGAGAGGAAAAGAATTCAACGATGGACAACAAAACGACCCTGATTACATTTGGTTTCAAAGGGAGTTTCAGGAATTTGTATCACGATTTTTAATGGGCTTTATCACATTCTTTTATGTACAACAACTATATTTCAAAATACTTTAGGAGTCTGACTGTGCTGATTGTTTTATTAGTTATTCAGGGTACACAATTTAGTGTAAAGGCGCAGTCTGTCTATCAGCCTTATTCCTTTTCTTACGATCAAAACTTCAATCAATATCTCTACTCAACCCAAACAAGGGAACATACTGCCTTGAAACCTTTGTTGATGGGAGACTCTCTGATTAGAAATCACTTCGACTCGGCATTAAACAATAATCAATTGGTATTGGGTAAAAGCAAATTCTTTAATGAGCATCAGATCATTAATAAAAAGCCTGCTTCTACTTTTTATGCCGATGTGTTGCCCAATTTTATGGGTAGCAACAATACGTACCTCGCTTCCTTAGGTGTGCAAGCAGGGGGAACAATCGGGGATAAGTTTTCTTATTATGCCTCTATTTATCAAAATAGCGAAACTGTTCCCGACTATATCAATACTTATATTAACCAAACTGGGATTATTCCAGGTCAGGCCACTGCAAATAAAACAGGAACCAATACATACAACTGGACTTATGTTACTGCTCTGGCTTCCTACACGCCTAGTAAGTATTTGAATATTGCTGTCGGACGCGACAAGAACTTTATTGGGGATGGTTATCGTTCTTTGTTATTGTCGGATTATGCCTCACCTTATCTTTTCCTCCGGTTAACGGCTACGCTTGGTAATATTCGTTTTATGTCGATGTTGTCTTACATGAACGACCCTGCCTCTACTTCTCAATATGGAATTAACAGAAAGAAGTTTGGTGTTTTTCATTATTTAGACTGGAATGTGTCTAAACGTATTTCTGTTGGGTTATTTGAAAACGTAATTGGATTCTACACAGATGACAATGGTGCAAAGCGTCCTTTTGATTTTTATTACCTGAATCCCTTGATCGTAATGAAGCCTATCAATAACTCTAGTAACGACCCCGACAAGTCTTTGCTTGGGCTTACTGGTAAATTGAAATTGAGTAGTCATCTTACTGTTTATACCCAGTTCTCTTTGAATGAATTTAACTCTAAAGATTTGTTCCCGGATGATGGTAGTTATACCAATAAATACGGCTATCAGTTTGGTTTGAGAGGAAACAATTTGTTTGGTGTAAAAGGATTGAACTACCTTGTTGAAAGTAATAATGTGCGTCCGTTTACTTATTCTGCTAGGTCTGCTATAGAAAATTATTCAGAAAATGGCGAACCTCTTGCACATCCTTGGGGAGCCAACTTTAGGGAAGTAGTTGGCTTGATTAATTATCAGCACAATAGGTGGAGCTTTAGTTTTGAAGCAGACTATGCCAAATATGGACTAGATACAAGCGGACTTGATTATGGTAAAAATATATTTATTGTTTATAGCAAGTACGCCAAATTTTTAGGTAACAATATTGGTCAGGGATTGGGTACTAAAATGTTATTTCTTGAAGGAAAAGTTGCATTTTTACTAAATCCAAAATATAATTTGCGATTGGAAATAGATGCTTTGTATCGTTCGGACAAGAATTATCAGTTTGATGATAAAACAAGTCTGCTATCTGTTGGGTTAAAGAGTTCTTTTCGCAATTTATACACAGATATAGTGAGTTTCAAGACGCATTAATATCATTTGTTGCATTTGGAGCAATGATGTGTTTAAATTGATAAATGCAAATCTTTTATTTTTTTTATCATTGCAGGTATTAAAGGTTGAATTATGGCAAAGAAAGTAGTAAGCGTTTACGGAGATATTTCTATTAAGTCCCCTTTTAATAGCGATCAACTTATTATAGAAATTAGCAACTACCATATTGCATGCATGGTTAAGTTGTCCATCAAAGGGGAACTTTCTGCAGTAGAAGTGTACACTTTTAATAGCTATGAAGAGGAATGGTACGATATATTTCAGGACATCAGGACGAAGTCTAAGATTTTAAACAGGGGCTTTATTGATACACGCGTTTATTTTAATTTGCCTGAAACCGTATTGATTCCTGATAATCTGTTTAAGGAATCGACTGCTACGGAATACTTACAATTAATACATGGCGACATCATCAATCAGGTAGTAAAAACTGAAGCAGTAGATGTAAATCCGGGTATTACTGTTGCCACTAAAGTAAAACGAGGATTGATTGATGCAGTAAATAGTAATCTGATGATGATTACGATGCACAATAGTCACAGGGCATTTATAGAAAATCTGATGAATCCTAAAAGAACGTACAATCATTCTTTACTCAAAGCCCAGTTGTACAATGATGAGATACTGATTGGGTTGGTTTATAATAGTCAGTTGCTGATTGTACAATTATACGAACAACATACCCCCGAAGATATTTTATATCACTTGCTAAATGTGCTGCATCAATATAGTCTGAAGCCCGAAGAGACCACTTTGGAACTTTCTGGTGATATAGAATTGAAGACACCGCTGTATGAGAATCTTAGAAAGGTTTTCCCAAGAATTACGTTCGATAATCCAAGTGAGGAACTGATGAAGTTGCATGACTTTACCAAATATCCAAAGCATTATCTCACCCCAATCTTGAATTTGAGTTAAGGCTTTATTTGTGTTAAATTTTGTATTTTAAATTCTTAATTAAGATACAGATAACGTCATTTAAAACTTAAAATACAAAATTTAAAATAGCAAACAATGCGAATTATTTCTGGCAAATATGGTGGTCGTCGCATTAGTCCGCCTGCTTCTATGCCACATACAAGACCGACTACGGATATTGCCAAAGAAGGACTTTTCAATATTTTACAACACCGCATAGACTTCGAAGATGCAAAGACACTCGATTTGTTTGGTGGTACTGGTTGCATTAGTTATGAGTTGGCTTCAAGAGGAGCTAGTTCATTGACTATCTTAGAGAAAGACAGCATCATGCAGGCATTCATCAAAAAGAATATCGAGATGCTGAAAATAGAAAATGCCAAGGTTATTCAGATGGATGTGTTTAGTTATATGAATACTTGTACAGAAAGCTTCGATTTTATTTTTGCTGGCCCCCCTTATGCGTTGAATACAATTGATGAGATTCCTAAGATTATCATCACTAGAAAGCTGATTGCACCCGAAGGATTCTTTGTACTAGAACATACCCCCCGCAATAATTATGAAGCATACCCCGGCTTTAGCTTTCAAAGAAATTATGGAACGACGGTTTTCTCTTTTTTTGAACCAGCAGTTTAATTGATAATTTATAATTGACAATTGATACTTTTTGCTTTCACTCATAACTCATAATTCATAACTCATAATTAAAAAATGGCTTCCATTTTTATTACTGGCATCGGAACAGCAATAGGTAAAACGGTAGTGAGTGCCATCATTACCGAAGCATTGGAAGCTGATTATTGGAAACCTATCCAAGCAGGCTTTGAGGATGGGACGGATGCGTTGCAGGTAGGTTCGCTAATCTCCAATACAAAAACGATTATTCATCCCGAAGTATATAAGTTGCAGATGCCCGCTTCTCCACATATTGCTGCAAGGGAGGAGGGGGTTTCTATTAATTTGGGGAAGATAGTGCGTCACTCATCACTCATCACTCATAACTCATCACTTGTTATTGAGGGTGCCGGCGGCATCCTAGTGCCCTTAAATGACAATGAATTTGTAATAGATTTGATTGAGCAATTGGGGGCAAAAGTCATTTTGGTAAGCAGGAATTATTTAGGAAGTATCAATCATTCTTTGTTGACGGCAGCTATTTGTAAGCAAAGGAATATTGATGTAATTGGTTGGATATTTAATGATCAATACCTAGATTACGAAGAAGAGATAGTTCGTTGGACGGGCTATCCCAAGATTGCTTCGATTCCATTGGCTGAAAAAATAGATAAGGCATTTGTTTTGCAGCAGGCGGGTTTGGTAAGGGAGGGGCTTTTAAAGTGTCTGTAAGTAGTATCTTGTTCCAATAAGGATATTCTTTCTGTTGAAAAGAATATCTTTCTTGATGAAAAGGATATTCTTTTTGGGAAAAAGAATATTGTTCTTGGGAAAAAGGATATTGTTTTTAGCAAAAAGAATATTGTTCTTGGTGAAAAGGATATTGTTCTTGGTGAAAAGGATATTGTTCTTTGGAAAAAGAATATCCTTCTTGGGAGAAAAGAAATAGGGATTTGGAACGATAGCACTCAAATTTGGTAGAAATATACGCGATGACTAAGAAAGAACTTAGGCAAATTTATAAGCAGAAACGGCTAGGCATCTCTTCGAAAGAAAAGTTGAAACTAGACGATTTACTATTATTGCAATTACAGACATTCAACTTCGAAGGGGTTAAGTCTGTATTGACTTATTGGCCAATGGCAAATATGGCAGAGCCAAATACGCATTTGTTTACGGGTTATTTGCGTCATTTTGTACCCGATTTAAAGATTGCTTATCCTGTCAGCAACTTTAAATACAATACGATGCAGGCTATTTTGATTGATGAAGATACTGTTTATACAACCAACAGCTTTGGTGTGACAGAACCAAAAGAGGGAAAACTAATCAGTCCGATAGAGTTGGATTTAGTGTTTGTTCCCAACCTCATCTGTGATAACCAAGGCTTTAGAGTGGGTTATGGCAAAGGTTTTTATGATAAATATTTGTCCCAATGCAGTGAAAACGTCACTTTGATAGGATTCAATTACTTTGCACCTGTGGAAATAATTGCCGATAAGGATGATTTTGACATACCTTTAAATTATTGTATCACGCCCGAAGAGGTATTTGAGTTTTAGTTTGTAAATAATAAATGATAGTATAAAATGCTTAATTCACTTGAGATAAAAAATTTCTGCAACCTAAAAGAGTTGAAGATAAATTCTTTGGGGAATGTAAATCTTATTACTGGCAAAAACAATACTGGTAAATCAACCTTGTTGGAAGCAATTGCAATTTATGCAGCGAAAGGTGATTTGAATTTACTTTATCAGCTTCTGAATGAAAGAGGAGAGAATTATAGGCAGACTGATACCAACAAAGACGCAACAGAAATAAACTTAAAAGCACTATCTTCTTTTTTCCCAAATAGAAATATTGGCTTTGGTGAAAATGATTCAATTTCAATTGGAACAATAGATAATACTCTTTTTGGCGAGCAACAGTCGAATGATGATTTTGTAGCTATAAGGTTTCTTAAGTACTTGGATGAGGATAAAAATGAAATTAATAACGAATCAAATCGAAGAACAATTCAAACAAAACTATTTAGTACAAATAATCAAGAATCTGTTTTTGTTGATTATAATATTGGATTAGAAATTCGTATTGGTAGTAGTTCTTATACATTTCCATTAAACCGCGAACGACCTTACAGAATGCTTCTTCGAACTGTTGGATACATTGATAATTTTCAATTCATAAAAACTAAAAATATTGATAGAGACATTAATGGAAAATTATGGGATAATATCACACTTTCAGATAAAGAAGCTTATGTTATTGATGCGTTAAGAATTATCGAACCAGAAGTAGAGAGGATTGCTTTTATTGAAGAAGGAACCCGGGAGAGGGCTGCGGTTGTGAAATCAAAAGCTAATAATTCAGTAGTTCCTCTAAAAAGCATGGGTGATGGTATAAACAGGATTCTTACCATCATTTTGGCTTTAGTAAATGCTGATAATGGTTACTTATTAATTGATGAGTTTGAAAATGGGTTGCATCATTCTGTGCAGGAAAAGTTGTGGGAGATAATTTTTTATCTTTCTAAGAAACTAAATGTTCAAGTATTTGCTACAACCCATAGCGAGGATTGTATAAGAGGTTTTGAAGAGGCATTAAATGGGAATAAGGACAAGTTGGACGGGAAGCTCATTCGTCTTGACTTAAAAAAAGGTGTGATAAGACCTGTTGAATTTAATTCAGAGGAATTGAAAATTGTTAGTGATGGAAATATTGAAATAAGATAGAATGAGCAAAAAAACTAAACAACTTTTAGTAGAAGGGAATGATGATTTTCACACGATTATGGCTCTTAGTCAAAAATTTAAGATTAATGAGAACTTTGATATAGTTGATTGCAAAGGTATTGATACGCTTTTTGCAGAATTGCCAGTAAGGCTCAGACAACCAGGGATTGATACTTTGGCAATAATTGTTGATGCAGATACTGAAATAAACAATCGCTGGAGTACAATAAAATCTATATTCTTTAAAAGTGGAATTGTTATACCTGATGAAATAAATGCAGGAGGATTAATAGTAAAGTCAGAAGATATTACTATTGGCGTTTGGATAATGCCAAATAATAAACTCAACGGAATGTTGGAAGATTTTATTTCTTTTTTAATTCCGAAAGAAGATGAACTTTTGCCCATTGCTCAACAAACTTTGGAGACAATAGAAAGTAGAACTTTGAATAAATATATTACATCTCATAAATCAAAAGCTCTAATTCACTCTTGGTTAGCTTGGCAGGAAAGTCCAGGTACACCAATGGGGCAAGCCATTACAAAGAAGTTTCTAACTACTGATGAAGCAACCTGTCAAAAACTGATGGGTTGGTTACAGACTGTTTTTCAATAAAGTTTTTTTACATGAATCTTAATAATGTTTTTCTAAAGTCTTTCAGAATCGTATTGCTTCCCTTTGCCTTGTTGTATGGGTTGGTGGTTGTGATTAGAAACTGGTTATTCAATAAGAATTATCTTAAATCTGTTCCTTTCAATTTCCCTTTAATCTGTGTGGGCAACATTGCGGTGGGTGGTACGGGCAAATCACCGATGGTAGAATACCTGATAGACCTATTACATCCAACTTATAAGATTGCAACCGTAAGCAGGGGCTATAAACGCAAAACAAAGGGCTATGTGTTGGCAAATGATAAGTCTACCGCATTGGATATTGGGGACGAATCGATGCAGTTTCACCTGAAATATCCCGAAATAGCGGTTGCTGTAGGAGAGGAGCGGATGGATGCAATTCCACAATTGTTACACGATCAACCAGATCTGGATGCCATTATATTAGATGACGCTTTTCAGCATCGGGACATAAAGCCGGGATTAAATATTGTATTGACAGAATATAGTAACCTATATGTGCACGATTTCTTTTTTCCTACCGGCGATTTAAGAGACCAGCATGCATCGATGAAAAGGGCAGAAATAATTGTGATTACCAAATGTCCTGCTGATTTATGGGAGGATAATAAACAGAAATTGTTACGTGCCATCAAACCTTTGCCCCATCAAAAAGTATTCTTCACTACTATAGAATATGGCATTCCATATCATATCCTTAATAAAGATAAAAGAACCATCAAAACAACGGATGAGGTATTGTTGGTATGTGGTATTGCCAATCCGAAACCCATAAAAGAGTATTTGCACAAGTATGCCTATACCTATTATCAAAAGAATTATAGCGACCACCATATTTTTAGCATTGATGATCTGAGAGATGTAAAAGAAAAGTACGAAGGCATTGACGCCAAGGAAAAATTTATATTAACTACCGAGAAAGATGCCGTACGTTTGGCAAAGTTTACGGACGAATTGGCACAATTGCCCATTTATGTATTGCCCATCAAGCACAAATTCCTTTTTAATGAAGGAGAAGATTTTAATAAGTTGGTAATATCTTTTATCAATAGCATTTCAAAACCCCAGCACAATGAGTAAAAGTAGCAGTAGTAAAAAGAAAAATAAAACAACAAAACACACCCATCACATAACTACTGTGAAAGGGACACTAGAAATTACGCGCAGCGGGATTGGCTATGTATTGATAGAAGATAAAAGCGGAGATGTGTTGGTAAGACCTGGAGATTTTAATACGGCATTGAATGGCGACGTTGTTCGGGTGCGTATTGTAAAGGAAAACCTAGCTAGCAAAAGAAAGGAGGGCCGTATTACGGAAGTAGTTACCCGCAAACAGAATGAGTTTATAGGACATATTCAACTATCTACCAATTTTGCCTTCTTTGTTCCTGATACAGATAAGCCCATGCCCGATTTATTTATTCCATTGGATAAATTAAAAGGAGCAAAGCATAAAGACAAGGTGGTTGCTCGATTGGTAGAATGGGGCAAAGACGATAAGAAACCGGTTGGTGAGGTTATTAGTTTGTTGAAACCAGAAGATGAGAATGATGCAGCTATGAAAGAACTGTTGGCAGAAGCAGGCTTCCCACTTTCGTTCAGTGATACCGTAATGGAAGAGGCTTTGAGGTTGCCAGATGCCATCAGTAGTGCAGAAATAAAGAAACGAAAGGACTGTAGAGAGATACTCACTTTTACCATCGATCCAGTAGATGCCAAAGATTTTGATGATGCCTTATCTATCCGTAAGCTAAAGAATGGCAACTACGAAATTGGGGTTCATATTGCCGATGTGAGTCACTTTGTAGAACCTGAAACCGCTTTAGATGAAGAAGCATACAAACGTTCTACTTCGGTTTATTTACCAGACAGGGTGAATCCGATGTTGCCCGAAAGGATTTCGAATGAGTTGTGTTCCTTACGCCCTAATGAAGATAAATGTACCTTCTCGGCTATCTTTCAGTTGACTACCAAAGGAGAAATAAAGCAATATTGGTTGGGGAAGACCGTGATACATTCCAATCATCGGTTTACTTATGAGGACGTTCAAGAGATTATTGAGAAAGGAGAGGGGATTTATAAAGAAGAAATTTTTGTATTGAATGATATTGCCAAACAATTGCGGAAACAACGTTTTGCACAAGGGGCAATCAATTTTTCTTCTCAGGAAGTTCGGTTTACTTTAGATGAAAAAGGAAAACCAATTGGAATCGTGGTAAAAGAAAGTAAAGAGGCACATCAGTTGATTGAAGAATTTATGTTGCTTGCCAATAAAACGGTGGCAGAAGCGGTGTTTAAGACAGAAGTAAACCATAAACCAGTGCCATTCCCTTATCGGGTTCACGATCAACCAGATGAAAAGAAGTTGCAACCTTTTATTGAATATGCCAAAAGATATGGGCATCAGTTTAATACGTCTACAGCAGAAAAGATTGCTGAAAGTTTCAACCAGATGTTAGCAGATGTTCATGGTAAACCAGAGCAACATGTTTTGGAACAATTAGGAATTCGCACGATGGCAAAGGCTGCTTATGCTACTAAGGATATTGGACACTATGGGTTGGCTTTTGAACACTATTGTCACTTCACTTCCCCTATCCGAAGGTATCCAGATGTGTTGGTGCATCGGGTTTTGGAAAGCATATTGGCAGGAAAACCCATCATAGACAAGAAGATGGATGAAAAATGCAAACAAACAAGTGAGCGCGAACGTGCTGCCATGGAATGTGAACGTGCAGGTAATAAGTACAAGCAAGTAGAATTTATGAAGTCCTATGTTGGTCAGGACTTTGAAGGGGTTATTAGTGGTGTAGCAAGCTTTGGTTTCTTTGTAGAGACGGTAGAACACAAATGCGAAGGCATGGTAAGCATTATCAGCCTTAGTGATGTGGACGAATTTTATTTAGTTGAAGGAGATTATAGTCTTGCAGGTAAAAGAAGCGGTCGTAAGTTTAAGATGGGAGATAAGGTTTGGATTAAAGTAATCTCTGCTAACCTAGATAAACGTCAATTAGATTATGCTTGGGTAAATAAACCAATAACTGTAGGGGCAGAAGGTGAAGTTGAAGTAAAGACAACTGAAAAGAAAGTAGTGAAGAAGAGGAATCCTAAGCCGAAGAAGGGATAAAGTAGGTAAAGGGGGCATTATTAAAAAAGGCTGTTTCAAATGTAAAATTTGAAACAGCCTTTTTTGTTGGGTTACCAGGATTCGAACCTAGACAGACAGAACCAAAAACTGTAGTGCTACCATTACACAATAACCCAATCCTCGTTGTTTCTGTTTCCAAAAGCGGAGTGCAAAAATAGGGGAGTGCTAGTGTTATAACAAATTTTTTTTAGGCTTTAGTGGTAATTTGTTTTTACACGTTAAAGTGTGATTCATGAAATGAAAAGCTTTCTTCTTTTTTCAATGTGATATACAATGGACAACAAAAATTTTACTGCCTGTTGCAGATAAACCGAGTCAATTATTATTCCCTCTCTAATTCAATCAATAGCGTTTATCCCAATATCTCGTGTCCCATCTTGTCTCTCTTTGTTTGTAGATATTTTTCATTGTATTGGTTGGGTTTTATCTCTAGTGGAACAATTTCTACAATCTCCAATCCGTATCCTCTAAGTGCAACTCTTTTTTTAGGATTATTGCTCATTAGCTTCAGCTTACTTGCCCCTAATAGTTTAAGGATCTGTGCCCCAACACCATAATCTCTTTCATCCATAGCAAAACCAAGATGCAGGTTCGCTTCTACAGTATCCATTCCTTCCTCCTGAAGTTTGTATGCCCTAAGCTTATTTAATAAACCAATTCCTCTCCCTTCCTGATTCATATACAAGATTACCCCTTTGCCTTCTGCTTCAATCATTTGCATGGCTTTATGCAATTGTTCTCCACAGTCACACCTGAAACTTGCCAATATATCTCCTGTAAAACAACTACTATGCACACGGGTAAGAACAGGTTCATCCTTATTCCATTCTCCTTTTATCATTGCAAGATGTTCTGCATTACTGCTTTTATCTTTGAAAGCTACTAATTTAAAATGCCCATATTTCGTAGGCATATCCACGCGTACTTGCTCTTCAACCAAACTATCTATAGACAATCGATACTCGATAAGGTCTTTGATAGAGATTATTTTCAAGTCAAATTTTTCTGCAATCTTCTTAAGTTCAGGCAATCGGGCCATTGTTCCATCTTCATTCATCACTTCTACTAAAACGCCTGCTGGTTCAAAGCCAGCAAGTCTGGACAAATCTACTGTAGCTTCTGTATGACCTGTTCTACGAAGTACACCTCCAGATTTTGCTATCAATGGGAAGATATGTCCAGGTCTGCCAAGGTCAGTTGGTTTTGTATTTGGATTAATTAATGCCTGTATGGTCTTGGATCTATCTGATGCAGATATTCCGGTAGACGTGTCATCAGAAATTAGATCAACAGAAACAGTGAACGCTGTTTCATGCAAGGAGGTATTTGAACTTACCATTGGTTTTAAATCCAACTCGGCACAGCGCTCTTCAGTAAGGGCTGCGCATATTAGTCCTCTACCTTCTTTACTCATAAAATTGATGGCTTCGGGTGTTGCAAACCTCGCTGCCATTATAAAGTCACCTTCGTTTTCGCGATCTTCATCATCAACTACAATAACCATTTCTCCACGCTTTATCGCCTCAATACCTGCTTCTATCTTGTCTAACATTCAATTAATTTTTTGTAAAAATAAGAGAGGATAATTTATTAATCCCAATATTCACACTTCTATTACACCATTGCGATAGCAAGTGTTCATAAGGTATTCAAGAAAACATAGTTATTGCTTGCAGTGTAATCGGAAAAGTTATAAAAAACATGGTATGTATTATGGCATTCACAGTACTTTATGTAACGATATTAATGTTTGACACATTGTTGGTAAAGAATAACCACAGCAATTATTAGCTTTTCATCTACTAAAATAGCAGGTGCCCGTCCTCAGCTAATGTCTACTTCTCTCGTTAAAGTCTAGAGGGGAAGTACACGAGTGATGTATGTGTATTCGCTGAGATCTCTGATAGCAATCATCTTTTATATTCATACGTGATTAACTAATAAAATAATCGAACAAGTTTCCCCAATAAAATCGTTAAAGTTCTCCCATTAGACAGTTTGAGTACCAATCTCAAATCATTAAGCATTGGTTATCAACTGCTAAAACTAATCTTTAATCACTAAAATTGGTTTACTTTGGGCGAAACTTAGAAGGATGTTTAAAGAGAGGACGTTTGTAATTGTACTATTTTGTTCGGTGCTCACTGTTTCTACGGTTGTATTGCAATATTTAAACCCCGCCCAAGGCTTTCTCGATGGCGGACTCATTGCCGCAATACTCCTGACAATGTTCATCAAAGATGATTTATATACCAAGCTTTTTGGCATCGTCAGTCTGATATTTATCATCATCGAATCGTTCTTCCCCAGCGAAAATACTTCCAAGTGGCAGGTAATATTGCAACACCTTTTCCCTGCTATAATCGTTGTCATAACAACCCTTTCTGTGATGTACATCAAACGATTATACTTGTCTATGGAATCGGAGGAGCGACAATTGAATGCCTTGTTCGAGTTTGCCACGGAAGGAATTATATTGACCAATAAAGATGGAAAAATCGTATTGGCAAACCCGGCAGTTACTAATCTTTTTAAATATGACAAGCAAGATCTCATCGGAAAACCCATCGAAATACTCATACCCACCCGCTTTCACCACAACCACGGCAGTCATCGTGAAAGTTTTTACAATAATCCCTCCAACAGGTCAATGGGGCGTGGACGCGACCTCTTTGGCATCACTAAAAATGGCACTGAAATCCCGTTGGAAGTAAGTCTTAGCTATTACAAGCAAAAAGGAGAGTTTTTTGTAATCGCTTTTGTTGTAGACATTACCCAAAGAAAGCGGCAGGAAGCAACATTATTAGAACAAAACAATAAATTGGAACAGATATCGGCTACGATTAAGAAACTGAACATCGAGCTTGAAGATAAGGTAGAACAAAGGACGCTGATACTGAAAGAGGCACTGCAACAACTAGAGGTTTCGCAACAGGAACTAAGTGAGGCATTGCAGAAAGAAAAGGAATTGAGTGAGATAAAATCACGCTTTGTATCGATGGCTTCCCACGAATTCCGCACACCGCTTAGCACAGTCCTTTCCTCCGCAGCCCTTATTGGGAGATATACCAAAGAAGAGGAACAAATAAATCGTGATAAACACATAAAAAAGATAAAAGAATCGGTAAAACACCTGAACGACCTCTTGGAAGACTTCCTATCGCTTGGCAAACTCGAAGAAGGACGTGTACAGGCAGAAATTCTAGACTTTGAAGTGAAGGGATTTGTAGAAGAAATATTAGATGAACTAGGCGCTGTGAAAAAAGAAGGACAATCGATTGTACTAAGCTACAATGGAGACGATGAATTTAGGACGGACAAGAGATTACTCAAAAACATTTTATTGAACCTATTGAGCAATGCCATCAAATTCTCTAATGAAAAGGGAATAATATTATTGACAATCAATAACAATAGCCATCTGTTAAATATAATTGTAAAAGATAGTGGAATAGGTATTTCTGAAGAAGACCAGACGCACTTGTTCAGTAGTTTCTATCGTGGAAGTAACGCAACAAACATACAAGGCACTGGCTTGGGACTCCATATCGTAAAGCGCTACACCGATATTTTGCAAGGAAGTATCGAGCTAAAAAGTAAGATTGGCGAGGGTACAATAATAACGGTAGAACTGCCCAAACTGAGTTTTTAATGATTAGGGATTAATGTTTAGTAATTGATACAGCCCCGACAATAAACCATAAAAAGGCATAGACAAACAGTAAATTAACCAATAGAAAACGTTACAAAAGGCAATGAAGCGGATTTTTATATTAATAATTGGGTTAGTGGGATTTATCAGTTCCCAAGCACAACTGATGCAGGCAAAGGAGGTATTTACCCACGCAGATACCCTAAGAGGAAGCGACAATGAGAACAGGAATTGGTGGGATGTGATGCATTATTATATCATTGTTGCACCAGATTATTCAACTAAAACAATTGAAGGGACTTGTATTATTGAATTTAAAGTATTAAGAGAAGGAAAAACTATGCAAATAGACCTTCAAGATTCGTTGGTAATTGACCAAATTGAACTTTTTGAACGTCAAAAAACCAAAAGTTATCGGAATACATATATTCAGTTCAAAAAAAAAGATGGAGTATATTTATTAACAATGCCAAGTAACCTGGAAAACCCTTCTATAGAAATAAAATATCACGGAAAACCACGAGAAGCGGTTAATCCCCCTTGGGATGGTGGCTGGGTATGGACAAAAGACAGCTTAGGCAACCCGTGGATGAGTGTTGCAGCCCAAGGATTGGGAGCAAGTAGTTGGTTTCCTTGTAAAGATATTCAAAGTGATGAACCGGATAGTGGAGCTGCTGTTATGATTGTTTTTCCTGATTCTCTAATGTTTGTTGGAAATGGCACGAAATGGAAGAAGAACGATTTCACAAATGTCAACTTTAAAACGTGGAGAGTAACCAATCCCATAAACACCTACGATATTATCCCTTACATCGGCAAATACACCAACTTCGATGATACATACCAAGGAGAGGGTGGAAAATTAGACCTCAGCTATTGGGTAATGCCTTATAATCTGGAAAAAGCCAAGAAACAATTTGCACAAGTGAAGCCGATGCTACAATGTTTTGAGTATTGGTTTGGGAAATATCCTTTTTATGAAGATAGCTATAAACTAGTAGAAGCTCCTTACCTGGGAATGGAGAACCAAAGCAATATCGCCTACGGAAATAAATATATAAATGGTTATCATGGCTCAGATTTAAGCGCAAGTGGCTGGGGATTGAAGTGGGACTTTATCATCATCCACGAAAGCGCACATGAATGGTGGGGCAATAGCATCACTTCCAAAGACATTGCCGACATGTGGATACACGAGTCATTTGCCAACTACGCCGAAACACTATATACCGAATGGCTTTTTGGTAAAGAAGCAGGAAATGAATATTGTATTGGCACCAGAAAGCGCATCTTGAACGACAAACCCATCATCGGTCCTTATGGCGTAAACAAAGAAGGCAGTGGCGACATGTATTACAAAGGCGGAAACATGATTCACAACATCAGGCACATCATCAACAACGATAGTCTGTTCAGGAATATCCTTCGGGGACTAAATACAACTTTCTATCATCAGACAGTAACCACCGAGCAAATAGAAGCTTACATAAATAAACATTCAGGCATTGATTTTCAAAAGGTTTTCGACCAATACCTGCGCACAACTCAAATCCCTACACTAACTTTTGTACTGGATAAATCAAAGCAGCAAGTAACGCTCCACTGGACAAACTGCGTTGAGGGGTTCAATATGCCAGTCACCATCCCAATAACCTCAAAGCACTTGACAGTCACCACCCAAGAACAGTCATTTCCCCTAACCAAGGAAGAGTTGGACTGGTTTACGACAAAGAACCTGTTGAATACTTATTATATAAGGCTATAAAGAATAAGAAAAAAGTGAGGAGGGTAAGTGAGGAAAATAGATAATACCTCATAACCTAATATCTATGACTCTTTGCCTTACTCCTCATAACTTATTACTCCTTATAACTTATGAAGTATGCCTTATGACTTATAACTTATCAATTACTTTTGCAAAAACGCTCGGCATGAAAAATAGTTATAATATACTTACCGGTAGCAAGATACAAAATGGCCTTAAACTGTTAGTCTTGGTACTTCTCCTCTCCTGCTATAGTCAGTTAAAGGCACAACTTGATTTTAGTCCGTTAGACAAAAAGCTAAACACTTATAAGCTAGAGTTGGGCATCAACTACGCCTGCCTCATAGAAAAAGATGGAAAAGTACTTTTTAAGAAAGAAAGCCCCGATTTTGATGTCAAAACCAGTGGCACTTTAGGCAGCACCAGTCAATGGTTGACCGCGGCGTTGGTAATGAGTTTTGTGGACCAAGGCAAGTTGTCGCTAGATGACAATATAACTCAATACCTACCCATATTTGCTGAGTATGGCAAGAAATACATAACGCTGCGCCATTGCCTTGCAGGTCAGACAGGAATAGAAGCGCCCAAAGGAATAGCTAAACTGTTTGAAAAGAATAGGTTCGAAAGCCTGGAGGAAGAAGTAAATTCTTATGCCAATAAACATGAGATACTATATAACCCTGGCACTGCTTTCATGTATAACTCCATCGGATTGAACTTGGCAGCAAGGATAGTAGAAGTTGTTTCTAAGAAGAGCTTCGAACAGATGATGATGGAAAGGATTGTGCATCCGCTAGCCATGAAATCAACTTCCTTCAGCGACAATGACCGGGTAACTCCTGCAAGTAGTGGAACAGCTAGTGCATTGGACATGACAAACTTTATGACCATGATTTTGAATAAGGGAATATTCAATGGTAAACGGATCTTGAGTGAGAAAGCCGTTGTCGACATGGAAACACTACAAATTGATGCCAGTTTGATGAAAGACCTCCCTCCATCACTTACCGGATTTACTTATGGAGTGGGAGAATGGGTGCTAGACAAAGATGCCAACGGACAAAGCACTGTAATCGGTTTCCCAAACATGTATGGTTCTCTGTTTTTTGTTGATAAATGCAAGGGATACACCTTCGCCCTGCTAACTAAAAGCTTACAGATGGAAAGTAAAAAGGAAACATACCTCGCCATCAAGAAGATAGTAGATGGTATCATCCAAGATAACGGATGTGCCACTAAGTAGATTGCTTAATCAGCTCGTAATGCCCTTATTTGTTGTTCAAACTGATCGATACTAAGGGCATCTTCGTTCCTGAAAGTCCCAATACGGGTCCTGCAAAGACTACTCATGTATCCACCTACCCCAAGTGCGGCACCAAAATCATTTGCCAGACTTCTGATGTAAGTCCCGGTGGAGCAAACTACTTTAAAATGCACAACAGGCAGTTCAATCTTCGTGATTGTAAACTCTTTTATAGTTACGGGACGTGCATCAACCTTCACTTCAATACCTTGCCTTGCGGATAAATACAATGGTTTCCCATCTTTCTTAATAGCTGAATGCTGAGGAGGCATCTGCATGATATCTCCGGTAAAAGGAAGTGTGGCAGCAACAATCATCTCTTCGGTTAGATGAGCTGTATCTTTAAAATTAGTGGGTTCTGTTTCCAGATCGTAGCTTGGCGTGGTACTTCCGAGGGTAAATGTGCCCAGATACTCCTTTTCCATACCCATATAATCATTAATCTTTTTGGTAAACTTACCAGTACACACAATCAATAACCCAGTTGCTAAAGGGTCCAGTGTACCAGCATGACCAACTTTCTTTATTCGGATAAGATTACGCACCTTACGCACTAAATCAAAGCTTGTCCAGCCAATTGTCTTATCAAACAACAAAACTTCTCCTTCTGCAAAATTCATCTACGTTCTTTAATTAGTAGTCAGCAATTAGTAATCTCCTTCAAAATAGACAATCATTTCAGCATCTCTCCTACGATTCATTCAAGCCATTACCTCTTTTCAGCACTTCCAGTCACAATTAATAATCACGAAACAAAGTGGCAACAACTCAATAAAACCCGGCAAAAAAAGAAGCTAGTTGTATTATATCTAGGAAATAAAAAAGCTGCAAACCAATGATTTGCAGCTAAACCGAATATAGCCCAAGCTATAAGTGTGATTCCGCAGAGGCTCGAACTCTGGACCCGATGATTAAGAGTCATCTGCTCTACCAACTGAGCTACGAAATCTTTTTGTTGGGGTGCAAATATAGCGTTCAATTGTTAAATACCCCAATCATTTTTAAAGAAATTACAATTTATCTCCGTTAGTTTGCATCCTTACAGAAAAACAATGAAGAAAATAGCCGTGATAGTTGCAGGTGGTTCAGGACAACGAATGGGCGTATCCCTACCCAAACAATTTTTGTTATTAAAGGGCAAATCGCTTCTGTGGCATACCGTCCGTGCCTTCCTTGAGGCATACCCCGACTTTCAACTAGTTATTGTTTTACCCGAAGACCATCTTGCCACCGGCAGAGAAATAGCCGACTCCTTCCCTACCGCCAACATTCACTTCACAACTGGCGGTGCCACCCGTTTCCATTCTGTAAAGAACGGCTTAGAGTTGTTAGATACCACCCACGCAATTGTTTTTGTGCATGATGGGGTAAGATGTTTGCTTACGCCCACCCTCATAAAAAGATGCTATGAACAAGCAGTAATTAAAGGTTCTGCGATCCCTGCTGTGGCCGCTACGGATAGCATCCGAATAGCAACAGGAAACGACGAAAGCATTGTGGCAGACCGTACACAAGTTCGCATTATTCAAACACCACAGACCTTTAAGGCCGAACTATTGTTACCCGCTTTCAATCAGGAATACAAAGATTCCTTTACAGACGAGGCAACCGTGGCAGAAGCTTATGGAAACAAAATATGCTTGATTGAGGGGGAATATAACAACCTAAAAATAACCCGACCCATCGACCTGTTGGTAGCAGAGAAGATATTAGAAGAAAGGGGATTGTAGAAAGGCGAACAACTATCTGCTATTGGGTAGCAAACACCTTTCAAACTTGTGAGCGCAACGGAGTAGAGCGACTCATCCTTTTCTAATCTTTTTGTATTGTTTGTGAAGTATTACTTATTTCTTCACCAACTTCAACGGCCAAGGGAGTTCATTAAAGTGCCAATGACTGTAAGGCTGCCCAACACCACCCATCGATTCGTAGAAAGCCTTTACGCCTGGCAAGTCGCTTCCTTCAAAGTCAAAAAGCTTCTTGCTTCCTGCCAACTCCCTAAAAACATGGTCATACAGATAGTAGTTGGCTTCAACCTGTCTCCCTGCTTCAGTGGTATAGTTTATTAGGTTGTAATATCTTTTAGAATCTGTCAAAAGCAACACAATACTCAACAACTCACCGTGGGCATTGGTAACCTTGCGTATCATTACTTTTCCTGCTGGCTGCCACTTTTTACAAAGCTGATTGAAATTGGCAAGAGAAGATTGCTCCACATGACTAATCTTTAGTTTGTTATATTGATAAAACAAAGTAGTTGCTTCATCAATATCCAAAGATTCGGTATAAAATAATTCTTGATGATTAGCCCTGTTCACATTCTTTTGGAACGACTTTTTATAAGAAGCTTTTATCTCTTCATAATGTCTATTCAAATTGGAGATATAGTTATTGCATGGACTGCACCCGAGTGCGTCTGACAAACTAGTATTTGCATCATTAAACAAATAATCCCCATACTTGGCAAAGCTTGTTAGCTGGTGCTTTATTTCTTGAGGAGAGATTGCTTTAGTGCCGATAAATCCTAATTGTTGGGTAAAAGGCGGGGTATATAAATAAACAATTCCCCACTTCCTGCGCCAAGGCAAAGGGACAATGGCGGCGTAATCGTCTATAACCAGTCCGCTCCAGTTGTCGGCCATTGCATTGAGGTAGCCGGAAGTAGCGTAAATCAATCCATTGGCATTGGCTTCCACACAATTATCCCATTTAGCAGTATCAATCTGATGAGATGGGATAATTTGTAGACGCATATCTAGAAAGAAAAGGGATAACCACAAGGGACACAAAGAAGTAAACACAAAGAAGGCCGAAGATAGTCCTTCCCACTCTTTGTGTTTCTTGTCTTTATTACTTTACCACAACATCTTCTGGTTTTGCCTTACCACGGTGACAAGTATTGCAGGTAACCACTTGCACAGCAGTAGAATCGGTAGCAGGATGATTGATGGTATGAATATATTTTTCATTCATCTCGTTGGTCATCAAAATCATTTTGCGTGTAACATCTTTTATTGGATTTGCATCGCTAGCCATATCCAGCTTCTTAGGGTTGGCTTGGGAACCAGCATGGCAATAACGGCACTTTACATTCAGTGCCACTTTATAATAATCCATCAGATGATCGAGACTATCATACTTAATATCCTTTGCATATACTTTCAGATTTTTAAATGGCGGATGATCTGAGCTTGGGGAAGTAAACGCGATACTACCGAATGTAACAGCCATCATCAAGGCGATGACAACAACCTTTTTTCTATTGATTAAACGCATAGTTGTTTTATTTAGAGCGGAAAAATAAGGAGTAATGTTTTATCAAGAACTTATTTCGGTGAAATATGTCAATAAATCTTTTACTTCTAGCTCTCCAAGTACGATTACTTGGTTATTACGGAATTTATTCAGCCATTAAAACAATTATGCTTTCAATTAAATATATTCGCCTTTCAAGTAGTAAGTAATTTTTAATGATTATAGACAAGCACAATAGGATACACAATTACTTACGCATTTCCCTCACGGACAATTGCAACCTTCGTTGCTTTTACTGTATGCCCGATGCTGATTATAGTTTTATGCCGTCATCACAGTTGATGCAGGCCGACGAAATCAATCAAATTGCAAGCACTTTCATTAGTCTCGGTACCAATAAAATACGATTGACTGGTGGCGAACCTTTGGTGCGTAAGGATGCTGATACCATCATCAAAAACCTATCTGCTTTCCCAATCAAACTTTCTCTTACTACCAATGGAGTTAGGCTGCACGATTTCATCGATACCATTCGCGAAGCGCGGATTACGTCTGTCAATATAAGTTTGGATACCCTGCAAGCAAATAAGTTTCAGTTGGTAACTAAACGAAATAACTTCAAAAGAGTATGGGATAACATTCAATTATTGCTGGAGAACAATATACATGTAAAAGTGAATGTGGTGGTAATGAAAGGCATTAATGATGGCGAAATAAATGAATTTATAGAATGGACCAAACATACACCGGTACATATTCGTTTTATTGAGTTTATGCCATTTACCGGCAACAGATGGATGGATGACAAAGTATTTACCTGGCAAGATATTTTGGGAACGATTGAAACCCAATACAGTTGGATCAAGCTGAAGGATGAAACAAACGACACCACAAAAAAGTATATCGTGCCTAGGCATAAAGGTACTTTTGCAGTCATTAGCACCATTACTTCACCTTTTTGCAGTACTTGCAACAGGATGCGCCTTACGGCCGATGGAAAAATGAAGAACTGTTTATTTTCAAAGGATGAAACAGATTTATTGTCTGCTCTAAGAAAAGGAGAAGACATTGTACCCCTCATTTTGGGCAATGTAAAAGAAAAAGCCGCCGAGAGAGGCGGACAGTTTGTAAAAGACTTCCATCAACTGCAAGCAGTCGGTATTGAGAACAGAAGTATGATAGCAATTGGAGGATAGTATTTAACCACAAGGAACACAAAGCTATTCCACAGTGTTCACAAAATATTTTACTCCTGGTCCCATTTGTGAAAACCTTAGTGAATTTTGTGGTTAAGAAAAGATTTAGATATGATTTCAGTAGGAGAAGCAAAAAATATACTGGCTAAGGTTTGTAAGCCTTTGACACCTGCTTCCATCCCCTTACAAAAGGCGATGGGATTGGTATTGGCACAAAATGTTTTTGCTGCCGTAGATGTTCCTGCATTCAATCAATCTTCGATGGATGGCTATGCTTTTCTTTTTGAAGATTGGAGAGGGACGGAGACTTTAATGATAGAAGGCGTCGTACAAGCAGGCAGTCATTTAGAAAGCCCTGTTCAAGCAAAACAAGCAGTAAGAATTTTTACTGGCGCAGCTGTTCCGAAGAACTTGGATACGGTGGTGATGCAGGAAAAGGTATTAGTACAAGGTAATCAACTGATAATAAAAGACGACTTATTAAAACAAGGAGGCAATGTCCGCCTAAAAGGAAGTGAGATAGAAGTTGGGGATCTGGCATTGGAAAAAGGCACTAAACTATCTCCTGCGGCTATTGGTTTCTTGGCAGGAATAGGTATCAAGGAAGTGTTGGTTTATCCAAAGCCAAGAGTAAAGTTGATAATTACGGGCAATGAACTGGCACAACCCGGCGAACCTTTAGGTTATGGTCAAGTGTATGAATCTAACTCGTTTGCTGTTTCAGCCGCTTTGCAACAAATGGGGATTGATGCAGTAATAAGCTTCGCAAAAGATAATATGGAGGAATTAAAAGTTGTGTTGGAAGATGGATTAAAGGACTCGGATATTCTCTTGATTACTGGCGGTGTTAGTGTTGGGGACTATGACTTTGTAGCGAATACTTTAGCGGATTGTGGCGTTGAAAAGTTATTCCACCGAATAAAGCAAAGACCGGGTAAACCATTGTTTGCAGGCAGAAAGGGGAATCAAATGGTCTTTGGATTACCAGGCAATCCCTCTTCAGTACTTACTTGTTTCTATGAGTACGTTGTTCCGTCGCTATCTCAACTAATGAATACAACCACAAGCATCATTCAGTATAAAAGTCTTCCCCTAGCGCATTCATTTGCAAAAGCAAATAAATTGACTAACTTTTTAAAAGCTCATTGCACTGATGAAAAGGTCACAATACTCAACGCACAGGAGTCCTACAGATTAAGCTCTTTTGCAACTGCCAATTGTTTAGTATGTTTGGGCGAAGATGAAATTAATTACAATGAAGGGGATATGGTAGAAGTGCATTTAATAAACTAGTCGTAAGTGGTAAGTCGAGAGTCATAAGTAAGCACTTGTTTTTCTTTTTTACTTACTACTTATGACTGACGACTTAATACTTACGACTTACGACTTATGACTTATAACTTATAACTTACGACTTATGACTTACGACTTAACACTTTTCTACGGCTTACTCTTGTTGGTAGCCTTCCTTTATGCTTCTGTTGGGCATGGGGGCGCAAGTGGCTATCTGGCATTGATGGCAATATTCAGCATTGCGCCAAACGTAATGAAGCCCACTGCTTTATTGCTGAATCTCTTCGTGTCTGCAACTTCTTTTATTCAGTTTTATCGGGCCAATCATTTCAAATGGAAAATCTTTCTCCCTTTCGCAATAGCGTCTATTCCCATGGCATTCTTGGGTGGGTTGGTAGTGGTAGATGGCACCATTTATAAGAAGTTGCTAGGCGGATTCTTATTGATTGCCGCCATTAGATTCCTGATATTCCCAAACTTCAAGGTAACAGACATAAAGAAATCGAATATTACATTGTCATTATTGATTGGTGCTGTCATTGGTTTATTATCTGGCATGATTGGCATTGGGGGAGGTATCATTCTTTCGCCAGTCTTATTATTATTAAGATGGACAGATCAAAAACAGACTGCTGCCATCAGTGCGGCTTTCATTTTCGTGAACTCAGTGGCAGGACTTGCAGGCCAAATAACAAAAGGAATACATTTTAGTGCCGATATGTTTTTATATGTTGCCATTGCATTTGCTGGCGGAATGATGGGTGCTTATTTTGGGGCTCATCGTTTCAAACAGACTGTATTAAAGAATGTATTAGCTGTCGTTTTGATGATGGCCGCGTATAAATTAATTCTTCCTCACGCATAAAATTATTTCAATGAAATTCTTGTTATCAATCATGGTTTTACTGTATGCTATCAAGGCATCAGCACAAATGGACACAGTATCCACTACACATTTTAGTATTGAAGGAAGAGTAAAAGAGAAGGTAGATTTTGATATCACTAAAATCCAATCCTATTCAACTAAGACCATAGACAGTGTGGTTATACTTAATCATTTGAAACAACGTAAGCATGCTATAAAAAATATCACGGGCATCCTGTTAAAAGATGTCTTAAACAAGGCAGTAATTGATGCTGAGAACCCTAAGGCGCTGAGTGAATACTATATTGAATGTATTGCTACGGATAATTACAAGATTGTGTTCTCCTGGAATGAATTATTCAATACAGAAACAGGCAATAATGTGTTGATTATTACCGAGAAGGATGGCAAAAGCGATGTTGGTAGCGATGATGGAATTGCCATAATTACTTCAACCGATTTCGCTACAGGGCGTAGATATCTAAAGAACTTAAAACAAGTGTTGATTAAAAGAGTTAATTAGTTTTAAACAGAAGTAATGCAATTGAAAGTACAAGCATTTGGATTATTGGCGGAAATAGTAGGCAATAATATTATAGTCGATAAACAGACTGATACAGATTCATTAAAGAAACAATTAGCTGTACAATTCCCTTCACTTGTTGATATTAAATATGCCATTGCGGTTGATAAAAAGATTATTGCTGGCAATACACTAATCAATGAAGCATCAATAATCGCCTTGCTTCCACCTTTCTCTGGAGGGTAAGATTTCAACACATAGAAACATAGTTACATAGAGCACATAGACTCGAATACTATGTCTCCTATCTCCCTATGTTTTATGTGTTTAAAAAAGAAAAATGAAATTGAACAGCAACGATAAAGAGCGGTATAGCAGGCAGATTGGGTTGAAGCAATTTGGCGAATTGGCGCAGCAAAAACTATTACAAGCCAAAGTGTTAGTGATTGGTGCTGGTGGTTTGGGCTGCCCTGCCTTGCAATATTTGGCGGCTGCGGGTATTGGCAATATTGGCATTGTAGATGATGATACTATTTCACTTTCCAACCTTCATCGGCAAATATTATACACCACAAATGATTTTGATCTACCCAAAGCGACGATAGCGGCGGGTGCATTGTTGATGTTGAATCCAACTATTACTGTTAATGCTTTCCCAGTAAGGCTGGATACCAGCAATGCGTTGGAGCTGATAAGGAACTATGACATCATCATTGATGGTACAGATAATTTTTCTTCGCGATACCTGATTAATGATGCTTGTGTACTGCTAAAAAAGCCGCTCATCTATGGAAGCGTCTATCAATTTGAAGGGCAGGTAGCAGTTTTTAATGTTGTGAATGAAAATAATATCCCATCAGCCAACTACCGTGATTTGTTTCCCCAACAACCAAACAATGAGGAAGTTCCCAATTGCAGTGAGGCTGGTGTAATTGGTGTTTTACCGGGCATCATTGGCACCATGATGGCTAATGAATGTATCAAACTGATTGCAGGCATTGGCAGTTTATTAACCAATAAATTGCTTATCTATAATGCTTTGTCCAATCAAACTTATGAGATGGATATTACGCCAAAAGAAGAAACCACCCTGCTTATTCCTCCCAATGAAGCGGCTTTTAAGGCCATGCAATATTCCTTTTCGTGCGAAGCAGAACATTCTTTTGAAGATGTAGGGATAAAAGACTTTCTTAAATTGATGCAAGAAGAAGATACGATAGTGATTGATGTGCGGGAAGAAGGCGAAAAGCCAGTTATCACTTCGTTTGAACACATAAATATTCCCATGAGTGTACTAAAAAGGCAAAAGCCAGAGATTAATCAGAAAAATATCCTTGTCTTTTGCCATGCAGGCATCAGAAGCGTGGACGCTGCCCAATACTTATCCAACGGAAAGAATAAGGTGTATAATTTGAAAGGAGGGATTATTAGATGGATGAGCTCACTATAACCTGTTAGTTCTGTGGTAAAACTTATTAGTTTAGCCATAAAAACTTATTAGTTTAGCCATAAAACCTTTAAGTTATGCGACGGAACCTTTAAGCTTTGCCGCAAAACCTTTAAGTTCTGTGGCAAAACTTATTAGTTTAGCCATAAAACCTTTAAGTTATGCGACGGAACCTTTAAGCTTTGCCGCAAAACCTTTAAGTTCTGTGGCAAAACGTATTAGTTTAGCGACAAAACCTTTTAGTTATGCGACGGAACCTTTAAGCTTTGTCGCAAAACCTTTAAGTTCCGCGATAAAACTTATTAGTTTTGGGACAAAGTTGGTATGAGGTAAGGAAGCCTTTGCAGATAATATAAATACAATGACAGATAAGAAGCACAAACAGATTTTTGTTAAGGGGGCAATAGGCAGTTCTTTTATTGCAGATAGCATTCAGAAACATAGCACCAAAACTACCATTGGGGCGCACAGTATTTTTCTGGGGCAGGTGCGTAGCGATAGCAGAGACGATAGAAAAGTGGTGGCAATAGACTATACCACCTACGAAGAGATGGCTCTGGAGAAGATGCACGAGATAAGGGAAGGCATTTTTGCCAAATATCCGCTTACCTGTATGCACATTTATCACAGCCTGGGAACAGTTGCCGCGGGGGAAATATGTTTGTTTGTATTTACTTCGGCGGTGCATCGGAAGGAAGCAATAGATGCTTGCGAGGAAGTGGTGGAACTGATAAAAAAGGAATTGCCAATATGGGGGAAGGAAGTTTTTGAGGACGATACACATCAATGGAAAATAAATAATGTTTAACCACAAGGGGCACTATGGTTTTCACTAAGAAACACAAGGAAAAAACTATGTCAAACCCCTTGTGTCCCTTGTGAAAAACCTTGTGTTCTTTGTGGTTAAACGCCAAAAAATAGCAATGAATAATATTACACAGAAGGTAAGTAGCCTACGACAAGCAGTTGCAACGGCTACGGTTACAGTTTCCAGACAAGAAACCATTGATGCCATCAATAATAAGTTGGTGCCCAAAGGCGATGTGTTTGAGTTTTCGAGAGCCGCTGGTCTGTTGGCCATCAAAAAAACCAGTGATGTGATACCCGATTGTCATCCACTGCCAATTGAATTTGCGGCTATCAAACATACTATCGAAGGGTTGGCAATAACCATTTCGGTGGAAGTACATACCATCTACAAAACGGGTGTGGAGGTGGAGGCAATGCATGGCGCAAGCGTAACTGCACTAACTATATACGATATGCTGAAACCAATAGACAAATCGGTAGAAATATCTAGCATTAAACTGCTGAATAAGAAAGGCGGAAAGTCTGATTACAGAGATAGACCAATCCAAGCCATCCGTTGTGCAGTTATTGTTTGTTCGGATAGTATTTCTGAAGGTAGCAAACAGGACTTTGCAGGCAAGGCTATCATAGAAAAGCTGCGACAAAACCAGATAGAAACGGCTTTCTACAGTATTATTCCTGACGAGTTTGATGTTATACAAGCTAAGGCAAAGCAATTGGCCAATGAAGGGTTTCATCTGGTATTATTTTGTGGCGGAACAGGGCTTTCGCCAAGGGATGTTACACCAGAAGCCATTTCTCCGTTGTTCGACAGGGCTATTCCTGGCATAATGGAAGCCGCACGCAACTATGGACAGGAAAGAACGCCTTACGCCATGCTTTCCCGTGGGGTTGCAGGGTTTGTTTCTAATACATTAATACTCACTTTGCCCGGTTCTACGCGTGGTGCTGTCGAAACCATGGATGCCTTGTTCCCGTATGTACTACATATATTCAGGGTGGCTGAGGGTATGCGGCACGAAGGATAGTTATGAAATATGAGTGATGAATTACGAGTTGTTGTTTGACGGCTAATGGCTCATAATTCATCACTCATATTTACAAACTAATAGTTATTAAAGCGAATCAAGGTTTAGAAATATATTCAATGAAAGCGACTGGACGGCACTCACCAACCTGTTCAGCCTACTATAAAATGCCTGATAGGAAGGCAATTTAGGAAACCGATTGCTAAGATCCCTTTGTGCGAATCCGTGGATTTCTCTTATCTTGAAACGACGCTCCTCACTCACTGCATAAAAGCAAATAGTCAGTGCCTTCATATCAGCAAAAACGGCTGAAGCATTATTACTGAAACGTGTACATTAATATTTTAATTCTTTGCCGTACCTTTCGCAAATATAAAAGTAGAGGGCGATTAGTTTTGCTTCGAACACATTACTAGAACGTCTTTTGCTTTTACTTTCTTATAACTCAATATATAATTTTCAACCTTTGATTCGCATTAATAAATAATACATACACCACATAAATTATTCGATGTTATATGAAAGAAAACAAGAAAGGATGTGATTTAAAAAGCTGTGTATTCTGCAAGCTATGTTTAAAAGAATGGCTACCTGCTATCAATTTGAACAGGAAAACCATTGATTACAAAAAAGGGGAAGTTATTTTTCGGGAGGGAGAAAAAGTAGAAGGGATTTATTTTGTCTACTCTGGTACAGTAAAAGTACACAAGAAATGGGGTGAGGAAAAGGAATTAATACTTCGGTTTGCGACCAAAGGAGATATTTTCGGGCATAGAGGAATGGGCAATAATCCTTATTACCCTATTTCAGCAACGGCACTCGAAAATGTAACTGTTTGCTTTATAGACCTCGAATTCTTTATCACTTCTCTAACAGTCAATCATGCTTATGCCTTGCAATTAATGATGTTTTTTGCAGATGAACTGCAAGAGTCCGAAAAGAACATGCGCAACCTTGCACATATGTCTGTTAAGGGTAGGGTTGCGAGTGCTCTACTTCGTTTAGAGAAAAAATTTGGTACTACTGAGGCAGGAAATATCAATATTTATATGTCTCGGCAGGATATTGCATCATTCTCTGGCACCACTTACGAAACAGTATTTAGGGTTCTGAGTGATTTCGAGGAAAACGGATTTGTTATTAGCAATGGCAAAAGCATTACAATTAAAAATGTAGAGGAATTAAAGAAGTTTACCAATCAAAGTTAGTGTCTCAGAGAGCAACTTTTAGATACAAGTTGCTTATCCTTATCTGTTCTGCGCTTTGTAACTTTGACTGGTGTCATTCACTTTTTATTGATACATAAGATTGCCAAAAGAAATGGGTGTATGTAATAACAGTTAAGTAAATCTTTTACAATTCAGTAGTTCTCAATGGGTTTATTTCTTTTCTATATTAAAGCCTTTAGTAAGAAAGCCTTTACCTTCGCAGCATGTCTACTCAACAAAACATCCGACATTTATCGCTGAAAGATCTCGAGAATTATTTTCTTTCCATTGGCGAACCTAAGTTTCGCGTTAAGCAAGTACACGAATGGTTATGGCAAAAGCATGCACATAGTTTCGATGATATGAGCAATGTAAGTAAAACTTTACGTGCAAAGCTTGCAACTGAGTTTACATTGCCGGCTTTGGTTGTGGAAACGGCACAGCATAGTGAGGATGGTACTATTAAAAGTCGTTTCAAAACATTTGATGGTCACTTTATTGAAGGTGTTTTGATTCCTACGGAAGAAAGAAAGACAGCTTGTGTATCCTCTCAGATTGGTTGTAGCCTCACTTGTAAGTTTTGTGCAACTGGTTACATGGATAGGAAACGTAACCTTACTTTCGATGAAATATATGATCAGGTCGTACTTATCAATAAGCAAAGCGAAGCAACTTATCAGCAAAAGCTGACGAATATTGTATTTATGGGCATGGGCGAGCCGCTCCTTAACTACAATAATGTCTTAGCGGCTATTGAAAGAATCAGTGCTGAGGACGGTTTGTTCATGAGTCCCAAACGAATCACTGTTTCTACAGCGGGTGTTGCGAAGCAGATAAAACATTTGGGGGGCAACAAAGTAAAGTTCAAACTGGCACTTTCTCTACATGCAGCTACCGACAAGAAACGTAATGAGATTATGCCAATCAATGAAAGCAATAACATCGCTGCATTGGTAGAAGCATTGAACTACTTTTATAAGGAAACGGGCAATGAAATAACTTTTGAATATATCTTGCTGAAAGGCTTCAATGACTCTCAGAAAGATGCTGAGGATTTAATAAAACTATATCGCCAGGTACCTGCCGATCTGGTAAATATCATAGAATATAATACTATAGATGCCTTCAAGTTCTACAAACCAGATGAAGATGTTGTTGAGGATTTCATGACCTTACTAGACAAGAACAGAGTTAATGCACGACTTCGTCGCAGTAGAGGAAAAGACATAGACGCAGCTTGCGGACAACTAGCTAATAAGGGATAGGTTTAATGATTGCTTTGGGTTGTAGCTAAAAAAGTTCCAAAATAATCCTCTATAGGCTTGTAATTTATCAACAGTAAGAATCACGTGTAAATTCCCTTTCCTATTCCATATTCTGCCTTAACCATCTTTCTACTTCTTCTAAAGTCATGCCTTTTCTCTTGGCATAATCTTCTACTTGGTCGGGCTGAATTTTGCCTACACCATAATATTGACTCTGAGGATTGGCGAAATACCATCCGCAAACTGATGATGCAGGATACATAGCCAAGCTTTCGGTAAGCGTGATGCCAATGCTTTCGGTTACATTCAGCAAGTCGAATAACTTATACTTTTCTGTGTGATCTGGACAAGCAGGATAACCAGGTGCCGGACGAATACCTTGGTACTTTTCATGAATCAATTCATCATTGGTCAAATGCTCATCGGTGGCATAACCCCAATATTCCTTCCTTATTTTTAAATGGAGACACTCTGCAAAAGCCTCCGCCAATCTATCAGCAAGCGCTTGTAGTATAATCTTGTTGTAATCATCCAAGTTTGCTTCGAAAGCTTTTATGTGCGGCTCAATACCATCAATGGTAACGGCGAAAGCACCTATAAAATCAGTCGTAAGTGGTAAGTCGTGAGTCGTAAGTTCTTTAGAAGCTCCAAGTGGTTTTATAAAATCTGCTAGAGAGATGTTTGGTTGACCCGGGGCTTTTTCTATTTGCTGACGAAGGAACTCAAGATTAATTGTTTCCTTTTCTTGACTTGCGACTAACGACTTATGACTTACGACTACTGTATCCCCCTCACTTCCTGCTTCCCAGAAACCAATAGTTCCCTTTGCTGTCAACCATTTCTCAGCAATAATTTTATCTAATAAATCATTCGCATCGTTGTACAACTTAGTTGCTTCTTTACCTACAATCTCATCAGAAAGAATAGCAGGGAAGTTTCCGTGCATTTCCCAAGCAATGAAGAAAGGCTTCCAGTCAATGTATTGTCTTAGTTCGTTCAAATCGAAATCTGCAAACACTTTAGTACCTGTAAACTGAGGTTTCACTGGTTGAAAAGAAGCCCAATCTAAGTTTACTTTATTGGCTAGAGCCTTGCTGTAAGGCAAATAGTTTTTGTGAGATTTCTTATTGTCAAACCCATGTTTCAGCTTAGTATATTCGCCATAAGTCTGTTCCAAGAAAGCTGGTTTGCTATCATTGCTCAATAAACTACCCGCAACAGTAACGCTACGGCTAGCATCTAATACATGAATAACGCCATTGCCATACTCAGGCGCAATCTTCACAGCAGTGTGCATTCGGCTAGTGGTGGCACCACCAATTAGCAATGGTTGTTTCATTCCGCGACGCTTCATTTCTTTAGCCACGTGAACCATTTCATCGAGCGAAGGTGTAATTAATCCACTCAATCCAATGATATCAGCATTGTGCTGAATGGCGGCATCCAGTATTTTATCGGTAGGAACCATTACACCTAAGTCGATAATATCATAGCCATTACAACCCAAAACCACCCCAACGATGTTCTTACCAATATCGTGAACATCACCTTTCACGGTAGCCAATAATATCTTGGCAGCACCAGCACCTTCTTGATTGATTGTACCAGCGGCAATATGCGCCAAACGACGTTCTTCTTTTTCAGCTTCTATGTATGGAGTTAGCACTGCCACACTTTTTTTCATCACCCTAGCACTCTTTACCACTTGTGGCAAGAACATTTTACCAGCACCGAATAAGTCGCCCACAAAGTTCATTCCGTCCATCAATGGCCCTTCTATCACATCCAAAGGTTTAGGATATTTCAGCCTAGCCTCTTCTGTATCCGCATCTATATATTCAGTAATACCATTAACCAAGGCGTGTTTCAAGCGCTCTTCCACCGAAGCATCACGCCACTTTTCATCTCTTTCCTGCACCTTACCCTTTGCTTTTACTGTCTCGGCGAAGGCAATTAGCTTCTCTGTAGCTTCGTTGTTATCGTTGTTTCTATTAAGAATTACATCTTCGCAAAGTTCTTTTAAGCTAGGTTCTATCTCATCATACACTACCAACTGACCAGCATTAACAATACCCATATCCATACCCGCCTTGATGGCATGGTATAAGAAAACAGAGTGCATTGTTTCGCGCACATGTTCATTGCCACGGAAAGAGAAAGACAGGTTACTAACGCCGCCACTAATCTTTACCAAAGGATGCCTTTGCTTGATGATGCGTGTGGCTTCAATGAAATCTACACCATAGTTATTGTGTTCTTCTAGACCTGTTGCAATGGCAAAAACATTAATATCGAAGATGATATCTTGCGGATCGAAGCCAACTTGCTCGGTCAATATCTTGTAGGCTCTTTCCGATATTTCTACTTTGCGCTCTAGGGTATCGGCTTGGCCTTTTTCATCAAAAGTCATTACAATTACCACTGCGCCATACGCTTTACAGATGAAGGCATGCTCAATAAATTTCTCCTCCCCTTCTTTCATAGAGATAGAGTTTACGATGCAACGCCCCTGAATACATTTCAATCCTGCTTCAATAATCTCGAACTTAGAGCTATCCACCATGATAGGTATCTTGGCAATATCGGGTTCGCTTTGCAATAGATTGATGAAAGTGGTCATGGCTTTTACCCCATCCAACAAGGCATCATCCATGTTTACATCCAATATCTGCGCACCATTCTCTACTTGTTGACGAGCAACTGAGAGGGCTTCTTCATACTGATTATTCAAGATAAGTCTGGCAAACTTCTTACTACCCGTAACGTTGGTTCGCTCGCCCACATTGACAAAGTTTGTCTCCGGACGAATAATTAAAGGCTCTAAACCACTCAATCTCAAAAAAGGTTTTATCGTTGTACTCATGTTATTTGTTTTTTGCCACAAAGACGCAAAGGCTCAAAGTGGCACAAAGAAAAGAAGAAGGAAAGGGAAAAGAAAGAAAGGGAATTAAATAAGAGGATTTATAGAACCATTCTTTTTATTCCTTCTTTGATTAATGGGACATTAAAGTTTATTATAAATCCCAGATGCTTCTCTGATAAACGCAAATAACTTAATAATTGTGCTTCCCAGACCTTATGATATTCTTCTTGTGCTTTTAATTCAATTATTACTAAATCATCTACTAAAATGTCTAATCTCAATCCTTCGTCAAAAACGACATCATCGTATATTATTGCTACCTCTTTTTGCTTTACAAAGGCAATATCCCTTTTATATAATTCGTAACAGAAGCAAGCTTCATACACTTTCTCCAACAATCCTGGCCCTAATGCTTTATGAATATGATAAGCAATATCTACTACTTGCTTGCCAACCCATTCTCTGCGTTCATCCAGTTCGTCATACATTTCTTATTTTCATTTTCTTCTTTTTTCTTTTCTTAATTACTTAGTGCATCTTCGAGTCTTTGCGTCTTGGTGGCAAATCTTCCTAGTGGTTAAACCAACTCGGATTCCAGTACTGGCAATCTTCTTGGCTCTATTGTTCTTACGTGGTCTGCTATGTGTTTAATATGATCTGGGGTGGTGCCGCAGCAGCCGCCTACTATGTTTACCCATCCATTCTGTGCCCACTCTTCTATGAAGTGTGCTGTTTGGTGTGGTTGCTCATCATATTCTCCCATTGCGTTTGGCAAACCTGCATTCGGATAGGAAGAAGTATAGCAAGCTGCTATGCCACTCAACTCCTCAATATGTCCACGCATTTCTTGTGCACCCAAAGCACAGTTCAAGCCAATACTCAATGGATTTGCGTGCTTAACTGATATGTAGAAAGCTTCTAAAGTTTGTCCAGAGAGTGTTCTTCCGCTAGCATCAGTGATGGTGCCACTAATCATTATTGGCAATTCTTTTTTACCTCTGAAGAATTGTTTTATGGCAAAAATGGCAGCCTTTGCATTCAATGTATCAAAGATTGTTTCTACCAATAGCACATCTACACCACCTTCTACCAAGCCTTTTATCTGCTCGGTGTAAGCGGCAACTACTTCATCAAAAGTTACTGCACGATAACCAGGATTATTTACATCGGGCGATAGGCTCAATGTTTTATTCAATGGCCCAATAGCCCCTGCTACAAACTTTGGCTTAGTATCTTCTGGGTGAAGCACCTTATATTGCTCAATCGCTTTTCTAGCACATTGGGCAGAAGCTACATTCATTTCGTAAGCCAATGCCTGCATATCGTAATCTGCTTGCGCAATAACGGTACTACTAAAAGTATTGGTCTCTACAATGTCAGCACCTGCTTCAAGGTACAAAAGATGTATTCCTATGATTACTTCAGGCTTAGTAATGCTCAATAAATCATTATTACCCTTCACATCTAGGTGCCAGTCTTTAAACCTTTCTCCTCTATAATCAGCCTCTTCAAGCTTATGGCGTTGAATCATTGTGCCCATTGCACCATCAATTACCAATATCCTTTTCTCTAATTCTTCGTGTATCAAACTCATATCGTGAACGATTAATGATTAATGTTTAGTGATTAAAATGCCACAAAAGCACAAAGAAAGTAAGAAACACAAAGTATTTATTATAGAAATGAAAAAGAGAAAAAGAAGAAAACCACCGTTTCTTTTTCTCTTTTTATGCTTGCCTGCTTTGTGTCAATTTAAGCCTTAGCGTCTTTGTGGCGAAACTGCTAGTCGTATTTAGCAGCTACTTTTATTTCGATGTTATTAGAAATAACAGTACCTATATCCTTTCCTGTAATACCATAATCCTGAAGTTTTATTTTAAAACTACTCTCTGCGCTCACTCTGTGCTTCTCAACCAAAATAAGACCTGCCGCCTTTACAGGTTTAGTAATCCCCTTTATAGTCATATCGCCACTTACCATTACAGGATAAGCACCGTCCTTTTCCAGATCTACAGTATTCATGCCATTTACAGTCCCCTTAAACTCAGCTTTAGGAAACTTATCACTCTCCATATATTCCTTGCCATTGAAGTGTTCTTGCATCATCGCATTCTCAAACACAAATCCTTTCATCAACAGGCTGAACATTACTTGTCCTGTTTTGCCGATAAACTTACTTTGAACCTGATTATTGGTCGCATCAATGTCTTCGGCGGCAGTAGAAGAAGAAAACTTTACTTGAGCTGTCCTAGTAGAATAAACTTTTTGTGCATACGACAATGTACCCACCAACAAAAAAACAAACCCAAATAAAGTTATCTTTTTCATATTTATTGTTTTACAACTATACCATCATTTATTACCACATCACTTAAAAAACCAGTTACAACACCTCTGATTGTAATAGTGGCGCCACCCTTCACTTCCAATTGTTTGTCACCTCTCAATGTTACAAACACATTGGAGAAACTATCATCACTTTTCAGCGTAACAGTTGGTTTACCTGTTTGATCTTTCTTGGCCTCAACAACCTCTCCACTAATTTCAGCCACTTTATTCAAATATTTCGTATTAGAAGCTGTCTCATTAGTCTGAAACTCTTTTACAATATCTTTCGCACTTACTACAATTGCATCCTCACTTGCGATGTCACGAACGTGATGTGTTGGACGATAAAACACAAAATAGTAAACACCAACAAAACTCAGCACCCCAACTAGAAGCACAGCAATAATTAATTTCTTTTTCATTTTTTTAAAAATTTAGATGCCAAAATTAATGACTTGTCATAATACGAATCAAACTAATTTAAATCCGAAACAAATTAGTACAATATGCATTATCATCTTTGTACGCAATAACACTATGAGAAACCTAATATTTATAATTACTTATTGACACTTATGTTTTAACATCGGTATATTTAATATTGTTTATTGCTGTTTATAATTGTCTACACAATCTAAGAATCCTTCCAAGGGGTATCTAGAGTTTAGAACCATATAAAAGAACCTTAATGAACCGCCTTATAAATTTAGAACCCTACAAAAGAATCTTATTTAATGACCTACTAAGTTTAGAACCCAATAAAAGAACCTTATTTAACGACCTTTTGAGTTTAGAACCCTACAAAAGAATGTTCTTTTGTAGGGTTCTAAACTCAAAATCCTGTCAAAGAGTTCCTTTTTATATGCTACTAAGCTCGGTAGCGTGTCTGTGGGTTTTTTGATAGCTATTTTAAGATATGAGTAGCTGTAAAATACATTTAATCAATAACCTTATCGTACATATTGTTCTATTGGAAGCCTGTTTGTAATGCTTCTTGCCAAAGTCATCTCATCTGCATATTCCAATTCCCCTCCGAAGGAAATCCCTCTGGCAATGGTTGTTACCTTACAATTGGTCTGTCCCAGTTTTCGCTGTATATAATAGATGGTAGTATCGCCCTGAATATTTGGGTTCAATGCAAACAGCAACTCCTTGGTCTCCTCTTCCTTTACCCGGCTGATAAGGGTCTCTATGTTTAGCTGATCAGGTCCTACCCCATCCAATGGAGAGATAATTCCGCCCAACACATGATAAGTACCATTGTATTGTTGCGTACTTTCTATAGCTATTACGTCTCTTATATTTTCCACCACACAAATCAGCTGCTGATTCCTTCCGGTGGTATTACTGCAAATACTGCATACTTGTGTATCACTAATATTACTACAACGCTTACAAAACTGCACCTCCTTTCTCATCTTAGAAATCGTTTCCCCAAAGTGCGAAACTTCATCTACTTCTTGTTTCAATAGGTGTAATACCAGCCTCAAAGCAGTCTTCTTACCTATACCGGGCAACTTGGCAAATTCTGCCACTGCATTCTCTAATAACTGGGACGGTAACTGCATAGCTTATAAATGCTGCAAATATTGCGCTTTTTGTCCATCCTTCAACACTGTGTGTCAACCATTCTGTACACCACTTTCAATCTTTCAGTTTCTCAATGTTTAAGTCCCTGAATCTGTCAGCAGTTCCCGGCAAAAACTACTGCTTTACAATTCAAATTTTTATACTTAATCACCTTCTACGCAGACCTCTAAAACCCATTAATCATACTACTACAAGCCCCAAGAATGTAGCTAAATAGAGTTCATCACCTCCTCTACAATACCCCGATTTGGCTTGAGTGACCTTTGAATTAACAAAAAAGAAGGTCATGAAACACTTAATAATTCTCCTCTCAATCGCAGTTTTAAGCTTAACAAAAGTAGGTGCCCAATACAATGCTTTACCATTTGGCGTATCTCTTTGCGGTGCAGAATTTGGCACAGAAAACTTGCCTGGAACTTATGGTGTTAACTATATCTATCCCGACAAAACAGAAATCAAGTACTTCGCAAAAAAAGGGGTTACCGTAATGCAAATGCCTTTCCGTTGGGAAAGAATCCAAAAAACAATCGGTGGCCCATTAGACATCACTGAACTTTCTTACATGAAGAGATTCCTTAGCGATTGCGCTGCTTCTGGCGTAATGGTAGTTTTAAACATGCACAATTTCGCTCGCTACAAAATGAACAATGTAGAATACATCATCGGTAGCCAAGAAGTTCCTGTTGCTGCTTTCAAAGATTTCTGGAAGAAAATGGCTTTCGCTTTAAGAAGCTTCGATAACATCTACGCTTTAGACATTATGAACGAACCGCACGATATGGGTCAATACTCTTGGTTCAATGCCGCTCAAGAAGCAATCAAAGGCATCAGAGAAATGAACAAAGACATATATGTAATGGTAGAAGGAGAAAGCTACTCTAACGCTGCTACCTGGGATGTAAACAACGACCAACTAAAATATTTGAAAGATCCTGCCGATAACATCATCTACAATGCACATTGCTATTTTGATAATGACTACTCTGGCACTTATGCAAAAAGCTACGACGAAAGCAACATCAACCCTCAAACTGGTGTAAATTATGTAGCCCCTTTTGTTAACTGGTTGAAAGCAAATGGTAAAAAAGGTTTTGTTGGAGAATTTGGTGTTCCAAAAAATGATGGCCGTTGGTTGGTTGTTTTAGATAACTTCCTTCACTATCTTACTACAAACGGCATCAGCGGTTCTTATTGGGCAGCAGGTCCTTGGTGGAAAAACTATCCACTTTCTTTGCACCCAGTTGCTGGTAACGACCAACCTCAAATGGGCGTTTATGCAAAATACCTACAAGGAACTGGCGCAGTAGCAAGTGCTAACTAATTTTGAGCAAATACTGGGCACAAAAGATAAATTCTTGTCTTTTTATAAGTATTTTGATATTGAGGGCTTACAAAGTCTTTTTTGGAGTGATAAAAGAGTGATTCATGTTGGCAATTATCAAGATTTTATTTGATGGTTGTTATGCCAAGGAAGGCTTCGCTCGAAGCGAAGCCTTCCTTTCATGGAGATTTACTAATAATATAGAGGTGATAATATATATTTGTAAAGAGACAAATTAAATAACCATTGTGTTGAATGTTGGGGTAGGTTGTAGAATTGCGTTGATGGAAACACACGTAAAGACAAAAAGTATATGAGGCCGCTAATTTTTTTAATTATTATTTTCATTTCTTGTGCGCCCTACACTACTACTTATAGTGGAAATGATTCTATAAAGCATAGTAATGATGAAATGGAATTATTTAAAAATGAGTACTCTAAGTATGACTTGAAAGATGTAGATACAATATTGGATGTTGGAAGTGGGAATGGTTATTTCGATGCAGAACTATTTCGATTTTATCCAAAAACATTTTTTATTCTAGAGGATACCTATATTGGATATAAGAAGGAAAATAGAAGTTTTATTTTAGTTAACGGCAAACCTGTATATTTTAAAAACAATAGTAAATTCGTAGGTGGTAAAGATGATTCAATACCTTTACCCTCTGCTTCATACAAATTAATTTTATGTCGTAAGTCTGTACACGAGTTTAAAAATCCGGCAAAGATGGTGAATGAACTTAGAAGGGTGTTAGCAGATGATGGGATATTAATAATTGAAGACTTAATACCTAAGTTTTCAGGGGAAATAGATCCTTATTGTAAAATGAGACATTTGTCAAAAGAAGAACTATTAAGTTTATTTCCTAAAAAAGATTTTAAATTAATTTCTAGTGATACAACGACATATCCAATAAAGAAAAAAGAACACTATAATTGCAACATAATAAAATTTAAAAAGAATATTAGCTAGTCAAGGTATTTTAATGCTGTTTGTAGATATTAAGCTAACCCATCCCATACTTCCCTATAAAAGAAACCTCCCTATTCATCGCGCATTGGTTATTTTTGTTCACTATGGGATTACAGATAATACCAGTAACGTTGTTGGAGGAATATTCCAAGCAAGTGCCCAACACTTTGCAAGCCCATTTTGATGCATTAAAAGATGCGGAAATTTCCACCGATTCCTTTAGCTTCTATACATCGGTTGCTTCTGTTTTTTCTAGTAAGATAGAAGGGGAGGAGATAGAATTGGATAGCTATGTGAAGTATAAAAGGTTTGGTATCGAGTTTTTGCCAGACTATACCAAGAAGATTGATGACTTATACAACGCTTATTCCTTTGCCAAAACGCATCCATTAAATAAGGAGAATATTGCCGAAATACACAAGATATTGGGCAAGCATATTGTTGCAGTGGGTCAACAGGACAAACTGCGTAACAAGAATATGTATGTGTCGTCCCCCGATGGCAAGATTGAATATGTGGCGGCAACACCGTTTCAATTGGAAGTGGAAATGGAGAAGTTATATAATGACATCGCCCAACTATTGCAGCAGCCATTATCCATTTGTGAAACATTCTTTTTTGCTTCGCTGATACATCTGGTATTTGTAAAGATTCATCCTTGGAATGATGGAAATGGAAGAACAGGTAGGCTATTGGAGAAATGGTTTTTGGCAGAGAAACTTGGCGAGAAAGCATGGTTTGTTAAGAGCGAAAAATATTATTATCAACACCACCAAACTTACTATACAAATCTTAGAGGGCTGGGATTAGAGTATCCTGAATTGGATTATACCAAGGCATTGCCTTTTCTGTTGATGCTTCCCAATTCTTTAATGATTAGTGAAGAAAGCTGAGGAAATAAAAAACCCTTGACGAATCAAGGGTTTAAGAGGGATTTTTTAGTCGGGACGACTGGATTCGAACCAGCGACCTCACGCCCCCCAGACGTGTACGCTAACCGGACTGCGCTACGTCCCGAACACTTAAAGGATTGCAAATATAAGGTGACGTATCCTTTTTACATTTATCTTGCACCTAAATTGAGAAACGTAGATGAAACTTTTAATTAAAAAAGTACTGATTGCTGATAAAAAATCGCCTTTTTCCGGATTAACAAAAGACATATTGGTTATTGATGGAAAGATTAGTTTGATAAGCGATGAAATTACTTCTCCAGCAGATGAAACAATAGAAACAGAGGGACTGATTATCTCTCAAGGATGGGTAGATGTTTTTACGGATTTCGCTGATCCCGGTTACGAATACCGCGAAAGTTTAGAGTCGGGTGCGGCGGCGGCATTGGCGGGTGGTTTCTCTCACGTATTTGTATTGCCTAATACAAAACCAGCTATTCAAAACAAACCTCAGGTAAGTTATATCATCGAAAAAGCAAAACAATTACCTGTTGCAGTGTATCCAATCGGAGCTGTCTCAAAGAACTTGGAAGGAAAGGATCTGGCAGAGATGTATGAGATGCAACAGGCTGGTGCCATCGCTTTCTCTGATGGAACACATCCTTTGCAGTCGTCGGGATTGCTATTAAAAGCACTACAATATATCATTGCTTTCGATGGAACAATTATTCAGGTTCCGGTTGATAAAAGCATTGGCGCTTTCGGATTGATGACCGAAGGAGTTGTTTCTACTCAGCTAGGCTTGCCGGGTAGTCCGGCATTGTCGGAGACACTAATTATTAAAAGAGATTTAGATTTATTAAGATATACCAATAGCAAACTACACATAACAGGTATTTCTACTGCCGAAAGTGTGGCATTGATTGCTGCTGCCAAAGCAGAAGGGCTATCGGTTTCGTGTAGCGTTACCCCTTATCATCTTTTCTTTTGCGATGAGGATATGGTGAGTTATGATACCAACTTGAAAGTGACGCCACCACTAAGAAACAGGAAAGATATGTTGGCTTTGAGGGAAGCCGTAATTGATGGTACAGTAGATTGTATTACCTCACATCACCTGCCACAGAACTGGGATAGCAAGACCTGTGAGTTTGAGTATGCTGCCCAAGGAATGATTGGTTTGCAGACAAGCTTTGCTGTTGTGAATAATCTTTTTAGTGATTTGTCTACTGATAGACTAGCAGATTTGTTTAGTAATAATGCCCGTGAACTCTTTAATATCCCTAGTAACAATATAGAGGTAGGTTCCGAAGCAGACTTCACATTGTTCACAAAAAATGGTAATCATGTGTTTACAAAAGCAGCCAATAAAAGTAAATCGGTCAATAGTGCCTTCTTTGATGTTCCTTTGGCGGGTAGCGTAGTAGGGGTTTATACAAAAGGAAAGTGGAATAAGAATTAAGTCGTAAGTCGTAAGGCATAAGTTGTAAGTAATAAGTCATAAGGCGAAAGTCATAAGTCAGAATAATGGGAACAGAACAAAAGACACATATTAAAAAAGGGTTGATAATTGGATTGATATTGATTCTTTTCGATATAGCCCTACAGCTTACGCACAACAAGTTTCAGCCTTGGGTAGCAAATACGAATATTGCGATACTATTGATAGGCGTTATAGTTTTGATGAATATACAGCCTCCAAAAACAGAGGGCAAGATAGTGTTTAGCAATTTGTTTGGGTATGGATTCAGGGTTTCTGTGGTGGCGGTTTGTGCTTTATTCATCTATAGTGTATTATCTGTCTATCTGGTTTTTCCTGATTATTTGACGGAATTATATAACCACAATCTAGTTGAAGCCCAGAAGCAACCCAATTTTGATGCTGCAAAAGTGGCTGCAAACAAGGATATGGCCATGAAAGTAATGCGTACCAGTTTGCTGTCGATGGTGGTTATGTTCAATCTGGCGATAGGCATCACAGGGGCATTGGTAGGTGCGGTGATTGCATTGTTGAGTGAATCATTTAGCAAAAAGAAAGTTTAAAATTTAAAGAAATCTTTGATGGATATATCTATTGTAGTCCCTTTATTGAATGAAGAAGAGTCCCTTCCGGAATTGTGTGCTTGGATAGAGCGTGTGGTTACCACAAATGATTATACTTATGAGGTGATATTGGTGGATGATGGCAGTACTGATGATAGCTGGGAAGTGATAAAGAAATTGTCGCTACAAAACAATAATATCAAAGGAATCAGGTTTCGACGCAACTATGGAAAGAGTGCTGCATTGAATGAAGGCTTTAAAGCTGCAAATGGCAATGTGGTGATTACGATGGATGCGGATATGCAAGATAGCCCCGATGAGATACCCGAACTAAGAAAGATGATTCTGGAGGAGGGCTATGATCTGGTGAGTGGTTGGAAGCAAAAACGTTTTGACAATACTTTGACCAAGAATCTTCCTTCCAAGTTATTTAATGCCGCTGCAAGGGCAAGCTCTGGTATTAAGCTAAACGACTTTAATTGTGGATTGAAGGCCTACAAGAAAAAGGTGATAAAGAGTATAGAAGTCTTTGGAGAGATGCACCGCTACATTCCGGTATTAGCCAAGTGGGCAGGTTTCAGAAAGATAGGGGAGAAGGTGGTAGAACACCGGGCAAGAAAATATGGGACGACTAAGTTTGGTTGGGAGCGTTTTGTAAATGGATTCTTAGATCTTACCACGATCACTTTTTTGTATAAGTTTGGTAAGCGCCCCATGCACTTTTTTGGTTTGTATGGCACGCTATGCTTCTTGATAGGTTTTGGCGTAAGTCTTTATCTCAGCGTTAATAAACTGATGGATACAGCGTTTTCGCTTACCAATAAACCTGCTTTCTACATTGGGTTGGCAGTTATGATTATTGGGATACAATTATTTTTAACCGGCTTCATTGCAGAACTAATTACTCGCAACAGTAGCGAAAGGAATAGTTATCTGATTGAGGAGAAGTTGGGGGTATAGCCTGAAGGGTTTAATGTTATTTAAAAGGTTGCTCAAAACGGGCTATTCAATTTTGTACCTCTCCTGATGTAGTGTTTTCTTAAAAAAACTAAGGATTATTAGTTCTTTCTTTTGCTTTGCTTAAATGCCAAACATTCTTTTAAGGCTCATCCATAGTTTGGTTTTTTCTAATTTTACTTGCTCTGTATTACCCAGCATAACAGACAAGGTGGGGCATAAAATAAAAATACAATTATTAAATTCCTGTACTTGATAATGAGGGATAGTAAATGGCAAGCCAATCTCTTGGGTGTCTACATCGAAGGCAATCAAGAATTTGGGTGTGGTAGCAGACTGTAAGGCTGCAAAGGTGACTGCACCCTGCGCTTGATTGATAATGGCTACATCGCCGATGTTGAGCTTGCAGGCCGCTAAAATATTTGTTAAGAATTGCAGCCATTCCTCTCTTAAATAAACCGCTTCGGTGTCCTTGACAAGGACGGTGATATTCTTTTTATTGTCTCCCAAGAATAACTTTTTGATTGGGGCAACAGTTACTTTTTCTGTTGTAGCAGGTGGGGGAGTAGTTGTTTTTTGAGGAACTGGCGACGCTTTTATATAGTCAGTGATTACCAATGTTTCGCCAAATAAAGCGGGTAACAGAAAGTCGGGAAGCTGTATTTTATCGAGGCTCATAATTATTTTACAATATTAGTGACAATTCTTTTTTCTTTTTTTAGTTAATTTGCAACAAATGAAATGATATGGTAGACGCGGTAAATATAAACGTAACGAAAACAGCGAGTAGCAAATTAAAAGATTTAGACTTTAGTAACCTGCCTTTTGGTAAATATTTTACCGACCATATGCTTGTGGCAACTTATGCCGACGGCGAATGGCAACATGTGGAGATAAAACCGTATCAATCCCTTCAATTGGAACCTTCTTTGGTGGCCATCCACTATGGACAATCTATTTTTGAAGGGATTAAAGCATATCGCTATGAAAATGGTGACGCATTCATTTTCCGTCCGCACGATAATTTCAAACGTTTCAATACTTCTGCTGAGCGGATGTGTATGCCTCATGTGCCCGAAGAGATTTTTATTGATGGAATGAAGCAACTGATAGAACTAGATAAAGAATGGATTCCCACCGAAGCCGATCATTCATTATATATCAGGCCTTTTATGTTTTCTACCGATACTATTATTGGCGTAAAACCTTCCGAAACTTATCTGTTCATTATTATCTTAAGTCCTACCGGCCCTTATTATTCTGCCCCAATGCGGATAGTGGTTGAAGAAACCTACACCCGTGCAGCTCCAGGTGGTGTTGGCTTTGCTAAGAATGCGGGAAACTATGCCGCAAGTTTACTGGCCATGCAACTAGCCAAAAAACAAGGTTATGACCAAGTGTTGTGGACCGATGCCTTTGAGCATAAATGGCTGCAAGAGGTAGGGACTATGAATGTAATGTTTATCATAAATAATACAGCCGTAACGCCCTCGTTGGACGAAGGAACGATCCTTGCAGGCGTAACTAGGGATACCGCCTTGACTGTCTTAAAAGAAATGGGACTCACTATTGAAGAAAGAAGGATAAGTATTGATGAGTTGATTGAAGCTTACAATAATGGCAGCCTGAGAGAGGTATTTGGTACAGGAACTGCTGCAACTATTTCTCTGATACAAGAACTGAAATATAAGGATACCATACTGAAGTTTGATTTGGGCAAGCTAACAGTTGCGCCCGAATTGAAGAATAGATTGGACAATATCAGAACAGGTGTTGCAGCGGATGCACATGGCTGGATGGAGCGCGTATAGATAAAAATTCATTAATTAGTGGTCGCCTTGTGAGAGATTTTAGTTTTATTTTAAAATTAGTAGTTATTTTATTTGGAAGTTCTACTCTACTCTCTTACTTTTGCCGTCCGAAAAAAAATATAGGGTAAGAATGCCTACAATACAACAATTAGTTAGAAAAGGTCGTGATATCATCAGGGCTAAAAGTAAGTCAAGAGCTTTGGATGCTTGTCCTCAGCGTCGTGGTGTTTGTACGAGAGTGTACACAACTACTCCTAAAAAGCCAAACTCTGCGTTACGTAAGGTAGCAAAGGTACGTTTGACTAATAAAATAGAAGTAATTGCCTACATTCCAGGTGAAGGTCACAATTTGCAGGAACACTCCATCGTTTTGATACGTGGTGGAAGGGTAAAAGATTTGCCAGGTGTACGTTATCATATCGTTCGTGGTAGCTTGGATACTGCGGGTGTAAAGGATCGTAAGAAGAGCCGTTCTAAGTATGGTACAAAGAAGGCTAAAGCGAAAAAATAATTTTAATTAAAAAGTTTATAATACTAAGTCATGCGTAAAGCACAAGCTAAGAAATTACCTCTTGCACCAGATGGTAGGTTCAACGATAAGTTGGTTACCCGTTTTATCAATAATTTGATGTGGGACGGCAAGAAAAGTACCGCAATCACTATTTTTTATGATGCTGTAGATAAGGTAAGCAAAATAACTAATGAGGATGGATATGAAGTTTGGAAGAAAGCTCTTGCAAACATTACTCCTGCTGTAGAAGTAAGAAGCCGCAGAATTGGTGGATCTACTTTTCAGATTCCTACAGAAGTTCGTGCTGATAGAAAAACTTCTTTAAGCATCAAATGGATGATCCGTTACAGCCGTGAGCGTAATGGTCGTACAATGGCAGATAAATTGGCCAATGAAATTGTTGCTGCAAGCAAGGGTGAAGGTGCTTCTTTTAAAAAGAAAGAAGATATTCATCGTATGGCTGAAGCTAACAAAGCATTCGCTCACTTCAAGGTTTAATAAGTCTACTTTTTTATATAAAAGAGCGGCTACCAAATTGGTAGCCGCTCTTTTTTTTACTTTGTATTTTTTAATATAAAGGTTTCATAACACCCTTTCTTTTATATTTGGCTAGTTAAACAACGCTAAAAAATAAAAGTATGACAGATCCTCGTTACCCCATTGGGAAATATGAAGCAAAAGAATTTAGTATTGAACAGAAAGAAGAATGGTTAAATACAATAAAAAACCTTCCCGAATCATTAAATAAAGCAGTCGCAGGATTGTCGGAAGCACAACTGCAAACACCTTACAGAGAGGGAGGTTGGACAGTTGTTCAATTGGTGCATCATATTGCAGATAGTCACATGAATGCTTATATCCGTTTTAAATTGGGGCTTACAGAAGAAAATCCTACCATAAAACCTTACGAAGAAAAGGAATGGGCGTTATTGCCAGACAATGAAACGGTACCTATTTCGGTCTCATTAACTTTATTGCAAGCCCTACATACCCGTTGGTATGCAGCTATCAAAGACATAACAGCAGAACAGTTGCAAAGAACAGTCGTGCATCCCGAACATGGCAGACAAATGACACTTTGGTTTCTGTTGGGTATGTATGCTTGGCACAGTAAGCATCATGTGGCTCACATCACATCATTAAGAGAAAAAAATAACTGGTAATTATGCACGAACACAGAGACTTGACCTGGAAGAAATTATCCTCCGAATACCTATTGAAAGATACTTGGGCAACTATCCGAATTGATGTTTGCGAAAAACCAGATGGCGTAATCGTAGAACCGTATTATGTATATGAATTCCCAGATTGGGTAACTGCTTTGGCATTCACCAAAGAAGGTAAGATAATCTTGGAAAGACAATACCGCCATGCGTTGAATGAAACCATCTATGAAATTCCTGGTGGATGTGTGGACAAAAGCGATAAGGATTACGAAGCGGCTATTGCCAGAGAGCTGTTGGAAGAAACGGGTTATAAATTTGAGCGATTCGAATATCTGGGAAGAACTTCATCCAATCCTTCCACTAATACCAATATGATGCACATGTTTATTGCCTACGAAGGGGAATTGGTGCAAGGTCAGGAACTAGATCATGGTGAAGATTTAGAAGTGTTGTTTGTAACGATGGAAGAGTTGTTGCAACTATTGGATAAGGGGGAATTTGTGCAAGCCATGCATACCACTTGTATTTATGCGGCACTGAAAAGATTGGGCAAATTAAAGATTTCGTTGTAGTAAATCCATTCACAGTTATTCAGTTTAGTACTAAAAGCTAAATCAGGGAGAGTAGTAAGGCTTATTGGTTTGATGCTATTGCCATTGAGTATAAACCTATCTTTAAATTCAAATAACAATAAAGGCTTTCGCAATCCAATGCGAAAGCCTTTATTATTTAATCTTAATGTCCTGTTTCTTACCGAACTTATAACTTATAACTCATAACTAATCACTACTTACAATACTTTCACCGTTATATCTGCCTTCACCTTATCATCGGCATTATACGCTTTCAAGAATGTCTCTGTTGTTGGATCTCCAAAGTCCGTCAACAAATGAGTGGAGGTACTCATAGGCAGTATCGTTACAAATACGGTTCCAATCACACTCATTTTGTTAGCACATAAAAACAGGTGTAGCGTGGTATTGCTGTTGTTAATAATCTGCAATTGCTGCGTGAGCGGATTTGCAAATGTGCGTTTAAGAATCTTCTTGGTTGTCAGCATTTTTATCTTCAAATTAAAAATTACCTGCAACTTATTACCCATATAGGTTTCATCAAAATACTTAGCGCCCAATGTTGGTTCATCCTGAAATTCATCTAGTATCAATCCGTAGTTTCCTTCCATCACATTACACATGTCTATGCGTGCTTTTTCGGTTGCTTTACTATCTGTTTTTGTGGTTTCTTTCGAAACATCTTTGGTGCCAAATGCCGCCAACATCGTATCATAAAAAGCTTGTACCAATATTTTTACTGCTGCCAAACTAGCATCCGTTCCAATAGTTGCCAATAGTGTTGCCACTGCATCCACCCTTTTTTGTTGGCTTCCACTATTAAACGGTTTCTTTCCTTTAGAAAACAACGCCTTAAACTCTGGCGTATCCGCTTTATAGACCGCTTTTATTTTTGCTTCCCAGTCATCCACATGGGCAGGCATATCCAACAGAATATTGCTCATACTCAGTACATTACCACTTTGTTTGCCTGTTTGGCTGGAGTGGGTAATGTTGCCGGCGGAGTAAATTAAATACTTGGGATTTGCCCTGTTGTAGCAAGTCATTGCTATTGGGACTGTTGCACTGTCTGCATACAGACTATCTATATGCTGTTTAAACAGGTAGGACGCTACAGTGTTGCTGCCCCTGGTAACTACTTCAAAACGGTTTACGAACAACCCATACGCTTTCTTTGCCATGATCAATGTTTTAAAAAGTGAAAATTCTTTTTGAATAAACTTATGAAACTAGGGAAATGAGGGGCGGATGATTAGGTCGTCCTTTATCTAGATAATTTTATTGGGTGAAAGTAGACTATTAAAAGCACAATACAGGATATATCGTGCAATAGTGAAAAATAAATATTTTACCAGCCTTTGAAGCCTTTTATTTTACTGAAAGCATTTTCTACAGGAGAATGCAACAAACAACATGCTTTGCTACTATGTGCAGTGGGGAATGCACCAAAGGACATTTATTGCCGCAATGCGCGCTGGAGAATGCCCCAAATAACATGCTTTGTTCTTATGTGCAGTGGGGAATGCAGCAAAGAAGATGCTTTACTATACTGCGCACAAGAATATACTCCAAATAACATGCTTTACTGCATTCTCCAGCAGGAAATGCGCCCAGTAAAATTATTGGCTGCATTTGCCACCAGCTATAACCCCAAACAATCCACATTGGTGCGGATGTATTTGAGTTATTGTTGATTGATTGTAAAATAGAAGGGATATTTGTGGGAGGGAATGGGATTTGGGTGATTGGAAAAGATGAGGAGAGGGGGATAGGTTGATGATCTCTGGGTTTGATTTGTAACTGTAAAAGTAGAAGTCCTATATTTGGAAAATTAAACTTACTATTTAATGCATTGGTCGAAAAAGACTAAACTATGCTAATTGAAGAACTCATAATTAAAATGATATAAAGATGAAAGTTTCACAAGAGCCTATAAAGATTTCGGATATCTTAAAAGATAAAACTTTTACTGTTCCACTTTATCAGAGAGAATATTCTTGGAATCTAGAACAAGTTTCTGACTTGTTTTACGATATATCTGAGTCCGATGATAATGGACATTTTTTAGGTTCTTTACTATTATACCAAACCGAAGGTTCAAATAAGATGGAGATTGTTGATGGACAGCAAAGAATGACTACTCTTTTTTTGCTCTTATTTAGTATTCTAAAATCACTTAGCAATACTGATAAAACAAAGGCTATTGAAAGAATTAATTCTTTACTCTTTATTATTGACCCGAATGATCTCTCTGATGATGTCACTTCATCAGAGCCTCGGTTAGAGACAGGAAAAAGAGACAAATATTTGTTTAAAGCAATTATTCGAAATGAAGATTATTCTGCTTACAAGGATGGCAGAAGGAGGTCTCACAAAAACCTTAATGACACACTTGAGTTTTTTAATCAGCGGGTGCAGGAGGTTATAAAAGAACAGGGATTGAATGGACTTACAAAATTTGCGGAAAAAGTAATTAAAAGTGAGTTTATCGTGATGACAGCAGAAAAGTATTCTGATAAATTATTACTATTTAAAACAATAAATGCTAGAGGGCTAGAATTAACACAAGGAGACTTGATTAAGAATGAGCTTTGTCATGATCTTGGGGCTTATGATATTGATGAAGCAATTGATAACTGGGATGAGATAAGAAGCAGAATCGAAAAAAATGGCGGTAATCTTGATGTGTTTTTATTTCATTATTTAAATTCAATTGATGGTTGTCAAGATTTGAGACAATTACTAGATAAGAAAAGGGGGGTCGAGAAATGGGATAAGAAGAACTATCCTCCAGCACCTGAGAAGTATGTATTTGATTTATATGGTGAATTAATCATCAAAATAGGGCCACAAAAATTTCTTGAGGACTTACTTAACGCTTCCAATTCTTACTCAATATTTATAAATCCTAGTAACGACAAAGTATCTTTAAATAGCCTTAAGGCAATGGGGGTTAATAAATGTTTCCCGTTACTATTAACTGCGATTAGAAAATTAAACAATGAAAATTTTGACCGTATATCTAAAGCGATTGACTCACTTACTTTTAGGCATAGTATACTAAGAAAAGACCCCAAAGAGCTAGAGCGATTTTACTATCAACTAAGCGAAACAATAACTTTAGATTCTGAAGTTGATTCTATTATCTCAAAAATAAAAGAACATCCGAATTTTAAGGAGGAAGATAAGTTCAAGGCGGAGTTTATAATAGCAAGCCCTAAAGCAGCAGTGTCTAAGATGATTTTAGATAGAATAGTAAGAAAGCATTCTGAAAGTATTGATTGGACTAATAAGGATGTGCATATTGAACATATAATGCCTCAGAAGCCTATGGGGGAATGGGACAATCTTTTTGATTCAGATGAATTTGAGTATAAAGATTATTTAAATAGACTTGGAAACCTTACTATTCTTCAAGACAAGAAGAATATTAGAGCTAGAAATAAAGATTTTAAGGATAAAAAAGAGTTTTACAAAGAGTCAAGATTAACCATCACAAAATCTTTGGTTGAATATAACAAGTGGGACTATAGTGAAATACTAAAAAGGCAAGAGTATTTATATGAGCAGTCTAAGGATATCTGGAATTAGCTCAGCTAGTCCTCGCTACAATCTACTAGGGCTACCGCCCAGCTAGTTCACGTGACTCGTAAATATCCTAGCTAGTCCGCATCAAGCCCAGCTAGTCCTCGTCAAACTCGCTACAATCTACAAGGGCTAGTGCGCGTGTTTCACGCGTTCATTCGCTAAGATTAATTGCCAACATTTTGTAACATTATTACTTTAGTTAGCTAGTTGTTACGTAGCAAATACACATGACTGCACGTGAAATAGGGTTGCAAGAAAAGGTAAACGCCTTCTCGCTGAATAACATCAAACTAGTAAAGTACTGCACTAAAAGCATGGTGAGAGTTTAAGAAGCTATTCATTGCATATCTTTGAAAGGTATAAAATAAAACAACAAGAATGAACCTTCAATATAATTACGATAATTCAGGTAACCCGATTGGTGTATTTATACCGATTGATGAATGGAATAAGCTAAAAAGTAAATACAAGGAGTTGGCTCAAGAAGAACTTTCATTGTGGCAAGAAGATATTCTGAACAAACGTTTGGAGTTGCTGGCAAATAATCCAACAGAAGTTTGTAGTCTGGATAGTTTTTTAACCGAGATAGAATCATTCACTAATGAAAACGTATAAGGTTGTGGTGCTAAACATAGCCAAAGTGGATGTAAAAGAAGCCCATAAATGGTATGATACACAACTAAAAGGTTTGGGCAAAAGGTTTGCAGATGATATGAAAACTACTTTACTTGATGTAGCAAATAACCCCACTTCTTTTGCAATACGAAGACTAAACTTAAGATTGGCTAACTTTAAAACATTCCCTTATGCAGCCCATTACTTTATAAATACTGAAATTGATACTGTATTTATCATTGCTATATTGCACACAAAGAGACATCCTGATACTTCTTCTAATCGATAACGCATAACATATTGGATACGGTCAACAACCATTTGAGGGTTGTTGACCATATTCATAAACTCATTTAATGCTTAAACTCAATCTCCCCCACTAGTCCTTTCACTCACAACTATCTACTGAGGCTACCGCACATATTCTCACGTGTGGGTTCGCTAAGGTTACCTGCAACAGTTTGCAACTCATTTGCTAGAAAGGGTTAAGTAGGAATATCCTGCAATCGGTAAGGAGGATGGCGTGAGTGACAGCACCACACAACGGTTTCATCAGTTGGCACTCAATCCTTCTCAAGGAAAACATACACTTACTGTCATTGATGAAGAAGGAAATAGTATCACCCGAAACTTCGAGATACTGGCAAAGGATAAATAGGAATACATTCGTGCCTCTGATCGAGATAAGCATAGAACAGCTTATTTAGATTGTTCATAAATGATTTATTGGTATGATATCGAAGTAGCAATACTCTTTTTAATGGGGAATCTATTTGCCAAAATACTATTTTGCCAGTCACACATAGTTTTTTACCACTAAACCATATTGCTCTTTTTGTTTAATGAGATAAACGCAATTTGCACCCATTATTAAAAACAACAAATTATTTAGTGTATGAAACAACGTATTTACTTAATCGCACTCCTCCTCTCTGCGGTATTCTCGCAGGGGTTTTCTCAGTATAGAAAAACAGTTACAGGTATTGTGAAAGATAATAAGGGCAATGGACTTATTGGCGTGTCCGTATCATTGCTTAAAGCTAAGGATAGTAGCCTTGTAAAAGTGGGCGTATCTGAAAAAGATGGCAGCTTCGAAATTAATACCAACGCTGCAGGTAGCTTTTTACTTAGCTACAACACACTTGGCTTTGCCAAACAGTACTCCAAAGTATTCGACCTCACTACTGCTGATAGCTACACAGCGGCTACTGTTTCGTTGTCTGTGGCTGCCAACAAACTGGAAGAAGTAACCGTAACAAGCACCAAGAAGCCGATGATTGAGGTGAAGGCCGATAAAATGGTATTTAATGTAGAAAGCAGCATCAATGCAACGGGTAGCGATGCGCTGGAACTGTTGCAAAAGAGTCCAGGCATACAAGTAGACAACAATGACAACATCAGCATGAAAGGTAAAAATGGGGTGAAGGTTTATGTGGATGGTAAGATGCTGGAACTGGATACCAAAGACCTTGCTGCCTATCTACGTAGCATCAACAGCAATGATATTGAGGCAATAGAAATGATTAGTAACCCTAGCGCTAAATATGATGCAAGTGGCAATGCGGGCATTATTAATATCCGTTTGAAGAAAAATAAGAAGTTTGGAACCAATGGTAGTACTACTCTTGGATTTGTGCAAGGCGTTACCCCAAAAGGAAATGCTTCTGTAAACCTGAACTATCGTGACAAGAAAGTGAATCTGTTTAGTAATGTAAGTGGCAATATTGGCGACCACCAGAATACGTTGAATCTGTATCGGACACAAAAAGATACTATTTATGACGAACATAGTATCAATATCAATGATGGAAAAGGGGTGAATGTGAAAGCTGGTGCCGATTACTTTATCGACAGTAAAAATACCTTTGGTGTGATGGGCAGATACAGCTACGATAAATCGAAGTGGGAGAGTAGTAGCAACACGAATATTTATTCGGGTCAGGCTGTGGCAGATAGCTTTGTGAAGAAACTTGTGGCTACCAACAATGTACCCGGTCATAGAACCAATACTGATTTTAACCTTAACTACCGATTTGCCGATACCAGCGGTACCGAAGTGAATGCAGATGTAGACTATGGCTCATTCAGGGGGGCAGGTGCCAGTTACCAACCTAACTATTACTATGGTGCTTCTAGCAATGTTAATCCAATTAGTGTAGCCATCTATGGTAACAATACACCTACCAGCATAGATATATACACGGCTAAAGTGGATGTAGAAAAGAACGCACTGAAAGGTAAACTTGGTTATGGGGCAAAGTATTCTGACGTAACAACGTCAAATACGTTCGATTTCTTTAATGTAGATCCTTCAACTCAGATAGAAACAAAAGTGCTAAGCAAGAGTAATAGCTTTACTTATAAAGAAAAGATTGCAGCGGCTTACCTCAACTATCAACGTCAGCTAAGTACCAAATGGAGTCTTCAGGCAGGATTGCGCTTGGAAAGAACCAACAGTAATGGGGTTTTGGTAAGGGCAGATGGATTGGTACAGCCAGATAATAGTCATGATACTACTTATGTAGACTTGTTTCCTAGTGGGGCACTTACCTGGAATGTAAATAAGAATAATACCCTCAACCTAACCTATAGTCGCAGAATAGACAGGCCTTCTTATCAGGATTTGAATCCTTTTGAGAATAAACTGGATGAGTTGACTTATGAAAAGGGTAATGCTTTCCTGAAGCCTCAATACACAGATAATCTGGAGCTTACGCATACGCTTTTCAGTATGATTAATACCACAGTTGGCTATAGCTATGTTGTTAATTATGCAACACAAGTAACAGATACCATTGGAAATGCAACTTATGTGCAACAACAAAATCTGGCTACTCAGAAGATATATAGTTTCAACATCGGGTCTGCATTGCCTATCAGGAAATGGTGGAACGGATATGCCAATGTATGGTACAACTATCAGGTGTTTGATGGTAAAGTAACCAACAAGCCCGTGCATACCGAGTTGCCAATGTGGGGTGCTTACTTGCAAAACACGTTTACATTAAGCAAAAATTATTCTGCCGAATTGAGTGGCTGGTACAATGGGTCAAACATTTGGGGTGCAACCTGGATGACCAAACCCCAAGGTGGAATGGATATAGGCTTGCAAAAACAATTCTGGGACAAAAAGGCTTCACTTAAATTGAGCGTAACAGATATATTCCTGACAGAACCTTGGAAAGCAAATAGCGACTTTGGCGGATTGAAGATTAATGCTGGCGGTTCTTGGGAAAGCAGGACTTTTAGATTGAATTTTACCTATAGGTTTGGTAACAGCAATGTAAAAGCTTCCAGACAAAGAGAGACGGGTTTGGAAAGTGAAAGTAAGCGTATAAAGGGAGGAAACTAAACACTTGATAGTGAACCGTTGACTATAAAGGTCAACGGTTCACTTTTTTTTAGATACATTTGTTTGCAATCAAAGAAAAAAGTATGCAAGTAAATCAGTTTATAGATCACACAATCCTTAAGCCAACAACACTGATAAGTGATATTGAGAAAGTTTGTGCCGAAGCAATAGAGTATCAGTTTGCGGCAGTATGTGTGCCACCAAACTTTGTGAAGAAAGCAAAGGAACTTACCAAAGACAGTTCCGTGAAGGTGGCTACTGTTATCGGGTTCCCTTTTGGCTACAGTGCCATTGAGGCTAAATTGGCCGAATCTTTACTGGCTATTGTGGATGGGGCAGATGAACTGGATATTGTAATTAATATATCTGCCATTAAAAATAATGATTGGGAATATCTGGCCAACGAAATAAACCACCTGATGCCTGTAATTAAGCAAAACAATAAGGTAGTTAAGATTATCATTGAAAGTGGGATTCTGACCGATGATGAAATCATTAAATGTTGTCAGTTGTATGGTGCAGCAGGGATAGATTATTTAAAAACATCAACAGGCTATGCCGAAAAAGGGGCTTCTGTACACGCAGTAGAACTTTTTAGGAAGAATCTGCCTTCTCATATTCAGATAAAAGCTTCAGGAGGAATCAGGGACTACGCTTTTGCAAAACAATTGGTAGATGCTGGTGCCACCCGTTTAGGTTGTAGTGCAGGTGTAGCAATTGTAAAAGGTGCTGACGCAGGAGTGGGAGGATATTAGTTATAAGTTTTACGTTGTACGTGTTAAGTTAAAACGTACAACTTACAGCACAATCTCTCCTTTCAATAACATCAGTTCTAGTTTTTGGAGCGGTAATAACGAAAGTGCATCTTTTATTCGCCCATCATTGGCCATTGCAAAAACTTCTTTCAAGGGTAGTTTTCTAATCATCAACTGCTCCGTTTCTTCTGGTTCGGCGGCGTGTTGAGAGAGTTCTGTTGCCAGAAAATATTCAGCATATTCATCAGAAACAGAGTTGGATAAATAAGCATCTCCCAGTTGCAACCAATTGCCAGCCTTCAATCCAGTCTCTTCTAGCAATTCCCTCTTAGCAGCATCAAGTGAATCTTCCTCCAACGGACATCCTCCTTCTGGTATCTCCCAACTATATTGATTGATAGGAAAACGATATTGTCCCACCAGATACGTATTCATGTCCTTATCAACTGCAATTACTCCAATTGCCTTGTTTTTAAAATGTGCCTTCCCGTAAATACCTTTTCCTCCGGATGGATTCAAAACATTATGGTGTATCACAGACAACCAATTATTGTCGTAAACAGTTGTGGCATCAATAATTGTCCATGGGTTATGTTGCTCGTCGTGTATCATTATGTAGTATGAATTATATTTTTTGTAAAATAAAGGGATACATAGCATACGTAATCCTCTAAACCGAAATAAATCAGTCAGAAATTATTTAAACCTGTTACAAAATTTCAAATCAATTCACTAGATTCTATTGCTTTTTGCATGAAGATTCTTTTAAATTTATTTAATAATCGACGAAAAATGAAATTATATCCAGGAGTTGTCGTACTTGTTTTAGTTGGAATGATTGCTTGTGGCAAAAAGAGTTATCCTGCTGTGGATACTAGTAATTCGCCTGTTAAAAGTAATGGATCGATGGAGACCTCCGAGCCATTCAGAACGTACAACTACAACACAATGTTTTATCCAACTGTGTTAGATGCGGCAAGAGGCGTTGCACAGCCATTTCTTTTGCAACAAGGTTATCTGAAATTGCCAGGGGTAACGGTAAATGATACCAATTTAGTGTATCAAGGGGAGTCTTTTCATGTGTTCCAGAAATATTGGAATCCAGCAAAAGACCCTGCCAAGGCCTTCCACAAATACACGATCAAAGAAAATGAATATGCAAACTATAATGCGGGCGATTTGGTTGATGTATGGCCAAGAAGTTGCCCCAATGCTTTGTTTGATACGGCCACAAAAACGTTTAATGCAACAGTAGACTGTGTGGGATATGGGTCCCGCTTATTGGCGGCAGTGGGTGATGGAACGAGCAATAACAACGCTTATCTGGAGTTGATTAATCAAATTAAATCTGCGCGTACCGCCATCATTGCTTCTAAAGGATATGTATCTACCGCCTACGCTTTTGCAACAGCCTTCCCTACGTTGAAAACCAATGAGGGAAAGGGATGGACTTATATTGCAGGTAATGTGGATGCGCCTGCAATAGATGTTTACAATCATACAAAAACAGATAAAGTAGGCAAGTATGACGGCGTGCGTAAAGGAGGGTTTGCCAATAGTTTGCCTGGCGATGTGATGGATTTTGGAAATGGACCAGGCACTAAGTTTAACGGACATTTTATGGTAATTGCCACTGCACCAAAGTTGTTGGATGCGGCAGGATTGAGGTATTATTATCCCAATGTTTCTGATGCAGAAATAGAAAAGACACTGAAAACATATAAAATGTATGCGGTACCTGTTTTTGACGATTCAGGACAGGAAGCACATTTTGATGATAGTCGCCAGCGCACAAGTGGTATTGGTCATGGCACAGTACTCGTTGCCACAAGCCCTGCAGATGATGCCCCACTTGGCATTATTACCAAGGCAAGTAGAAAAGATACGCAAATAACAATTCGCTTGGTTTCAGAAAAATCCTCCACAAGTATGTTTGCTCTATCGGTGGCACGATACCGATAGCTATCAATGGGATGTAGTTGTTGTTTTATAATGATTTTGGCTGCAAAAATGACTTTTCTTCAAAGAATATATCTTTTTTGGCGGGTAGACCTTAATTTGCACGGATAAATTTTAATAATATGCTTTCAATGAAAACGCAGTACGCTTTTAAAGCACTGATGTATTTGGCCCAAAAGGATAGTGGAGAACCCATATTAATAGCTGAAATTGCTGAAAAGAAGAATATTCCGCTTAAATTCTTGGAGAACATTCTCTTGGAACTAAAGAAGGCGGGCGTTTTGGATAGTAAAAAAGGCAAAGGAGGAGGATACTTCTTTAACCAGCGACCTACCGATGTTCGCTTGGCAAAAATAATGAGATTAATAGAGGGGCCCATTGCGCTATTGCCTTGTGTAAGCTTGAATTTTTATCAGAAATGCAAGAACTGCGACGAGCGTCATTGTGGTCTCAGTACTGTCATGAAAGAGGTGCGGGATGCTACTTTGCAGATACTCGAAAATAAAACTGTTGCAGATATTGCACTTCTTAACATTTAATTAGTATTTTCACGCCCTAAACTAAATAAACAAAAATGAGAAAATCAATTTTAGCCCTAGTGCTACTCCCCCTGTTCCTCAGTGTAAATGCCCAATCCTTAATTGGTGGTAAGAACATCGTAAAAGTAAATTTAACTTCATTGGCCTTAGGAGATTACAATTTTACTTACGAAAGAAAGATTCTTCCACACATTACTGCATCTTTAGGTATCAGTAAATTGCCGACTAGGAATTTGCCATTCAAAAGTCAAATTCAAGACTATACTAAGTCTTCTTTTATTGATTATGACAATGCAACGGTTGGTAATTTTACCATCACTCCCGAGTTACGTCTTTATTTGATTGGTGCTGGTCATGGCCTTTATGTAGCACCTTATGGTCGCTATACTTCAATGGATTTGTTTGTTCCTCTTAAGTATGATGTAGACCTTACAAAGCCTGGTCAACCTGCTCTAAGTGGTGTGCAACACGAGAAAGCATCTTTCTCTGGAACTGTCCATGCAACAAGTGGAGGGCTAATGGTTGGTACACAGTTTCAATTGCTTACCAAGGTGGTTTTGGATATCTGGATTGTAGGAGCACATTATGGTAGTTGCGATGGCGACTTAACTGCTACATATACGCCCTTAGATCAAAGTCATCCAAATTCACAAATCTCAAAAGCTGAAAATAAGGGAATACAAGATGCTTTAAATACCTTGGATCCTTCACCTTTTAAAGTAAAGGGCACCCTTAATCCAAATGCACCAACAACAAATACTGCTGATATCAAAGTTAGCGGTCCATGGGTAGGTGTAAGGGCTTTGGGTATCAACGTAGGTATCCGTTTTTAGAATCAACTATTTTTCATCACATAATAAATGCCTTTGCAATTGTTGCAGAGGCATTTTTATTTCAATTAATTTAAGTTAAGCAACAACTCTGCTTTGTTTCAATTAGCTTAGCAGCCTAAATAAATGATTTATGCTACCTGATTTTTTATCCGATTTATGTAAAAAGCAATCGTATAACCCCGACAACTTCTTCCTCATCGCAGGCCCTTGTGTGGTGGAAAGCGAAGAGATGGTGATGGAGATTGCCGATAAAGTGTACACAATCTGTAAGCGTCTAGAAATTCCATACATATTTAAAGCTAGTTACAGAAAGGCCAACAGAACAAGCGCCAACTCTTTTACTGGCTTGGGGGATGATACCGGGTTGGAATTAATTAAAAAGGTTGGGTTAACTTATGGCTTGCCAACCACATCTGATGTACATGCTGCCGATGAAACTGCAATTGCTGCTCAATACATTGATGTGCTTCAAATACCAGCTTTTTTGTGCAGACAGACAGACTTGTTGGTGGCAGCCGCTGAAACCGGAAAGGTTGTTAACGTAAAGAAAGGGCAATTTTTGAGTGGGCCATCTATGAAGTTTGCTGTAGAAAAAATACAGAAAGCGGGTAACCAGAAAGTAATGCTTACAGAGCGTGGTACAACATTTGGGTATCAGGATCTGGTGGTTGACTATCGTAATATCCCTTGGATGAAAGAACAAAATGTTCCTGTAATAATGGATTGTACCCACAGTTTGCAGCAACCCAACCAAACTAGTGGCGTTACTGGCGGTAATCCTCAGTTGATTGGGACTATTGCAAAGGCAGCTATAGCTACAGGAGCTGATGGATTGTTTATTGAAACACATCCCAATCCTGCAGTAGCTAAAAGTGATGGCGCCAATATGCTTCGGTTAGATTTGTTGGAGCCTTTGCTAGAACAGTTGTTACGTATCAGGAAGGTAGTTTTATAGCGAATGATTTATAAACATAAAAAGAAGGCATCAATATCTGATCTGATACTGATGCCTTCTCTTTTTAAAATATATTGTAGTAATTAAGTCGGTAAAGGAGGGCAAAAAAGAAGGGTCGCATAGACATGCAACCCCGTTTTTAAAATCCAATATCCTATGAAAACCAAGGCAAATATAGAAAAGCTTTTTGAATTAATTGTAAAGACAACTTTTTTTATTGAAAAAAAAGAAAAAAAATGTGTAAAACTTATTCTTTCTCCATCAACCAAGTGTAGAAATGAGGGAAAGCTTGCTGCCAAAACTTCTCTTTATGTTCGCCAAGAGGATTCAGTTCACGCTCCACCTCATAGTTTCTTTTCTTAGTAAGGATGTCATACATTTTCTCTACATCGCTTACCATTGAACCACTTTCTTTTCCTCCAGCATAAAAATAAAAACGAGGCAGGTGAGGGGTAACCGCATTGCTAGCATCTGTGTAGATAGTGGGTGCAATCCAAAAGGCAGGCGAAAATATACCTGCCGCACCAAACACATCGGGGTATTGCAGGATGGCATATTCGCTGATGAGCCCGCCCATGCTGCTACCAGCTATGTAAGTAAATTCTCTTCCTTTTTTAGTTCTGTATTTGCTGTCAATAAATGGTTTCAGGTTCTTAACCAGAAACTCCACATACGCTTTGCCTTCCCCTTTAGTGTCTGGCGTAACGAATGCCCCCTTTGTGGAAAAGTCGTACGGGCAGTATTCACTCATTCTTTTATCGCCTCCATTATCGATGCCCACCACAATACATTCCCGGTCTAGCTTTTTCTCTAGGGTATCCAGACATTCATCCACTCCCCATTCGCCAAAAGGGGCAGTCTGGTCATTAAACAGATTCTGACCATCCTGCATGTACAAAACAGGGTAAGTCTTGGCACTGGTAGCATATCCTTTGGGCAAATAAATCCAGATTCTTCTGGTTCTGTCTAGCTGCGGGATTTTAAAAGCAGTATCTATTATTTTCACTTGCGGACTAGCCGAATAACGTTTGGGTCTTTCCGGATAATCGTCTTTCCATCCAGCAATGGTTATCTCCTGCGAAATATCCGATGATACGTCCAATACCCTATCGGTAATGTCCCTTCCATCGGCCATGCACTCTACTTTATCAAAACTGCCGCGGGTAAACTTAAAGGCATAGTTGCCAATGGCTACATCTTTCAGTACAATACTTTTTCTGCCCCCGGCAAAGGGTTTCAGCTTGTAATTCTCATCTTTCGGGTTCCAGTTATTGAATGTACCGCTCAGGTAGATGTCGTCATTCTTTTTTGTAGCAACTTCCGTTACCACCAATCTTACAGAAAACTGAGCAATCACAGACTCCGCTGCAATAGCCAATAAAGAGAATAATAGTATCTTTTTCATGAATCGAATATAAGTAGTATCAACAAAAAACCACCCTCTGTTGGGAAGGTGGCTATTATTTTTCGCCACAAAGACCCAAAGGCTCAAAGTGGCACAAAAAGGAAAAAGAAGCGTAAGGGAATTCTTTGTGCTACTTTCTGTCTTAGTGCCTTAGTGGCAAAAGACTTGGTGGCAAGAAATTCTTAATCCAATACTTCTACGTCAGCAGGATATTTTGCTTTATTAAACTGAAACAAGTTGTCGCCCAATGTTGCGTTTGTGTTGGTATTGCTGATGGTCAGTTCGATTGTATTGTTACTTTTATCCAACACCTTAGCTTTTGTAATAAAATTCTTTGCCTTGTCTATGAAGATATTAATCTTCTGAACGTTCTTTCTTTTGTCATTAGGCGATAGCTCAATCTGGTGAAAAGTTCCTACCGAAGAAATCAGTTTATAGGTATAGTCCTTATCGTAAAAGTTAGACAACAGAATCTGCGGACTCAAAGTAGAACCTGCATCATCAACCCCTGAGACGGTGATGGTTTTGTTGCCATCATAGTTATAGATTTTGCTACCGTCGCAAATGATTTCAATTTTGCCTTGCTTCATCACATATTTCTGACCTTTCAGGGAAACAGAACCAATGCGGGTTCCATTATCTTTTCCCTT
>CAITVK010000110.1 GCA_903895845.1 uncultured Chitinophagaceae bacterium
CGTTTTTGTTGAGTCCTAGACCCCAACCATCCATTATAATTAATATAGCTTTCTTATTCATCGCATAAAACTACGGGTTTTCGGATAACACAGTTGCATGAACTGACTAAAATCATCTATGTTGGCATATTTTTAGCTAAGTTTGGGTCTAATAAAGAATTAAATGAAGAATTTATTACTTACCCTAAGTTTTGCCCTGACGCTTGTTGCATTTACGCCAACAGACAACTCAACAGCTATCATTAATGCACTCAAAGCAGGCAATACTGAAGAATTAAGCAAGTATTTTGACAACTACATTGATTTGAAACTACCTGAAAAAAGTGAAATAAAGAATATTGGTAGAAATCAGGCAAGTATTGCCTTGGGAAGCTTCTTTAAGGACAACAACATAAAAGGATTTGAATTAATTAGCCAGCGTGACATGAATGGAACGATGTATCTGGCAGGAAAATTACAAAACGGAGGGAAAGGATACAACCTTACTATCTTGATGAGGACAAAAGATGGCAATTTGCAGATAATAACTCTACGCATCAATTAAACATACACATACAAAAAAGCCGCCTCAGATGATATGAGGCGGCTTTTTTGTTTTAGACAATCCCATCTATCACAACAATATCTTCTAATTGTGCTTATTGAGGTCATTGTGTCTCCTGACCAACAACAAACAATCCGCTTCAGAAATTAACACAATCTCTTCCTTCCATTAAAAAACTATTTTAACTTTAATCAGGTTATTTTCTATCCAAAGTCAACACTCTTTTTATTAAAGTTGACAAGTTTATAAGTAATACGGACTGGTTTTGTACTCCGCCCGCCCAGATTTACCAAAACTCGACCAGATATGGGGTAATCCGGACCGGATAGGTACTCCGCTCGCCCAGATTTACGAAAACCCGCCCAGAAATAGGGTCATCCCGCCCAGATAGGTACTCCGCTCGCCCGGATTTACGAAAACCCGCCCAGAAATGGGGTCATCCCGCCCAGATAGGTACTCATCCCGCCCAGATTTATCAAAAGAGTGCTGACTTTATATAAAAGAGTGCTGACTTTATGTAAAAGAGTGCTGACTTTGTCCATTTTACGTCTGACATCCACTACATTCTTGCGCCAGTTAGATCAACCCAACCATTACTTTTTAAAGTAAGGCATATTGTTATCCATGAACGTCTTCTCGGTGCTGCTCCAGTTGTTTAGTATCTGCGCATTGAGGTTATTCATTTCATTGTTATTCTGATTGGATATGTTGATTTCATTATTGATGTCCTTGATTGCTTTGTTGTAAGCATCCACATCCTGATGTGTTCTGTCGGAAGGAGACTTTGCATCAAATGCCTTCTTGATGTTATTAAAGTTTTCTTCCTTCAAATAAAAGTCTGTCAGCTTGGGTATGATAGTCTCAGCCAGTTTCTTGTATCCCTTCAAACAATCCTTGCAAGTTTGATACATAGTAGCATCACCATCAAATGCTTTCAGCGTATCTACCCCAATCAAACCATCGTCAGCATACTTTATCAAGGCATTACGGCATTGCTCTACCTCATTTACATTCTTGGTGCCCAAAGATTTCACCAACTGATTGCTCTCCCAATTGCATTTAAAAAACAAGACGTGCAGTGCATTGAAATATTTATTCAACCTATTTGCCTTTTCTATCTTCAGGTCTTTATCAGACTTCGTGTCTATGATATTTACATTGTTTTTGGCAGCAAAATCATGATATGCTTTGTGCCATGTGGCATTTGCTTCGGCAAATTTCTCATCTGTTTTCTCTTGCAACAACAGATAAGCTTGCAGATTATCTACCGATTGTTCTGATATTTCTTCCAGATCAACGATATGTGCATAGTCATCATTAAAAATTTTGTGACAGAAATTAATGAAGTCGATACTGCTTTTTCTTAATGAATTATCCCCTTTGTAAGCGGGCAAAGCGGCTGTTTTATCCATTGCAACATCAATGGCTTCTACTGCTTGTTTCCTAAGTTTCTCCACTCGGCGCAACCTTTTTCCATGGGCAGCCGCACTCTGATAGACCATGTCTTTGTTATTCATGTCCTCATGAAGGTTCTCGATACTGTTCATGTACGATACGGGATCATCGCCTGTCTGGGCTTTTGTAGTTTTTGCAAAACACAATACGGCAAGCATCAGTGCCAGAATGCTGGTTTTCTTTTTAATCATAAGTAGTTCAATTTTATTTTAGGAGACCAAAGTAAGAATTAATAATTAATGACAAAATTTATTTACTGCTCATCACCTCCAACAACTGATAGGTGACCATAATGTATGGGTCGTTTACGATAAATCCTTTCCAGTTATCATTCGTTTCCTGTTGGCTGCTGTCCGCTTGCAAACGCTTTGCCTCATACGCATGATTCACCACCTCAAACAATCTATTACTACTCTCTGGGTGTTTGGTAGTTGTATCTTGTGGCTCATCAGCTATGTCCACATCGTCATCATCTTCATCCAGGTCGGTCGATTTTAGTGAGAGCACATCAGCCAGCAACAACGATTTATCCTTTTTTTGCTTATTGATAACCGCTTCTATTATTTCTTTTTTAATAGTTACAAACTCCTTCCAGGTATTGATAGCGCTATCGGCAACGGGTCTTAGTTTCTCTAGATTGATGGGGCGGAAAGGCTGATAATACTTATTCGGCTCAATGGGTCTTACTATCAATGACTGCTCATCATCAGCTTCCCTTTTTGCACGGGCGCTCAACACATCGGGCAGCACAATATCTGGCACTACTCCCACTCCCTGCGCCGTCTTTCCGGTTACCCTGAATAGTTTTATGTCGGTCACCTTCAGGTAACTATCGCTTTTAACGTCTTTTGCATCCTCTTCTTTTACAATGGAGGTATCCAATGGCAATATATTTTGGCCGGTTGCCTTGCCAAAAGTAGGCGTGCCAACAACCAATGCCCTGTTATAATCCTGCAAAGTGCCAGCAAACATCTCCGACGCAGAAGCACTATACCCATTGACCATTATTGCCATTGGCCCATCATAGATAGTGCCTCTTTGCCTATCCAACAAAGGAATTGGCTTGCCTTCCCGCTCTTTTATCTGTGCCACAGGGCCCGCATCTATAAAGATTCCAGCCAGTTCAATTGCTTCTTGTATCGATCCGCCTCCATTGTATCTCACATCCACAATCAACCCATCAATGTGTTCTTCTTTCAGTTTCACAATCTCCTTTGCCACGTCATTGGCACACCCATTCAGTCCTTTGTTCGTTTCATCCCAATCCATATAAAAGGCAGGCAATGAGATATAACCAATAGATTTTGTTCCTCTCAATATAAAACTCTTCACTTTGTCGTCATCCTCTGCGCCGTTGTC
>CAITVK010000111.1 GCA_903895845.1 uncultured Chitinophagaceae bacterium
ATAATAAACAAATCGGCCAACTGATAGTGGTCTGTAATTTCCTCTTCTGCAATAAACCCAATTAAAAAAACATTTCTCTCAAGATGCTTCGCCGTAATCAATTCTTTTAGCCTGGCTCTTTCCCGTTCATCTGGTTTGCCCGCAATCAGGTACTTTACATTTGGGTATTTATCAATTATTTCGGGCATCACATCTATCACTTTATCATACCCTTTATATTTTTCGGTATATGCCAATCGCGTTAGTGTAAGGATAACTTTGTCATTTTCCCCAATGTTATATCTTTTAACCAGCTGTATCGGCTTTTGAAATTGAGTGGGATAATGGAAGAAAGGATCTATCGTATTGTAAAAAATTTCAATCTTATTAGAATCAATCCCATTTGTTTTTATAAGTTGTTCCTTCGTAAAATGACTGACTGCCAATATCACATCACAGTTGTTGAGGAGCTTTTTCTTCATTCCAGAAAGCCTTCCCCAAACCTCAATACCATGTGCTACCACATATACCTTTGTTTTGGGATGAATTTTTTTGATGAGTAAGCCAAACAATGCCAGATTGATGTGGCCTAAAATTACTCTTTTATACCTGTAAGAATGAATGAGCTCCTTTATTACAAATGACAATTTCTCCTTCTTATATCCCCTGTAATTCTTATTATTAAAATATCTGGACTCACAATAGTTGTCATACATCGATGCACTATCCGACAATAACAAGGCATTCTTTTCCAACTCAGATAGTGCACTTAGCAAAGCACGATTAAATTTTTCGATGCCCCCCATCGTTGTAAAAGTGCTGGTACTATAAAAACAAGCCCTTTCGAAACCCATAGGTAGAAAAACAAATTCTTCTAGGGAATATTCAGCCAGTATATACGTCCAATATTTGCTCCAATGGATAATCGAGTGATTGAGTTGATAATACTTCTTTTCAAAGTCGACACCCCTATTCAATGGGGCTACATGGTTGATCCATTTGGCAAATGGAAAAGTAAACCCTTGCTTCTTTCTGTTCCAGATAGCGTTAGGCAAAATATTTTTAAATGCCTCAATCAACAAATATTTAGGCTTCTCTTCAAAGTTGAACTTAAGTTTTGGATTGATACTATTACAAGCATTTATTACTTCCTTATCCAAAAAAGGCACCCGAACTTCTATTCCATGCCACATACTCATAAAGTCGGTATCCTTCAACAATTGGTTCTGCATATACAAATGCTGCTCTACATGTGCAGCAAGCTGAGCTTCATTGTTTGTATTGGCCAATGGAACATTTACTTTTTTCAAAACACGTACAACCTCACTCACAGATATATCCAATAGGTGTGCAATCTGTATTGGGTTGTAAATACCCCGATAAAAAAGATATTTGTTCTGTAGGGTATCTTCTTTAAGATAAGCAACCCTTTTTATTTTTTCATTAGGCAAATTGCTGATAGCCGATAGTACAAAGGAGGGCATCAGCATTAACCTTTGAAGCAGCCGACTTCTTTTGGTAGAATCATAGCCACCAAGCAATTCGTCTGCGCCCAAACCACTCAATACAGCAGTTAGTCCGTATGATTTAGCAAACTTGCATATAAAATAAGAGTTGATGCCATCAATGGAAGGTTGATCCATTGCCTCCATGATTTCTTTAAACTCCTGATGGAACATTTCACTGGTTACTAAAAAAGAATGATGCTCCACATTGGTTTGATCGACAATCATTCTCTGATAAATTTCTTCAGAGAAATCTTGCTCTTCAAAAACAATAGATAATGTCTTCAGCTTTTGAGTTGTCAATTTAGAAGCAAGAATGGTAAGAATACTCGAATCAATTCCTCCACTCAAAAAAACACCGATAGGAGCATCTGATATCAGGTGTCTTTCAACAGATTGTTCTATTTTTTCTTCAAGGTGCTTAACCGCTTGCTCCTTATTGTTAATTGTATTTTGGTAAGTATAAGTGTAGAATGGCGTAATAGCCATAGACAAGGAAGGCACATCGATAATAGCATAGCTCCCCTTTGGAAAAGGCTTTACGCCCTGTAGCGTTGTGAAAGGTTCGGGCAAATGACCATAAGCAAAGAAAGGAATTTTCCATTCTTTATCTTCTTCCCAATCAGGATTCAATGCATTGAAAGCCCTTATCTCAGATGCAAAAATCAGTTTCTGCCCAGTAATATGGTAATATAATGGCTTGATGCCCGCATGGTCTCTTGCCAGAATAATACGCTTGTTGGGCTTATCCCAGATGGCAAGTGCAAACATGCCATTAAAAAGTTCGAAACACTGAACGCCCCAAAAAAGGAAGGCATTGATAATTACTTCTGTATCAGAATGGGTATAAAAAACAAACCCTTCTTTTTCAAGAAGGGTCTTAATTGTAATGAAATTATAGATCTCCCCATTAAATATAATTTGTAGGTCACCATCCGTCGATTGCATTGGCTGATGACCGGCTTCGGACAAATCGAGTAATGCCAAACGCCTATGTCCCAATGCTAAATGGTCTTCTTTATCTATAAATACTCCCTTACCATCTGGACCACCTCTGTGCATAGCATCCCTCATTAAAAGTATATCTGCTTCCAGACTACTTGATGAGGGGTCGTAAATACCAGCAATTCTGCACATATTTAAAAAGGGGGCTAGTTAAAACTAGGAAGGCATTGAGGAAAAGAAAATTAATTAAAGAATAATTTTCACTTCCTCAATGCCTCGTTTGCTGTGCAACTAGATTTTAAAGAGAGACTTTATTTTCGTCCAAAGGGTAATGCGTTCACTGCCGTAACGGTAGTTGTAGTTGTAATTGTAGCTATAACCATAGCCATAGCCATAACCATAACCATAGTAAGAATTGATACCACCAATTTTCACATCATTTACCAGAATGCCGATATTGGGTAGCAAATTCTGGGTATATAACTCATTTATAAATGGCAACTGTTTTTTTACAGTAAACCGCTGACGAACGATATAGATAGTTGCATCACAAAGCTGTGCAATAATTTTAGAGTCACTCACAAGCCCAACAGGAGCAGAGTCAATAATAATCAAGTCGAACTGTGTTTTTAGGTACGCCATAAACTCTCCCATCCTAGGATCCATAATCATCTCGGATGGATTTGGAGGAATGATACCAGCAGGAACGATATATAGGTTCTCTGTGTTAGGAATTGGAATCGGGATAGATTCGGCAGGTACCTGACCAAGCATAAAGTGGGTAATCCCTTTTACGTTGATTAACCCCAATGATTTTGCAATTTTAGGTTTACGTAAATCCAGTTCCAATATAACTGTTTTCTTACCTGCAATACCCCATACAGCAGCCAAGTTCATGGAACAGAATGTCTTACCCTCTCCGGCAATACTTGAAGTTACCAACAAAACAGGAGACTTGATATTGGCACCTAATAGAAAACTAACATTGGTTCTTAGAATCCTAAACTGCTCTGCCAATACACTTCTATCCTTGTTGCTTACAACCAAAACACGATTCTGGCTACTGTGGTGCGCTACTTCACCAATGATTGGAGCGACTGTAACCCGCGCGATGTCGTTTCTTACAATAATTTTATCATTCAATAAATCTATCAGATAAATGAAAATAATAGGAATCAGGAATCCCACTACAAAAGAACTACGATATGTACCCGCCACATCGGGACTTACCTGACCACCGCTTACAGCTGGATCAATAGGGATGGAATTACCAATTGTGGATGCACGAGTGATTTCTGATTCTTCCCTTTTTTGAAGCAAGAATAAATACTCTTTTTCCTTGATACCTTCCTGGCGCATTATTTCCAGATAGGTGCGCTCACGCTCTGGAATGATTCTCAATTTGGATAATTGCTCTTCCGATTGATCTTGATATGCCTTGTTAAGCGCTATTGAATTTTTGCTGATATTTGATAAATCCTCTAAAATATTGATACGTAACTTTTCTAGTTGACTGTCCAGATTTTTGGCTAAATGGTTATCTGGAGTAGTAGTCTTCAATAGTTCAACTCTTTTAAGTTGCAATGTATTGTATTGAGTGACCAAAGCAGTCAAAGCAACATCTGTAATATCAAAAGGGGTAACAACCAGTTCATATTTTTTTCTTGGGTTAGAGAGGTACTCCCTGATTTCTTTTATAACTTCAGATTTAACATCCAAAGCCACCATTTTTTCTTTTAATACGTCAGATTTGGTAAATTCCAATTTGCTCTGCTCCTCCAACGGTACTACACCATTCTGTTGTTTGAAACCTTGCAATTCGTCTTCTATCTTCCCAAGTTCTCCTGTCAAAACGGTTAGACGTTCATCAATAAAACGTATGGTATTATCTACAATCTTATTTTTATCCTCAACATTCACATCATTGTACACATTAACCAACGTATTAAGGATATCACGTCCTTTTTGAGGCACTTCCATATTGATGCTCAAACTTAGGATACTCGTTTCCTTTGACAGCTGCCTTATTTGCAATCCCCCTGCTATCCCTCCCGCAACATTTGCAGTCGGCTGGTAACTGATAATATATTTGTTGTCCTTTTGTATTTCGTTGGGATCAAAAAATACACGCATTTTCCCAAAGGGATACTCCACAATGTCGCCACTGAATATTTTTTTGTACCGATTGGGACCGAATTGAATGTACACGCTTTCCCTCTTTCGAACCAGAATGATTCCTGCACCTATTGAGCTGTCTTTTAATTCAACCCAATTGGCATGGATACTCGTGTTACCATACAATTCAATTCTTTTGATATTTCCTTCGTTATAGTATTGCCAGTTTAGGTTTAATATCCTGACTACCCTAGATAGCATTGAGTTGGACTTAATCATCTCAATTTCATTTGCCAGATTGGTTTTTTTCTTGTACGTAGTTAAGTTTTCTGAAATCAAGTCTTCCCCTCCACCTCTACTACTTTTATCATCTTTGATCAATAAAGAAATAGAAGAACTGTAAATAGGTACTTTGTACCTCAAATTGATATATGCAACGGTGAGAGCTATGCCAACTGAAACAATAAACAAGGGTAAGAACACAATGTATTTGTACACTATTTCTTTACCCGAAAGCTTTGCTGGGGGTGCTACATCCTGCAACACATTTTTATTCTGACTTCCAGAGTGTAATTGTTGTGGGGTACTTGTCATTTTACTTCTTGAGATATAAAAATAAAGCCAATGTTGTCGTAATAACACTGACCAAGCTTGTTATGAGTGAGACATTATTAAGAAATGTCTGATTTGTTTGTTGTCGTATTTTCTGAAGGGTTGGCTCTACAAAAATCAAGTCATTTTGCCTTAGAAAATAATAAGGCGACTTGTAGATGTTGTGTGACCGGATATCTATTCTTGCAAAGTCTCTTTGTCCATTGTCTTCCCTTACAATCAACACATTATCTTTTCTTCCAGTGAAAGGTATATCACCCGACAAGGTGATCGCCTCCAGAATTGTTAATTTCCCATCAGGAATAGGTAGTTCTCCGGGATGTCCAACTTCACCCATTACCAGAATCTTTGCATTGGCATATTGTACCGTTACAATTGGGTCTACCAAAAATTTTGCTAAAGAATCTAGTAGCAAACTTCTCACCTCTGTGAGTGTTTTACCTTCAACACTTATTTTGCCAAACTGTGGAAATAAGATTGTTCCATCTTTTTCAACCAGATATCCAGTAGCGGTAGCACTAACCACACCAGATCCAGCAACAGATAGATTGTATGGTATTGCTGACTCAGGATTCAATGCAGAAACCTGAATAGAAATCCTGTCATCTACCTTGATAGTTGCAGAATAGTGTGAGAGAGCCCTTTGGGTACTGTCAAGCGCATCATTAAAATATAGTTGTTCCTGTAACTTTCGCTGATAATTACAGGAGGATAGTAGCGCCGATGCTACAAGAAGGAATAAATATATCTGCGTTCTCATTCTATAAATTGTTATATTAATTTAAAAGCAACGTCAAGCACTTACATAGCTTCGCCCCCTCACTCCCAAGCCATCGTCTGAAACTTAACGAAAATGTAATAGTGTATCCGATGTCTTTAGTATAAATAATAAGGTCTTAGGAAGAAAATAAACTAATCACATTACCAGATAATAGTAATTGTTAATATTATACTTTCTAACTAAAACCTTTGATATACATATTTTTTGAGTGCCTTACTAATGCCCAACAATCTGACAAGGCAACAAATATAGCAATTGATGATGTTAACTCATCAATCAAGTAAATATTACCTATTTAGTAGTAGTAAATAATCACCCCTGTTATCGGTGTTCGACATCCTAAATCAAACTAATTTCTTGACATTATCAGCGACTATCCGCCATTTTGTAGAAGTAGCCTTATGCTATTGACCCATTAATAAAAGGAAAAGGAAATCTGACTTTGGATTGTAGTTATACTTTTCCTTATCAACAAATTAAGTTTTCTAGATTCCATTTACCACCCCTACAAGCCGTTATTTGGTTTCGGATTCTGGATTTAAAAGCGTCAAAACAACTTAAGTTATTAAGTAGTTCTAGCAAATTACACCACACCTTTGTTTCTTTCGGCACTTTGAAACTGTCTGAGTTAATTATTTGATATTTCTCGTGGTTAAATATTTTATTCCTTACTTTGAGCCTTTGATTAACAAATGAGAGATATGAGTCCTTCTGTGCAGGCAACCGATTGGGTAAACAAATATGGGGACATCCTCTACAACTACACACTAAAAAGGGTTTCGGACAAGGGTTTGGCAGAAGACCTCGTACAGGATACCTTTTTGAGTGCGTGGAAAAGCAGAGATACCTACAAGTCCGAGGCATCTGAAAAGACCTGGCTTTTTGCTATCTGTAAGAATAAAATTATAGATCATTACCGAAAGAAAAGCACCAGCAATGTTCAATATGCAGAAGTGGACACCAGCAGTAATTTCTTTGATGAAGCAGAACATTGGACGCGTGAAGACCAACCAAACGAATGGGGCATTAATTATCATCAGCCCGTTGAAACAAAAGAATTTTATGGCATCCTAGACTTTTGCAAGAAGAAATTGCAGGAGATGCAGCAAAGCGTATTTGTAATGAAATATATGGATGACCTAAGTGCAGAAGAGATTTGTAAGGTTCTTAACATTTCTTCGTCCAACTATTGGGTACTGATACATAGGGCAAAGCTGCAACTGAGAAAGTGCCTGGAGTTAAATTGGATTAACAGTTAAAGGGAACAAAATGAGTTTACTGAATATAAGTTGTAAAAAGGCTACTTACCTGATCTCTAAAAAAGAGCAGGGTAAAATAAGCCTGTTCGATCGGTTAACCCTCTGGTTACACCTCGGTATTTGTTCTCTTTGCAAAAGATTTGAAAAACAAACTGGCTTTATCATCAAGCAAGCAAAACATACACACACAGAAGAAAAACTTTCAGAAGAAGCAAAAGAAAGAATAAGCAAGGTGTTAGACAGTAGTTATTAGTCTAAAAGATTAAGTCGCATCCCGCTATCTGCTAACTTAATTGTATCAAAAACTGTCTCGCTTAAACCAACAATGAATTCAGGGTCTTGTCATACGCAGCATTGTCTTTAAACATTTGTAGTCCTTCTCTTGTAGACAGGTAGCGGCATCCTTTTTTATGGTTGATGACAGAGACTTTATACATCATCACCCAGTGTCTTATTATTTCTTTGTAGGCGAAGAAAATAGAATGTCTCGGGTCGTACATGTGGGTAGGGTCAGAGCCTGCTCCGTTTATTTCAATGATGCAGAATTTCTTACCTGCTGCCAGTTCTTCCCAGGAATTGAAGCGGATATCTAAGCGGCCATAATAAAAACCTTCAATCTGAGTGCAAACAGCATTGATTACTTCAGTCAGCCTTTCATCAATCCGATGGCTTTCATCCACAAACAAACATCCGCGTGAATGACTTCCATACGGTAGCAGTACTTCTGTTTCCCCATCTGGCAAAATAGTATTAAGCTTATCAGTAATTAACTTCTTCAACACGGGCAACTGAAGAATATAGCGATTGTTTTGTTGCAGCAACTGAAGTATCGTACTCCTGCCATCACCTGTTACCCTCACAAACTCTTTACCCACAATACCAGTAATCTTACCCTTCGTTTCGTTGGGCATCCGCACATAGAACAAGCCCATTTCTTTGGGATAGGGTATAAAGTTCTGTAGCACATAAGGCACAGTGTACAATGGCAGCACTATTTCCAGTTCCTGTTCGTTACTCACTTTCCTAACAGCCCTTCCTCTTGCACCATTATCTGGTTTGATAATGAGTGGAAACGCTATCCCCTTCTCTCTTACGCCCTCAATGACAGTAGCATAGGGGATTCCATTGTCAAAATAGATAGTTTTTGGCTTATATGCATCAGGAATCAGCGGGTCTATGGCACTCTTCGTCTCCATCAGAAAGCCACCATTCTTGATAGTGGGATTGGCAGCTGCAAAGAAGAAAAAGGAGCGTGCCCGTATACCAAACCACAGATAAACCAGATACATAGGCGCATAAACTACATCAAAAGGCCAGTATTCCCAGTTGAACAAGCGAATAAGGAATGGTTGCTGACGGAGTTGTTGCACTAGTTTAGTCATACACTACTATTTGACGATGAGGTTATTTTCTATGATGTTTGTAACGTGTTTATCCTGCAAGCAATCCATGTACTGCAACACAGACGACGCTTCCGAAATTGAAACCGACGTGATACTTACCGTAAGCATGGCATTATCTCTATTCATCTTTAGCCCAAAAACTGTATTCCCTTTGCCTGTATTGGTATGAAAATGAATCATCTCTTCCTGATTTGGTGAAAGATTACTTGCAATAAACTCCTTAAACCACTGCTTTCTGGCAGTAATCATTTCGGTATTGTACAACGTCACCGACGACCAGATATAACATTGTGTAGTATTCAGCATGGTTATAACGGCTTCCATACCATCCCACACACATTCATACAAATGCTTGTTGATGTACAATACCAACGTGCAGTTTTCTATTCCTTCAAAATCAAAATCCTTCAAAGTTTCGTAAGGAACTTCACTATCAAACAAAGCAGGTAGGATACTACCTCTGCTATACAGATACTGCTCTTTGGGAAGGTGCTTTTTATACGCCCCGTTCAGCAATACACCTGCATCACCTTTGTCGTTGACAATAAACCAGGTGCCACCTGCTTTGGCATCAACAGGATAAAACAGCGTTCCATTATGTGTTTGAAATTGTTGAGGAGGTATTGCGGCAGGTCGCACAAGTTTCTCATCCCGATTGCTGGTAATGATTACTTTATTGCCCACAGGCACAAAACTTACTGTGCACATGACTGTCTGTATTTGATGGTGGAAGGTGCTACACCAAAGGATTCATTTAATTGATAGCCACCTATTTCATTGATGCCCACCCGTATCAATGCGAGGTGATGAATGGTGTGTTCATCGCAATAAAACAACTCACGGGTAAAGCTGGTGGCAAAGCTGTCCTCGTTGTTGATGAGTGCCATTTGTTTATCCTTTCTTTCTACACTTGCCAATATGCGTTGAAGGCATTCTACGGCATAATCGGGCGAACTTTCAATCACAATATCCCTCTTTCGTTTGGCATAGTCCACGCTGCCTTCACTATAGCCTGCCAGCAGGCATTGGTACATTTCTATCGAATGACGTACGTGTTGCCCAATGGTTGCCCTGTTCAGTATCTGTGAAGGACGTGTGTAATGTTCGGCTTCGACTATACACAAAAAGTCGATTAGTTCTTGTATCACGGTGGTTGTCATACGTAGAAAGTTTTATTTTATGTTGATTAATGAGAGCAGTTTCTTTCTTCCATCCCAGATGAGGTATAGCGATGCAACTGTTACCAACACCGCATAGATAAACAGTTGACCGTGGTCGCCCATTACCTCTATTCCGAGGATAAATAAATGCGATGCAATGGCCCCAGCCATCACGCCAACAGCTAATACAGCACCATATACGGATGTTTTTGGGAAAAGGATTAGTAAGGAAGCAATTAATTCGGCGATACCAGAACCAATTCTTCCTGCTGCACCAAGATGTACTTTGTCGAAGATATATACTGATTCAGGCGCAGCCGTAAACTTAAAGAAAAGGGTTTGTAACATGATGATAGCGGCTACTAAGCGGCATACCCAGATTAAAATTTTTGTTGTTTGCATTGTTATTTGTTTAGTTGTTAGTTAAGAAAAAAGAAGTTGTAGGTGGCAAGTCTTAAGTCATAAGTAAAAGATGAGAATTTGCAGTGTTTTTGCTTACGACTTGTGCCTCATTACTTACGACTTACGACTCATGCTTGTTATTTATTTGAAACTCTTTGCCCAGTTGGCATCTGCGTTCTTCATCAGGTGGGCTTCGTCCTTATCCCAGCTCTTTTTGGTGTTGGTGAAGTACTTGTTGTAGAAGAGATATAGCTTGCCGTTTGCTATTTTAAAGGTCTCGGGGTCTACTTCTACTTTGCTGCCGTCGTTTCCCATGGCGTAGGCACACCATCCGCCATATTGTGGTTCGTACTTGGAGGGGTTGGCTTTAAATGCATCCCTGTTGGCAGCACTTGCAAAGTAATAGTTGATGCCTTGGTAGTTGGTGGCAAAGGCAGGTTTACCTTCTACTGCTTTTCCTGAAACAAAGTAGGCCACTGGGTCATAGCCTTTGATGGCTAGTTGCTTGCTCGATACATTGTATTGAGCCAATCGCTGTGTTGATTTGTCGGTTTGTGCAAAAGCTCCTACGAACAGGAGGCTGACGATACTTAGTACTAATACGCTTTTCATTGTTGTTTATATTTTTGTTTAAACTGTTTTAATTGATAAACCTTATATCAATTCTTCAGATACTATTACGAAGGATGCATTATTACCTTACAATGATAGTAAAAAAATTTTGTTAAAGGGAAAGATAAAGATTAATAATACAATAAGATAATAAACTGACAGTCTATAACTTCGGCGCAATCATCAGACTTGTTGTATGGTTAGACTTATCAGTCTTTTTGTTTTATTGTCTTTTATTTGCAGCAGTCTCTTTGCGCAAATAGCTGTGCCATGCACTACTTTGGGGCAAACCCCATCTACGGCTTTCCCTGTATGTGGTACCAATACTTTCAATCAGGACTCAGTTCCACCCTGTGGTGGCACAACCATACCTGTTCCACCCTGTCCAACTTTTGTTGTAGTAAACAACATCAGGTATCAGATTAGCTATACCGACATCAATCCCTACTGGTATAAGTTCACCTGTTTCAAAACTGGTACACTTGGCTTTACGCTTACGCCAAACAATTTGAGTGATGATTACGACTGGCAGTTGTTTGATATTACAGGGCATGATCCGAATGAGGTGTACACCAATACAGCCTTGTTCTTCTCCTGCAACTGGTCGGGTAATACAGGTATAACTGGAGCAAATAGTTCGGGTCAGTCACTCAACAACTGCGGTGGCACAGATTATCCAACCATCAGTGCCATGCCTACTGTTACCGCAAAACACGATTACCTTTTGTTGGTCAGTCATTTCACCAGCACCAACCAATCCGGCTATAAGCTTGCCTTCGATGGTGGTACTGCCAGCATTACCGATACAACGCCACCACAGTTGCGTGCTGCAAGAGCCCCATGCGATGGTACTATCATCTATATCAAGCTGAATAAGAAAATGAAGTGCGGAAGTATTGCCGCTGATGGAAGCGATTTCATTATCAATACAAAGCAATCTAATATCATCAGTGCCAGTGGCGTTAAATGTGATGGATCCTTCGATACAGACTCCGTGTTATTGGTGTTGAACAATCCGATTACGCCTGGCAAATACACCATTCACATCAAAAATGGCAGTGACGGCAACACCATTCTAGACATCTGCGACAATCAGATCCCTCCGGGTGACTCCTTGCCTGTTACCATCTATCCGCAATTTCCTACACCGATGGATACACTCAGTATCACCCAATGCAAACCCACTCAACTTACGCTAACATTTAATAAAAACATACAATGCAGCACAATTGCAACCGATGGCAGCGACTTTATCATTAAAGGCAACCATCCGGTACCTGTGGATAGTGCCTATGGTAATTGCGATGAGAATGGTTTTACACAGTCCATTACCGTAAGGTTTAAAAAGCCGATAACGCTTGACGGCATGGATACTATTTATCTCAAAAAAGGCATTGATGGCAATACCCTCATCAACGAGTGCGGCAAGGAAAGTGTTGTGGGCAATTATCTGCCTTTTATTACCTACGATACGGTGTCGGCGGCATTTACCTCAGTTATTAACTTTGGCTGTACCATTGCAGATATCACTTTTAGGAATGCGGTCAACAACCATAAAAACAATTGGTTATGGCAGTTTTCTGATGGGGCAACGGATACTATCCCAAGTTTCTCCAGGCAGTTGCCTATCACATATCTGATAGACACTGTTCATCTCAACGTATCTAATGGCATTTGTACCGACAGTACTTTTCAGATAGTGAATCTTTTGTTTGATACGCTAAAGGCAATCTTCGAGATACCTGAGTTCTATTGCCCCAATGATAATTTTATTGTGCAAGATCAAAGCTCGGGCAAGATTAGTAGTTATCTGTGGGAATATAGCGATGGCGAAACAAGTACACTCCCCAACCCGCCGATGCGTACGTTTCCGGTACCTGGTCTGGAGGAAAAAGACTATACACTTACGCTAAAAGTTACCAATAGTATTGGCTGCATCGATTCGGCTTCTCACATCACCCGGGTGATGCAGAGTTGTTATATTGGTGTGCCTTCTGTGTTTACGCCCGACTCTAGGGAGGGGCATCGGAAGCTGTACCCAGAGGGTATTTTCAAAGCTATTGATTTCACTTTTGTAGTGTACAATCGCTTTGGACAGCAAGTATTCATCTCTCATAACTTCGATAACCAATGGGATGGTACCATCAATGGCAATCCGCAGCCATCGGGTACTTATGTATGGATGCTTAGCTATCGGAGTTCATTAGACAGTCCTCCAATCTTCAAAAAAGGAACAACTGTATTATTGAGGTAGCAGCTTTTTGGAACGAAATAAAGTGTTTGCCCTGTTGCTCGTACGAGGATAACAGCAAATGATTCAATTTCCCCTGTTCCTCGTACTAGGATAAGAGCAAACGACTCGGTTTGCCCTGTTGCTCGTATGAGGATAACGACAAATGATTCAATTTTCCCTGTTCCTCGTACGAGGATAGCAGCAAATGATTCAGTTTGCCCTGATGCTCGTTGGAGGATGACAGCAAATCACTTCATTTGCCCTGATACCCGCATCGGTATGACAGCAAATACTTTTTTGGGTATCGCTTGCCTTATCGGACAGAATAAGAAATAATTGAATTCAATAAACAAATGAATCAATACCTAGTCCATGGGCTATATTTGGTTCAATAAATTAATCAGTCACAACACTACTTGCTTCATGAAACAACTACTTCAAATCGTTATCGCCTTTCTCGTATTTATTTTCAATGCGCAGGCCCAGGTAACTTCTAGCTGGGTGAAGATTGATAAAGACAATAAACTGTCCTATTACAAAGATTCGGTTGGTAACCGCATCCCCGACTTCACCGCAGTAGGCTACCGGGGTGGTACTGCCACATTTCCAACGGGTCGCTTGGTTGCCACCCTTTCCCCTAGCGGTGGCGATGATACCCACAGGCTGCAACAACTGATTGACAGCGTAAGCAATCTGCCAACAACTGATATCCCTAAGGTTATCCTGCTCACCAAAGGCAATTACACCATCGCTTCTACCATTAAAATAAATACGAACGGGCTGATTATAAGAGGCGAGGGAAGTAATGAAGATGGTACCGTTATCACCTACACAGCCACCAAACAAAGCGACTTGCTGGTGGTGGAAGGAAAGGGAAAGCTATCGACGGCAGAAGGAAAGTCTGAACGGATTACAGACGATTATGTGCCTGTGGGCGCTTACCAGTTCCGGGTGAAACATGCCAGTTCTTTTACGGTGAATGAGCCTGTGGTGGTGAGGCGGATTGCAACTGATGGATGGATACATGCTATTGGGATGGACAATATACAAGACCTGCGTGATGGTGGCAGGAACTGGGAGGCAAAAGGTTTTGACCAGGACTTTGAACGGATTGTGACCAGCGTGGATAAACAGACTGGCACCATCACCATCAATGCCCCCATCGTCATGCCGATGGATGCCAGATATGGCGGCGGACTGTTGATGCCGTATAGTTTTAAGGGGCGTATCTCGGAGGTAGGCATCGAGAACCTGCGGATGATTTCTACTTATTCCAACGAAACGGACGAACAGCACGGTTGGTGTGCTATCAAGATAGAGGCTGCGGAAAACTGTTGGGTGCAGAATGTTGTATCGGTGCATTTTGGGACAAGCTGCGTAAACATCGGCAGTTCGTCCAAGAATAATACGGTCAGGAATTGCGTTTGCCTGGATCCTGTTTCAATCATCACCGGCGGCAGGCGATATTCGTTTAATTGCGATGGTCAGCTCAACCTGTTCCAGAACTGTACGGCGCGCAATGGGCGTCACGACTTTGTAACAGGGGGAAGGGTTTGTGGTCCTAATGTATTTACGTATTGTACCGCCACACTCACTCATGCAGACATTGGTCCGCACCATCGTTGGGCAGTAGGTACGCTATATGATAACGTAACTTCCGACGGTGCCATCAATGCGCAGGATAGGGGTAACTGGGGCACTGGTCATGGATGGAGCGGGGCGTATCAGGTATTCTGGAACTGCATCTCGGCAGAGGCGGCAATACAAAATCCACCGATGGCGTACAACTGGAACATAGGCTATAAGGGAGAAAATAAAGGCGCCAAACTGGTACGCAACAATGGTGTATGGGAAGCTATCAATGTGGGTGGGGTTACGCCAGCATCCCTATACAAAGCACAGATGGCAGAAGTGTGGATGGGGAAGAAGTAGAGGGGTGGGGGTAGGTTGCAGGTTACTAGTTACCAGTTTCAGGATGCAAGTTGCCAATTACCTGCATTCTGTAACCTGAAACCTGCAACTTGTATTCTATTTCGCTTACGCCTTCCAAAACTAAGTGTCTTCCACTCATCACAGGAAAACACCGCAAAATGTGTTTAACAACTAAAATCGGCGACCGCTGAAATAAATTCGACAAAAGGAAGAATAGATAGCCTCTATGTTTGCAACATACAACTACAGACTATGAGGTTACGTTTACTTACGCTGTTTTTATTCAGCTTTGTGCTTCTACAAGCACAGGTGGATACGAGCATCCACCTAAAACTTCCTGCTACAAAGACTACGCAAAAGATCATCATTGATGGTGATATCAGTGATGAAGCATGGAAAACGGCTCCATTGGCAACGCACTTTGTGGAGCGTCAACCTACTTTTGGTAAGCCCGAACGTTACGAAAATCGTACAGAAATCAAGATTCTCTATGACGATGATGCCATCTATATATCGGGTTATTGCCACGAAAGCAGCAAGGATAGCGTGTCTAGTGAACTAGTGGGACGGGATATGATTGGAGCCAACGACTTTGTAGGCGTATTGTTTGATACTTATAATGATAAGATAAATGGTTTTGGCTATTATGTAACGCCATTGGGGGAACAGTACGATGCCAAATACTCGTCTACCGGGGAAGATGGCACGTGGAATAGTGTTTATCAGACAGCATCGAAGATTGTGGGGGATGGCTGGACGTTTGAAATGAAAGTGCCTTACTCCGCCATCAGGTTTAGCAATGGTAAGGTTCAGAACTGGGGCATAAATATGTTTAGGAGAAGGAAGAAGGCTGGTGAGAACCTCACCTGGAACCCCATCAACCAAAAGGAGTATTCTTTCTTTGCCCAGTTTGGCTTGTGGACGGATATTAAAGACATTAAGCCGCCGGTACGGTTGTCGTTTTCGCCTTATCTGTCCACCGACATCACCAATTATCCCTACAATACCCCCGGAGTATCCAATACCACTACGGCTGTAAATGGCGGTATGGATGTGAAGTACGGTATCAATCAGGCATTTACCTTGGATATGACGCTGGTGCCAGATTTTGGACAAGTGCAGAGTGATAATCACATCCTTAACCTTTCCCCTTTTGAAGTGAAATACAACGAATACCGTAGTTTTTTTACAGAGGGAACAGAGCTTTTCTCAAAAGGGAATGTGTTTTACAGCAGGCGGATTGGTGGGATGCCCATCCACTTCTATGATGTACAAAATAACTTGCCAACGGGGGACAGCATCATCAAAAATCCAACGTCCAGCAAAATTATCAATGCTACCAAAGTGAGTGGTCGCACTGCTGGCGGACTAGGAATCGGCGTTTTGAATGCGGTAACTGATGCCCAATATGCCACCATACTGGATGCGAATAAACACCAGTATCAGGTACAGACGACCCCACTGACCAACTACAATATCCTTGTATTTGACCAGAGTTTGAAACACAACTCGAGTGTATCAATCATAAACACCAACGTCTCCCGCAACAGCAGGGACTATAATGCCAATGTAACAACGGGACTTTGGGACTTATATGATAAGAAAGTGAAGTGGAACTTCTTTGGGAAGCTAGCTACTAGTCAGTTGTACGGCGATAGTGCGCATGGTGGGCAAGTGGGCGGATATACCTACAATGTGAACTTTGCCAAAGTGAGCGGCAACTTCAATTTTACACTAACGGAAGACTTTGCCGATAATAAATATACGCATCAGGATTTGGGGTATTTCACCAACAATAACTACTTCGATCATACACTTTATCTGGGCTATAAATGGTTGAAGCCCCATTCTTTTTACAACAATATGTACTTCAACTTCAACCTATACTATTCTCAACATTACGAACCGAGGGACTATCAGAGTGTGCAGTTGAATACAAACGTAAATGGACAATTCAAGAGTCTGGGATATTACTATGTTACCTTGAATGTGAATGCAGAACAGCACGATTATTACGAACCACGCACAGATGGATACTATTTCAAAAGACCAGGAAGCTGGATGCTAGGGTTTTATATTCAGAGCAACGACGCAAAGCAGTTCTCTTATAACTATGGCCTTTTTCATAGGTTCTTTCATACAAATGGCTCTACCTCTGATGAAATTGATTTAACAGCGCAATACAGGTTTAATAAGAAGCTTTCTGCTAATATCAATAGCACTATTACCTCTCAAAACAATAGTCTGGGCTTTGCTACCAACGTGAACGATAGTGTCATCTTTGCACTGAGAAAGGTTAGAAGCGTGGAGAATATTCTTTCAGCTAAGTACAACTTTACCAATACAATGGGTATTAGTTTCCGCTTGAGACACTATTGGAGCGAGTTGGGCAACCAAAAGTTTTTTGTTTTGTCGAACGATGGAAACCTGACAAAGACAGCTGGAATAAGCACCAATGCAGATGACAACGAAAACTACTTCAATATAGATATGGTGTACACCTGGCAGTTTAGATTGGGAAGTTTCTTCACGATAACCTGGAAGAATGCCATCGCTACACAAGATGCGCTCATCAATCATACTTATGCCCAAAACTTCAATAGCACACTTGGTAGCCCAGAGCAGAACATTATCTCCTTTAAATTGATTTACTTTTTGGATTATCTGGACTTGAAGAAGCATAATAAATAGTAAGGTTCCTGTATTGGTATATATTGCGTTGGATAAACAATCAATCAACTGATAAAACAAAAAAACATGTCAACAGGAACAAAAGAAAGTCCTTGGATACTCAAGACGCCACCGCTTTCATCGGACTTTACCATGTATAATGACATTAAGGATGGCAAGGAAATACTGGTTTGTACCGTTGGTAAAACAATACTTCACTACGACTTTCGTTGTCTTGCCGACCTGCACACTATGCTGAAAGCACATGGCGATTGGATGGAACTAGGTAGTGCCGACGAGCAGAAACCAGCAAAAGAGGGTACTGTTGAAGCTTGGGGACGATCAGAAAACAATCCCGTTGGTGGCTGGTATGGCCTGAAGAAAGGACTGCGTGGTCGTTTTGGTATGTACATTCCCCCATTGATGGAGGTGCTAGGTCTTGCAGAAGTAACCCACGACCCCAAGGGCAATAAAATGAGAGCAAAATAGTCAATAACTAAGAAGGACTGTCCACGGACAGTCCTTCTTAGTTATATCCTTAACAGGCATTATTCCTTGACAAACCGTTCCTGACCAATGATTCCATTCTTTCCATTTACGATTACTAGATAACTTCCGCTAGAAAGATGATCGATAGGAACAGAGAAGCTATTACTTCCTGTACCGAGCAATTGCTGTTGAGTGGTCAAGACCCTTCCCAACAAATCAACCACCTGTATTGTCACTTTATCTGTGATGCTGCTATTCAGTTGAAGGTTCAGCAATGATTTTGCAGGATTTGGATAGATAGATATAGCGTGATTGGCAACAGTTAATCGAACCGATACCACGCTGCTGTAAGTTTCCCTTCCCGTTTTATCTATCGCTGCAATCCGATAAAAGATAACGTTACTTACCTTGCTAAAACTATTGTCTGCAAAGCTGTACTCCTTTGCAAGTGTTGCATTGGCAGTACCAATTACATTAAAAGCTTTACCATCATAACTACGTTCTATGTTGTACGAGGCCAGATTGATTTCATTGGCTACTTGCCATTTAACCAAGCTGGTGTTACCTGCATTATTTACACTCTCCGAACTGAAAACTACAGGCAATGGGAGCGACCTGATGATAGTTAGTCCCAACATATAAGTCCCTATCTGACCAGAGTAGGTAGATAAGCTAGGCGCCACTCTAAAATAAACTGTTTTAGGGCCCACTGCCGAGATAGTCCTGACGTTGGTTTTATCGGTAGTCCAAGTGCTGCCAGCGTTGGTGGAATAGGCAAACAAAGCATCCAGCGAATACACGGAGTCGATAGAACTATAATTAGCATTCTCCAACTGCACATGAATAGAATAGTTGTATCCGGCAGGCAATTGGATGTAGAAGTAATCTTTCAGATTGCTGGCAGTAATATTTGCACCTGGCGTACTTGCTTGTGCAGTATCATTGATGAAATTCAATGGTAGCAAATAAGCTTTCGCCAAAGTATTGTTGGGTTCATATATATCTGGAAGTAAAGCAGCAGGCAACACATTAATTCTTACTGGATTCAGATAACTGCCTGCCCCGGTATATTCATTTGTGGTTCCTGTGAAGGCACTATCGGTAACCACAATCAGATAAGTACCCGGATTTAGTTTTAATGTATCAATGCTAAATGCAAAGGGATTAGCATAGCTGGTACCAGGCAGAAGTCCCTGGGTTTCACTATAACTACCAATGGTTTGTGCCAACGTACCATTCAGGTTATATAAGGCAACAGTGTACTTTCCATAGAAAGTATTGGCAGAAGTATTTTGGATATTCAAAGAAACGCCTGCCTTGCTTCCTTGCGTAAAGCTTTGTGTAGTAGGGGTGATAGAGTCATATAAAACAACACCCTTTGTATTGTTCAATATATTAAAGGAAGCAATATTGTGATAGCTACCATTGTCTGCAACAAAAGCCCAGTCGCCACCAGTAGGCCTGGCTAAAATCTGAACATAATAAGCGCCCGGCAACACATTACTAAGGCCTCTTGTGGAGAATGTGAGGTTATTGGTATAATGATAACCTGCACCAAGGGACTTATTGGAGAGTATTTTCACGAAAGTTATGAAGTTGGAGGAGGTATCATAAATAGCTGCACCAATGTCACCTACAAAAATACCTGTACCATTATTCAGGATATTAGTAGAGATAGTAATGGCATTGTCAAAACCTATGGTAGTATCTGCTGGAGTAAGGTAGTTGTTGAGGGTAAGATTGTAGGTTGCAGTAGCAGGTTGTATTCCAATGATTACCGACTGGTAGTTGTTGTATTTGCCGCTTCCGCTGCCAATACCATTGGTGCCAGGATTGAGAGAGTCTATCATAAAATACCCATTGTCCAGCCCTCCCCATCCCCAGTTGAAATGGAAAAAGTTATTTACATCGTATCCGTCCAATACAAAACAGTGACCATCTGTGGTAGAAGTGTCCTCGCCAGCATATAATAATGGTCTGCCATCATTCAATTCATTTTCTATCAAACTTACCCATTCGCCATCACTATGCGACTTTCTGGAAAGTCCCTGAAGGTTGGGATTGTATCCGAAATGATTGACCAACGCCCAGTTTGCACTATGATATTTAGCCCCACCTAATGTGTATGCACCACTGCCGCTTGCACCATAGTTCATATTTACAGCAACCCCACAGCTATACATCAATATTGCAATTGCTTTGGCCTGAGTAGCGCTGGTACCTGTGCCAATGTAGGCAGGCATGGAGTCCCACTGATAAGTGGTACTGTCAAAGTTTACAGTTTGTACCCCCTCATAAGTATGTTTAGTTGGTGTATATGAATTTGAACCAATCCCCACTTTAGGGTAATTCCAGAATTTCATAACCTGAGCCATTGCAGTAGCTACACAACCTGTAACGGATCTTCCACCTCCTACCGAATCATAAGGGCAGAAGGTATTATAGTTGGTTCCTTGATTCCAGAATACTTTCACCAGAGGCGCTACAGCTGTTTGTCCGCTAGGCGATTGGCCAAATAGCATTGAGCCCCTTCTGTCTGGAGGATTCAATAACTCCTGCCAGCCATTTTTGATTTTATTGGTTGCTGATATCTTATTGATTACCGCATAAGTAATTTGCTTTTTGCAGATACTGAACCACACTTTCATCTGTTCTGGAATGTTTACCAGATCAAAATTACTTTCATCTGAGTATCCCAAAATAGGAGCGGAAACATCATCTGCAGCAACTATCACAAAGCCTTTCGTATTGGAGGCATTATACACATAGAAGCAGTTATTGCCGAGGGCATCTGTAGCAGTATAAGCCAGTTGCAAGTCGGATACAGCGCTAAGCTTCCTGGAGGAGACCCTTGTGGCAAAGAAGTTTAGTCCCACGGTTTTGGCGGTTGTCGGGCTAATAGGAGTTGCGAACAAATAGCCTAAACCCATCGTTGCAATGAGAAGGGTAATAAATCGTTTCATTGAAAGCTTGTTTTTCACGAAAGTGATAAAAAGCCGCAATTTGTAATGATGGCTATTGATAATTAAGTCTAAAACATCGGTGAAAGTGATAATACTATCGCATTTAATCAAATTATTAGTGGCAATGTGCCGACTTCAATGCTAATATGTGCTGAGATAAAAAAAGAGAGAAATATCAATATCCATTTTACAGGTAATCACAGTAGTCATAGTTAACCATGATGCCCCAGCTTTCGAAGATGCGCTGTGGACTCATATCTGCATTGTAATGGATGGCGTGGATGGTTGCCCCATTGGATAAATGGAATTTAGATACAGAACCAGTTCCTGCATTCAAGTACTTTTTAATAGCCCGCTCTGCGGGGATGTACTTAAAGTCCTTTCTAAGGCTTGGAATTGGACTCAACGTGAAGAAACGTTTCATGCCTTTGTTGCGGTAATGTTGTTTAGCTTCTTTGATGGCAATTGCACCAGCACCCTTCAAGGTGGAATGTTCTAGCTTGAAGATAGAATAGAAGATGGCAAACATATAGTTGTCGTCCACCACTTCAGTCGCATCATCATCGCTTAGTATGAACTCCATGTTTTGAGGAAGTTTATCCCCCAACTTTATGCCGATAATAGCATGAGGTTCGCCGTCTTCGGTATCTAAGTAAGCCAATATGGTACGTGTTCCTTTAATCCTAATATCCAATGGGATAGAAGGATGCACAGGGTCTTGTTGAACATAGTCCAACCATTCTTCCTTAAACGCTGGTGTACCGTACTCAATAATCATAAAAGTTCTAATTAACTATGGTGATGATGATATTCTCTTTTAATACCCAACGATGCAAACATGACTACGAAAGCGAAGATGGACATAGATAAGAATGCCGATGAGAAACTACCCGTCCACTCTGCAATCTTACCTACCAAAGGCGCACCTGCCAGAATCATTACTAAACCAATCATGTTTACCAATCCCATGGCGGCCCCACCTCTGCCTGGAAACAAAGCAACCGCTCTGTTGAACAATGCCGCATAAGGTAATCCTGCACCAAAACCCATAATAACAATGGCAGTGAGTGCCAATGCAAACGAAGAACTTGTAAGTGACAATAAACCTGCACCAGTTCCTATCATAAATAAACTTAGTATTAATAACCATCTGTATCCAAGTTTCAATATCAGTGTTCCTCCCATTACACGTGTAATTATTCCCAGCAATAACACTAAACTTCCTATTGAGCCTGCCGTTATAGGGGCTAGCCCTACTTTCACCTTCAACATTTCTATCACCCATGAACCAATAACCAAGACTACGCCGAATGTTGACATCTGTACTAACCCTAATAACCACAATTGTCCGTGGGATAGCAAACTACCCAAACTTACATGTGGGTGTGGTTTTAACACGGGTTTAGGTGCTGCTGTTAACCACAATACCAATACCGCCAAGGCTACACCTGCAGTGGTTAGAAAAGAGATGGACCAGCCAAAATCTTGTGCCACTCGTGGTACTGCGAAGATTACGAAGCCCGAACCCATTAAGATTGATGCCCCATAAAAACCTTGTCCTTTCAGTAACATTTCTTGTGGTAATACTTGCGTCAGGTACCTCGAACCACTTACAAAGGCTATTCCTGTTCCGAAACCAACTAGTATCTTCCAAATCAGTAGCTGTTCGTAACTCGTTGAGAAGGCAAGTCCGGCATTACATACAATGATGATGCTTAATGCCGCTATCAGTGTCTTCTTTCCACCATACTTATCTGCAAGATGTCCCCCCGGTATCTGCATGATGGCATGCGTTGTAAAGATGCCCGTTGTTAAAAACCCTGCGTACATCTTCGAAAACACAAACTGTTTCATCAATATACCAGCCAACGGTGCATGGTTAGTATAGTTTGCCGAGTATGCGAAACCTGCTAAACAGGCACAGATTAACTTAAACGTTTGTTTATTCATATAGCAATTAGTTGTACGTTATACGTTTTAAGTTGTAGGTATTAAGTAATAAGTGAGAGTTGTTATACGTAAAACTTAAAACGTATAACTTATTACTTCCCTGTTATTTCTTTTACCTTCTCTTTGATGTTCTTTCCCCAAACCCTGTATCCTTCTTCATTGTAGTGAAGGTTATCATCTCGATAATATTTGGCTATCGGCTTCCCATCTTCTCCCAAAAATTTATCAGAAGAAGGGATATAATATAAGTTTGGATTGCTTTCACAATAAGCTTTTATCAGGTTGTTAGCCTCTGTCACTTTATCCCAGACAGCCCATCGCCTTGGACTAGGCGAAATCTGCAACCAAGTGATTGGCATTGCAGGGTACTTCTCCCGTATAACTTTTACCACATACTTAAACAGTTCAAAGACCTGATCGGGCGTTTTGTCTTTATCGCTATCCACAATATCATTGCCCACATACATAAACAAGGCTTTAGGGTTGTGCGGATACACAATACGCTTTACATAGTATGCCACGTCCCTCATATTACTACCGCCAAAGCCTCTGTGTATTACTTCTTTATACCCAATATCTTCCCGGATATTCTTCCATAATCGTATATAAGAACTACCGAGGAACATAATTGCTTGGTCGGAATAATGCTCTACTTTATTTAAACTATCGAAGGCACTGATGTCCTTTTCATAACGAAATACGCCTTCTTCATTCTTGCCTTTTACAATCTTCAACTGCGTGTATAACCACGCCGCCATTGATTGAACAGCGCTATCCTGTTTGGTTTTGTTATTATCCAACGTATGTCCTGTACCTACAAACGGTCTCCAACCTGTGGATACACCAACTTCCAGACACCTTTGATAGAGGATATAAGAACCATATTTGAAACTACTATACCCGTAAGAACTATCATGAGGAACCGTTTTGTCTGCTGTACCAGCTATGTTAAACAAGGGAACATTGCCCTTCTCTATCCATTTATAGTCCATCATTGAGCCCCAACAATTGATTACCCCACTCACTTTAGAAGAATAACCAGGGTTACCGCTGTTCCCCTCCAATGTTCCCCACTGGTTTTTGTTTATACTAGTCGGAACATCTTTTTCTTGCATATAAGCAATCCCCAAACAGGTCATGGAGCCGGCAGAACTACCTGCGATAAATATCTGAGAAGTATCTATGCCATAAGTATCCGCATATCTCCTGAAGAATCGGATAGCAGCTTTACCATCTTGTTGTGCACGATACATCGCCTCTATATGTCCATCTTTATTTGGATTAGATTTGTCTATACCTAACCTGTAATCGATACTTGCAGTTACATAACCACGCTTTGACATTCCCCAACAAACCAAATTACCAAAACCAGTAACCTTGTTATTGCTAACAAACCCACCGCCATGAATGAATAGTAATAAGGGGCGGCGCTTTGCAGTATCTCCTTTGGGTTGAAAAACATCTAGAAGAAGCCTTTCGTCTCTCCCTTTCAGGTTTACTGCTTGTCCGTACTGAATGTTCGTTGTTGAATCAATTGCATCAAAGACCACAGACTGAAAACGCTTCTGTGCAGAGGCATTCAACAGTCCTATTCCTAGGACAACAATCAATAAGTAAACCCTTAGTTGTTTCATACGAATAGTTTTTTTACATCGTTCTTAGTAACCTTACCCATTGCATTGCGTGGCAATTCACTCACCAATAAATACTTTCTAGGCGTTTTGTATGCCGCCATCTTCTCGCGCAACCACTTATTCAATTCCTTCAAATCAATGGCAGGATCGGACACTACCAATGCTGCTACAATCAATTCGCCCCACTCGTCATCGTCAATCCCTACAACGGCACAGTCCTTTATCAGGTTGTGGGTACGCAGTACTTCCTCTATCTCTAAAGCAGAGATCTTATACCCGCCCGACTTGATAATATCCACCGAGTTCCTACCCATAATACGGTAGTAGCCGTCTTCGACAATAGCAATATCACCTGATTTAAACCATCTTCCATCAACAAAAGACTCTTCGGTAGCATTGGGTCTGTTCCAATATTCTAGAAACACATTATCACCATTAATTAGTATCTCTCCTGGTTGATCTGGTGCTACATCCTTATTTTGCTCATCTACCAATCTGATATTTACACCTGGTAAAGGAATACCCACATGGCCAGGCCTTCTTTCTCCATGATAAGGGTTACTGATAGCCATTCCAATTTCCGTCATCCCATATCTTTCTAATAGAATCTGACCGCTGATGTGTTGCCACTTGTCCATCACCGTTACTGGTAATGCAGCTGAACCGCATACCATCAATCGGAACTTCTTCATACAATCAGTCAGTTCTTTTTGCACTTCCTTAGACTGAGATTCCCAGTGAGCAATCAGTTTAAAGTAGATAGTTGGCACTGCCATAAACAAGTTTAACTTGCCTTGTAGGAACAAATTGAATATTCCTTCTGCGGAGAAAGATGGTAAGAACTCGCAAGTTGCACCACTTAAAAGAGAACAAGAAACTACATTGATAATACCATGTACATGGTGCAAAGGCAACACACAAATGATATGGTCTGCAGTCGTCCACTCCCAAGCTTTCACCAGCGTAGTCACCTGCGCTTTAATGTTTTTGTGGGTAGTAACTACCCCTTTTGGTTTATTGGTCGTACCACTCGTGTATAGAATCATTGCCCTTCGGGTAGTATCTATTGAAGGTAAGGTGACGTTTTCTTTTATTTCTTCGCTTCCCAAAACCACCAAACGGATACTGCGCTCCTTGCACAGATCAGAAAGGATGGGCGCATATTCAGGCGAAACCACCACAATGGTAGCATTGGTATCTTCAATTACATATTGCAAAGAAGGCAACGGATGCGTCAAACACAAAGGCACCGCCACACCGCCAGCCTGCCAGATAGCCCACTGAACTTTTACATAATCAAAGCCAGGATTCACCATATAGCCAACCCTTGCTTCATGTAAATCGTCTGTCTCCAACAATAAATCGCTGGCAAAAGAAGAAGAGGCGGCCAACAATTCCTGATAGCTGTATTGTTTATCATCGGCAATAATAGCGGTCTTATCTCCATACTTTCCCGCTTGATTAATAATTGAAATCATGCTACTATTTTAAATTGATAATTGATAACTTACAATTGACAATGGATAATTATTAAAGATTTGATACATTCATTTTAAGCAAACAGTTCTACTTTGGCTTATTAAGACAAAAAAAACAGCCAATGCCCTATGTGGGCCTGGAAAATAAAGTTTCAATAATGAAGAAGCTGTTTGAGTTAATTATTAATAACTATCCGTTATCAATTATCCCATAGACTTAACTATACCCAACTCCAAACCTCTCAATTCGGCAAGACCTCTTAATCTTCCGATACCAGAATAACCCGGGTTGGTTTTCTTCTTCAAATCATCTAGCATCTGGTGTCCGTGGTCGGGACGCATGGGGATGGAGATGTTTCTTTTCTTCATCACAGCCACCAATTCCTTTACTACGGAGAACATGTCGACATCTCCTTCTAGGTGATTGTCTTCATAGAAATCGCCGTATTCATTTCTTTTGGTGCTACGCAGGTGGATGAAATTGATTCTGTCGCCAAACTGTTTTACCATTGCAGGCAAGTTATTATCGGGACGAACGCCGAACGAACCTGTGCAGAAACACAAGCCATTGTTCAACGATGGAACGGCTGCAAACAACGCTTCGGCATCTGCGGCGGTGCTCACAATTCTTGGCAAACCAAGGATACTATAGGGCGGATCATCAGGGTGAATGACCATCTTTACATTTGCTTCATCTGCAACAGGGATTACTTCTTTCAAGAAATAAATAAGGTGTTCACGAAGTTTGTTGGCATCAATACCATCATAGGCATCCAATGCTTTCTGGAATAATTCTAAAGTAAAACTCTCTTCACTTCCTGGTAATCCTGCAATGATATTTCTTTCCAATAATTTCTTTTCATCGGCACCCATTGCTTCAAATCGCGCTTTAGCACGTGCTATTTCTTCGGTTGTATAATCCTTCTCTGCACCCTTTCTTTTCAACAGAAAAACATCGAAAGCCACAAAAGCAGCCTTCTCAAATCGAAGTGCTTTACTACCATCTTCCACGGTGTAGGCAAGGTCGGTCCTTGTCCAATCTAATACCGGCATAAAGTTGTAAGTCACAATATTTATCCCACAACTACTCAGATTCTTGAGGGAATGTTTGTAGTTGTCAATGTATTTTTGATACCCTTCTGCATGTGTTTTTATCGCTTCATGAACCGGCACACTTTCCACCACACTCCATTTTAGTCCGGCAGCTTCTATCTCTGCAATGCGTTTTTCAATTTCTTCTACTGTCCACACTTGCCCGTTTGGTATGTGGTGCAATGCCGTCACCACGCCTGTGCAACCTGCCTGTCTGATATCCGATAGACTAACCGGATCTTTTGGTCCATACCAACGCATTGTTTGCTCCATCATGTTTGCCTTGTTCATGCTTACTATTTTAATTATGATTAAATTATTTTAATGAAAAATGATTAAAACCGCTTCTTTTAAGCCTCAAAAGAACTTATTCAAGTCTCGAAAGAACTTATTCAAGCCTTAAAAGAACTTATTTGAGTCTCGAAAGAACTTATTCAAGCCTTAAAAGAACTTATTCAAGCTCTAAAAGAACTTATTTAAGTCTTGAAAGAACTTATTTGAGCCTTGAAAGAAGTTATTTAAGTCTTGAAAGAACTTATTCAAGCTCTAAAAGAACTTATTTGAAGGATAAAAGAAGTTATTCAAGCTCTAAAAGAACTTATTCAGACACTGAAAAAAGGCTACTTTTAACCTAAACCTATCCATTTCCTAACCTAAAAACCTTTTAAAAGAACAATCTTACTCAATTATAAACTGCTTACTCACCCTGATGTCCTCACTCGAACTACCAATCAACACATCAAAAGCACCTGGTTCTACCACACGCTTCATATCTTTATCCAACAAAGAAATATCCCTTGGGGTTAAAGTAAAATGAACCGTTTTTGTTTCATTAGGCGCTAAAGTAATCCTTTCAAAACCCCTCAACTGACTTTCATAAACCGTAACGCTACTTGTTTCTTGTTTAAAATACAACTGCACCACTTCATCGCCTTTTCGGCTGCCCGTATTGGTTACATCTACTGAAATTTCGATGTTACCCGTTGCTTTTTGCTTGGTAGGCGTAACCACCAGATTACTGTATTTGAAGGTGGTATAACTCAACCCATAACCAAAAGGATACAGAGCACCATAGATATTGGTCTTGCCAAATCCATTGGGACCATCGCCGGGCTGACCAGCATGAGAACCCGGTTTGAAAGGAAAGTTTAACTCAATCTGACCAACAGATTTAGGAAATGTCATGGTTAATTTACCACCAGGATTATAGTCGCCAAACAAAGTTTCAGCAATGGCATTACCGCCTTCTGCACCTGGACACCAAGCCTCGATGATGGCAGGTAAATATTTGTTTGGCCAGTTGATGGTTAATGGCTGACCATTAATTAACACCGCAACAACGGGTTTTCCAGTGGCATAGAGTGCTTGCAACAATTGCAATTGACGACCCGTTAAATCTAGATTGGTGCGGCTTCTGCTCTCCCCAAACTGATCTTCTGTTTCGCCCACCACTGCAATCACCACATCCGATTGTTTGGCTTTTTCCACCGCCTCATCAATCCCTTTTTGTTCTTCGGGTGAAATAGGGGTAGGATACAATTCACTCTCCGGCCATTCTTTATCATAGGCTTCACAGCCCTTAGCATAATTAACGGTTGCCGTATTACCTACATAGTTCCTTAGGCCTTCTAACACCGATACTATGTTTACATTGTAGGGGCCGTAACGACTAATAGAAGTCTGCTTGTCATCTGACAAAGGACCGGTTACCAGTATATTTTTAATTTTAGATTTATCTAATGGCAAGAGGTTGTTTTGATTCTTTAATAAAACCAATACTTCCTTAGACATTTGTTTCTGGAAGGTTTTTGCATCGTCATTATACACGATCTCATCTGCTTTTTTAGCATCCACATAAGGATGATCGAATAAGCCAAGGCGGAACTTTACACTCAACACTTCCCCTGCTCGCTTATCGATGGTGTTCATCCCTAACAAACCATCTTTCACCAATTTACGGGCAGGCAAGATGAAGGTTTCTGGCTGTTGGAAGTTGGTACGAACATCTAAACCTGCTTCTAAAGATAATCTTACAGCGTCGGCAGAATCTTTTGCCACATGGTGTTTGGTAAATAGAAACTCCACTGCATCACTATCGCTCACTATATACCCTGTAAAGCCAAATTTCTCACGAAGTAGTTCTGTTAAAAAGTAATAACTACCCGTTACAGGCATCCCATTCCAGTCGTTATAGCTACTCATAACGCCTAAAGGATTGGCTTCTTTAATAATTCTTTCATAAGGATATAGATACAAATCGAACAATTCTCGTGGGTTAATATGTGGATCGGTACGTGCATTACCATCTCGTCCACCTTTTGGTACGCTGTAGGCACAATAGTGTTTTAGGGTAGAAGCCACGCCCTCGCTTTGCACTCCGATGACCATCTGTTTACCTAGTTCTGCAATCAGGAAGGGATCTTCACCATAGGTTTCTACAACCCTACCCCAACGAGGGTCGCGAGACAAATCGAGAATGGGGGTGTATACATTGGTATAACCCAACGCCTTTGCTTCCCTTCCCACAATATGACCCGCTTTCAGAATAATATTTTTATCCCAGGTACAGCCCATCGCAATAGGAGCGGGCAAGGCAGTCGCCTTTTCATTCTCCAGACCATGGATTCCTTCATCGGTAAAATCAACAGGAATGCCCATCCTTGTTTCCTCAATAAACCACTTTTGAATGGTATTGATAGCATCGGCATGGCGACTATAAGGGAATGAATATTTGGTAAAAGTTTTGGAACGACCGTTGCAAGAAGCCAGGTCTTCGTCGATGTTACAGATGCCATCTTTCCAGATTCTCTGCTTCCACTCAGGGGTAGGCAACTCATCTTTTAGCACCCTTCCATAACCATATAAGGTAGCCAATTGACAAGTTTTTTCATCCAAAGTCATTTGAGAGAGCAAATCGGCCACGCGCTTTTCTACAGGTTGGGAAGGATCTTCAAAAACATCCTTCTTGCCATTCTTATTAAAGTCAATCCAACCATTTTTATAAATGGAGGAATGATCTAATTGGGCAGTAACAGTAGTAGAAAACACTAAAAAGGCTACGGATAAAAAGATAACAAGCTTGCGTAAAGACATCATGAATGGCAGTTAAAAGTTTAGTAACCTGACAAAAGTGAGAAATAAACGCAAACGATACAGTCTTAATTACGAAAACGATAATAGTTGCTACCAATGAAATGCACGAAGCCTGATGCAGTGAATATTTTTGCTTCATTGATTATTTTTATTTCAGTCTGGATTGTTCAGTGATTGTGGCTTGAATAAAATTAAATACGCCTCAATCGAGTCTTCTCATAATGATATCATCTATTTTTTTAAATAGATGATAAGGTTTGTAGGTGCGCCATTCGGGGATTTCCATCAACTCAATGTAGTAGTTTAGCTTGCGTTTACGAAAATCATATTGGCTTTGTTCAGGCATATTGATAGAAACTATCCAACCGTTTTCATCGGTTACGTTTTCAAACCATTCTTCATAATAATCTTTGTCGCCACTATGAAAGTTGAGGATATTTTCGGTAATAAGAATGAATTTGGTGATTTTATGATAACTAAGCTTGTCTATCACCTCTCGTTTTAGTTCCATAATGTCGTTCTCAATGGCATCGTTCCATTCTCCAATCATCTCAATGATGGCAAAATTCAGTTCATAGTCTACATAAATAATCTTTAGATAGAGGGTATTACTTCCAAAATCTTCCCATTGAGGATGGATGTAATAGTTGTAGACTGTTGTAGAAAACTCAAATTCGCTATGTACCACGCCGTAAAAGGGGGAGCGTTTATCCTCCTCCGCATTGTACATATACCGCCAATTGAAATGTGGTTCGATGAGATGCATGAAACTTTAATTATGATGTTCAGGCTGCAAGTTGCATCCTGAAACTATTCCTTGTGATATTCAATCAGTCCATCCATCGGACTCTGCATGATAGTCCCCAATTCGAGTTCATACGTGTGACAAAGTTCTTGAAGTATATCCTTAAATCCAAAAGCGATACTACCTGTAAAGTTGATGGGCATCTTCCAGGTCTCTTCATATTTATATAAGTGATTGAAAAAGAAATCATTCAATCCATCCTCAATAATATTTTCAATCATATAATGTCCACGGTTCTCTGCAAGAAAATAGGCATAGCTAGCCAAGTATCTGTTTGCCAATGGCTTTTTGTAAACACTATTCAATATCTCGTCTTTAGTAACATTATATTGCTTATTGAAACGATACATCAGCTCTTCATCAAAAGTATTGTAGAGATAATACTGAATAACTTTCTTGCCTAGATAGGACCCGCTTCCTTCATCACCCAAAATATATCCTAATCCGGGACTATTTTTTACAATTTTCTTCCCATTGTAATAACAAGAGTTTGCGCCTGTCCCGAGTATGCAAGCAATTCCTTTTTCTCTTCCACATAAAGCCCTTGCAGCACCCAAAAGGTCGTCCTCCAACATTATTTCAACGCCAGAAAATACTTGCTTTAAGGCTAAGCGAACCACTTTTTCATTGGCAGGATTGGTTAGTCCTGTACCATAAAAATACAATTCTTCTACCTCCACATTTTTTAGTTCGGGTATCAATTCATTTTCAAGTATTGCCACAATATCTTCCCTCTTTACAAAATAGGGACTGATACCTTGCGTATTAATTATTTTTTTCTTTCCATTAGACAGCAGACACCATTCGCATTTAGTAGAACCGCTATCCGCAATTAATTGTACTGCCATAATTTTTTATTTAATTAATTAATACACATCCGCCTCTATTCCAATTAAGGAATAAATATAGGATTTGTTGCTAATTGTTCAGTTATAAATCTTCTACTAACTTGTTTTCTGTAATGTAACACCTTATTTTATGAACTAATAAAGCATTTTTTCAATCAGAAGGATTAAATGTTCTCTAATTTGCAAGCACTCTAGTCATTCAAACTACCCGACTTCAGGCCTCTTACATACTGGGCCCACTTTATTGCTAAGATTACACCAAACAAAAATGCGTCAGCCGGAACATATCCAACTGACGCATTTTATTTTTTGAAATTAAGAAACTGTTTTATTTCATCTCGAAGCTTTCCAAGAACTTAGTAGTGAAGTTTCCACTCCTAAAATCCTCATTCTTCATCAGCTGAAGGTGGAAAGGAATCGTTGTCTTTACCCCTTCAATCACGTATTCACTCAAGGCACGATACATGGTATCGATGGCTTCTTCACGCGTTTGTGCTACGGTTATCAACTTGCCTATCATACTATCGTAATAAGGCGGAATCACATAGCCCACATAAACGTGACTATCTACGCGCACTCCATGACCACCTGGTGTGTGCAAAGTTGTAATCTTTCCTGGGGAAGGACGGAAATCGTTGTAAGGATCTTCTGCATTGATACGACACTCGATAGCATGCATTTTAGGTTCATAGTTTCTACCAGAAATACGTTCACCCATGGCAATCTTTATCTGTTCTTTAATCAAATCGAAACTTACTACTTCTTCGGTAACGCAGTGTTCTACCTGAATACGTGTATTCATTTCCATGAAATAGAAGTTGCGATGCTTGTCTACTAAGAACTCGATAGTACCAACGCTTTCATAGTTGATAGATTGTGCAGCTTTGATAGCTGCTTCTCCCATTGCCTTACGCAAGTCTGGTGTCATAAATGGAGACGGACTTTCCTCTACCAACTTTTGGTGACGACGTTGAATAGAGCAATCCCTTTCACTCAAATGACAAACATTGCCATATTGGTCACCAGCTATCTGAATTTCTATGTGGCGAGGTTCTTCAACAAACTTCTCCATGTAGATACCATCATTCTTAAACGATGCAGCAGCTTCTTGCTTAGCAGTGTTGAAGGCTTTTTCCATTTCTTGCTCATTCCAAACAACCCTCATGCCTTTTCCACCGCCACCCGCTGTAGCTTTCAGTATTACTGGATAGCCTACTTTATTCTTAGCAAGTTCTAATGCTTCTTCTACACTTTCCAACAAGCCACCACTACCTGGAACAACAGGCACACCAGCCTTTATCATTGTTTCTTTAGCGGTTATTTTGTCCCCCATTGCATTAATCATGTCGGGTGTTGGCCCGATAAACTTAATGTTGTGGTCTGCACATATCTGAGAGAACTTACTGTTCTCAGCCAAAAAACCATAACCAGGGTGAATTGCATCGGCATTGGTTATTTCCGCCGCCGCCATTATGTGAGGGATATTCAAATAGGAATCAGTGCTTGCAGGCTTTCCTATGCAAACCGCCTCATCTGCAAAACGTACGTGAAGACTATCCTTATCGGCAGTACTATAAACAGCTACCGTCTTGATACCCATTTCCCTACAAGTTCTGATGACCCTGAGGGCGATTTCTCCACGATTGGCAATTAATATTTTCTTAAACATATTGTCTCAATTAACTAATGAAAATACTGCATTAGCTATCATTGTGATAGCAGATTAGCAGGTGTTCTTTAGGCTTGCTTACCTAAAATGAAAATACCCTTAGTAGTGTAGCGAAAATTTTTGCTAAATCGATTTCGATACAGCTATAAAGATAATTAAGCAGGCTCTACCAAGAACAATGGTTGATCGTATTCAACCGGGCTGTTGTCTTCAACTAGTATCTTAACGATAGTTCCACTAATTTCAGACTCTATTTCATTAAATAGTTTCATTGCCTCTATGATACACAATGTTTTGCCTACAGTAATTTCTGTTCCTATTTCTGTAAAGTTAGGTTTGTCGGGAGATGGTCTCCTGTAGAAAGTACCAATCATTGGACTCTTTATGGTTACTAAGTTATCAGGTGCTTTTGCGGCAGGGGCAGCAGGACCTGGGTTGTTGGCTTGTGGCTGTTCAGAGATTGTTTGTTGAGGAGCTACCACATTATATACTTGTTGTGGCAAAGGAGCCTGGGCGTAAGAAACTACAGGTTCATCCTTTTGTTTGATGGTCACCTTACCATCTTTGTCTTCAATGCTTATTTCGCCAATATTACTTTTATTGATAAGCTTTATTAGTTCGTGAATCTGTTTTAAATCCATAAGAATTTATTTTATACGGTAAGTTAACAGTTAGAAAATGACAATTCCTTTTTTTATAATTTTTCAAAGGAAAGACAAAGTAATTGTAATATTAAATAAAAGTTTTTAAGTCATGTAAAAAAGGTATGAGTTATAAGTTATAAGCTAGGGATTAGTCACTCATAACTTATAACTCATAACTACTATCTATTCTTTTACTCTTTCAATATATTCTCCTGTTTTTGTGTTTACTCTTATCAATTCGCCATCTTCAACAAACAACGGAACATTTACAGTAGCACCTGTTTCCACAGTGGCTGGCTTCAATGCACGTGTAGCAGTATCGCCGCGCAAACCTGGCTCTACGTAAGTAATTCTTACCACAATCTTTTCTGGTAATTCTGCGCCAATTGGCAATTCGGTGTCGGTATTTACAAATACATAAACTTCACTACCATCTTTTAAAAACTGAGGTGCATCAATCATTTCATCTGCCAACACAATTTGCTCATAAGTCTCGCTATTCATCAAATTGTATCCAGTCTCATCTTTGTAAAGGTATTGGTGTGTTCTTTTTTCAACACGGATTGGATAAATCGTTTCACCACTATTCCAGGTTTTTTCAATACTACGTTTGTTATCTACACCTTTCAGTTTAGCCCAAACCTTAGCTGCGGAACGGGCAGTTTTGTTTTCGCCAAATTCTATCACGCTGTACAAGCTGCCGTCTAATTGCAATATCATTCCACGGCTGATGTCTGCTGTGTTTGCCATAATTAATTTATTATTTGAGCCGACAAAAGTAGGGGTTGAAACTTAAAAAAGAATATTCCTGTTTTAATTGGTAATAACTATCTGTGAAAAGTATATAATACCGCTACTTTTGACGGCTTCTTGCTGAGACAGATTTAGAAAATAAAATAGAAAGTAGATATTGATGATAGAATTAATAGAAAAAATAAAGAACTGCAAAATTTGCGAAGCGCATCTGGAACTAGGCTGTAATCCTGTTATGGCTGCAAGTCCCAATAGTCGATTGGTAATTATTGGACAAGCGCCGGGCAGGGTTGTTCATAAAACAGGTATTCCTTGGAATGACAAAAGTGGCGACAACCTGCGTGCCTGGTTGGACATTGACAGAGATACTTTCTATGATGCGGAAAAAGTAACGTTGATGCCCATGGGATTTTGTTATCCCGGTACAGGCAAAACGGGCGATTTACCTCCACGTCCTGAATGTGCGCCGTTGTGGCATCCACAAATATTGTCGTTGATGAAGAGCACTAAATTGATTTTATTGGTTGGTCAGTATGCTCAGAATTATTATTTGGGAGAAACTAAACAAGAAACACTTACGGCTACTGTGCAACAGTTTCATACCTATTTGCCTAAATATTTTCCGTTGCCTCATCCATCACCACGAAACAATATCTGGCAGGCACGCAACATTTGGTTTACTGGCGAGGTTCTGCCTGAATTACAAAGAAGGGTCAAGAAGTTGGTGATGTAAATGCTTTAAATAAAAAACGAGCAGTTAATAGCTAATGTATTAACTGCTCGTTTTATTTAGTTGAATAGCGTTATTCCTTAGTCTCTTTTTCTGATTTGTCTTCTATTTCTTTCTTTTTAGGGTCCATCATCTCCATCAATTTCAACCCCAACAGTCCATCTATTGCCGAACCGCTTCCATTGCCACCGCCAATCAGGATGTCGGGTATCAGTTTGATATTTCCTTTAGATAGTTCTTCGGTTATTTTATATCTGGTAAAGTTTTCTCCACCCAATGCTTTTACTGCCAGTTGATAGGCTTCTGCGGTAGATTTACCTATTGCCAGGATCTTTCCTGCTTCGGCACTACCTGTCAAGGATATTTGTTCTGCTTGTGCTGATGCCCTTAGTTTAATTGATTCAGACTCTGCAACTGCCCTTGCTTTGGTAGCCTCTGCTTCCGCAAAAGCACGCATCTTGGTCGCTTCTGCCTCAGCACCTACCGCTAGTTTAACGCCTGCTGCATCCCCTTCCGATTTTTTCACCGTAGCACTCGCTGTTCTTTCTGCTATCTCTACACTTTGTTGCGCCTTCACAATGTCTTTTTGCATATCGGCAATGGCTGTTTCTTTTTCCATGCCTTGCCTTGTTTCTTGTGCACTCTTCTGCGTCTCGTAAGTAACCTTTTGCTCTTCGGCAATCTTTCTGTCCGTCAATGTTTTCATCAAAGATTCTGGCGGAACAATGTCTCCAATCAATGTATCAACAGCAGTAACATTGTATTCGTCCAACACCTTCTTTATTTCTTCTTTTGCGGACTCTTGTCTCTCTTTTCTGGTACTTAAGAAGGCAATTACATCACTGTCCTGAGCCGAGTTACGGAAGTAGTTACCTATCGTTGGCTCCAGTACTTGCGATACCAGGTTTACCATATTCCCAAAGCGGGCAATCACCTTTGGCGCCTCTGTATTGGGAACGTGTATAATCTGCGACACATCCAGATTGAATGGGAAACCATCTTTTGAACGTACTGTGATGGTAGACAAATTCTTATCTAGGTTGTGTGCTTCACTTCTACCGCTTGCCCAGTTCAAAACAAGATTCGTTGTTGGTACCAATTCTACTTTGGTTGTATAGATATTGATGGGGTATTTACCGGGTCCCAATGGCTCAGACCAAACCCCCTTAAACCCTTTGCGCACAATGTTTCCATGTTTGAAGTCTGCACCACTGGTATCTTCTCCTTCCTGTCCGATGTAAGAAATCACTACACCAACATAGCCAATCGGAATATCAGTCATAGGGGTTTCTTCTACCACCACAGCCCATGGATTCAGGTTGTAGGAACCTGCTAATATTACCTGTGGTTGTAAACCTCTGTTACCTCCTTTCTTGATGAAAGCATTAAAGTCCTGAAAATTATTATGTCCTTCTATCAGGGCGCCGGCTATCTGTCCTTCCGATATTGGCATACCATCCAAAGTGGTAATAATGCCCACTTTACTCTCTTGAATCCGCACCATATCGGTTACAGAAACCTGAAATAATTGTGTATTGATACGATAAGAACCTGTGGTAATAAAGGCTGCTTGTCTACCCTTCTGACCGCCATTGTTCAAGAAAGCCTCTGCATCCTGAAAGTTATCACAATCAACCTGGTGTGCCAAGATGTTTCCTGTAGGAATTTCTGCACCATCCCTTGCCATTATGAGACCGATTTGTCCTTCGGGGATGATGGTAAACCGCTCCATCGTTACACCATATTGCCAGAACCATTTGCCAAAATACATTCCCGGTGCCAATGCTTTTGCCTGAAAGCCAGCTTCTCCTTTGGTGGCAATAATTCGTCCATCGGGCAATGACTTATAGGCGCCAAAGAGGACAAACTTTTTTGTAACCAATCCAATTTTATCTTCCGGAACGATTACCATCCCAAATAGGAATCGAAGAATCAGCTTATAACAAACAATCGCAATTACGATTAAAAATACCCACCAGAAACTTAAGATAGGGTTGTTCATTTTTGTTTTTAATTGGTGAATTACAAATGTAGGCGGTAACTAGATATTAGTTATGAATTATGGGTTATGAGTAATGAAAAAAAGAAAAAATTTCGCCACAAAGACATTAAGCCTCTAAGCAGCACCAAGAAAAAAGGGAATATTATTTGCCACGGAAGCACTGAAAAAGAAAAGAGGAAACGAAGTATTAATACTATGTTTCCTCTTTTTTCTTTGTGCTACTTTGCGCCTAAGTGCCTTTGTGGCAAAACCTTAGTCACCCGCCATTTTATTAACTGTTGCACTCCAAATAAGTGCATCTGCATCCAAGCCTTTGTAGGCAGAAGCAAAAGGATACGATACGCCTGGCGTAAACCCAGGCAACACCAAACTATTGCCATTACTATGCCGCTGAAACCATTTGTTTTTATCGGCAGGCGTAGGCCCCAAAGCAGGATCCCAATAGGCGAATACCGTTCCGTGAGTAGAAAAAGTGGTCGGTTTCTTTACGCTTAATAAAAATGTTCCTGCAATAGAAGTGGTGGCTACATGAAAATCAGTTACCTCCCCCATCACCTGATGAGTAGCTTCTTTTTCCATTTCAAAACCACTACTCAACGCTTTCACCCTGTCGCCAGCGGCTTGCACGTTTATTTGAACACCCAACACCCTTACCGAATTTACCAACAACAATTTTTTTTGATCCTTTAATTCTGTTGCCGCCTCATTGCCATGCACTGTAGCCGCCAAAGCAAGGTCGTAAGCACCTTTGTTTGTAACCACAGCAGCAAGTTGTGCCACTACTGTAAAATTACTATTGCCTGTGCAACCCGTTATGATGGCTGCCACTGCTGGTGACAATTCCTCATCTTTTTTATGTGTTAAATCTGTTATTACCTGATTCATTCTTGTTAATTTTTAAAATTTGATTATTAAATCGGTCGTAAGACCATTCATTTTTGTGATTTAAATGAACATTTATGCCGCATAAATGCTCATTTAAACGGTTTGAATGTTCATTTATGTGACATAAATGCTCATTTATGCGGCTTGAATGTTCATTTATATGGCTCGAATGCTTATGTATGCGACATAGATGTTCATTTATGCGACGCAAACGTTCATTTATACGGTATAAATGTTCATTTATTTTCTGGAAGGCATACCAAATACGCCTCCCTATCTCGTTGGTGGGATGTATAAAATGAGGTGATTGAAATGAAAGATGCCTGTAGCGAAGGCTTTTGAAGTGATTTTTTCGGGGAAGATTTCGCTTTGAGCGAAGCCTTTCTTAGCGGCAAACTGGTGACTAGCAATTGTAAGCATTTTGAAGGTTTGTACTGTGAAACAAATGAAACTTGTTCTTTTCGAAGGAAGGTTCCGCTTCGAGCTAAGCCTTTTTTAACCGCCTGTACCCCTTAACCGTGTGCAAGATATGTGTTTGTGGAGGAATGGGAGGAAAAGAATTGACAACTTCTGAAAAGTTGGCAAATCACGTACGTACAAAACAACCTCATTAAATAGATGTTGGTGAAGAAAACCCAATATCGGCGGCGTTCCCCTTCCACGTCTTTTCGAGGTACGAGAAATCTGATTGAAAAGGAAGGCTTCGCTTCGAACGAAACCTTCCTTACCCCAAAACGCCCGACCCGAAAGGCAATGTTATTAAGTTAAGGAACGGCTGTCAGGTTGAGCTTGTCGAAACCGGGTAAAATTAAGGCTCTCCCAATCTTATCCCGCCTTCGACAGGCTCAGGCTGACACCATGATTTTCGGTCATAATCCTTAACTTAATGACATTGCCCGAAGGGGCACGCCCAAAGACCTTCCAATAAATACAAGATTACTCTTTAATAATGTACTCTACTGGATTAAGAAGCTCTGTAGTACCAGATGGACCTACAGATTTAATACTCGTGAAAATTATTTTATCGTTAGTATGTAAATTAGCTAATGCAACTTTTGTCGTTTCGGTAAAAGCAGCACCTTTTGTATTTTCTATAAAGATTATTGAATCGTTTCTCGATATGATAGTAGTGTATTCGATTACATTGAATCTAACACCCTCTAGACAAGCTATATTAATCGCACTAAAAAAATCTGTCCTAATGCCTTGTTGTGCAATTAGCTCATTTTTAGAAACAGTATCACTATTATTAAACCTCCCGACTAAAGCAATTGCCTTAGGGATTTTTATTACTCTAAAATACTGTTTCCCAACTTTAATTTTTTTATGTCCAATGTTTCTATATATGGATATTATCGCACCTCCTATGCTATCAGCCACATACTCAAATTGACAATTATCTATTTTAGTTATCTTGCCTTGATTGGCTTTTAATTCAATTTGGCTACAAGGTACATCAGCAATAAAAGCAGCTAACTGAGTAGGAAGTCCAAGATATACAGCGTAGGGATGTGCGCCTTGGGAAATAACCAAACTTTGCGCATCAACTAAGTAGAAACTCAGTAAAAGAAAAAATAGGACGAATAGCCTTTTCATATAAAAAGTTTAGAAAACAAATATAGCCTTTCTGTTCGCACGTTCCCCCTCCACGTCCTTTCGAGGTACGAGAAATCTGATTGAAAAGGAAGGCTTCGCTTCGAGCGAAACCTTCCTTACCCGAAACGCCCGACCCGAAGGGCAATGTCATTAAGTTAAGGAACGACTGTCAGGTTGAGCTTGTCGAAACCGGGTAAAATTAAGGCTCTCCCAATCTTATCCCGCCTTCGACAAGCTCAGTCTGACACCCTGATTTTCGGTCATAATCTTTAACTTAATGACATTGCCCGAAGGGGCACGCCCAAAAAAAGTCTTTCATCAACTTGGCACATTCAGGCTTTAGCAGTTTTAAGCAGCTACCACTCTTATTCTTTGGATTTTGGATTTATCAATTTTGAAGCCTTCCAATTCCCCACTCTCATTTACAGATAGTTGAGAAAACTCTTTGTTTTTATATAAATCCTGTTTCCAACCCAATTTTTGAAGTTCCACTGTTCTTTTTGAAGTACTATAAGTTTGCAGTAACGTGAAAAAAGTATCAATTTTATTTTTTAGAATTTTACTTGCTTCTTCGTCATTTTCAGCATTCCCAATAATTTTCAAGGAAGGAACGTAGAATATTACCTGACCTGCATCTTTGTCTTCATACCTAAAAGCAGAAATATTGGCAGCAACCTGATTCTTAGTTATTCTTAAAGTTTCTATTAATTCTTTTTCAGTTGATACCCGTTGCAATTTAAACTCTAATAAGGGTTGTTTGCCGGTATCTTCTTTGATAGAATCAAGTGATAAATTATAAGGTCTATTAAAAGCTTCCTGATTTACTTTGAATTTTTCTGAAAGTTTGCGGATAACTTTTTTTGACAACCCTTTTTTGTATGCTAATATCTCAGAAACAAGTCCTTTGCTAATGCCTAAAATATTAGCTAAGTCAATGGCTTTCATGCTATGATCTTTCATGAAAGATTGTAACAATTGTATAGGATCTAACTCTGTAACAGAACTATTTTTTTTATCCCAGTCCTCTATCAAAAGTGTAAGTAAGTCTATTTCATCTTCCATCTCTTTATTATTAGATTCAGAAAAAATAAGCTGTTCTAATTTGTTGCAATAATCAAAATATTTTTCCCTGCTGTCTATGACTGTATATTTCAAACCTTCCATAATAATGCTAATTAAAAAATACTAACTGAATATTGATTACCTTCTTTGCAAAGTTTTGTGTATTCGGCATGTGTCCCAATCCACATAATAAAAAGATGCACTTGTTTTTTTGAGAACGCATATTTGCATATAGTCCTAAAATTGTTGCCTCCAATATCAAAAACAACCCTACTACAATTATTCCCAAGTATATCAGCAGTGTTGAATGTCTGCTTTATATCACTAGGGACTTTCCAATCGGCAAACTTTAGTTTAGTGATAAAATCGTCAAAAGGGATTTTACTACTCGAATGCTTAGCAGTAAAACCATTAATTGTTGCTTCTTTTATCAGGTGTATTTTCATAGCAAATATATATGCAAACCCATTAAAGTTCTCTAAAAGAGAACTTTTTTAATAATTATTTATCTCCTTGCTTTAAAGAAGTCTTTCATCAGCTTGGCACATTCGCCTGCTAACACGCCTGTTATTATCTCTGTTTTTAGTGGAAAGGGATTGTGACTGGTAAAATGATTGTAGCCATTCTTTTCGTCGCTGGCACCGTAAACAATCTTGCCTACTTTGCCCCAATATAAAGCGCCACAGCACATCAGGCAAGGCTCCACCGTTACATATAAGGTAGCATCGGGCAAGTATTTACTCCCCATTACCTGATAGGCGGTGGTGAGGGCGAGTACTTCGGCATGGGCAGTGCTATCATTCAGTAACTCCACCTGATTGTATCCACGGGCAATGATTTTATTATTCATCACTATCACAGCCCCTACCGGAACTTCATCTTTAGCAAAAGCTTCTTCTGCTTCCCGCAACGCCTGACGCATAAAATGTTCGTGTGAAAAAGGTGTGTCATTGTATAGCATCCGCCAAAAATAAAGAAGATATAGTTTAACCACAAAGAACGCTAGGTAAGAAAACACAAAGGACACAAAGTTTTTTACTCCTTGTGTCCTTTGTGAAATTCTTTGTGCTCTTTGTGGTTAAAAACACTAACTGCAACCCATGCTATTACCGCAGTTTAAACATTTGTAGCAAGTACCGCTTCTGATGGTGATATGCCCGCAAGTATTGCAACTTGGTGCATCACTCTGCATACTCTTGGCAGCAGCATTCACCGCATCCAAGCCATTGTGTGCTTCTACTCTTGCAGTAGCTAGTTTTTGCGGTTGCAAAGAAGGGGCAATACGCATATCGCTCAACTCGGGCTTGCCTATGTAAGTTGTTTCGCCAGTAGTATCATCATTACTGATTTCAGGTTTGTTCAACACGTGAACCAAATCAGTTCTATCTAGATAATCAAATGCCAAAGCACGGAAAACGAAATCTACCAAAGAAGTTGTTGTCTTAATATTCGGATGATCCACCATTCCGGCAGGTTCGAACTTAGTAAATACAAACTTCTCAACAAACTCTTCCAGCGGAACGCCATACTGCAAACCAACTGAAACAGCAATGGCAAAACAGTTCATCAGACTACGAAGGGTAGAACCTTCTTTGGCCAGATCAATAAATATTTCTCCCAAAGTACCATCCGCATATTCACCGGTACGAAGGAATAATACCTGACCGTTAATCTTTGCTTTCTGCGTATAGCCACGACGCTTAGCTGGTAGTTTCTTGCGCTCAACAATTGTTGATAATGCCCTCTTTAACTTAGTATCGGAGGAAGCAGCCATACGTTTGGTTACTTCTTCTAACAAATCTTCTACAGATAAGCTAGCAAGGTCAACCATTTGTGTTTGAGGCTGCGCTTCGGTCGTATTTTCTATTACAGCAGTAACTTCCTCTTCTTTCTCCTCTTTCTTTTTCTTATCAGATTTATTACTTAATGGTTGAGACAACTTAGAACCATCACGGTACAAAGCGTTTGCTTTTAGTCCCAATTCCCAACTCATTTTGTAGCAGTCAGCAATTTCTTCTACAGTTGCTTCATGAGGCAGATTAATTGTTTTGGAGATAGCACCACTCAAGAAAGGCTGACAGGCACCCATCATACGAATATGTCCATGTGCATGAATAAAGCGTTCGCCTTTTTTACCGCACTTATTGGCACAATCAAACACTGCTAAATCTTTATCTTTCAAATAAGGAGCACCTTCAACAGTCATAGAACCACATACATAATCGTTGGCAGCGTCTATTTCTTCGTCAGTAAATCCTAGGGCTTCCAACATATTGAAGCTCCAATCACTGAATTGTTCTTCTGTAAAACCAAGACGCTTCAAGCAATCATCGCCCAAGCTGTAGCGGTTGAATACAAAACCTATCTCGAAGGCAGCTTTAGCAGCAGAGTTTAGTTTAGCAATTTCTTCTGGTAAGAAACCTTTAGCTGCCAAAGTAGCTGGATTGATGAATGGTGCTCCTTCAAAAGAACCAGCACCTACTGCATATTTCTCAATAGCATCTATTTCTTTTTGACTATAACCCAATGTCTTCAAAGCATTTGGCACAGCCCCATTGATAATTTTGAAATAACCACCACCACTTAGCTTTTTAAACTTCACCAAAGCAAAATCTGGTTCAACACCTGTGGTATCACAATCCATGACCAACCCGATAGTACCTGTAGGTGCAATAACCGTGGTTTGTGCATTGCGGTAGCCATATTTTTCTCCTAGTTGTACTGCATCGTCCCATGCTTTTGTAGCAGCTTTCAATAAAGGAGCAGGGCAATATTTTGAATTGATACCTTGTGGATTAATTTCCAAACCTTCATAGGCATCACTTGCGTCGTAAGCAGCAGCACGGTGGTTGCGCATTACACGAAGCATATCTTTTTTGTTTTCTTCGTACTTATCGAAAGCACCTAAGAAAGAAGCCATCTCAGCAGAAGTTTTATACGCAGTACCGGTCATTACTGCACTAACCGAACCAGCAATAGCCCTTGCTTCTTCACTATCGTAAGGGATACCGCTAATCATTAACACCGTACCTAAGTTTGCAAAGCCCAAACCCAATGTTCTGTAGTCGTAAGATAACTGAGCCACCTCTTTTGAAGGAAACTGAGCCATCAAAACAGATATTTCCAATACAACAGTCCATAAGCGGCTGATGTACTCCAATCCTTCAATATCCAGTTGATTGGTGCTTTCATCGAAGAATTTCCGTAGGTTGATGGAAGCGAGGTTACAAGCGGTATTGTCCAGGAACATATACTCGCTACAAGGATTTGAGGCATTGATACGACCACCTTGAGGGCAAGTATGCCACTCATTGATAGTTGTATCGTATTGTGTTCCAGGATCTGCACAAGCCCAAGCTGCTTGAGAAATTTGATTCCAAACATCTTTAGCAGGTACTTTCTTCATCACCCTGCCATCTGTTCTTGCTTTCAGTTCCCAATCACCACCTTCTTCCAATACCTTGAAAAAAGAATTAGGAATACGGATAGAGTTATTAGAATTCTGACCAGAAACAGTTCCATAAGCTTCCCCTTCATAGCTATTATCATAGCCACCAGCAACTAAGGCAGCTACTTTCTTTTCTTCGTTAGCTTTCCAGTTAATGAATTCCATTATTTCTGGATGATCCAGATCCAAACAAACCATCTTGGCAGCCCTTCGGGTAGTTCCACCACTTTTAATAGCGCCAGCCGCTCTGTCACCAATTTTCAAGAAACTCATCAATCCGCTTGAAGTTCCACCACCACTTAATTTTTCGCCAGAGCCACGTATTTGTGAGTAGTTTGTACCCACACCACTACCATATTTAAAAATTCTTGCTTCCCTCACCCACAAATCCATAATGCCACCATCATTCACCAAATCATCACTTACACTCAAAATAAAACAAGCATGCGGTTGAGGACGCTCATACGCGTTAGTAGACTTCTTTAGTTGTCCGTCTTTTGGATCAACAAAGTAGTGTCCTTGTGGCTTACCAGTGATGCCATAACTTTCATGTAAACCAGTATTAAACCATTGTGGACTATTTGGCACACAACTTTGATTCAAAATACTATACACCAACTCTTCATAAAATACCTGCCCGTCTTTTTTGGTAGCAAAATAGCCGTAACGCTCACCCCATACACGCCAGCAATTTGCCATCCTGTGTGCTACTTGCTTCACAGAAGTTTCCCTGCCCAAAGAACCATCGGGTTGTGGAACACCAGCCTTCCTAAAATATTTCTGTGCAAGGATATCAGTTGCAATCTGACTCCATTGTTTTGGTACTTCTACGTTGTTCATTTCAAAAACCTTCTCTCCAGATGGGTTCTTAATAACGCTGTCGCGGTAGTCGTATTCAAATAAATCAAATGGGCTTGTACCTTCTTTGGTAAAGCGACGGGTAAATTTCAACCCTTTTGGTGACGAGCTGGTGGGCATAATCGTAATTTATTTTTTGAATGATGAGTTGCGGCTTTTATTGTTACCAAACTGTTAAGCAGCAAACGAAAATATCCCTACGATTTCAAAAAACAACGCGACAGATTTCAACACGTTGTGGATAATCCAAGTGGATAATTTGGCAATACTGATGCACGTTGAGTTTGAGGTTAGTATTTAATTTTTATTCTAATATATTGTTCAGTATCACTCAAAAAAGCCCTTCATTGAGAGATGGATTTTGTGCGTATCTATCCTTATTTCTCCCCACCCATTCATTTATTCCTTTCCAATTAACCCGTGCAGCTTATTTTTGATGATTGTTTATTCAATCGGCTTTTAAAACAGTTATTTAAGTGCTCAAGAAACTACACATTCAGAATTACGCCATCATTGACGAAATAGACATTCAGTTTTCTAATCAGTTAAATATTATCACCGGGGAAACGGGTGCGGGAAAAAGTATTCTCATTGGTGCGTTGAGCCTTATTCTTGGCGAACGTGCCGATAGTAATGTGCTGTTGAAGAATGATAAGAAATGTTTTATTGAAGGCACTTTTCTGGTGGATAGTAAAGAAGCAGTTAAAAACTTTCTGACTACGAACGATTTGGATATTGAGGAGGAGCTAGTCATCCGCAGGGAGATTGCCACCAATGGAAAGTCTCGTGCTTTTATAAATGATACCCCAGCCACACTACAACAATTGAAAGAGTTGGCTAGCTGCCTGGTAGATTTACACCAACAGTTTGATACCCTTGAAATTGGCGATACCGATTTTCAAAGGGAGGTAGTAGATGCCCTTGCCGGCAATCAATCGTTACTACAAGACTATCAGTCGGAATATGTGCTGTGGGTGAATGCCAACAAAGACCTGCAATCCCTGCAACAACAGAAAGCGGCTTTTGCTAAAGAATTAGACTACTTCCAGTTTCTATACGATGAATTGAAAGAGGTAGGCTTAAAGGAAAATGAACTGGAAGATTTAGATACCGAATTGCAGTTATTAAGTAACAGCGAGGGCATCAAGACAGCATTGGATAGGACTTATTTTGAGCTGAAAGACAACGAAACACCCGTTACCGCATTACTGAAACAACTCTCTAACCAGTTGCAAGGATTCTCAGCTTACCATAAAGATTTGCCCGGATTAATTGAAAGAATTAAATCTGCTCAGATAGAAATAGCAGACATCGCAGAAGAAGCAGAGCGCATCAGCGACGCTATTACTTTTGATGGGGCAAGGGTTGAGCGCATCAATGAGAAGTTGGCTGCAGGTTACAAGTTACTCAAGAAACACAATGCAACCACTACTGCCGAGTTACTTACTATCCAACAAGACTTGGAAGAAAAGCTACAAGCAGTTTTGAATATTGATGATGCCATCGCTGCTAAAGAAAAGGCGGTTGCTACTTTATTGAAACAAGCCATCGCGACAGCAAAATCCCTGTCTGATAAAAGAAATAATCAGGCAAAGCCATTGAAAAAAGAGGTGAATGTTTTGTTGCATCAGATAGGAATGCCCAATGCACGGATGATGGTGTCTGTTAAAGAAACACCGCTCCATCAGTTTGGTAGTAATGAGATTGAGTTTTTATTCGATGCCAACAAAAGCAATCGTTTCGAGCCCATCCGCAAAGTGGCTAGTGGTGGTGAGTTGAGCCGTTTGATGTTGTGCATCAAGTCGTTGGTTGCAAAAAGCATCGACTTGCCTACCATGATTTTCGATGAAATAGATACCGGCATTAGTGGGGAAGCTGCCAAACAAGTAGGCGCTATCATGAAGGGCTTGGCAGCAAACAGACAAATCATCTGTATTACGCACCAGCCACAGATTGCGGGCAAGGCAGATGCACATTACTTCGTTTACAAAGAGAACAAGGGGGGTGCCGTTAAAACAAACATTCGCTTATTAACAAAAGAGGAACAGATAAACGCAATTGCACAGATGCTTGGTGGTGAAAAACCAACCGCTGCGGCCATAGAAAATGCGAAAGAAATGGTAGGAAGTTATAAGTTATGAGTTATAAGTTATAAGTAGAACACAGCACTTATAACTCATAACTTATAACTTTTCACTATTAAGTCTTATGTTTGACCCCTCGTAATTAAATAAAATCGGATATGGCTTATAATTTATTAAAAGGAAAACGTGGAATTATCAGTGGTGCATTAGACGAAAATTCCATTGCCTGGAAGGTGGCCGAAAAGGCGCATGAAGAAGGCGCAACGTTTGTGTTGACCAATGCACCTATTGCCATGAGAATGGGTGAAATAAACAAATTGGCCGAGCAAACAGGGGCTAAAATCGTTCCTGCTGATGCTACAAGTGTAGAGGACCTCACTACTTTGTTCACAGAGTCTCAGGAGATATTGGGTGGTAAAGTCGATTTCGTATTGCACTCCATCGGTATGAGCCTCAACATCCGCAAAAAGATTCCATATACCGAGCTTAATTACGAATTTTATCAAAAAGGGTTGGATGTTTCCGCTCTTTCTTTCCATAAAATGTTGGCTGTTGCACACAAGTTAGACGCCATCAATGATTGGGGAAGTGTGGTAGCCCTTACCTATATGGCTGCCCAACGTACCTATCCTTTTTATACAGATATGGCCGACATCAAAGCTACCTTGGAGTCAATTGCCCGCAGTTTTGGCTACCATTATGGCAATCAAAAGAAGGTTCGTATCAATACAGTTTCACAATCGCCCACAAAAACAACTGCTGGAAACGGCATCAAAGGCTTCGGTGATTTCTTCGATTATGCCGATGCAATTGCCCCTCTTGGCAATGCAAGTGCTGAAGATTGTGCCAACTATTGCATTACGTTGTTCTCCGATTTAACCCGTATGGTCACCATGCAAAACCTCTTCCACGATGGCGGTTACTCCACCACCGGCGTAAGTATGGACATTTTGAATAAGATGGGAATAGAAGGATAAGCAAGCAAGTGATGAGTTGTAAGTGATGAGTTATGAGTGATGAGTTATGAGTGCATGACACAACGAATAATATAAGAAAGCCCTTGAAGAAGAATCTTCAAGGGCTTTTTCTTTTCTTTATTAATCATTAAACGTTGAGGGAGTGCGCACGGAAGGCATGTGGTAGCCCTTATAGATTTTAGCGAGTGACAAGCTGGGAAGGCTGATTACCATTATAAACCCATTTTTAATGTAACATTAGCAACGGCTACGAACAGGACTCCCGTCCTGCTCGAGTTCCCGATTTTCGAACATTCCTGCGATAGATGGTGGGCGTTTTATGGATAATGTCCACTAAAGTGTGTAAATGATTAAAAAATAATTTTAGATCTTTCTGGATAAATGATTAAAAACTGACTAGCAATACTAGCCCAATTATGTATTTCCTTAGTCCATACCCTTGAAGCATGTTGTATTGCCAGG
>CAITVK010000112.1 GCA_903895845.1 uncultured Chitinophagaceae bacterium
CTACATTCTTTTCGCCCACAGTGTTCCAGTTGATGGTCGCTATCTTGTTGCTCAAGGCCGCACTGGCAACAATGCTGTTCACAGGCAATGCACTTGGTGCAAACAGGATGGTGAACCTGTTGCTGAAACTTGCGGCATTGCTGGCATCAACCGTGAAGCTGATGGTGGTGCTGCCTGTCCCCAATGCCTTGGTCGTATTCTTGAAGGCATCATACAATAAAGGTTCGAAGCCATTGTTTACATAGTTGCTTGCATCAACACTCAACTGATAAGCAGTTGCAGTTGGGCTGGTTATCTTCAATGAGATCGCATCACTTGCAGTGGCTGGCAACCTTCCATCTATACTCAGGTTCTTGCCCTTGTCGCTGATGAACAGGTTGTCATTCGCACCGCTGAACTTGATGGCATCCTGTGCACCATACACTTTGTTGCCAAAGCTGGGACTGAAGGCTACCGCAGCACCATCAACTTTATCAAAAGCCTTTGTAGTTGCTGACTGCTTCATCAGGCTGACATATATCTTGCTCAATTGGGCTGTACCGAATACTGATGCCTTGGTAGAACTTATTGCTTTCGCAGTCTCCTGGAACACAACTGTTGGGCTGACACCTGTGGTCTGTACGAACACCGCCTGGCCTGGTTGGATGTAACCTGTATTTACTGGTACAGTACCTGTATTGGAATATGTACCCAAGCCAGAAACAGTCGCAGCACCTGTCAACGCGTTGAAGGCAATGTATTTACCTGTCGCACCGGATGTTGGATCCAGATACCAGTAGCTACCATTGATGCCACTTGACGCACCATATACGGTCGTGGTACTGCTGTTGCTTCCTGTCCCTGTACCCCATTGAACCGGGGCTACATAAGGATTGGCAACCAGACTGAAGCCATTCAGTGTGGTATTCAAACCAGCTGAGGAACCGCCTGTAGCGGTATTGACTACCCCTGTCCCGCTGTAAGTAACCGTACCTGTGACCAGCTTACCTGTCGCACTCAAGGTGGTCGCATTGAACATGGACAGACCAGACTGGGTATTGATTACCGGAGTGGTATAGAGATTCGCCGTCCTGTCACCACGGACCAATAACCTGTAGCCTGTAAAGGCATCCAGGTTGGTCGCATTCGTATTTGGAAGGGCTGTCCAGGTGCCATTCACAAAAGTATAATCCTGTGTATTGTAAGTAGAAGTACCTGATTCGTCGAAGCCATTGGCATCATTGCTGCCCGCATTGGAAGAACCTGCATAAGCAGTAGGCCCTGTGATGAAGATGCCATAGCCTGGGGTGGTTGCACCATTCAACTGCCAGTTCTTGAAGATTGTACCCGCACCATAAACCTCAGGGGCCATATCGCGGTATGCACGGAAGCCCTTAGGGATATAACGCTCAACAGTTACATTGCCACTGATAGTACCCGTGTTGCCACTGGCACCATAAGGGGCAAGAACACCTGTATTGGCAAGGCTTAAAGATTTTAAGGTAAGGTTGCCATTGGTAGTCAATGTGCCAGATTGAAGCGTCAACAAACCACTTACGCCAAAACTAGCACTTGCACCAACTGCTGCGCCATAAGTACTGTTGAGCGTAAGATTAATAACACTACCATTACCTGTAATGTTTTGAAGCACGCCAGCAGAGCCAGTCAAAATAGTAGTCCCTGTTCCACCTATAGCGGCATTAGTACCGTTATAAGTAAGTGCCTTTCCTACATTAAGAATGTTATTGTTCACGATAGAAGCACCACTACTCAATATCAAATCACGCACAGTAGCAGTAGTTGTTGCAGAAATGACAGGTTGTTTTGTAGTTGCAACAATGGTAGCATCAATTTGTGAATTAGGCACCCCATTATCCCAGTTGTTATAATTATCCCAATCAGTGCTAAGTGTACCAGTCCAGTTTGTTCCTGATGATTCTACTGCACCTGCATTACCAACAACATAATCATTTACACCTGTAGTCGGAATAGAAAGACCTGTTACAGTGAAGGTGTAGGGTGTACCAGTAGGATTAACTGTTTGGAAACTATATGAACCCGCACCAGTATAAGCACCAAATTGATTGGTACTCGCAGCAACATAACCACTAGCGCCATTACTGCTATTAAATTGGTATTGTATAGTTGCAGTAGTAGCAACCGTACCTAACACAGACCATTGCAGATCTACAACCTTAGTTGCATCAATTACAGGGCTTACAAAACCATTTCCAGTTATACCCAATACACCAACAGTTAGTGTTGTGGTTGCAGCAGGGGTAATGGTAAGCGGTGTGTATGAAGTAGCACTATTAGCAATTGGATATAAGGTCGCTGTACTTGCAGGAGCAGAAGCAGTTACAGTACCGGTAGTTATCTCTATGTAATTGGTACTGCTACCACCAGAAATACTACCTGCTGTAATGTTATTAGCATCCAGAATAAGCTTACCAGAAATAATTGCTAAGGCACCATTTGCTGTGATAGAATGGTCAGTTGTTACCTTACCGCCACTATATGTATTATTGATAGTTAATTTGTTAAACACTATATTAGCACCATTAATACTTTGCGTAGCATTTGTAGAAGTACTTCCATTTAAAGTAACATCCACAGCACTAGTAGTACTTGCTCCTGCCATATTGAATATACCAGTAGTTGTAGTGGTAATGCTACCTCCAATATTAAAGACGTGGTTTACAGTATTGGTAATATTACTTGTACTGATAGCACCACCTGTTGCTACAGATACACCATTTGTAACATTCAAAGTAACTGGAGTTGCTACATTAGGGAAATTAAGGATACCAGCTGCACTAATTGCATCTGTATTCAAAGTTCCTGTATACGCTAGTGTATAGGTACCACCTGTAACAGTGAGTGTACCCACTTTACCTGTGGTTCCTATCAGCTCTTTATCTGAGCTACAAGTTGCCCCAATATTTACATTTACCCTGTGGTTTGAGGAAGTACCAAACGCAGGAGCAGCGGTTAGTAGTGCTGTTGCACTATTCCGTGTAATAGAACCTCCATCCAAAATGGTAATATTATTGGTGCTATTATTTATGGTGCCAGCAGCAATTGTAAGGTTATTAACTGTTAAAGCCTCTGGAAGGTTGAAGGTACTACCAGATGAATTAAATTGTAAGTTTTGTACAACAGCTCCCACTTTGAAGAAGCTTGCAGATGCACTTAATACAGTACTACTATTAGTAGAAATAATAACCGTACTTCCAGAAGAACTTGCATCTATCACCCCGGCATTGGCAGTGGCACTTAATGAAGAACTACCACCAGTTACAATGGAAAATGTTTTTCCATTTACATTCAAAACCTCACTATTCAAACTACTTAACCCTAACCTAACAGTTGAAACAGAACTACCCAAGTTTAAAGTCCCCTTTGTTACGCTAAAATTAAAGAACGTAGTATTTGTAGGTATAGGATCAAAATATGGAGTAATTGAAGATGCAGTGTTAAAATACAAAGTAGGATTCGAGCTAAGACTAGCCTGACTTGTAAAATAATCATTTGCATCCATTGTAAGAGAGAAAGAATTTCCAGATCCAACTGTAAAAATAGAAGCAGAACTATTATAGTAAGCTAAGTTAATTGTAGCCGGGGTTGTTGAATTACCTCCAGTAATGCTCAATGAATTATTCACTGTACAAGATTGGCCGAAAGTAACATTACTACTTACAACAGACAAAGTATTAAGAGTAAGACTGTAAGACGGTTGTGTGAATGTTAAAGTGGTGCTAGCTGCAGTACCCGAAGCAGTTGCATTGTTTGTAAGAGTTATTAACGAAGTACTTGTTCCAGACCCTGTAAAGTAATCAAAAGGCAACGTTCCTGCACCAGAACCAGACGCATCTACTACAAGCGTTGCAGCAGGCAATGTAGTTGTTGGAATTGTAACAGCCTTTGATCCTGAAGTTAGTGTACAACCAGTTAAAGTTGCAACAACAGGCCCAGTAAAACGAACATTACTGTTAGTTAAAGTAATACCCGCGATTGAAACTGCAGAAGCTGGTAGTGCCACATTAAAGGAAGTAGATGAGGCGTTGAAGAAGTTTGCAATATCATTAGCTGCTGGTACAGTTCCAGTTCCCCAGTTAGAAGTCGTTGACCAGGTTGGATAACCATTTGTTCCTCCTATCCAGTTAATACTACAATTAATATTTGTAACATTTCCTCCATTCACCGTATTGCTAGCTGTAGCAGCAGTTGCATTAGTATTTGTAATGTAAGATATAGAACACAAACTAATTGAGTTCGCAGGACTTGCACTCGGATTAATATTGATGCTTGCAGACGAGGAGGCGGTCGATTTAATAGTTAATAAATTACCAAATACACCTGCCAATGTCAGTGTATTTGCAATTGTTTGTGTTGTTCCCGCTGTAAATTGCAAGGTCGCACCCGCAACCTGATCAGTTAAATTATAGAAAGTAGTGGTACCACTGATTGTTTGGTTAGTACCGGTAAATGCAACTGTACCATTATTGCCCGAGAATGAACCTGTATTTGCCCAGTTACCCAAAACATCAATTGTTGAGCTTGGTGCTGTAAGACTACCAGTAATAGTGACATTATTGAAGTTAGTAGCTGCACTTTGTGTCATTACAGTAGTACCATTGAAGGTTACAGTACCGGCTTCTGCATTTAATGTACCACCATTAACAAAATCCCCCCCAATAGTAAGTCCATAGTTGTTACTACTTACATCAAAAGTACCACCACTAGTAGTGGTTAATGTACCTGTAACAGTAATTGCACCAGCTGCTGTTTGCGAACCACTTGTATTACTCAAAGTCAAGTTTTTGTAAGTAGTAGCATATACAGATTGTCCACCATTGCTTGCAGTGTACTTTACGATACCAGAAGTTGCAGTAAATGTTCCTGAATTTGTGATAGTACCCCCAATGTTTAAAACACCACTCGTTCCAAGAGTAAGACTCTTTCCTGAATTAATAATAATGCTGCTAGGTGAGTTAACAACGGTTCCATTTACAGTAACAACATTGTTTATAGTTACAGTCGTACTACCTGAAGGAACTGTTCCGCCTAACCATGTGGAACCAGTATTCCAATCCGAAGAAACTGTAGAGACATATCCTAGGATTGTGAAAGGTGTATTATCTGTGTTACTACCATCTGTTGCAACTATATTGCCTGAGGAGGATGCATTGCTTGGCACTATTGCAGTTAATGAAGTAGGAGAATTAAAGGTGACCGATACCGGAATATTATTTATTGTGACAGAAGTACCACTAGTAAAAGCTGATCCGTGAATGGTAATCGTTTGACCAATGTATCCAGTTCCATTTGACTGCCCCGTAATTCCTGTGGCAGGTACAATGGCACCCAAAGAAAATACATTAGCGACTCCTACTGCAAAAAGTTGTGCCCCACCAGATATAGTACTGCTACTAGTAACAGTACCTGAAGAACCCGCACCGGCTAAACTTGTATAATTTCCTCCACCAGCACTTTGTGCCACCACGCTGCTATTGGCAACAGAAGAACTTGTTAGAGAAATTTTTGCACTTGTAAGTGTTCCAGTACTGCTAAAAGACCAATATTCGTCACTTACGCTTGTAAGCGTTCCATCCACATTACCAGTGCTACCAGTATTAAATGCTTGCATGGTTGCTGTTACAGCACCACTTGTACTCGGATTTACCAAGGCACTAGGCATGTAGGTATTGGTACCATTATTCGCATTACCCAATGGATAATTGTAGGTGGCTGTACCAGACGCTAGCGAGAGTGTTAATGGTCCATCCACATAAGCAATCGGCGTACTGGTACCATCACTACCACCACTAACTGCACTGTTAGAAGTACTGGTAACCTTTAACAAGTAAGACGGATTGGAAAGAATACCACTACTCAAGTTAAGGTTATTGCTCACAGTAACATTGCTACCAAGTGTAACACCACTACTGTTGTTGATGGTAAGACCATAGAAGGTTTCAGTACCACCGCTGGCTTTTGTTATAGTAACACCAGAAGCAGTTCCACCAAAAGTAACGGTATTAGTACCAGGTGTAAAAGTGCCTGCATCACTCCAGCTACCGTTTACCTGCAAGGTACCACCCAAAGAAAGTGTACCTCCGGTTATACTCAAGTCGCCAATAACGGTTCTAGCTGAGGAAGGTGTTGTAATCGTACCTGAAGTAACAGTCACATATTGTGGTACACCTACACCAACTGTAGTACCACTACCCCATTCTGCACCTACAGTATTAGAACCAGCATACTTTAAATACGAAGTTGCAGTGTAAGTAGGCGCAACCGAAACACTACCACCTGCATTCAACTGTAAAATTCCATTACCTAAACCTGTAAATGTAAGACCACCCGTATTGGCAAATGCCGCTACCAAAACAAGTGTTGCACCATTATTATTAATAGTTGTAAGCCCTGTATTTGTAAAAGGAGCAGAAATAGTATTGGTTGAAAAACCAGTTATGTTAAGAGCGTAACCAGTAGTAAAGCTTGCACTTCCAGTATAATTTACATTGAAACTTCCAGCCACATTGATGATACCTCCTAGCGTAATGATAGGCGAGCCTGACCTTGCACCACCAATGGTAAGATTGTTGTAACTCATTGCAACTACCGTTTGCGTACTTGTCCCGTTATAATTAACAGTACTACCAGTTGTTAATAAGGCACCTGTTGAATAGCCTGCACTATTAGTAAATACGCCAGCAATGCCAATTGAGTTTACGGGGTCTAAAGTCACACTAGTTGTAAGTCTTGTGCCAGAGATTGTAAGGTTAGTATAATTCGCTCCTGTTACTGTTTGAGGCGTGGCTACATTTCCACCACCAGAAGGTACAACATAATTGAAGGTTCCTCCAATTACACCTGTAACATTTCCTGGTGTAAATTTATTACCAACAGAGATGTTACCTGTATTTGAAGCACCAATCGTAGGGGCCACTGTGCCTGCAGTAGTAAAGCCTATGTTATAGAAATTTAAACCCGTAGGTATTGTCTGACTTGCCCCGCCTGTAAAATTGAATGTAGTTTTATTAGTAGTAGGTACGGTTGAACCATTCCAGCTTAAAGTACCATTAATAGTAAATATGCCATCGCCATAACCACTGCCAAAATCTATATTTCTATTTTGAACGTAACCATTATCTAGATTTAAGTTATTGTAAGTACCAGGATTTACTTGCTCATAGGTACCATTATTTCTGTTATAAATCACCGTTCCTGACCAAGTCTGGTTTCTTGGGAAAACAGTACCATCTGTTGTGATAATAGTTCCTAATCCTGTATTAGTGAATGTACCCAATGCATACAACCCAAAACTACCCATAGTTAAAGTACTGCTGTTTGCAATAGACAAACTAGCGTTGTTTAAGAACCCTAATGCAGCTCCTGCAGTTAAATTACCACCTGTAAGTATTAATGTGCCAGGTATAGTCCTGGCAGTTGATGGAGAGGTAACTGTTCCACTAGCATTAATAGTTATATTTTGAGGAATACCATATCCTTGAGCACCATAAACAGTACCCGTAACAGCACCACCAATTCCCATATTGGTGAAGGTTACGCCACCACTTGTTACAGTCGCTCCAACTGTTGTAGGCCATGTTGGTGTTCCAGAAGCCGCACTTGTACCAGCAGTAGTAACAGAAAATACATAACTACTTACATTAGTGCCAATAATTTGTTGACCAAGAGAATAGGCATAGTTATTTGCAAAAGCGGCTATGGAAACGGCTGGAAGTGTCATATAACCGGAACCTGGGTTAGTGATAGTTATACTTCCCACACCCAAATAAGCAGTAGCAGTGGCTGCAGTACCTGCATTAGTAAAGGTTACACCTCCACTAGTAACAGTACCACTGGCTGGCCATACTGGCGTACCACTAGCCGCACTTGTACCAGCAGTTGTAACGGTATAAACATATCCAGAGGCTGTAATTTGAGTGCCTAAAGAATAAAGCGTATTGTTTGCAAAACCAGTACCTATTGTAATCGTTGGTGCAGACGTGTAGCCTGTACCTTGATTTGTTATCTCGATACCAGAGACAGTACCTGGTGACGCAGAAAGCACTACCGCAGAAGTAGCACCACTACCACCGCCGCCTGAAACGGTAACAACTGGAGGATAAGTATAACCACTTCCTCCACTTGTTAACTGAATGCCACCTACCACATTTACGTTGGCAGTACCTGTTGCTTGCGGCCCAGAATAGGTATAGGTTGCGGTTCCACCAGATACAGTGCCAGAACTTGGAGCAGTAGGTGCTGTTCCTACAGACCCACTATTTGTAGCCGTATATAAATTACCATTACTGTAATATTGAGTACCTGAAGATACAGTGCCAGTAGCAGGCCATTGCGTACCAAATATTACGGTAGGGGTACCTGTAAAGCCATATCCTGTACTACCAGTCGTTGCAATGGTTGCACTTGGGGTAGTAGAACCAGTGCTTGTACTTGTAATTAGTACGCTACCTACAGAATTTCCTTGTATCCACTCATTACCACTGCCACTTGTTCCAATTGTGTAAGGAGCATAAGTATAATTTAACGTAGACGAAGAACCATAAGTAGGCACTTGTGACAAGGAAGAGGTGGCACCATTAAAAGTCAAATTGCCATTAATAGTAGGACTACTAGGCAATGTAACTGCCCCACCAATTGTAAGAATATTAAATGAAGGAATTGCTCCAGTAACCGTTGCCGTACCAGCAAAAGCTACGGTTCCATTAGTACCACTTGTATTATTGAAAGTGCCAAAAGCAAACGAAGAAATACCACTACCAAATGTTAACGTACCACCAGCAGTCTGATCAATAGTACCACTATTGGAGAAGGAACCACTAACTGTTAAAGTACCAGATGCACCAAAAGTAAGAGATTTGCCAGTGGAGACAGTTAAACCACCAGTTGTAATGGAAGCTGCACCATTTAAGGTAATGGCATTGTTAATAGTAACAGGAGCATTTGCTACAGACGGTATAGCACCACCCAACCATACTACAGGTGAGTTATCATTCCAATCACCAGCTGCATTGGTAATATATCCATTCAGAGTAAGCGCACTACTCAATGGTGTTGTTCCATCGGTAGCTACAATGTTACCACTTAAGGCAACGGTGGATGGTACAGTTACTACTATCTGACTATAAGTTTGTGAAGCAAAAGAAGTAATACTCGGTGATCCATTTATTGTTAAAGAAGTAATTGTATTTAATCCGCTACCAGCAATAGCAACTTGTTGCCCATAGTAAGCATTGGCTGTAGCACCATTTTGAAAGGAGTAGGGGCTAACAGGAGTAATACCAGTAATACAATAGCTACAACTTGCAACAGCCAGTGATAAGTAATAAGCAGAACCAGCAGGTAAACTAGAAGCACTTGGTACAACAGGATAAGCTATGGTACCAGCACCCAAAGAAGAGAATGGACCTGCCTGTGCAGAAGAATAGGCCACCGCATTATATCCTGCACCGGAAGCTGCGGCACTAGAAAGAGAAATTGTATTTGCACTTACCGTACCTGTAGAGGGGGTTAAGGTCCAATACTCGGTTGTACTTAAAGCACTTAAGCCAGAAACACTACCACCAGCACCAGAATTATTAGGTGTTATAGTTACTGTATTAGCAGCAGAGGCATTTGGCGTATTTAAGGTTACCCCATAATAAAAATCCCCACTAGCATAAATCCCAACTGGGAATAGATAGTTACCAGTATTACTTCCAGTAGCCAATCCCCTGCTAAACGCACCATTAATGTATGAAGTGGTACTACCTCCAGAAATTGCACCAGCAGCAGTATTACTAACTGTTAATGAATTCGTGGAAGTATTTACCCTGCCTGCAGTAAGCGTTAAAGTACCTGTTACGGTTATATTCTGACTAAGTGAAACACCTGCTGTTGCGCCAGTGCTACTATTATTGATGGTTAAATTATTGATGCTACCACTACTAGTATAGGTATTGGCATTAATGGTTTGCAAAGCACTACCATTATACAGAACAGTAGCGCTACCTGTTGCATTGATGTTGCCACCACTACCGTTTGAGGTAACACTTCCTTTAATAGTAAGTGTATTTGCACCAACTGTAAGAGTTGAAGTACCTGTATTAAAGTATAACAATGTTCCAACCGTTACAGAACCAGTCATACTCACTGCAGTACCTCCAGTAATGATACTAAGATTGGTAAAGGTACCACTAGGCAAACTTTGGGCAGCAGCACCATAAAATGTAACAGTACCAGTTCCACCCCATATTAATCCTGAAGGTATGGGTGTGGAACTAGTACTTGTTGGTACAGCAGTTTTTAAAGTCCCAACAATAGATACACTTGTCGGCGACCCACCAAGTACATAAGCACTAGTCATATCTAGGGTGTTACCAATATAAGTACTTGTTAAGGCACCATTTACATTGATATTTCCAGAAGCCGTCAGCGTAGTTGTTGCACCAGCACCCCCAAAATTTAAGTTTGTATAGGTACCCCCAACTACTGTTTGCACGGCACTTGTTGTATTGGCATTGTAGTTAACCGTACCAGACCATCCACCGGATGTTTGTGGTAGTGGGGTGGCACTTGTACCTGTTACACATTGTGTTTGTACGGTACCCAATCCAGAGCTAGTGATAGTGTTGGAAGTATTTCCACTTAAAACAAAAGTGACAGCATTAAAGATATCGCCACTGTTTGTTACATTTAGGGCATCTATTGCAACATTTCCCGCCAAAGAATACGTAGCTGGAGTAATTGTACCTGCACTATTTACACCATTAATAGTAAGTGTTCCTATTTTACCACTACCAGTACCCAACAATTCATTGGCAGCAGTACAGGTTGCAGTAATGGTAACGTTTACCCTGTCTGAAGAAGCAGCCCCATAAACTAATGAAGAAGATGCCACAGTTGCAATAGTACCAGCAGCACGTGATACAGTACTACCATTAGCCATTGTGATTGTATTTGTAGTACTATTTGTTAATACCCCAGCAGTAAGAATAAGTTTATTGCCGCTTAATATTTTAATAGGAGCATTTAAGGTAACGCCTCCCCCAGCCCCTGTGCAATTAACCGTAAGGTTTAGCAATGTTCCTGCAGCTACAGTGGGCAATTCTGAACCAGTAGTTATTGCGCTTGTAAGTGCGGTTAGGTAAGCGATGCTTATATTACCGCCATAAGTAGGGGAATACGTAATTGTACCGGTTGCAGTAGTAGCATTTCTTTGTATTGTATATGTTCCGCCCGATGCAATGGTAATAGTATTAGAAGGACTAAAGGTGAGTGTTGCAGTGTTAGAATTTGCCAATTTCAAATTATTCGTAACTGAAATAGCGGGATTAGTTAAAGTAAAAGTTGTTGCTGTTGCTGCACCTAAGCTATCAGTTAAATTATAAACCGAATTATTCGCAAAGAAGTTGGTGCTAGCTGTATTGCCGTATGTTCCTGTACCATAGAAAGTAACTCCTGCACCTGTTGCGCTTGCATCAACTCCATGTCCGGTAGTATTACTAGTAGTAGTTATAGTTGAATTACCAACCAACATTGTTGAGTATTGCCCCAGTTTAAGTATTCCCCCAGCAAGAGTTAGCGTGTTGGAAAGAAAAGAAATATTGGCACTTGTTGCTGTAACTAAAGTACCTGCCGTTAAAGTAGAGCTACTATTAAAAGATGTTGTTGTATTAAATGTAACATATCCATTTGTTAAGGTTAGTGCTGCAAACTTATACAGCGTTGCATCAAAATTAAATGTGCCTATAGGTGAACCAGAAGTCGCATTTGAAGAATTAAAAACGATAGATCCTGTGTTGGTTCCTCCAGCCTTAATCAAATTGGTTGTAGCAGCTGTGTAAGTTGCAGCACCTCCAGAACCTAGTGTTAAAGCAGTAGAAGACCCATTGTTTAACGTAAGTGTTCCTGTAGAATTAGTAGCATCGAATGATAAATTGGTGGTTACTGCAACATTGCAATAAAATGTAGTATTAGTGTTTCCTGTTTTTAAATTTAATTTATTAACTGTAATTGGACCGTTATAGCTACCCAATAAACCAACAGTGGGGTTAGAACCTGTTAACACATATTGCCCTGTACCTGAACCTGTAGTAGCAGTACCAATCCCACTAAAAATACCTCCAGAAACAGTAATAGTGTTTCCTCCATCAGCCAATGTAATGTTTGTGTTTGCAGTTTGTGAGTTTTTAGTAAAATAAAGGTTTGTAACATTCATACCCGAGCTACCAGCAATAGTATAAGTGTACGCAGCAGAGGCACTCAAATCCAGATTACCAAAGGTTAGTCCAGTGGGGATGGTTTGTGCAGCAGCAGCAGCCAGTTTTATCTCCCCACTAATATTGATTGCAGCACTACTCATAACTGCAGAGTTTACGGTTGCATTGTATGTACCGTTAGTAGAAGCAAGCACCAAAGTGGAACCGCTATAGCTTTTTACATAAACGTTTGGAGAAATATTAGTGACACTTGCAATACCAGTCACCAAATCACCAACTGCTATATTTAGCCCTGAAGGAACTGTGTAAGTACCTGTTAATGCCAAAGGTATAATGCCCACATTAGCACCAATTGTGGCTGTTGTTGCTGTAGAAAGTGTGAGTGTTGTGCCACTATACGCTGTAACAGTTGTGCCAGCTGCAATACCTGTTTGTGCATAAATTTGTGTGCCAACAGGTATTGTTAAGCCACTTGGGACAGTCAAAGTAGTAGCGCCAGAAGAGGCACTAGCAGTTGTATATGCATACCAGGCAGAAGCAGCATTAACTGCTATAACAGTACTTGAACCAGTAGACATTGTTATGACACCAGTTCCAGAAACATAAGTAGCAGAAGAAAAAGTTGCACCAACAGGCACATTTGTTCCTGTAAGCAGAAATGTACCAGATGGAAAAGTTAAACCAGTTTGCACAGTAAGTGCCGTTCCAGCAGATGCTTGTACAACATTTTGTATAGCCCCGTATTGTATTGCAGCAGCAGTTGCTGTTGTAGAAACAGCTGTGGCACTTGTGTGTATACCACTTGTTGTTCCTGTAATGGCATTGGCGCCAGCTCCTAATCCGGTTACTAAAACAGTATTTCCGCCATCATTAAAATTACAACCTGCCACATTACTGCCACTACCACTTCCATTAGCTGTACCTAAATCCAATGCACTACAAGTAATGCTACCGCCAGCAGTTCCAGAACCATTCCCCAAAACAGAAAATGTTACATAGATTCCTCCCGTAAAGTAAAATTTTCCTATGGAAACATTTGTTGGGAACATTACATATAACGGGCTACCACTACTAGTTGAGCCACTTCCTATATTACCACCATCAAAAACAAAATTGTCTGTGGCACTCGTGTAATTAGGAGTTCCACCAGATGAGCCGCCATAACTTGAGGACCAATTAGAATTTGTAGTAAAGGTTGCTGGGCTACTACTTGATGTAGTATTACCGCCTATCCAATACCATGTTGTGGCATTTGCCATCCCTGCAAAGAGCACTGCAATTATCATCAACAACATTTTGCCAAACAAAGAGGCACTAGACTTTTTGTAGAAACTGTTTTTCATATAGCTTATTTTAGAGAGAATACAAAGTGAGGAAGTTGTTTCAGAAGGGACTTTAGCAGATACTCCTGAGATAAGTTGACAAGCTTTTTTACACATAGCAAAGTTCAATTCGTTTATTAAAATCGTGCAATCGTTATCGTATATTAATCGTAACATGCAAATAAACTGAATTATTTGGTGTATTATTTGTTCAAATGTTGCAACTAATTGCCTTAATCGTTCAGAATGAAAGAATCATGGGTAATTGAAATATGGATTATGAAGCAGGATATATCATATCAGTACATGTAAGATTGCTTATCCTAATGTATCAGATGGAAAAACACAATGTACTTAGCTGTTTAACGGGATGCATGAGTTTGAAAGTTGAGTGGACGATGTAATTCAAACTGTGTGTCGATGTGCTTGGTGGCATACTGGATGTATGAAAATTAACATTAAGAAGCTGTTTGACATTCATTATGGATTTAATATTGACTGCAACTAAGTGAAATTTTCGCTTTATGGGTTGGATTATGGATGTAAAGTTGTCTTGTTTTAGCGAAATACACTACATGAGTAATTCTAAATAATTAACTCAAACAGCTTCTAAAACTGAGTAGCCTATCTCATTTAAATAGAATAATTACTGCACTTCCATTACACGGAACTCCATTGCCTTTACAAATGCTTTACCTTCCAGCTTTTCATTGGTTAATACATCCTTCATAGGTAGAGAAAGCTGTAATACCTGGTCTTTATCGGTGAAGTTGATAGCATAGACATAGCTTATTGTTCCCCTTTTAAGGGTGGTAATCTCCACTAGCTTATCTGTTGCCTTTGCCAAAGGAGCAATAGTAGCATTGATTAATACTTCATTCATCAATGTATCCACCATGGCATCAGAGGGAACTGTACCTACATAATAGACCATGCCCTTTCCTACCCTGTTCCTTACTACAGCGGGCTTTCCCTTTAAAAACCGGCTTTGATAAGTAGCCAATACAGAAGCCGTTGTTGGCTTGAATACATCATACCATAAAGAACCTGTATACGCTTTCCCCGCTTTTGGATAAACAATAGTGGTGGTCTCTTGCTTAATCAATGCAAACTGTTCTTGCATTTCAATGCCTGCTAATGATTCTATATCCTTGTTAATTAATCTTCCAAAAGACTTCATAGTTGTATCGCGCAGTCCAGTCATACAAGTAACGACTACTGTGCTTCCTTTTTCTGCTGCTTGTTTTAGCTTGGCACATAGTTGTGGTGTAACCAAAACCTGTGCAGGAACAATTATTAATGGATATACACTTAAGTTATCAGTTGGGGAAACAATATCGGTAGTAATATCTTGTTCCCTCAATGCTCTGTAATAAGAATAGATGTGGCGCATATATCTAAAGTCTGCGCTTACTCTGCCATCTTCAAAAGCCCAATCACACTTGAAATCCCTTAGAATTGCCGCTTTTGCTGTAGGGAAAGCATTGCCGATTATTCCTTTTATCTTGGTTAATTCATCAGAGGTCTTCTTTACTTCCTCATACCTTCTTCTAGGGATATTGTCTGCATCTACTACCCCATTCATCATTTGTTCGTGGGCATATTCGAAGGTTCGGTAAGGGAAAAAGAGAATACTTTCTGCACCGTGTGCAAGCCCTTGATGACACCATAAACGAGCCATTCCGGGTTCAATCATCTTTCGTTGTTTGCCTGCGGTTCTTGAAATCTGTTGTTCATTGATCCAAAATGGAGTATGCAGTGTTCCCCTGATTTGCGACAAAGCCATTGAAGCCATAGCTGGATGATAGTCGAAGTTGTCGACTGGGGCATATTCATTTTCTAGTGTCCATGTGTAAGGATAGTTATCGAGCGATAGGAAGTCGCAGCTTTGGGCTAGCTTATACATATCTAGTCTGTAAATAAACCCGCTAGAACAAATGTTATGGGTGACTTTAAATCGAGGGTTTACCTTCTTGATGGCATCTCTTTGCAACTTAAAATACTCAATGGTACAATCAGAATAGAACGCCTGATAATCTACAAAGCATCCGGGATTATCGCCTTTCCGGGGAAGAAACACTTGATTGAAATCTGTGAGGTTTTCACTCCAAAAAGTTAATCCCCAAGTATTATTCAAGTTTTCAATGGTCTTATATTTATCTTTCAGCCAATTAGAAAATTTCAATCTGCAAGTTTCGCAATAGCAATAAGGTTCCTCTGCCATCAATTCATTATCTATCTGAAAGCCCTCTACATTGGGGTTATTGGCAAAGGCTGTAGCGAGTTGTTGGGCTATTTTAACTGAATAGTTTCTGTAGGTTTCATTATTCAAGCATGCATGTCTGCGTTTTCCGTAAGGCTTCCTTTGTCCAGTTTCGGTAACCTGCATGATTTCGGGGTATTGGTCGAACATCCATTTTGGAATGGCAGCGGTCGGGGTACAAAGCAGGGTTTTGATTTGATGCTTACCCAATGTATCGACTGTTTTTACCAGCCAATCTAAAGTATAAGTGTTGCTGTCGGGCTGCATTTTGAACCAAGCGAAGTCACCCATCCGTACAATGTTGAGTCCCCCTGCCTTCATTAACGAAGCATCTTTAGAAACATTCTCAATGGGAAAATGCTCGGGATAATAGTCGGATCCTAATTGGAAAGATTGTCCAATACAAAAGGATGTACCTAATATGAATGAAATAAAAAGAATGCAGAACCTTGATGTTATCATTTTACAAAACTAACTTAAGCAAACAAATTCTAAGAGTGCTAACACACAGAGGCTTCTGATGTAATAAAGTTTAAACGGCAGCGAAGTATTCTCTCTATTTTTTAAACCCCATTTACATCTATTAAATGCCTTTATTACTGGATGATATGCCTTTTGAAAAATATCAATAATTGAAGTAACATTATTGCATCTTCAAGTAACATTATTGCGTCTTGAAGTAACATTATCGTGTCTTCACATAGAATTATTCAATCTCAAATAGTAATTATTGCATCTTAAAATAGAATAATCTCGTCTTTAAATGGAAATATCCAGTTTTGAAGTCGCATTTGCGCCTCTTGAAATGAAATTTCGCTATCTAGCAATAGTTTGGGGTATTTTACATCTAAAATGAGGTTTTATAATTGCGTTTTCGCCCCAAGCCAAGCCTCCATTACAAAGATTATTAAAGAAAAGCTTGAAAACTAGTCTGTAAATTTGTTAGGTTAGATTTTCATTCGAACTACTAATGTTCTTTAAATACCGTTGCTTTACCGCCTCCAGAAATTCCTCCTTGTTGGTTCGTACATACTGATAATCCTCTTTTACCATTATTGGATTTAGTTCCCGAACATTTTCATCACTCCACAATGTAATTTCTGCTATCACAGGCAAAAGTCCAAGTCCTTTTTCAGTGAGAGTATAAACATTCGATTTTTGGTTGCCTTCCATCTTACTCTTTTTGATGATACCTACCTCTTCCATTAATTTCAATCGAGTAGATAAAATATTCGATGCAATACTCTCTGCTGATGTTGAGAAGTCTTTGAATGTTTTCTTATGATCGAATATCATATCCCTCACTATCACCAATGTCCATTTATCGCCGATGATATCAAGGGCAGATGAAATTGGACACTGGCATCTAAAATCTACATTCATTTTAATTTATTATTAATTAATTGCTTTATTGCTTGCAATTTGAAAGTAATATCCTTATTTTTGCTTTCAAAACAAAAGTAATAAATTAAATTTATAACAAATGAAAAAGGTATTGGTAACGGGCATTTCGGGATATGTAGGTCAGCATTGCGCTGCCGAATTATTGAAAAAGGGATATGCTGTAAGAGGCTCTGTGAGGAGTTTATCTAAAACTGATGAGGTTGTAAAAGGCATCTCAAAAGTAATAGACACAAAAGGTAATTTAGAGTTTTGTGAGCTTGACCTGATGAAAGATGAAGGTTGGGATAAAGCTTTGGAAGGGTGCGAATTTTTATTGCACGTTGCCTCACCATTTGTTGTGAAAGAACCAAAGGATGAAAATGAATTGATAAAACCTGCTGTTGAGGGTACGCTTAGGGCATTGAAAGGGGCAAAGAAAGCAGGAGTAAAACGGGTAGTGGTTACCTCTTCTGCTGTAGCTATGTTTGGAGGTTCAAAGGGTTTGGTTAAAATTAATCAAGATAGTTGGACGGATGTGAATGCAAAGAATGTAACCGCCTACATTAAAAGCAAAACATTGGCAGAAAAGAGTGCTTGGGATTTTATTAAGAATCAAACAGGCGATAATAAATTGGAATTGGTGGTTATTAATCCAGGGCCTATTTATGGACCAACGCTTACTGGCAACTTAGCCAATGAAGCAATGGAAACATTTAAAAGATTAATCTCTGGCAAAATGCCAATGGTTCCTCAGGCAGGTATTGTAATGTCGGATGTGAGGGATGTTGCCGCCATACATGTTCAGGCTTTGGAGAATGAAAAAGCAAATGGCAAAAGATTTATCGTTACAACAGAGCGAGCCTATACTTTTCAAGAGTTAGCTCAAATCTTGAAATCAAATGGGTATAGTAAAGTAAGTACTAGATTGGCACCAACCTTTTTATTAAAGTTCATAGCAAACTTTGATGCAGAAATGAAAGGTATGTTACCTTTTATAGGAATTACTGTAGAGGCTGATATTTCGGATACAAAGCGCACTTTCAACTGGCAACCTATTCCTTTTGAAAAGACGGTTTTAGATACTGCCAAGTCTGTAGAAGATGTGTTAAGCGGCAAAGCTTAACCAAATAATCATTAAATTCTTACTCATAACAATTAAACATTAAAAAAAAATGACAACACAAGAAATTGCAAACAACATGGTAAATCTTTGGAGACAAGGTAAAGGCGCAGAAGTACAAGAAACAATGTATGCGGAAGATGCAAAAAGCGTTGAACCCAATGCTAACATGCTTCCATTAGAAATGATTGGATTAGATGCACTGAAAACTAAAATGACTCATTTTCAAGGGAGCATTGAAGAATTTCATGGTATGACTATTTCAGATCCTATCGTGGCAGGGAAGTTTTTTGCCTTAACCTGGACCGTAGATGCAACTTTTAAAGGAAGGGGAAGAACAACGTTTGAAGAAGTATGTGTTTATGAAGTGAAAGAAGATAAAATTGTATTGGAGCAATTCTTTTACTAGGTTATTTACTCCATTAAAAGTTATTTTGATTTTGTAATGAAGGCTTCGCTTTGAGCGAAGCCTTCATTACAATTCACCTTTGCAGTTGGGCTACTCTTCAAGGCTTGTACCGGATTGAGTAAGAGTTATTTCACCCCCCAACTATTGCACTCCAATACTTTCAATTGAAGTGGTGTTATTTCAAAGGAACTGGGTTTTGTTCCAGAATAGAGAATTGCCTCCTCCCCTTTTGGTAAAGTGAGGGTTATTAATCCGTCCTGTTGAGACATCTTCACCGTTTTTGATGCTACTAGTTTTACCGTTCCTTTCATGTCCGTTTTAATAGTGCAGGGTTCACCTGCCAGACTCTTTACGCTGATAAATTTGGTAATACCTTCCTTTTTTACAGCACTCACCACAAAGCCACCTTCAGCGCGAAGGTTATAAAAACTTGCGTCCTTCCAAGCAGACGGGAAGGCAGGGAACACCCTTATTTTACCGCCCCAACTTTGTAATAACATATCCAGTTCGGAACGAGAAGAAGCAATGGGCGACTCGAAAGTAGGCCAACCATTTTCGCTGTACAACGTGTTGGGCGTAACAGTAGGACCAGTACGGGGATTCAGTATAATCAGGGAACGATTAAGGTATTTTAAAGCCGAATCTCCATTACCAACGGCTGCCCAAAGAGAAGATGCCCCATTAAACTTAAACATACAATCGTCGCCATTGAAGCTGGTGAAATGTTCGATGGATTGTTTCATTAACGAAAGCCTTTCGGGTTGTTCATCAATATTCATTTCATACAACGGAAAGATACCAAACAGGTGGCTATAATGGCGATGAGGCTTTGCAAAAGGTATATCCTTACCCAACATGATACCCGTGGAATCAATGGGATAATCTGCCATTTTATCCAAGATATTTTTCCACTCTGCCACTTGAGGTTTATCAACTTTAAGCCTATTGGCAGATTCAATCAACGTTTTATATCCCCATTTTGCCAAGGCGATATTGAGGCTGGTCTCATTGGCATTGCCATATTCATCTGAGAAAGTGTAAGGGATATGGTATTTGCCATCATCGCCCAGTTTCATGATACGGGTATAGACAGTAAACGTCTTTTTTAGTAATGGATAGATAGAATTCCGCAGTCTTTCATCATCCATAGATAATTGATTATGGATATAAAATAGTTGCATCAACCAAGGCAAAGCGATGAGGTGCATCGGACTTTTGTTGGTTGTGTTTAGTCCCACAGCAGCATTCAAATCATCATAACCAACAGGATTTCCCAAAGCAGCACAATCATTTCTAAATTCTGGCGGCACATTGCCTATCAATTGATCGGTATGCTTTTCAATCAGTTTATAAAGCGCATCCGCTATATCCAAATGATTGGTAGTGCCTAAGGTGTAATAAGCCAACTGGATATTTAGGTTCGTCCAATAAGCCGCCCAAACAGAAGGTTTAAACCAAGGGCCCATCAAGTCAACAACAGGACGATTGGCACGGGTGGCACTAGCTAGTTTATATAATTGAATCCAATAGAAACTCTCCAAACGGGCATCGGGGAGGGTCACAAAACTCGCAGGATAGTAGTTATGCCACCAAGTGCGATGTGCTTTCTCAACTAAATTCATGTCCTTTTTCTGTGCTGCTTTGATGGTAGCGATGGCATCAGTCGCAGAACCCGATGCAGGGACTAATTTACTAGCCCAACGATTGGCGACTGTAATCAATATCGTTTTTGAGTTATCTGTGTTTGTATGGTTGCACCAAGCGGTGGCATAATCATCGCCCTCTAATAAAGGTTGGGTAGTTACTTCAATGTCCTCTTTGGTTTCTGTTACGAAAGGGGGATTCGGGATATAAACTCCCTTATCTCGATTTGGCTGCACCGTAGGGCGCGGATGATTGCCTTGTTCGGGGCGGAAAGAACAGCTAAGGCTATTTTCCTCACCCGTTGTTTTAATATTCAATACAATAAATTCCTCTTCCGAAGGAACAAAGCAACGAATAGAAGCAGTCCCCTTGGTGGTGGTAATTGTACCTGTAATCTCAGCATTCCATAAGTCTGTACGGAAACTTGAAGATGTAATAGTACCAACAGGGGTGAGTAACAAACGACCTATCGGCAACCTGCCAAATGGGTTGGTGCTTTTGATGTTTTTAGACCGATGGTCATAAACATCTGTTCGGCCTATCTCAAAGGAAAGTGTATTTTCTTTTTGCTTATCCTCAAAAAGGATTGCACCTAGCAAACCATTTCCTACAAACGGCCCTTCGTAATAATCGGCAGGCATCTTATCCCACACCATATCGTGCTTGGCTAGGAACTGTTGCCAATCGACTTTTAGTTGTACTTGGGCACTTGTATTAGAGCCAAATAGACTAAAAAGGGTCACTACAAAAACAACAATCTGTATTATTAATTTATGTCTCATTTATTGGCAAACAATTTTAATTCTCAGTATAGCACCAAGCAGTTTATTGGTGTGTGTATTAAGCAAATTGAAAGAAAAAGCGAATACGATACCATTCCCATTGTCCCAATAGATAGACTAGCTTAATCAAAGTTTAAAATAGCTATGTCTCAGCGGGTATTCAATTCCACTATTCCTTTTTTAAATTAGTATAAAGAATTTTTAATCTACTCAACAATATTTGTTTTGGATAGCCAGAACATCCAATTGCAACATATAGATAGTGTAATACTTACAATAATACTTTCCTTTGCGGAAGTGTTGAAAGAACGCTTTTCAATACAATTCAACGAATTAATATTGCCATGTTTAAGTCTATTCAAATACAGATGCTGCCTGCTCGTTGGATATTATTGTGCTTTACCACCATATTTCTTCTTTCAATCAACTCATTAAGGGCACAAACTGTAACGATTTATGCCTCACCAAATGGCGTTGATACAGGCAACGGCTTCAATTCATTCAGTTCTGTCAATCTGAAAAGAGCTGCACTTGTAGCTAAATCTTATCCTACAGATACTGTCACCATCCTACTGATGGACGGCATCTACACCCAGTTAAATCTGGATAGCACTAACACTAGAAACAGCACCACTCCCGTTTGTTACAAAGCAATCAATAGAGCAAAAGCCATCTTTCAAGTGCTTACAAACATCAGTACCACTGCTTTTCAACCCATTCCAGATAGTATCGTTCAGCGTATTGTAGATAGTACTGCCAAGACTAAAGTGATGCAATTGCCACTTGCTTCCTACAAGCTAAAGAATATGAATGTGTGGCCTAACACCTTCAGTCTATCCGCCCTCACCTCTCCTAAGTTCTATAACAATGGCGTGCCATTGCCCATGAGTCGTTATCCAAAAGATTCCGCCATGACCATGAAGAAAGTACTGAATAATGGCATAAGTGGTAAACAACCCGGTGGTACATTCATTTACAGGGATACGACCCGATTCAAATATTGGTTGAAGGCAATCAATGATGATGGGCTATACCTCAGCGGTGCGTGGCGGGTGCCTTGGCAGATAGATGTAGTGAAAACTAAATTTATTGATACCCTAGCCGACACCTTGCAGCAAGTAATTGGAATTTCTGGTGGATTGGGCGATAAATATACCCGTCCTTATGGCAATGGCAAGGAGCCTTATTGGGCAATCAACCTGGTAGAAGAAATCAGTATGCCCGGTGAATGGAGCATCAACTTCAGGACTAAGATGTTGTATATGTGGCTGCCCGACAATGCTCAGTTGCAAGTGGCAAGTGACCCAACTCAATCTGCAATCAGTCTCTCGGGTGTAAATAATACTAGCTTTCAAGGCATTGTGATGGATGGAGGAGCAGGCGACGGCTTTACACTAAACAACTGCAACAACATCACTATTGCAGGTTGTGACATCTACAATTGCTCGGGTAATGGTATCACTATTACGGGTGGGAAGAACTGTACCATTCAGAGTAATGACATTCATCACATGGGAGGCAATGCCATCAAAATAGCTTCTGCCAATTATTTGTCCGACCAAAAGAATGTGGTGCTTTGCAATCATCGAGTAGTTAATAATCACTTGTACACGCTCGCTACAGAGAAACAGGTTTACTATTGTGGCGTTGATATGTCCACCGCCATTGGTGCCTACATTGGCTATAATCTAATGCACGATATTCCTCAGATTGCAGTCTACTTTGGTGGCAATAGCAATAAGATGGAGTATAATGAGGTATATAATGCCCAAACAAAATATGGTGGTGCTGCCGTGTTTTACAGAACGGGGAACTTTGCTGACAGAGGGAATGTTTTGCAGTATAACTATGTGCACGATTCGCCCCTTGGTGGTGGACTTTCCGAAGACAATAATGGCACAGGGGATAGTATGACCTATAATATCCTGACCTCACTGGCATTAGGAACCAACAATAATGGAGGCTATGCCGATGCGTTTACCAATAATGTCTATGCAAACATCACTACGGCGCATTCTAGTGCCATTACCAAAGACACGAGTGCTACTTACATTAAAAACTATCAAAACCTACAGACCATATACAATAGCAGTGCGGCATATAGAGCGGCTTATCCTAGTGTAGCTGCTATGTTGGATACCACTAAGAAAGCCAATAAAGCATTCACTTCTTTGGAATGGGACCAGTTTAATTGCGGGGTTTTCATCAATAACAGTATTGCCTTTGGTGGCATTAAAGACACGGCTTTCTTCAATACAAATGGGACTCAAAAAACAAGTGCAATGCTTGCCACTGCAACAGCCTTTAAAACCTATGGCACGGTGGTACACAACAATTGTAAGTACACAGGCAAACTTCCTACTACGCCTGTTCCGTTCGATATGAACTGGCTCAAATCATTGGGGGCTTTCGATAGAACCTGCGGAAAAGACTGGCATATCAACCGGATTGGGCTTTATAAAGATGCTTATCGAACGACTATCGACAGTAATTTCACCAAAGGAATCAGTCCCACAATCACTTGGCAACAGGATAGCATCAATGGCGATACAGTTATAGTTAGGGCAATCATTACCAATCCAAATATTGCCAATAACATTTCATCGGTACAGTTTTATCTGGATAGTAGTGCTGCAACGCCTGCTGGCATCACCCAGACTTCCCTATCCTACGACACCCTACTAGTAAGTGCAACTTTTACGAAGCTTGCGGCAGGGAGTCATGCTATTGGTTTCACTATCTATGATGCACCGAACTGGCAGTATAATTCGGCATTGGATACATTTTCTATCCTGAAAACATTACCTGTTCAAACAATCAAACTTGTTGGAAAAGCAAATGGTTGTGAGGCAACCCTTATTTGGACGGCTGTGAATGGAAGTAATATCAATCAGTATGAAGTGCAGCAAAGTGCGGATGGAATCCATTTTGAGACGATCAATACGATTGAGGCTAAGTCTACTATTGGAACTGATAATTACGGCTTCAATATCAATCAATCTAACCTTCCTCTTTCCTATTATCGATTAAAAATGATTACTAAAAGTGGGGAAACGAGTTTTAGTAATACTGTTTCTTTACGAATTAATTGTTTGAATGCCTTGTTGACAGTCTTCCCTAATCCTGCCAAAACAATCTTGAAAGTTGCCTATACGTCCACTATTACGCAGCAAACAACACTCGCTTTGATAGATGTGAATGGGAAAAAAGTAGTTGCCCAAAACTATAAGGTGACCGAAGGGAATAATGATTGTCAGGTAAATGTAGCGGCTCTTCCTGCTGGCACTTATTTGTTACTCTTAACCAACACAGATGGGCTATTGGCAAAGAAAACGGTGGTGGTAACGAAGTAGGTAATTGAAAGTCATATATAGATTTGAATATTGCATAAATGTCTCATCAAACTTTCAGTTCCTTGTTTCCAATTATTCAGAAGCTCTTACCCGTGAAAGATATAAAACTGCAATTAGCTAAGTCATGAAATAGACTCAGATATTCTTGTGATAAGGTCATCTTGGCCCCACAAACCTATCCCCGTTAAAATGTATCATGTGTTCTGGAAAATCAACCAACCAAACCTCTGTATCCCAAGCAATATTTGTTGAATGTTTTTTAAACTCAGAAAAATCAGGAAAGGCAGTAACGTAAACTTTACCAACTTTACAATCCTTGAGAAGCTCCTCCAACTCAACAACTCTTTTGGGCGAAACTGGACCATGGGAAGTAACAGCTTCTATTAAATAGAGCCAGTTCTTTTCCCTATCAAATAAAACAACATCGGGTAGTTTGCTATGTTCAGTTATTGGTATCCCGATTTCCAGCATTACTTCTCTGTCAACGTAAAGATCTTTGTTGGCAGTATCTCCAAGGTAAAGAACAATACTTCCATTGGCAAACCTAGCAGCAAACTCATGAATAATAGCAGCTTGGACAACATTGTGTTTTCCGGCAGAAAGTTTTATAGTCTCCCCATTGCTAAGTGTTACAGGAATTAAATTGAGTTCCCTTTCGTTTGCATAACGTTTAGAAAGTTCCCCAAATTTAGATTTAAATAATTCACTTGCCTCATTCCACCCCTTAGTTCCAAATGTCTTGATTGCTTGCAGAGCTTCTGTTGTTAGTGCATAATGCGCCTTGGGACTATTTACTGGCAAAAGTGGATTGTCTGGGTTATAGTTTGCAATTCTTGCTTGAACAAATTGATGGAGCACTTGTCTTCGGAATGTTTCTCTTGTATTTGGTGCGTACTCTTTTTTATACACCTCCCTACAGAAAGCCATTATTCCTTTAGAAACTTTTTCACTTTTAGCTGTAGCATCTTTCCATTTATCCTTTGGCTTTATTCCGCAAAGCGCCAACAAAGTATAAGCAGAAATCTCATTCTGCTGAGCCAGCGGCAGTCCTAGTTCTTTAAGTATTTCTTTTGCCTCATCTACTTTGTTCATTTACGAATATATGTGCTATACCAAAATAGCTGTTAATAAAGTCATCAATACCAGTATAAGACAAACTCTTTTGTACAATAATCTCATTGCCTATCTGTTTAATATCTTCTAATGGGGGCAATGGCATCTCTCTCAGTTCAGTAGCACTTACATTGATGTTGCCATTAAAAGTCCGGAAATACGTATCAAAAAGATTACTGTTTAATAAAGCACATAACCCTAATAGCTCATTATTCTCAAGATCCCCATCAGGGCGGTAGATATAATTAAGATGGTTTTCAATCCCAATGTATTCAGCTTGTGCTATATCGGCAAAATAAGGTGCCGCCACCAACCTGCTTTTGTCGTCTTTAGCACTAAAGCGTCTGAGTAGAATGTAATTTTTGTTTGGCAGTAACAACGACCTAGTCTCATCACAAAATTGTATGTATTGTGGTTTGTCTCGTTTTGTAACAGGCCACTCAAAGTGCATCTTGCTGGTATTAACCAACTGATAAAGCGGCACTAAATAGATAGTCCCATTTTGGTATTGATTAAACAAATATTTCGTTGCCCTAAATGAAACAACAGGACCTGTTGATATTTTAATATTATAAGCACTTAAACTTCCGGACCATGACTTAAACAACTTTATTACATTATCATCAATCTCATTGGTTGGCAAATGAATGATTTTCTCTTTTGAATGATAGTTTATCAATTCATTCGTTCGATACTTCTTCTGTTTATGATTCCCAATATCATTTATGCCGCTGGAATGAGTGACCACTATCTCGGGAAGGTGCGTATCAAGATGCTGCTTTTTCCCTTTCAAGATTAATGTTTCTTGTAGGATATTGTCCTTTTCAAAAGCATCAGTCCTAGAACCGAATAAATGGATGTGTTCTATTTCTATTTCTCTAAAAAACGCTTCCCTAAAAGCCCTGAAATAATTACCAGAGGTAAAACTTCTAGGCGTAATAAATACAAGTTGCCCTTTATCTTTCAACAATTTTGCAGCAACCATCATGAAAATGGAGTAGATATTTGGTTGCCCCCAAACAATAGACCTAGCAGCTATCGCTCTATCATCATCTTTTGGTATTTTGAAATAAGGAGGGTTTGAAATAACTATATCATAAGTCTTCACTTGTTCATTGAAGAACAAAGGGACTGATTTCTCAAAACAAATCTTATTATCTAGTACAAAATCATTTGCGGAAAGTGTTATTTCAAGATAAATATTCTGGTTTAAGAGCCAACCTTTCAGGTAATCAAGAACAATTTTAAGGCATGGCAGAATATCATTGTCTGTTTCATAAACAACCAATTCTATCTCTTTTATTTCTTTATTGTGAGATACGAGATGCTCTATTAACGAACAAGAAAGAATAGCCATACCACACCCAGGGTCAAGAATTTTTATTTTGGAACAGCTCATTTTCACCAACCCAGACATAAAGTCTGCAATACCTTTTGGGGTAAAGAATTGTCCTTTCTCTTTTTTATGCGTAGAAGACGCAGAATTAGCATAGACCTTACCAAGCCTTTCTGCAAACAAGCTAGGCAACTCATTTAGAAAAGGACATATATCATCTATAGCATTAGAAGAAGAAGAAGAAGAAGTATGTAGTCTGCTGTTTATTCTCATTAGAGAGTAAAGATAATTGGAATATCTATTTTATAAAATGAATAACTATTCACATCAGACATTTTTAGATTTAAAAACAGTTTACTCCAATACTACCCTAAATAAAAAAGCTATAGTAAATAACGTTTTTGAGGTGTAATACAAAAGTAAATGCAGGTTACCCATTACGAGTTACGGGTATCTAGTAATGGGTAACCTGCAATTGAATCTTTTAATTGAAGTCATCTTCTGTGAGGTCATCGTCCCCAAAGTTCATATTGTTCAGGTCAATCATACTGCCCATCAAATCTGTAAAAGAAACACTGCCATCAATTGTTTTCTTGCTGATAACAGAATAGGAAGCGAGACCGTGTAACACAAACTCCATCAACAGGGCATTCTCCATATCGTTGGCACCATGAAAGTGTTTCTTTACAAAGCCATACAAGCCATCTACTTTATACAAAGCGGCAATTTTATCAGAATCCTTGCTATCCAACATCAGGTCGAGGTGGTTACCCGCATCAAACCAACGTACAATCTGCTTGTAAGGATTCTCTGCTTCTTTCTCCTCTACCGACTTTTTACCTGTAGGCTTCCGCTTCTTGCTCTGTTCGGGATTAGGGAAATATTGTACAAACTGTGTACGGATTGATTTCTCCAACAGATTCACCGCCACCTGATAGGGGCCTTCCTGTTCACCTTCATACACTAGTTCTATCTTACCCGTAATGGCCGGGATAATGCCAGCCAGATCATTGAGCCAGACCTGTGTATGCTTTTCATCGTGAATAATTGCCCTACGCTCGGCAGAACTCACTGCGTTTTCATAGGCAGCAATAGTCAACCTTGCACTCACGCCACTCTTTTTGTCAACATATTCATTGCTACGAGCTTCAAAGGCAATTTGCTCCACCAATCTTTTTATCAAATCACTCACTTCTACTCGATTGGCTTGCTCAGGAAGTATGTCCGCTTCCTGCTCGGTAATAGCCAGTGAGGTCTCAATGCTTTTGGGATAGTGAGTGAGAATCTGACTCTCAATCCGATCTTTTAAAGGTGTAACGATGCTACCTCTGTTGGTGTAATCTTCGGGGTTAGCCGTAAATACAAACAGGATATCCAGCGGCATCCGCAGTTTGAAGCCACGAATCTGAATATCACCTTCTTGCAAGATATTAAACAATGCTACCTGAATACGTGCCTGCAAATCGGGGAGTTCATTAATCACAAAAATGCAACGGTTACTACGCGGGATAATTCCATAGTGTATCACCATTTCATCGGCAAAGCTTAAGCGAAGGTTAGCCGCTTTGATGGGGTCTATATCGCCAATCAAATCAGCAACACTCACATCAGGCGTAGCTAGTTTCTCGCCATAACGTTCACTGCGGTGTATCCAATGGATGGGCGTTTCGTCGCCATGTTCGGCAATCTTATCCTTGGCATATTTACTTAGCGGATTCAATGGGTCATCATTCACCTCACTGCCCGCCACAACCGGCATATATTCATCTAGCAAATCCACCATCTGCCTCGCCATACGGGTTTTGGCTTGTCCCCTCAAACCAAGAAAAAGGATATTATGCCTGCTCAACAGTGCCCGTTCGGTATCCGGAATTACGGTATCCTCATAACCCAATATCCCCGTAAAAGGATTCTCTCTACTTTGAATCTTCCCAATCAGGTTTTTCCTTACCTCTTCCTTGATGGACAAAGGTTTGTACCCACTCTTCTTTAACTGACCTAATGTTATTATTTTATTGATATCCACTTTATTTAATTGACAATTTATAATTGATAATTGATATGTGACCATTGATAAATTGATATTTATTAATGGATAAATGATAAACCCTGCTTGACAGACAACTAGAACATTGCAAAATAAAAAAGGTTAAAGATTGATTGTATTGCCAACTGAAAATATCAATTATCAATTGTAAATTATCAATTAAAACATTACTTCATCACCATCCTCCAGAACTGCGCAATACTAGCAATGAAGAATATGACGCCCATGATAATATTTAGTGTCTTGTTGCTCACGTTCAGTTTGGTAACCAGATAATTGCCTCCATGTATGTATGCCAGCAACCCACTGATTGTGCCTAGCCCCGCCCCCATTGTAAACACATTGTATTGAAAAGTGCTTGAGTGCAATATTTTCCATTCCAGCATATAACTACTCCACAATACCCAGAAAGGTATCTGTGCCGGATTCATAGAACTTAGCATCAAGCCAAAAAGGAAGCGGTGTATTTTGTTGTTGAGCAGTACGCTCTTTTTCTCGGGGTGATGTATCAAAGCACTGCGGATACTGAGTATGCCCAATACAAAGAAAAAGGCTACGGTAATCCATCCGATGGCATTGAAAACAGCAGGATGCTGAAACACCAGATCCATGCCCGTGAGTGCAATACGCAGATAGATCATTTCTACAATTACCACTCCCCACATGTATTGCAAGGCAGGTTTCAATCCTTCTTGAATCCGTATCTGTGTAGCGGTAATGCTCATGTTTCCCAAGGGTAATTGCCCTAAGAAACTCACTAACCATCCCGTACAAAAAACGATTATAAATACTAACATCTAAAATAATTAACACAAATACAAACTACAATCCGGTGTGCATCAGTAGGAAAAATAAACACATAAAAACATAGCATAATACAAATAGATGCTACATAATAGTGTACCTATGTGCCCTAGGTATCTATGGTGCTATGTGTTACGTTTATTGATTGGAGAGATGCCATTGCACCGCCAACTCATATCCTTTTAAACCCAGGCCTATAATAGAACCTTTGCAAACAGCCGACACGTGCGATATCTTCCTGAAGTCCTCCCGTGCATGTACATTACTGATATGAACTTCTATCACAGGCGTTTTGATGGCCGCAATACAATCACCAATGGCAACAGAAGTGTGGGTATATCCACCGGGATTCATGATGATGGCATCGTGTGACTTCCCAAACGCCTGAAGTTGATTAATCAGTTCCCCCTCCACATTGCTTTGGTAGTAAGCAAACTCAACAGTTGGATGAGCCTGCTTCAACTGCGCAAAGTATTCCTCAAAAGTCTGCGAACCATAGATACCCGGTTCCCTCGTACCCAAAAGGTTGAGGTTGGGGCCATTGATAATTGCTATTTTCATATACTCATTCATTTAATAACGCTGTTTGTTCTGTTCAGAATCACCAAGAGAAAGCACAATATTAGGTATTTGACGCTTGCCAATGACAATAGTGGAGAATAAAGTTTGTATAAATTGGGAATAAAACGAGGCGGCGCTATCCCAACACATCTCTTGCAGAAAAATGTAGAATTAGAGGAGTCTGTTTACAGGCTACTATTGTTCTTTTGTTGCCACAGATAACACTAATAGCATCAATCCACACAAATTATTCTTGCTTTTTCGTGGTATTCGTAGCTTAAAAAGGTAGTTAAGTTGGCATTAGAACTTATTAAGTATTATAATGACTATTAGACCGAAACCTACGTTATCATTGACTTATACGCTAAAGTAAACCAGAGAACTAAGGCATTTACCCACTCGAATCTTTCTTGTGGGGTTAACCCCACAAACAATGGGGTTAGCCCCACAAAGTTTGGGAGTAGCCCCTTAAACATTGGGGGCAGCCCCCTAAATAATGGGGTTAGAACCATAAACTTTGGGGTTATCCCCACAAACAATGGGGCTGACCCCACAAAGTTTGGGGTTAACCCCATAAGCAATATAAGAGCAAATTTGACCTATAATTAATAAAAAGAAGTATTGGTGGATTTAAGCGTAGATTGTGCAATTATTAAAAATGCTTGCATCGTTTTATTCATCCATTAAATACCTTTTTATCTAATCATCTCAAATTTATATTATGCCCAAAAGATTACCGTTCCCTAGTGAAGAAGCCGAATTGAATACCTATTTTGGCGTTGGTGTGCAATATTTAGAAGATAATCAAGTACGTCTCGGTGTTTCGAATGATGATATGAATGCCCTTTTAACCGAACACGCAACCTGGAAAGTGATATATCCCGATGCTACAACCGATGCAACATCTACCAAAAGTATTGTGAAGGATAAAAATAAATGCTTGAAGAATATGCTGGTAATTATGCGCCGCATCTATGCCGATTTTCCTAAAAGCAAAATGATTCAAGCCGATTACGATACGCTTGGCATGACGCAACGTTCGGGCAAACAATCCAAGAATCCCAAACCAGAAACATCGCCCATCACCACCATCGATTCGGGCAGCAGGTTGGTACATTTTATTTCTTTTATGGATGATGTGGCAGAGGCGACTTCTGCAAAACCTGATGGCATAAAAAGCTGTCAACTATGGAAATGTATTGGGACCGAGCCAAAAGATGCTGCTGACCTAACCTTTGTGGGCAACTGCACAAAATGGCCTTATAAGGTAGAATTTGAAGGCACAGATGCCGGAAAAATGGCGTATTACTGGGCTAGATGGGAAAACACAACCGGCCAAACAGGCAATTGGGGAGCAGCAGCATCGGCAACTATTGGAGGGTAAGGAATGGTGATGCCGGTTGAAATAAGTATCAAAATGTAATAACAAAGTAATAACTTCGAGCCATGATTTTAAAAGTAATAGAAATAGGCAATTCGAAAGGTATCAGGCTTCCACAAGCATTGATAAAGAATTATGGCATTGCCGATGAAATAAAAGTAGAACTTAATGCTGATGGGATACTCCTAAAACCAATAAAAAGTATCAGGAATGGTTGGGAGGAGCAATTTAAAAATGCAGCTAATCCCATCTCAACTGATGAAAAGGCTTGGCTGGAGCCTACTAATAAATTTGATGAGGAGGGTTGGCAATGGTAGTAAAACGAGCCGAAATTTGGTTGGTGTCACTAAACCCAACCATCGGAAAAGAGATACAAAAGACAAGACCTTGCATGATTATTTCTCCTGATGAAGCGAACAAATATCTGGATACCGTGATTGTTGCACCACTCACATCATCTTACAAAAACTACCCCTCGAGAGTAAATTGCAAATTTGATGGAAAGGAAGGTCAGATTGTGATAGACCAAATAAGAAGCGTGGATAAAGTAAGGCTAAGTAAAAAGCTAGGTATGATTGATAAAAGCACTTCCCAAAAAGTATTTTCATTGCTGCAAGAATACTTTTCGTATTAAACAGACTACTATTCTTCACTCACAATCTTCTCTACCACCACCAGATCGGCAAGTTCTACATTCATCGGCAACATCCCAATTTGCACGATGGCACGTTTGCCCCTTATCTCCTTCACCTCCCCTACCTGATAATTCTTTTTCAGTTTCACCAACGAGCCAATTGCTATGTCGGCCCTTATTTCCTTAAACTTAGTATCCACTTTCTTGGCAAGTTTATTTACTACAATCTTTTCGGGGCTTTTAAACAGTAAAGTCTGTAGGTTCTTCACCACCGTATTTTTGTCCTCAGCCTTCTTCCAGTCTAGCACAATCTGTTTCAACTTGCGTTCCATATCCTTCAGATAAGCAAGTCGTTCTTCAGTAACCCTGTTCTGCTGTTTTAATGTTTCTATCTGCTGCTGATGGCGTTCCTTGTCCATCACCGTTGTCATTTCTTTCTTCAACTTCTCATTCTCCCGAATCAGTTTATGCAATTCTTTCTTCTCAATATCCAACTGTTGCAGATCTTGCTCGGTACGGTTAAGGAGCTTATCCAGTTTAAAATGATCTTCATCAACCAGATTCCTTGCCCTGTTTATTAAGTTTTTGGGTAGCCCAATCCGCTCAGCAATGGCAAAAGTGTAACTACTACCCGGCTTGCCTACAATCAATTTATACATTGGCAACAGGTGCACTTCGTCAAATTGCATGGCACCATTGATGATACCCTGTGTACGATTTGCCATCACTTTCAGGTTGAGGTAATGCGTGGTTACAATACCAAATGCGTGTCGACGACCTAGCTCTTCCATAATCACTTCAGCAAATGCCCCCCCAAGATTAGGATCGCTACCACTGCCCAATTCATCAATAAAGAAAAGGGTCTTTCCATTGGCCATCTCAATAAAGTACTTCATGTGTTGCAAGTGCGACGAATAAGTACTCAACTCAAATTCTATGCTTTGCGTATCCCCAATATGGATGAACAACTGTTTGAAAATACCCATCTGCGAAGTTGGATGCACCGGCACCAACAAACCACTTTGTAGCATCACCTGATTCAATCCGATGGTCTTCATCGTCACCGTCTTCCCTCCCGCATTCGGACCACTGATTACCAATATCCGGCTTTGTCCATCCAATGTAAGGGAAACAGGTATGGTCGTTTTCCCACTTGCTTTGTTGTAGAGATACAGCAAAGGATGGTAGGCATCTTTCAGATCGAGATAAGCTTTATCCAGCAAATTGGGCAACTGCCCATTCATATCTACTGCCAGCTTAGCTTTTGCTTTTATGAAATCATATTCTCCAGCAACATCCAGATAGCCTTGCAATAAAGAAGAATAAATAGATAATTTGGCAGTCAATGCTCGCAAGATCCGATGCAATTCACGCACCTCCTCATTCTCTAGTGAAAAGACTTCATTGTTCAATGGGATTGTTTCTTCCGGCTCGATGAAAGCTGTTTTGCGACTATCACTTTCCCCATGCAAAATCCCTTTTACATGGCGTTTATGTTCAGCAAAAACAGCGACTACCCTCCTACCGTTACTAAAGCCTTCATCTATTTCTGCCGAATAACCCGCTTTGTTCAGTTTGGCAACCACCTTCTCAAACATGCGGCGTAAATCGTTCCGCCGCTTATAAAGAGACATTCTAATCTTGGCTAACTCTTCGCTTGCATTGTCTTTTACATTACCCGTTTCATCCAACACCTCATTAATGAGGTCTACAATTACTTTTTCGTAGTACGTATTCTCAATTATTCTAGAAAGGGCAGGATAAGCAAATCTTCTTTCGGCATCAAACCATCTAAAGATATTCCCTGTGTTTTCACAAAGCTTCTTTATGTTGATCCACTGTTCGCCCACAAGCAATGCGCCGGGTATGCCGAGTAACTTGATATCTTTCTGGATGTTTAAAGTAAACTCACTAGGGAAGTAACCACCCTGCTGCTGCAATATCTTATATTCATAAGTTTGATGCAATTCCAGTTCAATGTATTCTTTTTTGGTATGAATACGAAGATTGGCTGCTTTCAGCTGCGCATATACAGTTTTACAATGATTGACCAATAGGTCTTTCACTTTATTAAATTCCAATTGATTCGCCGCAGACTCAGGATACAAACGCATAGTTAGAAACTTATTGGCGCAGAGGGGGTTAGGTTTTTATTGGCTTGTTCCGCCGCTTCGATAATACTGTAATCAGAAAGGATGAGTGCTTTGTTACGCTTCACACAAACATCGTGTTCAAAATGGACAGAAGGTTTACCGTCTTTTGTTCTAACCGTCCAACCGTCTTTATCTGTAAAAACATCTTTTGTACCAAGGTTAATCATAGGTTCAATTGCCAATACCAAGTTCTCTTTCATCTTCATTCCATTTCCCCTCATTCCATAATTAGGTACTTGAGGATCTTCATGTAAGCTTTTGCCCAGGCCGTGACCTACCAGTTCACGCACCACGCCGTATCCGTGCTTTCTTTCCGTATGTTCTTGTATGGCAAAAGAAACATCGCCAATACGATTATTGATGATTGCTTTTTCAATCCCTTTATACAAACTCTCCTTCGTAACCCTCACCAGTTGCTTGATTTCATCCGTAGTTTCCCCAATCACAAAGGTGTAAGCATGGTCGCCATGCCAGCCATTAAGAATAACACCAAAATCAATACTTACAATATCACCCTCTTCCAGAGCCACATTATTGGGGAACCCATGAACAACCACATCATTCACGCTTGCACAAATATTATGAGGATATCCACCATATTTATAAAAAGAAGGAATGGCTTTATGATCTTTGATAAACGTGGCGCACAAACTATCGATTTGCATCGTCGTCATTCCCGCTTTCAACACCTTCGCAACTTCGGTAAGTGTTTGGCTAACCAATAAAGCAGCCTGTTTAATCAAAGCAATCTCAGCATCAGTCTTATAATAAATTAAATTCTTTCCGTGACTCATTATACTTTTTTTAATTAATTCCACTATCTACAAAGTTCTTCAAAACAAAAAACCTGTCAGTACTACTACTAACAGGTTTCTCTATTTAAAAACTATATCTCAATTTCTTATAAAGTAGTAGTTGGCGTGCTGATACTTTGTTGTCTTCCTTGTACACGACCACTAGACATTAAACCATCATACTGGCGCATTAACAAGTAAGTTTCTATTTGCTGCAATGTATCCAAAACAACACCCACCATAATCAACAAACTCGTACCACCAAAGAAAGTACTGAAGGATTGCGTTACACCCAATCTCTGTGCAAATCCAGGCATGATACCAACGATAGCTAAGAAAATGGCACCAGGCAAAGTAATTTTATCCATAATTGCACCGATATAATCAGCAGTTGGTTCACCAGGTTTAACTCCAGGAACAAAACCATTGTTGCGTTTTAAATCTTCAGCTATTTGTTTAGGGTTAAAAATCAATGCAGTGTAAAGGAAAGTAAATCCAATAACCATCACTGAGTAAATAACCATGTACCAAGGGTTACTGTGGTCACTAAACATCCTTACAAAGCCCTTTGCAGAATCTAGATTAGTAAAAGAAACGAGCGTAGGCAAGAACATAATTGCTTGCGCAAAGATGATAGGCATAACGCCTGCACTGTTAACTTTTACAGGTAAGAATTGTCTTGCTCCACCAACCTGACGATTACCAATGATTTGTTTAGCATAGTTTACAGGTATCTTACGAACACCTTGTACTAATATAATAAGTCCCATTATTATTGTAACGAGTATTGCAACTTCAATTAAGAATATCAACAATCCACCACCACCTTTCTCACTTTTGGCAGTGAACTCTTGCAAGAGAGATTGTGGAAGACGAGCGAGGATACCCACCATTATAATGATAGATGTACCGTTACCCAACCCTTTATCTTGTATTTTCTCACCCAACCACATTACAAACAAAGTACCAGCTGATAATGTGATTATAGTTGAGAAAGCAAAGAATGGTTGATATGCAGGAATTAAAGCCTCTGCATAACCAGGACTTTTGAGGTAAGCAACATAAGCACCTGCTTGAAACATCGTTACAATAATAGTGAGGTAACGAGTCCATTGATTAATTTTCTTACGTCCGCTTTCACCTTCCTTCTGAACCTTTTGCAATTGAGGTATTAATATAGTCATCAACTGCATAAAGATTGAAGCAGAGATGTAAGGCATTATACCCAATGCCAAGATTGAAGCCTGAGAAAAGGCTCCACCAGCAAAAGTATCAAACAACCCTAGCAAACCGTTTTTTGAACTTCCTGCTTTGGCTGCTTGAAGTAAGTTAGGATTTATCCCTGGTAATGTTATCTGTGTGCCTAATCTGTAAGTTAATACAAGCATTAATGTTACGACAATTTTATTGCGTAACTCTTCGATGGCCCATATATTCTTTAAGGTGTCAATAAATTTTTTCACGTGAATTCTTGAGTTAAATTAAAAATCCTAAAACAAAAAAAGACGCATCAGCTTTTGATGCGCCTGCCAAAGTAAGTAATTTATCTTACAATTTCAACACTACCACCCAAAGACTCGATTAATTCTTTTGCTTTCGCACTCAAAGCATTTACTTTAAAGGTGAGCTTTGTCTTTAATTCACCAGTTGCAAGTACTTTTACTTTATCAGTTTTAGATATTAACCCGTTAGTATAGAGACTTTCTACAGAGAACTCAGAGAAAGCATACTTTTCGTTTAATTGTTCTATTTGTCCGAGATTAAAGACAGTGTATTCTACACGATCAGGGTTCTTGAATCCACGCTTAGGAATACGACGCTGAATAGGCATCTGACCACCTTCATGTGCATTCTTACGTTGATAACCAGCTCTTTGTTGACTACCCTTATTACCTTTGGTAGAAGTTCCACCTTTACCACTTGCTTCACCACGACCTAATCTTTTTTCTTTGTGAGTAGAGCCTGCCGCAGGTTTTAAACTATGTAATTTCATATTTGTGATTTTGTACTTACGGGGTATCACCCCCTCGCTTATTAGAAAATAATATTTGTCTACGCTTCTTCTTGAGAAACATCTTTCGTTACTTCAGCAACAACAGTGGTTTCTACCTTAGCAACCTTTTCAGAAGCTTTCTTTTTCGCAGGAGCTTTGGGTGATTCGCTTAAGGTGTCAACTTTTACAAGATGACTAACTTTTTTAACCATTCCAAGAATCTGTGGAGTAGCTTCTACTTCGCGAGACGCATTCAGTTTTCTCAAGCCAAGAGCTACCAAAGTCTTTTTTTGACGCTCAGATCTGTCTATACCGCTCTTTACTTGTGTTATCTTAATATTCATAAAAATTGTATAATTGATAATCTGCTAGATTATTAACCGTTAAATACTTTGCTTAACTTAACTCCACGTGTTTTAGAAATTTCAATTGGCTCACGCAACAAAGACAATGCTTTTATTGTAGCTTTTACCACATTGTGAGGGTTAGCTGAACCAAGATTTTTTGCTAAAACGTCAGTAATACCAGCGCTCTCTAAAACAGCACGCATGCTACCACCGGCAATAACACCAGCTCCGTGTGCAGCAGGCTTGATAAGCACTTTAGCCGCACCAGCTTTTGCTAATTGATCATGAGGTATTGTACCGTGTGAAATTGGAACCTTTACAAGATTCTTTTTTGCATCTTCAATACCTTTTACTATGGCTTCTTGAACTTCTTTAGCTTTTCCTAAACCTTGACCAACAATACCAGCTTCGTTACCGACAACAACCAAAGCAGAAAAACTAAAAGTACGACCACCTTTGGTTGTTTTAACAACACGATTTATCGCAACTACTTTGTCTTTTAATTCGACATCACCACCTGCTTTAATCTTAGAATCTAATGGGTTAGACATATTTCTAATTAATTATTATTATTAAAATTGTAATCCACCTTCTCTTGCACCGTCAGCAACAGCTTTGATACGACCATGATAAAGGTTTCCGCCACGATCAAAAACACAAGTTTCTAATCCTAATGCTTTAGCTTTCAAAGCTATTGAGGCACCAACAAGCTTAGATTTGTCCACCTTTGGGACTTTTTGAGCAACAATATCTTTTTCTTTGGACGAAGAAGCTGCAAGTGTAACTGCATTTTCATCATCAATCAATTGAGCATAAATTTCAGCATTGCTTCTAAAAACTGAAAGACGAGGCTTAGTAGCTGTACCAGATACTTTCTTACGAATTCTATATCTTATTTTTTGTCTTTGAACTAATTTAGTATTCATTTTTTCTTATTTATATATCCGATTCTGCCGGATAAATTATTTTAATTATTTACCTGCTGCCTTACCTGCTTTTCTTCTTAATACTTCACCAACATATTTAACACCCTTACCCTTATACGGTTCTGGCTTACGAAGACTTCTTAATTTTGCGGCAACTTGCCCAATCAATTGTTTGTCTATTCCTTCTAGTGAAATAATAGGATTCTTACCCTTTTCTGTCAGAGTTGTAACTTTTAGCTCACTAGGAATTTCGAATACTATATTATGAGAATATCCCAAAGCTAAATCTAAAATGTTTCCAGTATTAGCAGCTTTATAACCAACACCCACTAACTCTAAGTCTCTTTTATATCCAGCTGTAACACCAGTTACTAGGTTGCTCAACAAGGATCTGTACAAACCATGCATAGCACGATGACGAATCTGATCGGTAGGTCGAGTAATTACTAACTCATTTCCAACAATTTCAGGTTTAATATCCCTGTCAATAGCTTGTTTAAGGACACCCTTAGGCCCTTTCACAGAAACTATATTATCTTTTCCAATTTCAACTGTTACCCCTGCTGGAATTACAATCGGTTTTTTACCTATACGAGACATAGTCGACTTATTTAAGTTGTTATTACTATTTGTTTTCAGCCCCGACTAAAAGGCTTAATTATCAAATAAGATAAAATGATTAGCTTATGTAGCAAAGAACCTCACCTCCTACATTCTGAGCCTTGGCTTGCTTATCTGTCAAGACACCTTTTGATGTACTAACAATAGCAACACCCAGACCATTGATAACTCTCTTTATCTCAGATGGTTTTGCGTACTGCCTTAAACCTGGTCTACTCACACGTTCAAGTGAACGAATAGCAGGTTGTTTGCTAGTTGGATCATATTTCAAGGCTATTTTAATGAGACCTTGCTTAGTATCATCCTCAAATTTATATTTCAAAATGTAACCTTGCTCATATAAAATCTCTGTAATTCTCTTCTTTAAATTTGAAGCAGGGATTTCAACTATCCTATGTCCAGCCATTTGAGCATTCCGAATCCTTGTTAAAAAATCTGCAATAGGATCAGTAACCATATTTCTTATATTAATACTTTGTAAAAATTAAATTTCAATTCAAATGAAGGAAGAAACTACCAGCTTGCTTTTTTTATACCAGGTATTTTACCATTCAGTGCCATATCTCGGAAGATAACGCGGGAAATTCCAAAATAACGCATGTAACCTTTAGGTCTTCCGGTAAGTTGACAACGATTCTTTAGCCTTACAGGAGACGCGTTTTTAGGAAGTAAATCCAAACCAGCAAAATCGCCAGCTGCTTTAAGAGCTGCTCTTTTTTGTGCAAATTTTGCAACCATTTTCTCACGCTTCCTTTGCCTAGCCTTAATTGATTCTTTCGCCATTTTGTATTATTTAAACGTTTTCTTTTTTAATGTTCTTGAAAGGCATACCAAGTTCCTTAAGTAACTCGTAAGCTTCCTCATTGCTTGTAGCAGTAGTAACAAAAGTGATATCTAACCCTGTAATCTTATTAACCTTATCAATATCAATTTCAGGGAAAATAATTTGTTCTGTAACACCTAAAGTATAGTTACCACGACCATCAAAAGCCTTATCACTTACACCTTTAAAATCCCTAACACGAGGTAGTGCAACAGAAACTAATCTATCCAAAAACTCAAACATTTTCTCTCCACGTAGTGTAACTCTAGCACCAATTGGCATACCCTTACGCAATTTGAAATTTGAAATATCTTTCTTAGAATAAGTAGGTACAGACTTTTGACCAGTGATTGTTGCAAGTTCTTCTACTGCAATGTCAACTAATTTCTTATCAGTTACAGCACCATTAACACCTCTGTTAATACAAATCTTCTGTAACTTAGGCGCTTGCATAACGCTTTTGTACTGGAACTTTTTCATTAAGGCAGGGATAACTTCCTGAGAATACTTATCTGCTAACCTTGGAGTATATTTTATTGTGCTCATTATTTTATTACCTCCCCTGATTTTTTTGAAACACGTATTAATTTTCCTTCACTTCTTTCCCTCTTGATCTTAGTTGGAGCTTTAGCTTTGGCGTCCCACAACATAACGTTGGAGATACTTATGTAAGCTTCCTTTTTTTCAATAGATCCTTTAGTATTTTGAGCAGTTGGCTTTATGTGCTTTGTAGCTAATGCTACGCCTTCAACCAAAACTTTACCTTTTTCAATATTTACTTCCAATATTGTCCTAGGCTTTTTCAAATCCTTGTCATCTCCAGCTATAACAACAACAGTGTCTCCTTTTTTGATGTTATATTTAGGTTTAAATCGTGTACTCATTTTTATTGCTTTTAATCTGCCAAACAGATTGTAAATCAAAACTATTTAAAAGAAAGTTTACCTTAAATTAGACTATAGAACTTCTGGAGCCAAAGAAATTATTTTCATATACCCCTTGTCACGAAGTTCTCTCGCAACTGGCCCAAAAATACGTGTACCCCTTGGATCATCAGCATTGTTCAACAATACTACTGCATTATCATCAAAACGAATATAGGAACCATCCTTTCTCCGCAGCTTATTTTTTGTTCTAACAATGACAGCCTTGGAAACAGTACCTTTTTTTATACCGCCTGCTGGAATAGCATCCTTTACAGTAACAACGATTTTGTCTCCAATTTTAGCATAATCTTGTCCACTATTTCCTAATACTTTTATACAAAGTACTTCCTTGGCACCACTATTATCTGCTACATTTAATCTACTCTCTTGCTGTATCATTTTTGAGCCTTTTAAAAACTGTTTTCTGCAAAACAGTTATTGAATTATGATTTATTTACAGTGTATTATTAGATAAACACTTGTATAATAAAAGATTATTTTGCCTTCTCGATTACTTCAACCAATCTCCAACGCTTAGTTTTACTAAGAGGACGGGTCTCCATAATCTTAACAACATCCCCTATAGTACACTCATCTTTTTCATCATGAGCGTGAAACTTAGTGGTCTTTTTTACGAACTTACCATAAATAGGGTGCTTCACTTTTCTTTCAACTGCAACAGTAATAGTCTTTTCCATCTTATTACTAGTAACAGTTCCAACCCTAGTTTTACGCAAATTTCTTTCAAGTACTGATTCCATTGTTTTATACTTTGTTAAGCTAAAGCTCTTTTTTGTAATTCCGTTTTTACACGGGCTATATCTTTTCTCAAACTACGAATACTCATCGGATTCTCGATCGGAGAGATTGCATGAGCAAACTCCAATTTTTTTAGTCTTAGAGAATCTTCCTTAGCCCTAACTTTTAGTTCTTGCTCAGAAAGACTTCTTAAATCATTATTAAATTCTACTTTCTTTATCATTTTATTGCTTTTAAGAGGTACTAAATTTTATCTCTAAAATATATACCAATTATTATATTAAGCTTGTTGCAAATCTCTTCTAACTATAAACTTAGTTGCAATTGGCAGCTTTTGAGAAGCCAAATGCATCGCATGTTTTGCTGTTTCTTCGCTTACTCCATCGCACTCAAAAATGATACGACCTGGTTCAACGACAGCAGCCCAATATTCTGGATTACCCTTACCCTTACCCATACGTACTTCAGCAGGCTTGTGGGTAATAATTTTATCAGGGAATATTCTAATCCAAACATTTCCTTCTCTCTTCATTGCACGTGTCATTGACTGACGAGCAGATTCCAATTGACGATTAGTTAACCAAATTGGTTCTAATGCCTTTAGCGCAAATGATCCAAAAGCTATATAAGAACCACGTTTTGCTACTTCGCGAATCCTTCCTTTCTGTTGCTTTCTATGTTTACTTCTTTTAGGTTGTAACATCTTATATTTTTTCCGTTATTATTTATTTAACCGAACTAAGTTTGAAAATTAATTTCTTCTTTGTCCGCCACCTGCATTAGCACCTCTTCTATCTCCACCACCGTTTTGACGATCACCGTATCCACCACCTCTTCTTTCTCCAGAATTTCTTCTATCGTCTCCACCTCTTCCGCGATCGTCTCTCTTCTCGCTCATATCGTTCTTTCCTCCAACAAAGTTTGGATTCAATTCACGCTTTCCGAGAACTTCTCCTTTACAAATCCAAACCTTTATGCCAATTTTTCCGTAAACAGTTTGTGCAAAAACACTTGCATAGTCAATATCCATACGGAAAGTGTGTAATGGCGTACGACCTTGCTTTATTTCTTCGGAACGAGCGATTTCAGCGCCACCTAAACGACCACTTACTCTTACTTTTATACCTTCAGCTCCCATTCTCAAGGTAGAAGCGATAGCCATTTTGATGGCTCTTTTGAAGTTAATCCTATTTTCAATTTGTCTTGCGATTGTATCTCCAACAATTGTAGCATCAAGCTCCGGTCTTCTTATTTCGAGAATGTTTATTTGAACATCTTCTTTCTTAGTAAGTTTCTTAAGCTCTTCTTTAATACGGTCTACTTCTCCACCGCCTTTACCGATTATAATACCAGGCTTACTAGTATGTATGGTAACAATTAGTTTACCTAAAGTACGCTCGATTACAATTCTCGCTATCCCTCCTTTGCTGATACGGGCACTCAGGTAAGTTCTAATCTTATCGTCTTCTATCAATTTACCAGCATAATCATTTTTGCTAGCATACCAATTACTCTCCCATCCACGGATAATACCTAACCTATTGCCAATCGGATTTGCTTTCTGACCCATAATACGGTATAATTATTTTTTTGAATCTACTATTATTGTTACGTGATTACTTCTTTTGCGAACCTTGTATCCTCTTCCTTGAGGAGCTGGACGCATACGTTTAATCATAGCAGCACCATCAACAAAGATTGTTTTTACGATTAATCCACCATCAGCAGCACTAGCACCTTCATTTTTCTGTTCCCAATTGCTGATAGCACTCTTAAGCAATTTTGCTAATGGAATTGCATTGTGTTGAGGATGAAACTCTAGAATAGACAAAGCCTTATCAACCTCCATTCCACGAACTACATCTGCTATCAACCTCATTTTACGAGGACCGGTAGGGTAGTTTTTTAATTTTGCGACTGCTTCCATTTTAATTATTTCTATTTTTGTACAATTATCTAAAATTGCATTTCTAAATAAGCTTATTTCTTCGAACCTGCGTGACCTCTAAAGTTTCTTGTTGGAGAAAATTCCCCCAACTTGTGTCCCACCATGAATTCTGTTACATAAACTGGCACAAACTTATTACCATTGTGTACTGCAAAAGTATGACCAACAAAATCTGGTGTAATAGTACTTCTTCTACTCCAAGTTTTGATTACGCCTTTTTTACTTTTACCATCATTTATGTTTAGCACTTTCACTTCTAGATTTGCATCAACATAAGGACCTTTTTTTATCGAACGACCCATATTAAAGTTTTATATTCCTTTATAAATTTCAAGCTTTACAACTTGAAGATTAAATTATTTGTTAGAAAGCTTTTTGCCATCTCTACGTTGAATAATTAACTTATCGCTTCCTTTTCCACGAGTTCTAGTCTTTTCTCCCTTAGCATATTTACCAGATCTGCTACGTGGATGACCACCAGAAGACCTACCTTCACCACCACCCATCGGGTGATCTACAGGGTTCATTGCAACACCACGTGTTCTTGGTGTTCTACCTTTCCAACGATTCACACCTGCTTTACCAGCTTGCTCCAAGTTATGATCACTATTAGAAACCACACCTATTGTAGCGAAACAATTGATTAACAATTTTCTCAATTCACCACTTGGCATCTTGATAACTGCATATTTTTCTTCCTTATTTGCCAACTGTGCAGAAGTACCAGCACTTCTTACCAATTTACCACCTTGACCAGGTTGTAATTCGATATTGTGGATCATAGTACCCAAAGGCATATTCTTCATCTGCAAAGCATTACCAATTTCTGGAGATACTTGATTTCCAGAGATAACTTTTGCCCCTACTTGCAAACCTTGAGGAGCGATGATATATCTTTTTTCACCATCAGCATACTGAAGAAGTGCGATAAAAGCAGTTCTGTTTGGATCGTATTCTATTGAAACAACAGTTGCTTCTATATCAAACTTATTTCTTTTGAAATCAATGATACGGTAGTGTTTTTTGTGACCACCACCAATATACCTCATTGAACGACGACCTTGTGCATTACGACCACCAGACTTCTTTACTGGTTCCAACAAACTTTTTTCAGGTTTGTTAGTAGTGATCTCAGCATAAGCATTACCAATTCTCCAGCGGGTGCCGGCTGTCATCGGTTTGTATTTCTTTAATGCCATTTTCTATCCTTTTAAAAACGAACTTATCAGCTTCGTAACTATTATTAAATATTTGTGTACAAGTCTATTGATTCTCCCTCAGCAACAGTAACAAAGGCTTTCTTGTAAGCAGGCCTTGTACCAGCAATGATTCTTCTCTTTGTTTGTCTTCCCTTGTTTTTTCCAGGAGCAACAGCTGTGTTTACGCTGGTAACGGTAACACCATAGAATTCCTCAACTGCTTTCTTAATCTCCAATTTGTTAGCCAATTTACCTACTTTAAAAGCATAAGTACGCAACTTATCTTGTTGCAAGTTTGCTTTTTCAGTCAAAATTGGTTTTATCAATACGTCTGTAAGTTTCATCTTAAATTATTAAAACTATTAATTAAGCTTAGGCAACAACTTGATCGTCTGCAAAAATGTTTACAGCATTCTCAGTGAAAACCAATGTATCTGCATTCATTATTTCGTAAGTATTAACGTCTGCCAACAGAGTAGTAGTTACGTTTGGTACGTTACGAGTGCTCAAATACAATGTATCGTTGTACTCAGGCAAAATGATGATTGTTTTTTTATCAGCAACATTCAAGCTCTTTAATATTTCAACAGCTTGCTTTGTTTTGGGAGTAGAAAATTCAATATCTTCTACTACTATGATTGCTGCATCTTTTGCTTTGTAGCTAAGGGCAGAAACCTTTGCCAAATCCTTTTCCTTACGATTCAATTTCAAATCGTATTTGTGTGGTTTTGGGCCGAAGATACTACCACCACCCTTGTATAGAGGGTTCCTGATGTTACCCTTACGAGCACCACCTGTACCTTTTTGTTTGTGAAGTTTGCGGCTTGCACCTTTTACTTCAGCACGTGTCTTTACTTTGTGCGTACCTGCACGACCGGCTGCTAAATATTGCTTTACAGCTAAGTATATAACGTGGTCATTAGGCTCAACACCAAATATATCTTCTGGTAATTCTACTGTCCTACCTGTTTTTAGACCTTGTATATTTAAAACATCAACTTGCATTTTTCTGAAAATTATGTGTGATTACTTCTGAATTAAAACGATTGAACCATTGTGACCTGGTACAGAACCACTTATTAATATATAATTCTTCTCAGGGAAAATCTTTACGACTTTCAATCCTTTCACTTTAACTCTATCGCCACCCATACGGCCAGCCATTCTTAAACCTTTGAAAACACGAGATGGGTAAGAAGAACCTCCCAAAGAACCGGGAGCTCTTGAACGGTCATGCTGACCGTGCGTCGCTTCACCAACACCAGAGAAACCATGACGTTTTACAACACCTTGAAAACCCTTTCCTTTGGTAGTACCAACTATCTCTACTTGGTCACCCTCTTCGAAAAGATCAACCAATGAGATTGTTTCGCCAATATTTTTACTAACTGAATAATTGCGGAATTCTTTAACGAATTTCTTAGGAGTTGTTTGCGCTTTGGAGAAGTGATTGAGTTCTGCTTTGGTTGTGTGTTTTTCTTTTTTCTCTCCAAAACCTAATTGTATTGCTGTGTAGCCATCCGTATCAAGCGTTTTAACTTGTGTTACGGTGTTTGGTTCGGCCTCAATAATGGTACAAGCTGTTTGCTTACCATCAGCAGCAAAAATGCTGGTCATCCCAATTTTTTTTCCAATAATACCTTTCATCAATTTTGCGGTTGCGCCCCGCTTAAGGTGTGAAGGACATTCTGACTAAATTGTCAGATTTCAATCCTCTGTTTGCTACCGACCTTTTCTTTTGTTTCTCAAACAAGTTTGAGAGGAGAAGTACCGATAGTAAACAAACCTCGAAGGGCCTGTTTATATGTCGCCCCAAATCTAATTTTAGACTTAGGAAGTTTATTTCAATTTCAGCGCTCTTTTCTTTACTGTCGTAAATTGAGAGATGATTGTAAGAACTTTTTTTCTTTATCGAAGCTGTTACGCTTTGATTTCTACTTCTACGCCAGAAGGGAGATCTAATTTACTTAGTGCATCTACTGTTTTAGAAGAAGAAGTGTAGATATCCAACAGACGCTTGTGTGTAGCTAGTTGGAACTGTTCACGACTCTTTTTGTTAACGTGCGGTGAACGCAAGACAGTAAATATTCTCTTGTGCGTAGGTAATGGAATAGGTCCCGTTACAACTGCACCAGTGCTACGAACTGTTTTAACGATTTTCTCAGCAGACTTGTCTACCAAGTTGTGATCGTAAGATTGTAATTTAATTCTAATTCTCTGTGACATATCCTTTACCCCGTTTCAAATTGGGAGTGCAAAGGTAGGGGTATGATTTGAAATGGCAATCATTTATGCAAAATATTTTTTTATTTCTTTCGTAAGAGAGGGTTTCTAAGCAATTTATCGGTAGTAATAGTTTTGATTTAGCGAATGCACATGCCCAAGGAAGTGCGCTAGCCCTTGTAGATTTTAGCGTATTTGACACGGACTAGCTAGGAAATCTATTAGAATAATTCAAGTTGCTAGTTAATTTTCTTTAGTTGTATTGCAAATAAGAACAATACAATTTTCAATAAGAATCCTTTTAGAGTAACAGCATGTATTGTTCTGAGGAATAATGCCTTTATTTCACTGATGCTAGACTCAATTTGTTTTCTCATTCTCAACTTTATAAATGAAGCCGACTGACTATCCTTTCTTTTTGAGTTTGCCTTACGCTGAA
>CAITVK010000113.1 GCA_903895845.1 uncultured Chitinophagaceae bacterium
CACAGGTCAGTCAATGGTTTCTTGTTCAATATAATGTCTGCTCTTGCAGCTTATTCATTCTTCCCAAAGAAGCCTTCCCTGAACATAAAAATGGAACATTCAAACCAACTTAAACTCGCAGCTTAACCCGAACTCACGTTAAATACTAGCACCGTACCGGTCAAAAGGTGTCGGCCTAAATGAGTTAGTCCTCCCCCTAAACCATCTAGGCGGTTATATTTCTCATTTAGTCCTCCCCCTAAATCATTTAGGCCCTTAACTATTTCATTTAGTCCCCCGCCTAAACCATTTAGGCGGGTGTTTTTATCCCTCGAAACGTTTATAACCCTATTACTAACAGCTATTTTCCGAGATAGATATTGTTATTCTGTTGAAAACTTTATACCTATCAATATTTCGAAACCTGCACATTTGCAATGTAATTGGTTCTGCGTATAAGAAATTATGCAAGGATTAAAAGGGAAACAGGTGTAAAACCTGTGCTATCCCCGTAGCTGTAAAGCGGCCTTCAGTTTTGTTTGATTGAAGGTAAATTGCAAAAGCCACTGTTTCGCTCATCGGAATGGGAAGGTTGCAATGAACGCTAAGCCAGAAGACCTGCCTTTTACAAGATTCATTCACGGCTTTCGGGCGAAAAGCATGGAATGTAAAAGGCTGGTTGCATACGGCCGTTTATGTTTCTCAGTTGCACATTTGTGTAACTAAATCCCTGAAAGCTCATTGTTACACTTTTAAAATTAAAAAGACAATGAGCAAAAAATTAACGCTCCTCTCCACCGCCTTGCTAGTAGCAACGGCATTGCTGGCACAGCAAGACACCAGCACACACCCCCTCGACGAGGTGGTAGTGACTGCAAACAAAATTGCTCAGAAACAAAGTACCACGGGCAAAGTAGTAACCGTAATCTCTAAGGAACAGATAGAGAAAAGCGGGGGTAAAACAGTATCGCAACTACTAAATGAACAAGCAGGCATTGTGATTACTGGTGCCCTGCAACCGTTGGGTAGTCCCCTTACACTGAATATGAATGGCGCATTGAGTGGACATACCCTCGTTTTGATTGATGGGATACCTGTAAGTGACCCATCGGACGTCAACAACAATTTCGACCTAACCTCTATTCCCTTAAACGGTGTAGAAAGGATAGAAATCCTGAAAGGGGCACAGAGTACTTTGTATGGGAGTGATGCTGTGGCTGGTGTAGTTAATATCATCACCCAAAAAAGCAATAGTGCAAAACCACTGAACGTCAATGCTACTGTGGCACAGGGAAACCAAAATACTTTCAGAGGCAATGTGCAGGTCTATGGCACTCAAAAAAAAGTAAGCTACAATGCTGGTTATGCAAAACTCAGCACCGATGGCTTTGCCACAGGATACGACAGCACTGGAAAGGGCAACTTTAGAAAAGATGGTTATACAGGCGATAATGCAAATGCAAGTATTTTATTTCAACCAAGTAAGGAATGGGATATAAAGGCTTTTACCAAATACAGTCAGTATAAAGCAGGTTTTGCGGGTGCATTCTCCAACGCAGACAACTATACAACCAACTATAACTTTCTAACCGGGACAGGATTTCAATTTAAAAAAGAATTAATTACCCTCACTGGCAACTACCAATACAATACTGTTGCTAGGAACTTATTGACGAAATATGGTTTGGATGCTTATAAATCGTACAGTGATTTTGGTGAGGTCTATGCAAACATCAAGTTGGGAAAAGGATTTAGCTTACTGAGTGGTGTAGACTATCGTTATGGTCACATGAATCAACCCTACGCTACCGATACATCCATCCATCAGACTTCTTTTTACAGTTCTTTATTGTACAACAGCAATCATTTTAATGTTGAGTTTGGGGGCAGGTATAACAGCAATTCCCGCTACGGCAATAACAATACATTCACGCTCAATCCATCTTATACTATCAATGACCACTTCAGGGTATTTGGAAGTATTGCCTCTGGATTTAAAGCACCTACTTTGTATCAACTGTATGCAGGATTTGGGAGTGGCAATATCAATCTTCAACCAGAGAAATCTATCAATTATGAAGTTGGCTTTCAAGAGCAGTATACAGGATTCAGTGACAGATTAGTATTGTTTTACAGGGACTTGACAGATGCCATTGATTATAATAACAATACCTATCAATACTTTAACTATGCTTCTCAAACGGTACGTGGTATTCAATATGAGGTGAATATTAAACCAACGCAGCAACTGACCCTTACAGGAAACTACACTTTTATTTCCGCTAGTCAGAATACAGAAAGTAGGGTAACCAACGCAGATACAAGCTATAATTACTCACTCCGTATTCCCAAGCATACGGCAAACATTACCATTGGCTATCAAGTTACCCCTTCCTTATCTGTGAGTGTTTCTGGAAAGTATGTAAGTAAACGATATGATGCAGTCTATGGCCTGCCCGATGTAACATTGGACAGTTATACCTTGTTTGGTGCTTCTGCACAATATATCATCAACAAACATATCAAGCTTTTTGCAGATGGACAGAATATTACCAACAAGAAATTTTTTGACATTTATGGGTTCAATTCTATTCCAGCTTTATTTAATGGAGGGATAACGCTTAATTGGTAGTCTGCGGTAAAAAATGAAAGTCCATACTGCGATGCAACGCTGTATGGACTTTTTTATTTCGGAAATGGTTCGGAAAACAAATTTTCTATTCAGAAACGTTACAGATGCAACATCAAGAGAACTTATGTAATCAATCTTCCTACATTAGCTTCTTTCTTACAGATTAATTAGGTTTATGAATAAAACTACAATGCCCCTAGTTGCTTTTTTACTGCTTTGTTTTACTAACGGTAAAGTATTGGCAAAAGGGAATTTAAGAGATACAACTGTCATTCCTCCATTTGCAACTTCAAGTTATAATGACAGTTTCTATAATTCTGTTCTGTCGGCAGCAGCGGGTATTGCACAGCCTTTTCTGTTACAACAAGGCTACTTGACTATGCCCGGTGTAACGGTTGTTGATACATCACTCATTTTTAATGGAAAGAAATATCTTACCTCCAATGTTTACTATACACCCCGAACCACTAGTCGCATAGGGTTCTATATTTCTTCTACAGATTACCCTTATTACGGAGTAGCCAATTTTTCTTCCATCTGGTCTAAAGAATGTCCTAATATCTTTTACGATACTATTCAGAAGCTATTTCACACCAGTACAGACTGTATTGGCTTCGGAATAAGGGTTATTTCAGCTGTCGGTGGCACGTCTTCGGCTAATAATGCGTATCTCAAGTTTGCAAACGCTATTTTAAAAGCAAAGATTTGCCATTTAGCTGCTGTAGGTCATGCGCCAGATAGTTATGAGATGGCAACATCATTTGCTACTCTTCCATCTACACCCATTAATGGCTGGGAATATATTTCGGGTAATGGTTTGTTTACTGATATAAATACGTACAACCACACCCTCGATAATACGCTAGGCACTTATACCGGTGTACGAAAAGGTGGATTTGGGTTAGCTAAAGCCGGTGATATATTGTGTTTTGGAGATGGACCTTTGTCTACAAATAATGGGCATACAATGATTTTTGCTGATGCGCCAATTAAATTAAGTGCGTCGGGATTAAAAACATTCTTTACAACACTTTCCTCCAGTAAAATAAATAGTTTTATCGCCAAGCATACAACGTATCAGGTAAATGTGTATGATGATTGTGATAATCTTCATTACAACGATTCAAGAACTAAATCTGGGATTACTGGTATCGGATATGGAACAATCTTGATAGTCACAGATACGCTTGATGATGCACCAATTGGCTATTTTTTCACTCCATCTACTTCGCTTACTTATACCGCTTTGGATACCGCAAAAACGTATGCTATCTGTGTTGCTAGATATACAACAGCATCACAGTTACCCGTTGTCATTGATGCTTTTTCTGCCGAGGCAATAAATGAGTTGGTGCAACTAAAATGGCAAACTGCCTCAGAAAGTAACACGAGTAAATTCATCGTACAACGTAGTGCCGATGCAAAGAATTTTGCAGACATCAATACCGTTAGCGCAATCGGAAATAGTGCAAACAGTTATCGTTTTGTTGATCCCCACCCATTAAATGGAATTAATTATTATAGACTGATGATTGTTGATAATATTGGTAGTAGTACTTACAGTAAAACGGTAGATGCCAATCTATCAATTATAAATATTCATTTCTTAATCTATCCCAATCCTGCAAAAAACATCGTGACTATAAATGGGAATCACATATCTAGTGTACAACTAATAGATAATGCTGGTAAACAACTGATGAATAAATCGTTTTTAGACGCAACAAACCCAAGCATCAATATAAGCAGGTTGCATTCTGGTGTGTATTACTTACGCATCCAAATAACCGATGGAAGCACTAGAAAGATTGGGTTTGTCAAAGAATAATTCCCCCAATCAACTGCTTGTCGATATTACACAATGGTATGTAGATATTGTATAATGGTAAGCCGTTAATCAATTATGGTTTGTTGACATTACAAATTGGTTTGTCAATATTGAACAATAGTATATCGATATTACAAAAAGGTATGAGAATAATACAAAATGGGTTGCCTGTATTACATAATGGTTAGTGATATATCGATAGTTGAATGTTCCCAGAAGTAATTAACAATAAAGTGTTCGTGTTCAAATGCTATACTTTTTCCAATTTAATACGCTTCTCACAAACCCATAGGCTCAAGTAAATCGTTAAAACCGCTATAAACATGCCTCCGGCAATATCCCTAGGAAAATGTTCTGCCAGATAAATCCTTGAATAGGCAACTAGAAAGGCATAGATAAATCCTACCGGAACCACCCAGCGTACCCTGATAGCCAGACAGGCAATAAAGAATACTGTAAAAGCAGCCGAGGTATGCCCCGAGGGAAAACTATGTGCTTTGTACAATTCCACGCCTTCCACTGTGTGTACTTGCTGCATATTGGTTATTGCTTTGGTGGGACGGGCTTGTTCGGGCAATACATTCTTCAATCCCTGAACAAATATTGAAGAGATAAAAAAGCACGCTAACAACAACCAAAAGAAATCCCTTTTCCAGATAAGAATAGATGCCAATGCAACCACCCAGGGCACAACTTCGCCCCCTTTGGTGATAGTAGCAAAGAATACATCCGCCGAATGCCCAAGGTCTATGTTGAATAATAAAAAGAAGGATTCTTTATTAAAAATGAAGGATAATGCAAACAATATCACTGCGATAATGGTGGTAAGCCAAGTGGCCGTTGTAAGATTCCGTCTATTTATTTGTTGCATTGCACTACTTATTTATTCTTCACAAAAGAAGGAAGAGTCGTTCTAGCGGATAGATTATAATAGGTAAGAAAGGTTTATTGTCGGCTTGAATTAAATAGAAGAAGTGATACGTTTTACGTTCTAAGTTTTACGTAAACCATTGTTTATGCATATAACGTACTACTTAAAACGTACAACTCTTTACAACTTGCTTACTTCCTTCCAAACATCTTCTGCAATTTGTCCAACAGTTTGATTGCCATTAATAGTCACAATCTTTTCTTCTCCACCCAACTTTTCAAAGGCTTCCAAAAACTTATTTCGCACTTGTTGAAGGTTGTCAAGCGTTTCATAGAGCTCAATAGTGCCTCTCGTGTTGTTCAGTCTTTGCATAGAAACTTCGGGAGCAACGTCTATAAAAATATTAACGTTTGGTTTCAAAGTAGCGGCACTCATGGCATTGGCGGCAATCACCCAATCAATGTCCACATGAACACCGTGGTAGGCATAAGAGGAAAAATAATATCGGTCAGTAACAATGGTATAACCTTCTTCCAGCTTTTTAAGTAAGCCATTTATTTCATTATGCAAATGATCCAGACGGTCAGCGACATTCAAAGCAGCAATTGTTTTGTGGTCCGCAGCTATCCGCCCTTTGAATATATTACGTATCAAAGAGCCAATGGGGCTATCTGTAGGCTCGAAAGTGGTGTACACCTTATGTCCGGCAGCAATCAGCTTATCTGTCAGTAACTTCACTTGAGTGCTTTTGCCACTCCCATCAATCCCCTCAAATGCTATAAATAATTGTTTCATAATAAAGTCGTAAGTCGTAAGTCGTAAGTCTCAAAAAATGCTTACGACTTACGACTATTTTTAAAAGGTATCATTGCCACCATTGGCGCTATCAACAAAGGCAGCATCAAGCTTCTGTACCGAACAATTGCCCCAGTGAAAGTAACCGTATATCCATCCAAAAGCAGCACACTAAAAACAAAATAGAAACAGCAAATATAAAAAGGAGGCATCAGTCTTTTGTGTTTGCCAAAGACTAAAAACAAAATAATGATAGATGCACTCAACAAGGTCTCTGAGAAAGCCAATGCATAAGAGGCATTTTTTATTTCCGATAGATGCGGTCTTACGAAAGCAATGTCTATGGCCGTAGGAAAGTACATAACAACACTCTCAGTAGTGGCAACGAGTGGTGGAACTTTGATGGCTGAGTTGCCATTCAGCAAGAGGAATTCATTATGCTTGTTTACTACATGAACCATCACATTGGTATGGTCTCCCAACAAAGCAATCACTATCAATGCAAACAAACAACCCGCATAGACTGCCATGAAATAAAACTGATGTCTTTGATGGTTTCTGTCTGCCAGCCACCAGCTAAAAAGCGCAGGTACTAAAGCAATGGCAAGATAATTTTTGACTAAGAAGAGCAATAGAAAGCAAATAGTAAATGAAATCCAATGCTTGATTTCTCCTTTCTTTTTGATGATATGAAAGAAGCAATAAAACACAATTCCCAATGCTGAAAACAGCAGCCCGTCTTTATGGATACCGCTTCCCCAGAATAAAAAAGAGGGCATCAAGAATATAGCGGCTAGTAAACAGTATTTATGGGTTCGGCTATAAAACCATACAAGTTTGAAAAATGCGACCAGTCCAAACAAAAAGGAGAAGTTGAAGAAGATAACATTAGTGAAGTAATTGTTCCGGGTGAAAACATTGCAAACAGCCATCAATTTGATGATGATATTGTCTTTCAGGTCATTCCAGTAGGAGTTCTTTCCGGAGAATAAGCCTCCCGTTTCTGTGTAACCATGTGTGAAAATGGATTTGACAAACAACAGCGGATGGTGCAACAGGAGCTGTGTTTCGGGAAGACTCTCCCTGTAAAACCGCCAGGTATCTGCTTTATCAATAAAGGCAGGCGTTTTCAAATACATACCATATACAACCCCAACCGCTACTTTAACACAAAACAACCCAATCAATACCCAAACCGAGGTCCCCGACTTCTTAAAGAAGGGTATCCAAGAAATGACAAAGCAAAACAGAATAAGGTATAATATAAAAGGGACTATGTCAATTGTCATATGGGCTATTTCTTTTCTTTTTTTCTGTGGCTTTCAGTATTGCGACTTTTAAGGATAAGCCACTAATTCTACGAATAAACACGAATATGTTTTATTAGTGTTTATTAGTGAAATTAGTGGCAGACATTTTTCTTTGTGCTTCTTTCTGCATTTCAGTCTTTGTGGCAACTTTTACCCCACTATCACCAAGTAATAATTCTTCTTTCCCTTCTGCAGCAGCACATATTTATTCTGCAATAAATCACTAGCTGTCAGGGTATTCTTCTCCATACCCATCTTCAGTTTATTCACTGCCAATCCTCCTGCTTGCAACATCTTTTTGGCTTCCCCTTTACTAGGGAATATCTGTGAGTCGGCCAAGAAGCTAACAAAATCATACCCCTCTGCCACTTGTTCTTTGGTGATAGAAACAGTAGGCACACCTTCCAGTACCTGTAACAATTGCTCTTCATTCAGCGATTGCAAGATGGCAGCCGTATCATTATTAAACAATATCTCACTCGCTTTCACTGCAAAGTCATAGTCTTCTTTGCTGTGTACAAATACCGTCAGTTCTTCCGCCAATTTCTTTTGTAAACTTCTTTGGTGAGGTGCGGCATCGTGTTCTGCAATCAATGCTTCTATGGTTTCTCTGGATAAAAGCGTAAATAGTCTTATCCATTTCTTGGCATCCTCATCGCTTGCGTTTAACCAGAACTGATAGAACTGGTACGGACTCGTTTTCTTCGCATCCAACCAGATATTCCCCTTCTCAGTCTTGCCAAATTTACCCCCATCTGCTTTCGTTACTAGCGGACAAGTAAATGCAAAAGCCTCTCCTCCAGCCTTTCTTCTAATCAGTTCAGTGCCTGTGGTGATGTTGCCCCATTGGTCGCTACCACCCATCTGCAGTTTACAGTTCTTGTTTTTATATAGCCAGTAGAAGTCGTATCCTTGAATCAACTGGTAGGTGAATTCTGTGAAGCTGATGCCGCTTTCACCTTCAATCCGCTTCTTCACGCTGTCCTTACTCATCATATAGTTGACGGTAATATGCTTTCCTACATCACGGATAAACCCAAGGAAGTCAATCTCCTTAAACCAGTCATAGTTGTTCACCATCTCGGCGGCATTCGGTTTGGAAGCGTCAAAGTCCAGAAAACGTTCCAGTTGCTTCTTCACCCCAGCCTGATTATGTTGTAGTATTTCTGAACTCAGCAGATTCCGTTCTTCACTCTTTCCGCTCGGGTCACCCACCATGCCTGTTGCGCCACCCACCAATGCAAAGGGTTTATGACCCGCTTTCTGAAGGTGCACCAATAGTAATATCGGTACCAAGCTACCAATGTGCAAGCTGTCCGATGTTGGGTCAAACCCAATGTAAGCGCTCGTCATTTCCTTGTTCAGTTGTTCCTCCGTGCCCGGCATTATATCTTGCAGCATCCCCCGCCAGCGCAGTTCTTCAATCAGTGTCATCGTAATCTTATTTGCCACAAATGTAACTACTTCATCTTTGCAGACCCTATTTCCAATCCGAAACTTCCAATTTTATCTTCTTCCAACTTCCGCCTTTCCTTATGCCTTACACATAAGATTGAATACACCTACCCAGCACAATCAATTGTCTTACCCAATAGGATCGATTGGCTTGACGAGAGAAGCAATCATCCCACCAGCACAATCAATTGTCTTACCCAATAGGATCGATTGGCTTGACGAGAGAAGCAATCATCCCACCAACACAATCAATTGTCTTACCCAACATAATCGATTGTCTTGGTGAGAGAAGCAATCATCCTACCAACACAATCAATTGTCTTACCCAACATAATCGATTGTCTTGGTGAGAGAAGCAATCATCCTACCAACACAATCAATTGTCTTACACTATAGGATCGGTTGGCTTGGCGATAGAAGCAATTAACCCAACCACACAATCAATTGTCTTACCCAATAGGATCGATTGACTTGGCGATAGAAGCAATCATCCTACCAACACAATCAATTGTCTTACACAATAGGATTCATTGTCTTGGTGAGAGAAGCAATTAACCTACCTAACATAATCAATTGTCTTACCTAACATGATTGATTGGCTTGGTGAGAGAAGCAATTAGCTTAATTTTAGTTTAGATACGAGAAATCTAACCGAGGACTGGAATCGAAATAGGATAATGAGATTTCTCCTAGCTTCGAAATGACGCTTACGGGGTTTGGAAAGGTTGAAGTTGCAACTTTCGAGTAGGTTTAATCATTACCCATTAGATATAAGGGTATATTTGTAGAAATAGGTGATTATGACAGATAACGAGTTGAAAGAAAAATTTGCAGAGTTGGCAGTTGCACAAAAAGAAACAGCAGAACAAATGAAAAGAACCGACGCTACTTTGGAGAGAATCGGCATTCGTTTGGGTAGCATCTCAGATAATAATGGGGCAACTGCTAAGGATTACTTCTTTAATTCGCTGGGGGAGAAACCAGAACTAGGCGGTGTGCAGTATGATACTATCGTTAAGAATTTTATGCCTAAATCTAAACGCGGACAAGGCGAATTTGACATCGTTATGTTTAATGGAGAGAATCTGGCTTTAATTGAATGTAAATATAAAGCGCACATAAGTGATGTTGAAAAATTGATAACAAAACAAGTGGATAGTTTTAAGAAGCTATTTCCTAATTATGCCAACCATCACTTTTATCTAGGCATAGCAAGTTTTTCTTTTTATCCTGAATTGGAGAAGTTTGCCAGGGAAAACGGAGTTGCTATCCTAAAACAAAAAGGTGACATTGTAGTAATAGAAGCAGACAATCTGAAGGCATATTGATAACTAATAATTGATATAGTGCAGCTACTACCTATGGTGGGGCTGCACTTTTGTTTTATGGATGTTCAACTACAGAAAGGGTATGTTTGTAGAAATGGGTGAATATGACAGATGATGAATTGAAAGAATTGGTAGCAGGATTGGCGGTATCTCAAGCAACCTGTACATTTGTGTTGTTATATTCTTCCAACTTGGCTTGTGCCAGTTTCTTCATCACATAGACATTAGCGTCTAGCCAATCAGTCTCTATTCGTATATTTAAACCATTCTTTTTGAAGTCTTTAGCCACTTTCTTTTTCTTTGAAATACTCTTAAACTTATTTATCACTTCTTGCTTGTCATTGATAAAAAATACCAGATAATGGCTTTTAGAATTCAATGCACTTATTTTTTTTATGTTACTCCATGGGATGAAACCAACGGAATGGTAACCAACCTTATCGGTAACACCATTCTCATCTATGATAAAAATGGGTTTCTTGTAAGTGTATTTTTTTAACCAGACCCTAAACAACTGATAAATAAAGTAATAGATAAATAGTATGGCAACACCGCCAATAGCTATAGCTGGTAAAAAAGCCTTGACCTGTTGTGGAGGTCTTTGCAAAATGTCATAAACCAAATTAGCCAGTCCGAGAGGTATGAAAGCGAGTAAACAAGAAAGAGGAATCAAACGTGTCTTTATCTTAGACTTATTGTAGAAAACTTCCATTGAATTCTTTTTCATCAGCATGTGAATTTTAAAATCGATGTGACAAATATATATTTTATTTATATTTCTTGAATAAAATTTTACATCTAATGCTAGTATTAACTTTTTCATCTTCCAAAAACTTTCCTTGATATTATTCGTAAATAATGTGATTAATTAATTTTTCAATCAACTTAGTTTCACAGAACTATACATTTGTAATTCTTAAAAAAAGAAAATGGAAGGAAAGAAAGTAAAAAGAGGTGTCATATTGATGAACCTAGGCTCGCCAGATACAACTGCTACAAAAGATGTAAGAAAATATTTGGCGGAGTTTCTGATGGATGGTAAAGTAATAGACATCCCTTACCTCGTTCGCTTGCTATTGGTACGTGGCATCATTGTTCCTTTCCGTGCACCAAAAAGTGCTGAAGCCTACAAAACGATCTGGTGGAAGGAAGGATCACCACTAATTCAACTGACTAAACAATTGCAAACTGCTGTTCAGGCAACGATGGACGAACCCGTTGAGATTGCTATGCGTTATGGAAATCCTACACCTAAATATGCGTATGATAAGCTATTGAAAGAGAACCCATCTATTGAGGAAGTAGTTTTGATGCCTCTGTATCCACACTATGCAATGAGTAGTTATGAAACTGCCGTCGATTATATGAAAGAAGTGCATCAAAAGCAGGGTTATACATTTTCATTAACCACCGTAAAACCTTATTACAACAACCCAGATTATATACATGCTTTTTCAGAACATATCCGTCCTTATCTGGAGCAGGATTATGACCATATTCTATTTAGTTATCACGGAATACCAGAAAGGCATTTGTTGAAATCGGACCCTACTAAGCAACACTGTTTACAGGTGAATGATTGCTGTAATGTAGATTCCGTTGCACATGAAACCTGCTATCGTCATCAGTGTCTGACAACCACTAAATTAACCGCAGAGGCACTGCAATTACCCAAAGAAAAGTACAGTTATTCTTTCCAATCAAGGCTGGGAAGAGACCCTTGGCTAAAACCTTATACTGATTTTCGTTTGAAGGATATGCCTAAGGAAGGCATCAAAAAACTACTAGTTATATGTCCCGCTTTTGTGAGTGACTGCCTAGAGACCTTGGAGGAAATTGCCATCCGTGGAAAAGAAGATTTTATGGAAGCTGGAGGAGAAAGCTATGAAATGATTCCTTGCCTCAACACCGATCCACTATGGGTTTCGGCAGTGAGTAAGTGGGTGCAAGAAGTGGTATAAAAAGATAGTTCTCAACTAAATTGTTTGATAAAAAACAATAACATGCCCACCAATCATCCCAAGGATATCTCAATTCTGGACTACACCTACTCTCTTCCAGATGAGCAAATTGCCAAGTATCCGCTTGCAGAGCGTGATGAAAGTAAATTGCTTGTCTACAAAGGCGGAGTGATAGAGGAAAGCGTCTATAAAACCCTTGCTGAACATCTTCCTACAGACACCTTGCTGGTTTTCAACAATACAAAAGTTGTGGAGGCAAGACTAATCTTCACTAAAGCAACAGGTGGGGTCATAGAACTTTTTTGCCTTGAACCACACGACCAATACCCAGACATCACCACTGCAATGTTGCAAAAGGGGAAGGTTCTGTGGAAATGTCTAGTGGGAGGAGCCAAGAAATGGAAGGCAGAGACATTGGTAAAGGAAATTCAGGTTGAGGCTGAAACCATTCAACTTTCGGCTGTGATGCTGGAAAGGCTGAATGATTACTTTTTGATAGAATTGTCGTGGAATAAGGACACGCTTTCTTTTGCTGAGATATTACACATTGCCGGATTAATTCCACTCCCACCCTACTTAAATCGTCAGGCAGACGAAAAAGATAAAGCGACCTACCAAACAATCTATGCAGCGCATGATGGTAGTGTTGCAGCCCCCACTGCCGGACTTCATTTTACCAAAAGGTTATTTGACAATCTGGAAGCGAAAGGTATCTCTCATCAATTTGTTACACTTCATGTGGGTGCAGGAACTTTTAAACCTGTGAAAGCTGCTACCATGCAAGAACATGAAATGCATGCCGAATTTATTGATGTATCTCTGGAGTTGATTGAAAGCTTATTGACAAATAATACGATTATTCCCGTTGGCACCACCTCTTTGCGAACACTTGAAAGTTTGTATTGGCTGGGAGTGAAAGTGTTGAGTGGTGGGTTGTTAATGGTTATTGATAATGCTGGTTTAACTCAATGGGATGCGTACGAACTGCCAAGGGATGTTAAAAAAGAAGACGCGCTAGTAGCTTTAATCCATTGGATGAAGGACAATAATCTCAACCGCCTCATCACTAAAACACAACTATTGATTGCCCCGGGTTATCAATTAAGAATCGCTAAAGGAATTGTCACTAATTTTCATCAGCCACAGAGTACGCTTTTGTTGTTGGTAGCTGCCATCATTGGTAATGACTGGCGGAAAGTATATGAACACGCATTAGCAAATAATTTCAGATTCTTAAGTTACGGAGATGGATGCTTGCTTTTTAAGTCGTAAGTCGTAAGTGGTAAGTTGTAAGTATTAAGTTAAAAGGCACAAAGCAAAGAGTAAAACAAATTAGCTTTTTCTTCTTTTCTCGACTTACGACTTATTACTTACGACTTTTTTCTAGTTCAACTGCGGATCCAACGGATAGTTTACCATCATTGTATATTCTCCACCTAACTCCTTCAAAGCCAGTTTCCAACTGTTTTCTGGTGGAGTATTAAACAGTAATTGCTTGCTGCAATTGGATAGTATCCAGCTTTTGTCATCAATTTCTTGTTGCAACTGCCCCTCTCCCCAACCGCTATAGCCCACAAAGAAGCGTATCAACTGCGGCTTAATTTCCTGTCTTAACAAAAGCGCAATTACCTCTGCAAAATCGCCTCCCCAAAATATTCCTTTCTGTATTTCAATTCCACCTGTAATCAGTTGAGGACATCGGTGAAGAAAGTGAAGGGTGTTAGTTTGAACGGGTCCACCAAAATATACTGGAAAAGTATTACCCTCCAAGTCTTCTATCAAATCGCCCAATACTTCTTCTTTTTTCTTATTCAACACAAAACCAAAACTACCTTCAGCTTGATGGTCGCATATCAAAACGGTCGTACGAACAAAGTTGGGATCCTTCAAAAAAGGATCGGAGATAAGTAATGTTCCTGGTGCAATGTTATTTTCCATTGCAGAAAAGTACAAACTTTTTTTTACTTAACAAAGAGAACTTCATAGTTAAAATGTAGGTAAAGGTTTTTTTACTATCTAAATACCTATTTCTAGTATTTATATTTGCCTTGATGAAGAAAACTTTACCCGTTATTGTCGTTCTCACAACACTGTCCTTATTGGGACTGATGGTTTTGCAAGCTTCTTGGCTTGATAACTTGTTGGTTCTTCGCCGCGGGCAACTGAATAATAAAATAAACGAAGCGGGCGTTTCTGTGGCTGTCGACTTATACAAAGGAATTAATACCGCGCCTTCTCTCAAGTTAAGAAGCAATCTTGGATTTTCACGATTCAGCAATGGAATGCCCATTATATTGAATGCCCCTACTGTTGAAGAAAAATATAAGCTGGAAGATGTTAAAGAGAAGTTGAATAAAGCCTTCTCCAAAGAAGATTTACACTATCTGAAGTTTGAATTTGCCATCATCAACAGTACCGAAGACTTTGAGATGCGTACCCCCGACTTTGAACAAGCTTATTGGGATACGGTTTCCAACAAAAGACTCTTTGTAGGCATTGGCCCTGAAACTGCTGCCGACTTAGAGGGCATCAGTGCGCCGGAACATCTTATTATTATCGTTCCAGATTTCACCAAACAAATATGGGGTTCTCTTCGATGGATTATTTTGGGAGCAATCGGCTTTATGCTTGTCATCATTGCAGCATTCTACGTTACGCTGCGAACCTTATTCAATCAAAAGAAACTGAGTGAGATAAAGAGTGATTTCATCAACAATATGACGCACGAATTCAAGACCCCGCTCGCCACTATTTCACTGGCAGTAGATGCCTTGAAGAACGAAAAAGTACAGAGCAATAAAGAGAAGATGGACTATTTCACGGGCATCATCAAAGAGGAAAACAAACGCATGAACCGTCATGTAGAGACTATTCTACAAGCGGCTTTGCAAGAAAAACAAGAGATGAAGCTAGAACTGATGGAACTCCATGTACATCAGGTAATAGATAAAACATTGGAGAACTACAGACTGCAACTAGAAGAAAAGGGAGGTAAAGTAGAGTTGAAACTGAATGCACAGAACGACCTGATAGTTGCCGATGAGATACATTTCACCAACCTATTGTCCAACCTGATAGACAATGCCATCAAATACAGTTACGAGAAAGTTTTAATTAAAATTTCTACACAAAGCACTTCCAGATTTATGGTTGTGACGGTGCAAGACAATGGCATTGGGATGAGCAAGGAGAGCGTAAAACACATTTTTGAGAAATTCTACCGTGCCCACACAGGCAACGTACACAATATAAAAGGTTTTGGCTTGGGTATGAGTTATGTAAAAATGGTCATTGATGCCCATAAAGGAAGAATTAAAGTAGACAGCACCTTGGGCAAAGGCACCACTTTCACGATAGAAATCCCTTGGAAGCAAGCGTAATAGTCAAAGAGAAATAATATGATACACCTAAGTCGTAAAGCTAAATACTGTCCTTGCAAAACGGCATAACCAATAATTAGACTCGTATCAGTTCTAAATATCCGACGCTGTATAGTTCATAAATCATTACCTCCATCTACTCACTATTTATTTACTTTGCAGCCATGCGTAAGATGTGGGTGTTTTTACTGTTGTTAATTTCTTTTGTTGCGACGAAAAAGACCGCTGCGCAAACGAGTCCTTTGGATGGCAACTGGTATAGCAATGGAACCGTAATCATTGAGGGTAGTACCAATAGTTACCTCGGCGAGCTAAGGCTGAAGCAAAAAGGACGGGAGATAAAAGGGCAATTCAACTACTATTTCAGGGATAGTCTTTTTACCACCGAAATAAATGGTATTATCGACATGAATTCCCGTTATGTTTTTTTTACACCATTCCCCATTATACTCCACTCATCTACAAGTACCAAAACGGGGGTTGATTGTTCCATGACTGGTGAGTTTATGCTGCGGATATCACGAGTAGGTTCATACTTGGCTGGTAAGTTTGTGGCAGAGCCAAAATATAAATACACCTGTCCTGAAATTGCTTTTGATTTTGAAAAGAACAACGATTCTATCACACCCATTGAAGAAGCCAAGCAAGCGACTATCATAGCAAAAGCTACAGATACAGCCATCATTGCCAAAGACCCTGTCGCAGAAATTACTAAGCAACAATTTGATGAAAGGCCCAAGGATTATTTTAAGGAAGTAGCAGTTGATTCCAAGACAATCAAGATTGAATTGTATGATAATGGAGTGATAGATTATGATTCCATCAGTGTGTTTTTGAACAATAAACTAATTCTAAAGGAGACAATGCTTTCTCACACCGCCATCAAATTGACCCTCACACTCGATGATAGTTTACCCTACAACGAATTGGGTGTTTTTGCAAATAATGAAGGGTTGATACCTCCCAATACCTCTACACTTGTTTTGATAGATGGCGACAACAGGCAGGAGATAGAAATGAACAGTAGCCTGCATAGTACTGCTACTTTGAGACTGACAAAAAGGAAGAAATAGATATTGCCACTGAGGCATAGAAAGAAGAAAATTAGCAGCCTTTTAAAACCTCATCCAAATCTTTCTCCAAGGTAGAAGGATAACCATACTGAGCGATTGATATTTAGTCAGGGTGTAAAGTCCTCTCTTTTGGAAAGGATTTAGGTGAGGTCTAAACAAGAGAGCTTACGTTAATATTGAGAATACTTTTTTTAGTTTAACAAAAAAAGCCTTTCTTTAGCCCAACGATTAAGCTGCCGTTTAAACAAGTTAAACAAACAACAATTATGGCTATACGCGTAGCAATCAACCACAAGACTACTTACAGTTACGACAGACCAGTGTCTTTGTCTCCCCACATTTTCAGGTTGCGCCCGGCTGTACATTCCCGAACACCCATTGAGGCTTATGCCTTTAAGATATCTCCCAAGAATCATTTTATCAACTGGCAACAAGACCCGTTTGGTAACTATCAGGCAAGGGTGGTTTTTCCTGAACAGACTACAGAATTGAGTGTGGAAGTGGAAGTGATTGCCGATATGGTAGTCATCAATCCGTTTGATTTCTTTGTGGAGGAATATGCCGAGAAGTTTCCATTTACCTATGCGGCGCATTTGCAAAAGGAGCTGATTCCTTACTTCGAAATAACAGATGATGGCGAATTGTTGAATGAATGGCTGGAGAATCTGGAAGTGGAACCAAAGATGAGTATCAACGACTTTCTGGTATTCATTAATAGAAAAGTTTATTTAGATATTAACTACTCTATCCGGATGGAAGCGGGTGTACAGACTGCCGAAGAAACGCTTGAAAAGAAGCTAGGGTCTTGTAGAGATAGTGCTTGGTTATTGGTACAGATACTTCGTCACTTAGGATTAGCGGCCAGGTTTGTTTCGGGTTATTTAGTTCAATTAACTTCTGATATAAAATCATTGGATGGTCCTTCAGGTCCTGAACAAGATTTTACCGATTTGCACGCCTGGACAGAAGTTTATATTCCTGGTGCTGGCTGGATAGGATTAGATCCTACTTCGGGATTGTTTGCTGGTGAAGGGCATATTCCATTGGCTTGTACGCCGCATTATACCAGTGCGGCCCCTGTGGTTGGCGCGACTGATAAATGCGAAACGACCTTTGATTTCTCCAATACGGTTACCCGTATTCATGAAGATCCACGAGTAACCAAACCATATACCGAAGCGCAATGGGCAGCCATTGATGCAACGGGCTATTTGATAGATGCAGACTTAGAAGCGGGCGATGTGCGTATGACGATGGGAGGGGAGCCAACCTTTGTTTCGGTTGACGATATGGAAGATCCTCAATGGAATACCACTGCCGATGGTTTACACAAACGTATTCTGGCGCATGACTTAATATTCAGACTGAGAGATCAGTTTGGAAAAGATGGAATGTTGCATTATGGTCAGGGTAAATGGTATCCAGGTGAGCCATTGCCTCGTTGGCAATATGGGTTATTCTGGCGTAAGGATGGGCTGCCAGTCTGGAAGAATAAAGACCTGATGGCATTGGAAACCCATAAAAAGAAATACAATTATAAAGATGCCGAGAAAGTAGCAAAGGAACTAGCTAAACGTTTGGCGGTGCATACCGATAATGTGATGCCTGCTTATGAGGATACGTTTTACTTTTTATGGACCGAAGGAAAGTTGCCCGTAAATGTAGATCCACTGAAGGCGAATCTTAAAGACAGTATTGAACGCAGAACGTTGGCTACACTGTTAGATAAAGGATTGGAAAATCCAACAGGTTTTGTATTGCCATTGGAATGGAATTATTGGAACCAGAAATGGCGTAGTTGTCAGTGGCAACTAAATAGACTACACCTTTTCTTGATTCCGGGTAACTCGCCTGTGGGTTTGCGTTTGCCTTTAGATTCTTTGCCAGCAGTAGCCAAAGAAAAAGAGCCGCAACAAGTAGAAAGAAGTTTGTTTGAAGATTTGCCAGAACTGGAAGATTACCATACGAGTATTGAAAGCCGATATGGTGAAGTAACGGTGCATGAAGCGCCCCCAGACAGACTAAAACAATACGAAGAAGAACGTAAGAAAGACGCAGAAGCAAAGAAGGGTATCAAAGAAAAGGAAGGAGTAAAGAAACCAGAGCCTAAGAAAGAAGAGGAGAAAGCGGCAGGTAATGAACCGGTATTTGAAGTATACACCATCAAGAAAAGCTTGTGTGTAGAAGCAAGAGAAGGGATCATCTACATATTTATTCCGCCAGTAGATTATATAGAGCATTACTTGGATTTAGTTGCTTCTATAGAGGCTACGGCAGAGAAGTTGAAGATACCAGTTCGTATTGAGGGGTATGAACCACCAAGAGATTACCGTATGGAACGCATGGTTGTTTCGCCAGATCCGGGGGTAATTGAAGTGAATATTCATCCATCTAGAAACTGGGACGAACTAAAGAGTAATATCAATACCCTTTATGAGCAAGCCTTCTTATCTCGTTTAGGGACTGAGAAGTTTATGATTGATGGAAGGCATACAGGCACTGGCGGTGGTAACCACATTACCATTGGTGGTGCTGTGCCAAGTGATAGTCCCATCCTGCGCCGCCCCGATGTGTTGCGAAGTCTCATTACATACTGGCAACATCATCCGGGATTATCCTATCTGTTCTCTGGTTCTTTTATTGGACCAACTAGTCAGGCGCCCCGTTTTGATGAAGGCTTGAATGAGAAATTGTACGAAATGGAGATTGCCTTTAGTCAGGTACCAGAAGGCGGATTCATTCCTTTCTGGATGGTGGACAGGTTGTTTAGGCATTTGTTAACTGACTTAACGGGCAATACGCACCGTGCAGAGTTCTGTATAGACAAATTATTCTCTCCAGACTCTTCCTCGGGAAGGTTAGGTATTCTGGAACTACGCGCCTTCGATATGCCACCTCACAAACAGATGAGTCTGGTACAGATGATATTAATCCGTGGATTGATAGCTATGTTCTGGAATAATCCATACAAACACGACCTGGTGCGTTGGGGTACAGAATTGCATGACAAGTTTATGTTGCCTTACTACGTTAGGGAAGATTTAAAACAAGTAGTAAAAGACTTGAACGGAGCAGATTATCCATTCGATATCAGTTGGTTCGAACCATTCTTCGAGTTCCGTTTCCCTCACTATGGCACCATTAAAGTGCAAGGTGTTGAGCTAGAAATAAGAATGGGTATTGAACCTTGGAATGTTTTAGGAGAAGAGATGAGTAGCAGCGGCACGGCTCGCTTTGTAGATTCTTCTTTGGAAAGAGTTCAGGTAAAACTCACAGGAATGAATGATGCCCGTTATATCCTTTTATGCAATGGTGCAAGAGTTCCATTAAGAGCTACTGATATAAAAGGAGAATATGTTTGTGGCGTTCGTTATCGGGCCTGGCAACCACCGAGCGCCTTGCATCCGACTATTGGCGTAGATACACCGCTAACTTTTGATATAGTAGATGTTTGGAATGGACGAAGCATTGGCGGTTGTACTTATTATGTTTCTCATCCGGGTGGTAGAAGTTATGATACATTCCCTATCAATAGTTATGAGGCAGAATCCAGACGTGTGAATCGTTTCTGGAATCAAGGCTTCACACCAGAAGCATTGCAGGAACATATCTCTGAGATTATCCTACAGCCTAGAAGTTTACCTAATAAAGAGGCATTGGCAAGTGTTCAGCACTACATAAAAGAGAACAGAATTCCGTTTCTTTTCGATCCTCCACCATTAGAAGTGAACAAGGAATACCCAGCTACCTTAGATTTGCGCCAAAGTTGGAGTAAGAGAAACAAGGGGAATTGAGAATTGATAATTTAGGAGGAACCGAAATCCATTTTAGTGAGATGAATATTATTGCTGATAAGATAAAACGGTCAAAAGTTAAATACAATAGACTTAAATGGGGATTAGCCTGTGTTAATATTGCCTATGTTGTCATAGTAATTGGGCTATTTTTTATGATAAAGCACTAGTTGAATTTTTGTTTGAAAATAACTAAACTTATGGTATTAAGTGGAACTACTAAGGACTATATCATATTGAAGGTATTGCCAATTTCTTTGTTTTTTGGTCTGGGATTTTACTTTCTTTTAAAAGAAAATATTGAGACATCAATTATAATAGCTGTTTTGTTTAATCTAATAGGAATAGTTGTTTTTAGTGTAAGAATCTATTTTAAAAAACTAAAATCATTAAAAATAGTTGACGGGATAATTCAAATAGACGAAGAGGAAGTTTCCCCCAAAAGTATAATGACATTAACTCCTTATGTTTATTCCGGACAGCGAAGTTTGGTCTCATTAGAGACATTACAGATATGGATTAAAAAAAATGATGCCAACGAAACTCTTGAGACTCATTACATTTTGCTGAAACCGACTACAATAATCAATAAGAAATCAAAAACACTAACTACCCTTTTTGCGGTGTTTCCTGAACTTGAAAGCAAATTGAAAATAGAAATTGATATAGATACAAGTAATACTTGATTACATAAAACACCCATGTTTGCGTATTATTCAACTGCGTAAAAAAAGGTAATAATATCGAATAGTTGATTCTTCTATACCTTTCGGTTACATTTGCCACGACAACGAGAGAGCCTATAAGGTTTAAAAACTTTATAGGCTCTTTTACACAAAAGAAAGTGGAACAATTAATTTAGACATGAAATTTGAGAAGGAAATAAATCGCCGTAAAACGTTTGCCATCATATCCCACCCCGATGCGGGAAAGACGACACTGACTGAAAAGCTGTTGTTGTTTGGAGGTGCCATACAAACTGCTGGTGCTGTAAAGAGTAATAAGATTAAGAAACATGCCACCAGTGACTTCATGGAAATTGAACGTCAAAGGGGTATCAGTGTGGCAACGAGTGTGATGACTTTTGAGTATGAAGGCTTTCTCATTAACCTCTTGGATACTCCTGGTCACAAGGACTTTGCCGAGGATACTTACAGAACCCTTACCGCAGTGGATTCTGTTATCTTGGTGATTGACAGCGTGAATGGGGTGGAAGACCAGACCCGCAGACTGATGGAGGTTTGCCGTATGCGTGATACCCCTGTGATTGTATTTGTAAACAAGATGGATAGGGATGGTAAGAATCCTTTTTACCTGATGGAAGAGATAGAGAATGAACTGAAACTAACCCTTCATCCAATGACTTGGCCTATCAATAGTGGGAAGGATTTTAAGGGCGTGTATAATCTCTCCAATAAAAGTCTTCGCTTATTTGCTGCTAGTACAAAGGGGGAAGAAGAGGAAACTACTTTCGCTATTTCTGATTTGAGCGATTCTATCCTTCAAGCAAAAATTGGTGATAGAGATGCCAGTCAACTGCGTGAAGATGTGGAACTGATTGATGGCGTTTATGGAGAATTGAAAAACGATGATTACTTGACTGGTAAAGTGGCTCCTGTATTCTTTGGTAGTGCGGTTAATAACTTTGGGGTACAGGAAATGCTGGATACCTTTATCAAGATTGCACCGGTGCCTCGTAGCAGAGAGACTTCTGTTCGGTTATTAGAAGTAGGAGAAGACAAATTCAGTGGGTTTATCTTTAAGATACATGCCAACCTTGACCCTAAACACCGCGACCGTATTGCTTTCCTTCGGGTATGTAGCGGTCGTTTTGAGCGTAACAAATACTTCCATCATGTGCGTTTAGATAAGGACATCCGTTTTAGTAATCCGTATTCTTTCCTCGCTCGTAGTAAAGATGTAATCGACGATGCCTATCCTGGTGATGTGGTTGGTTTGTTTGATACGGGTAACTTCAAGATTGGCGATACCTTGACCGAAGGTGAGAACTTTTACTTTACTGGTATTCCTACTTTCTCCCCTGAGATATTTAAGGAGTTGGTTAATAAAGACCCCATGAAGACCAAGCAACTAGAGAAAGGGATTAGTCAGTTAACGGATGAAGGAGTTGCACAGTTGTTTACCCAGTTTGGAGGCAATAAAAAGATAATAGGTTGTGTGGGAGATCTACAATTTGAGGTGATTCAATACCGTCTGTTACAAGAGTATGGTGCGGCGTGTGAGTTCAGGACGATGCCTTTCTATAAAGCTTGCTGGTTGACCAGTAAGGATAGTAAAAAACTGGAAGACTTCCTTCGTTTCAAACAACAGAACAGTGCCGCCGACAAAGACGGAAACCCTGTTTACCTAGCCCAAAGTGAATGGTTTTTGAATACAGAAATCACCAACAATCCCGACATACAGTTCCACTTTACGAATGAGGTGAATAAGTAAGCACTAAGTTATGAGTTATAAGTTATATGTCATGGAAGAAAAAAGTGTATACTATAATTTTTACTTTACTCCTTTTTGCTTAAAACTCATAACTCATAACTTATAACTTATATCTACTATCTATTCCTCCGTACTCGTAGTGTCTATTTTGCCATTAAAGACAGAAGTAATTCTTCTAGAACCGTAGATGCTTTTATTGAATTTGTTACCTAATACAATTAGGGTGGCGCTGTCTTTTACCAAGCGGGTAAATACAGTGTTATTGCCATGCCACCAACCATTATGATACACGATAGTCTCATTCGGGCCAATCAATAATCTCCAGCCTAGTCCGTAGTTACGTTCGCCACGGTGTTCATTGCTGTAACCTTTAAACGCCATTTCAAGCGAAGGCTTACTCACAAAACTTCCTTCATACAAGGCTTTATCCCATTGCAACATATCCCTCACCGTACTGTAAACGCATTTGTCACCATACACGCAATCAAACTTTTCTACTCGTTGTGGCGTCTTGCCCATGTAGGAAGGATTGAAGTTGGGGATGTCTTTCTTGGTGAATATAAAAGTATTAGTCATCCCCAAAGGGGTAAAAACACTGTCCTTCATAAATTGAGGGAATGGTGTACCCGTCACTTTTTCTACAACCAATGCCAGCAGCACATAGTTGGTGTTACAATACTTAAATACCCTGTTTGGGCTAGCTTCTATCGGTGGTCTTTTGTTTGCCATCCAATCCAATACATCTTGGTTGGTGGCCAATCCTTCAAAGCCTTTTCCTTTATTAACAACACCAGTTTTTACCAAGATACTCCTACCGCGTTTGTTTAACTTTCTAACGTACTGATAGCTTCTACCCCCTTCCATAAACTCCAGGTAGTTAGGAAGTCCACTTCTATGCGTCAACAAATCTTTGATAGTCACGCCCTCATAAGGGAAAGTTGGTAAGTATAGTTTTACATTGTCGTCAAGATTTATCTTTCCTTCATCCATCAACCTCAAAACAGTCATAGCTGTGAATGTTTTTGATATGGATGCCAGGTGAAAAGTAGTAGTGGCAGTAATGGGTTCTTTAGTACTGAAGTTGGCATATCCATGATAATCTTCAAATACGATATCACCATTCTTTGCAGCCAATATAGCTCCATTGAAGCCTCTTTGCAACAACACATTCTTGTATAGCGGAGTGATGGCGTTGTAATAATATTCCTTTTCCTTCTTAGTAAGCTCTGTAAAGTGTGAGGTCGTGTCAATGCCAGCATAGTGCTTTACCACTGGTGCTTTTGGCGTAGCCGTTCCACAAGACATTAACAGATAAATAAGAAAAGGAAAAATCATTTTTTGAAACATTATTTAGTGATACAATTGGTAATGCAACAAATATAGGGGGTGGACTAAAGGATACCAAACGAAAACGGTAATATGTGGATAGTTATTGTGAGCAAAGTAATGTCAGTAAGGTATACTTAAAAAAGGATTAAATACGGCAACAACAGAGTCATTTGCACGTAGGAAAGCATCATTTTGCACGAGTCAATATATAGACTAGGTTTATTTACAGATAGAATATTCCGCTTTAACTGCACATTCGCATAGCGCACAGACCCTTTTCATAGCTTACTAAGGTAATTGCAAAGCCCTTGATGGTGTTACAGGGGATTGGCTTTATTAGCTTTGAAATTGACCAGCCTATATATAACATTTGACTTGGCAAGGTCTATCAACCATCAATGATGCTTCCTTTAATTCACTAGCCATATAATTGGCAGAATACACTTACTACTCCTACACCTTATCCTCTTTCTTAGAAGTCCCTAATATTAATACAGGTAATAAAATCAGGTTAGTAAGTGTTCCAACCACTAAAGTCAGTGACGTGAGCCATCCCAGAGAAGTAGTGCCGCCAAAACTACTGAAGCAAAAGATGATGAAACCTGCAATCAATACCAAGGAAGTATAGATGATGCTGATGCCTGTATGACGGATAGTTTGTTCGAGCGTGGGCGTTACTTTTCCATTGAAATGAGGCAGTTCCTGCTTGTAATTAATGAGGAACCTTATCGTGACATCAATGGCAATGCCGAGTGCCACACTAAAGACGAGTACCGTTGATGGCTTTAGGGTGATGCCTGCCCAGCCCATGACCCCTGCCGTAATAACAAGCGGAATAATGTTGGGAATTAAGGAACATACTAATATCTTGAAGGACTTAAAGAGATATAACATACATAATGTTATAAGTAAAAATGCCCAACATATACTATCTCTCAACCCTTTGATGATGAAAGAAGAGCCTTCCAAAAAGGTGACGCAACTACCTGTCAGCGTGACTTTATAGGAAGCCGTATCGAATATTTCATGACTCTTATTTTCCAAATCCGCTATGAACTTAGGCAATTCGTAACTGCCAATATCTTTCATGTTTACACTGATACGTGCTACTTGTTTGGTACTATCCACAAACCTGCTCATCAGTTTAAGTGCAGCATTACTATTTGCTACAGGCTTAGCTCCACTATCTTGTTTGGGAGCGAGGTAGGCACCTAGAAAAGCCATATCTACATCTGCAGGTACATTATAGCTCATACTATCTCCATCAAAATAGGCTTGTTTGGCAAACTTTAATCCTTCTACCAAACTTAGTGGGCGACCTGCTTCGGGCTTGTTGGCAATGTATTCAGAAAACTCATCAATCTTGGCTAATGGTCGTGTACTACGGATTAGTCCCTTCTTCTTTTTTGTATCTACCATTATCTCCAAGGGCATAATCCCTTTGAAGTTGGTTTCAAACCATTTCAGATCAACATATAACTTGTCTGTCTTGGGCATATCATCCACCACAAATCCTTCACTCTTTAGCCTGAACAATCCCACAACTGCAAAGATGGTAATAGCGATAGTAATGCCATAAACCCAACGTGCATGATTGAATACCCAATAATCTACCTTCACCAGAATATCTTCCAGAAACTTATTGCTTAAATAACGAACGTGCTTGGGTTCTGGAGCAGGCAGATAACTAAGTACCGCTGGGATGAAAATGAGCGAGATGACAAACAGCAACATGATATTGATGCCACTAACCACCCCAAACTCTTGCAGCAAGGCACTGCGTGTGAAGGAAAACACAGCAAACCCGATAGCGGCAGCAATATTGCAGAAAAGCGTAACAATACCCATACGTCCAACCATGGTTTTGAGGGCTTCTTCTTTATTGCCTGTATCAAGGTAGGCCGTATGGTATTTATTGAGGAAGTAAATACAGTTTGGAATGCCAATCACCACAATCAATGGCGGAATAAGGGCTGTTAACAAGGTAATTTTATAGCCACACAACACCATTGTTGCTACGCTGAATACAACGCCCATCCCCACCACCAATAAACTCATGATAGTAGCACTCACACTACGAAAGAAAAGGAACAAGGTGAAAGCCGATAATAACAAGGACCCGATTAGAAAGAACTTCATTTCATCCTTAATCTTATCGCCAATTACCACACGTAGATAAGGCAGTCCACTGATTCGGGTAGTAATACCCGTTTCCTTCTCGAACCTTCTGATTGGTTCCAGCATGGTGTTAATCAGATAAGTTCGCCTCGGGCTATTAACTGTATCCTGATTCAACGTAATCGCAACAATGTAACTATTGGTCTGAGGGTTGTAAAGTAAGGTTCTATAAAAAGGCAATCCTTCAAAGGTTCTTCTGTCACTATCCAACGCAGCTTGCGAGGTGTAATTACTTTGAAAGATAGACTTAGACCTGAACTTCTTGTTGATGGTATCATTAATCAAATTCAAGGTTACCGGTACACTCAATACATCTTGCACATTAGGGACTGTCTTCAGCTCCTTACCTAACTGAACAACTGCATTAAAGACTTTAGGTGTAAAGAAATCCTTACTCTCAATGCCTACAACCACTGCTGCTGCGTCTTCGCCAAACTTATCTTTAAAAGCTTGGAACTCCATAAACTTTGGGTTGTCTACAGGAACAGCACGAGAGAAATCATAGCTCATCTTCACCTGAGATGCCTTGTAAACAGCAAATACATTTGCCAACAGCAAGGCAATTAATAACGCAACTCTATTTTTTAAAACAAACGCTCCTAAACGATACCACATACTAGTTAATAGTTATTAGTTATTAGTTATTAGTTGTAAGTCATGAGACATTGAACAACTTAAACCACCACTACATTCTTACAAACTTTGAATTATATATATATTTCTGCTTCCTTATAGCCTATTCCTCATGCCTCATGCTTTATAACTTATAACTTATAACTTATAACTTACGACTTATGACTTATAACTTACGACACAAACCAATACCCTATCAACTGACAAACGACTCCGAGTAACACACCTGAATAAATCTCCAATTTTGTATGATCGCTTACCAAAAAGCGGGCGGTACATACAATGCCTGTCAGCAAAACCACTGCCGTAATAGCATAGCCAGTTGCTACCTGATAGATGAATGCAAACATGATGATTGCAGCCATGGCGCCCCCCATTGCAATGCCGTGTAAACTGATTTTGATGTAATTATTAATGAAAACCCCAAAACATGTTGCTGCAAATATGCCAAAATAAAAGAACTTTAGTACCGCAGGCTGATCGGTGAATGTTCTGCTGAGGTAATACATCCACCAATAAAAGAACATGGAGATGAAGTAAGGGATGATTCTTTCTTTTTGTGTACGGAGGAAAATGCTATCGCTAAACTGAAGTTTCCATAAAAGAAACACTGCAAAAGCAGGGAAAAATGCCGTCATCCAGAACACACTAAACAGCTTCATCTTCAACTGCCAATCGGTTATCCCTACGAACTCATACGGAAACTGATGCACCAGATACATAAAAACATAAGTAGGTATAAACAGCGGATGAAGAACGTAGGAAACTATCTTAGCAATTATAGTCGTAAGTCGTAAGTCGTAAGTCATAAGTCGTAAGTCATAAGTGAAGAATTAAGCATGAGGCATAAGTCATAAGTCATAAGTGAAGAATTAGACAGTAGGCAATTTATTACCCAATGATTTTATTAGCCCTCTGGTGATGCGAGATACTTCATTTGCTTTATCCATAAGTATATTCTTTTGAAGGAGGTTGATATAGCTTAACCTTTCAGCTAGATAAAGCATCGACTTGGTTTCACTGCAAGAAGCAGTTGCAATAAAAAGAAATCTAGAAAAATCGGCATCAGAACTTCTATCAAACCCCTCAGCAATATTGTTGGATATAGAAACTACAGCCCTACAAATTTGATCCTTAAAGCCATAATCTTTCAAGCTTCCAAAAGATTGGTAAATGTCTACAGCATAATCTTGAGCCTTTTGCCATGCAATAATATCCTCAAACCTCCTTATTATCATACCCTTTCTATTTACTTTTTTTCTTGGCTTACGACTTATGACTTACAACTTTCGACTCAAGATTTATAACTCTTTTCTCAGTCTTGCGACTGGAATATTTAATTGTTCCCTGTATTTTGCCACTGTTCTTCTGGCAATGTTATAGCCCTTTTCGTTGAGCATATCTGTCAAGAATTCATCGCTCAATGGCTTGTGTTTGTCTTCCGCATCAATCATGTTGCTCAAAATTTCCTTTACTTCTCGGGTACTTACTTCTTCGCCACTATCGGTACTCAGGCTTTCACTGAAGAAATATTTCAACCGATAAGTGCCAAATTCTGTTTGCACAAACTTACTGTTTGCCACACGGCTCACGGTACTGATGTCTAGTCCTGTTCTTTCGGCAACATCTTTCAGAATCATTGGTTTCATGTTCAATACATCACCGGTAAGGAAAAATTCCTCCTGATGCCGCATGATGGCTCCCATGGTAGAGAGTAAGGTCTGTTGCCTTTGCTGAATCATTTCGATGAACCATTTGGCGCTGTCTATCTTTTGTTTGATGAACATAACGGCCTCTTTCTGACGTTTATCTTTCTTGCTGCCACGGTCGTATTGCTTCATCATTTCCCGGTAACCTTCACTAATTTTCAGTTCGGGCGCATTGCGCGAATTGAGGGAAAGCTCTAGTATACCGCCATTATTCATAATATAAAAATCCGGAACAATATAGGTCTCACCTTTATTCATCTCGCCAATTGTTCCACCGGGCTTAGGATTTAATTTGATGATCTGATGGATAACATCCTTCAGTTGCTCATCAGAAAGATTCAATCCACGTTGTATTTTCTCATAATGCTTCTTGATGAACTCATCGTAGTATTTTGTCAATACTTCAATGGCTACCTGAACGCTGACGCCTTCCCCTTTCTTACGTTTCAGTTGCAGAATCAAACATTCCTGTAAGTCTCTGGCGGCAATGCCGGGCGGGTCAAACTGTTGGATTTCTCTGATAATGCTTTCTATCTCATTTTCATCCGTCAATACGTTTTGTCTGAACGCAAGGTCATCTGCAATAGAACTCAACTCACGACGCAGGTAACCATCATCATCCAAACTACCCACAATCTGTTCGGCTATTTTAAAGCGGCGTTCATCCAGTTCCAGCATCCCCAACTGGTCGAGAACTAAATCGAAGAAGCTGTTCTCTAGTTTGATGGGCAGCGTTTGCTTGTCGTCCATTTCGGGATAGTTGTCATCCTTCATTTTATAGTCCGCAATTTCGCCGTCATCATCTACCACATATTCGCTCACATCAGGGTTTTCGTATTCATCTTCGCTTCCATCCAAATCAAAATCCTCTTCTTCTTCCGTCTCAAATTCATCTTTTATTTCGTCATCCGCCTCTTTTGTATCCTCATCTTCCCCCATTTCCAAGGCTGGATTTTCTTCTAGTTCTTCCTTAATTCTTTCCTCCAGATTAGCCGTAGGCACCTGAAGCAATTTCATTAATTGTATCTGCTGAGGGGATAATTTCTGTAGAAGCTTTTGCTGTAATGATTGTCCTAATGCCATAATCTAGTATCCTATTACGATAGTAATTGGGCGTAAAAATATGGTAATTTGCAAATGGAAGGATGCGATTGGAGTAAAAGGTTGTGTGAGGGAGGCAAAACGATGGTTGATTGGCAATCAAAGTACAATGACAAGGTCAGTTCGAAGGCTGATTTGAGGCCTTTTCCAACTAATTTATAGGACTTAGACAAGTTTCTAAGTCCATTATTACTTTGTTCAACACACTTAGAAAAGTTTTTAAGTACTTTATTACTTTATTCAACACACTTAGAAAAGTTTTTAAGTGCTTTATTACTTTGTTCAATACACCTAGAAAATTTTTTAAGTGCTTTATTACTTTATTCAACACACTTAGAAAAGTTTTTAGGTGCTTTATTACTTTGTTCAACACACTTAAAACTTTTCGCGACATACCCGGATTATCGCAAAAAGCAGAGAAATGAATCAATCCGTCTTAATTCACTATCATTTGGAGGGAATCAGACGGATTATAATCCAATGTCGTTTAGTTAAGGATGCTTTCCAATAATACTCCATTAAATACGGGGTGTCAGCCTGAGCTTGTCGAAGGCATATAAAGAATGAATGAACCTTTATTATATCCGGTTTCGACAAGCTCAACCTGACAGTCGTTCCCTTAACTAAGCGAAATTGGATTATAATCCGCCTCTACAGCGGCTTTATTTCCTAAAATAGATCTGGCAACCGATGGATTTTGTATTGACTGAATGATTATATGGATATAGTTGTTTATTAATGCGTAGATGGCAAGCTTAAAGAAAACTTTTGCCACCAGCTAATTGATAAAGAAGAATAATTACCTCAACGTTTTCGTTTGTGTAAACGGAAAGATTTACCCCCCTCCTTTTTGTTTTTCCGTGATATTGTTCCTACAAAAGCAGCCACTACCAAATTGAACATAAGAGTAACCATTGTTAGTATTGTTTTAGATGAAAAATGATTTTTATAACCGAACTAATGCACTACCAAATTCAGGAAAGTTGCATCCCATTCCCAATATGGTATTCGTTTAGTTTTCTGTAAAGCGTTGTGATAGCTATGTTTAATAGTCTCGCAGCTTCTGTTTTATTGCCGTTGGTATAATTTATTACGTTTTCGATATGCTTCTTTTCAGCATTGGCCAGATCAAAGGCAGTAATTTCTTTGCCAGTAGATTTATTTGCAAAGAAACTTTTGAAAGTACTCGGCAAACTGTCGATGTCTATTATTTTACCATCAGACACAATCACGCTACGTTCAATCACATTTCTAAGTTCCCTGATGTTTCCTTGCCAGGAGTGTTGCCTCAAGGCTTCAACAAAGTTTTCGGAAAGGCTCAGCCCTTTTTTGTTTGTTTTGTTGGAATATATTGTCAAGAAATGATTGGCTAACTCCTCAATATCTACAATTCGCTCCCTCAATGGAGGAAGTGCTATCTGAAAAACAGACAACCTGTAAAACAAATCTTCCCTGAAGTTACCAGATTCAATCTCTTTTTGCAAGTCTCGGTTGGTGGCAGCTATTATACGTACATTCACTTTAGTTGCCTTGCTCTCCCCAACTTTCAAGAACTCCCCACTCTCCAGTACGCGTAATAGTTTTGCTTGTAACTCCGTGGGCATTTCGCCTACTTCATCCAGGAAGACAGTTCCATTTGTTGCTTCTTCAAATATACCTTTCGTATCTTTTACTGCACCCGTAAATGCCCCTGCCTTATGGCCAAAGAATTCGCTTTCCAATAAATCCTTACTAAAGGCTGCACAGTTTACTGCAACAAAGTTGTTTTTACTACGGTGACTACAATCGTGTATTGCTCTTGCAAATACTTCTTTTCCCGTACCTGTTTCACCACTCAGCAAAACTGTTGCGTCTGTTACTGCCACTTTTTTACCTAACTCTATTGATGCAAGTAAAGTCTTCGATTTGCCTATTACACCATCAAAGCATTTGTTAGTAGCCAGCCTTGTGGTAGCTATATGTAGTTTTTTGGTTGCGGCTACTTTCTCCATTGCCTGATACAGCAAAGGCAATATCCTGTTGTTATCATCCCCTTTGGTAATATAATTAAACGCACCATTTTTCATGGCAAGCACACAATCTGCAACACTACCGTATGCTGTAATTAAAATCACTTCTACATAAGGGTATTTCTCCTTTATAACTTTGGATAACTCTATTCCATTACCATCAGGCAAGCGTACATCGCACAGCACAACATCAATATCCGTATGTGCTATCTTTTTTAGTCCCGATTTAAAATCATAAGCTTGTATAACTGAGAAACCTTCATTCGAAATTATTTTGCCTAGTAATGTCCGATGTTTTTCTTCATCATCAACTATCAAAATATTACCATTCATCCCTTTGTTTTTTAAGTCTTAAATATTTCGCAGCTAATCATGAAACGGTTTAATAGGAAATATTTAGTAAATAAGCTAGATAAAAACACGGTACTAAACCATAGGGTAAAATACCGTGCTTAATCTACGGTTGGGGGTTGTTGTTATAACATTGGCTTGTATACATTCTTTGCTTGAACGCCCTCTTTCAATGAAGTTTCATAAACAAACTTAACCTTGTATTCTTTTGCTTGGGCATCAAAGGCTATCAGGTCTTTATCAGACTTAAAGAAAGCATCCAGATAATAACGAAACCTGCTATTGTCGGCAAATTCAGCCTTCAGGTTTTCTTTGGTAAGTTGTTTTACAACCGAGGTGGCGTCTTTACTGAAGTAGTATACAGTTTCTTTTGTATCGTGTCCCTTCATGCCTGCAATTGTTTTAACATTGCTGTAAATTACAAATGAGGCAGCGTCTACAATAGTGTATGCATTGTCGCCAACAATACGATAATCCACACCATTTTCTTTGTAGCCATAAATTTCGCTTCTCAAGTAAGAGGCTTTCACTCCAGCATCTACAACATCTATTTTATTAGAACCAAACATTGCATGCAATGCCAGATGGTTCTTTTTATCAATTGAATAAATAGGGTGTGTCAACTTTTTCTGTGCAAAATCATTGGCGGTCTGATAGATTCCAGATACTGGATCTTTTGAGGGAACAACACTTGCACTCAGGGTTGTAATAATAAAAACTGTAGCCAATAAAAGGCTGATTCTTCTGTTTTTCATGTTTTTTCTTTTTAGTTGTTTATTAATCAATCAATTTTGATGTACGCTCCCTCCATTTAAAACGAGGGAGCATATATCACCAATTGTTTCTAGCCTTTCTGCATCTTCATCCTCAATTTTTATATTAAAAGCTTTCTCGGCTTCTAATAATATTTCCATCAAATCCAAAGAATCTATTGATAAATCTTTGTGTAACGATGCACTGTCTATCAACTTGGCTTGCTCAATGCCTGTCTTGTGATGCAGTATTTCCAACAGTTGCTCTTTCTGCTTTGCGATAGATGCTCGTTTCATGAAAAGATAATTAAGATGGAAAATAAATTTTAAAATCGAACAAGGAGTGCAAGGATTGCTCTGTTGTCATTATTGCTCAAATCTGGCATCCATCCACCTTGTGATGCTAGTGGAGGGGCTACGGCACCTCCATTGGAAGCATAAGTATATCCTGCTCCTAATTGATAGCCAGAAGGACCCGAAACACCACCATGTCCAGCAAAGTAGCCCTTCAGATCGAAGGTTCCTGGTGCACCATGAATATCTATAATATGACGATGTACCAATTCAAACTTCAAGGTAAGGTTCTGGTTCACATCCCACTCAAAAGTTGTAGAACCATCCCAAGCATCAAACTTTGAACCTGTACCAGTTTGTTGTTGGAACAAAGTATCTGCATATCCAGTAGGAGCAAGAATTAGATACTGTCCGGGATTGTGCATGAAGCCTCCGCCAATTGTCCATGCAAAGTGTTGACCAAACCAAAGTCTATTATATGCCATTGCACTGATGAAGTTTTGAGCATAGGTACCTGACTTGTGTCCAAAAGGACTTACACCTGCACCATTTTCACCACCAAAGTCTGTAGTAAAGCTAAATGCAGCTTTGTTTAAGCCTTTTTTATTTGGCACGTTATAGTATCTATTTAAGAAGCTATAATCTAAGTGATAGCGCAATCTTGTTGGCGCACCTGCATCATCATGACCATAATAATTGTTAAATACCCAAGCGATAGATTCTGTAGGTCTGTAGTAAATAGAAGCTCCTAAACCTGGCGCATGGTTGAATGTACCGTAGCTCTGCCATCCATTAACCAACCAAAACTCTACCTTCAAACGGTCTGTAGGAAATGTTTGAAGCCTGATACCATTAAAGAACCAAGGCGTATTATCCGAGGTAAAAGACGGTTGATAACCCCAGTTTTCAAAGTTATTATAAGAAAATAGACCTACATAAGACATAAAGATACCCGCATCTAGGTTGATGCCATGCCATTTATCCCAGTGATAACCAGCATAAGCCTCACTGATGTATCGATAAATAGTCTGCATATCATATTGCCCTTTGTAAGAACTAATATCATTACGTGGTACAACGGTAGACCGGTTACCAAACTGCATCATTAATCTCCCTCTAACATTACCGTAGTGAATATCACCTCCCACACCGGCAAAAGAAAGTTGCAGTTCATTGTTTCTTGCCACAGCCGTAGAACCAACTACTGTATTATCAATAGGATCCGCAAAGGAGTAAGTACTGTTTAAATCAAAAGTTACGTCACCAGTAAAATACTTCGAATCAAATGCAGGTGCACTTGTCTTTCTACTTTGTCCCATCATCCAAGAAAAATCCCCCCAAGCAAATGGATCTGCTGAATGTGGGATACTGTCCTTATACTTCTTTTTCCTGTAAGCACCACTAGACCCTTTGTCAGAATAAATCCTGTAAAGAGTCTCATCCTCATTCTCAAGTTTGGGTGGAGCTTCGTTAACCTTCACTAGTTCCCCGGCTACTACAGTGTAAGTTGTTTGGGGGGTTGAGGTGGTCGAACCAACGTTACCCAAATTTTCTTTTGCATCAACTACATTGTTCTCTACTGTGCCACTTGTATTCCGGATGCTTTTGGCATCCGATAAACTCTGTGTTAAATTCTGGCCATTTGCTACACATAACAATGCCATTGCCGCACTTACTGTTAGTACTTTTCTCAACATGTTTTTTTTCGTTTTAAAGTGTTAATGAATGAATAAAAAAATAGGAACTGATTGCGAAACAATCCAAACTTGGATCAGAAGTTCAGACTTAATAGCTTACAATCAGTTCCCGAACCAGGTTAATATCTTATCTAACAATTTAAACAAAAAAATAAGATGATAACACGATTCCGCATTAACCAATTTGCGAACCAAACTTGTTAAGAAATAGTGAAACGCTTTGCTGCATTGATTTTCATAGATGTGCCGATCATTTTGGTTATTAATTATATTGTCATTATGAAATGGCAAATCGTAGCATTTTGAAATAAATCATTTTTTTAATACTTTAATGTATTTTACAGATGTATAAAATGATTTAATGTTTTGAAACGAAAAATGGTGATTGTATTAAATCGCTGTTGCAATTCAGTATATATATAATTTATTTTGTTATATACTGGCGAAAGAGGAGTAGAGATTGTTCTGGGATTCTTGGTAGGGTTGTATTAGTAGAAAGTTCTGCGCTAATAGAAACAAGAACAACTAAAGGGCAGCACAACAAAATAACTAGTAAGGATGTCAAAATAAAACGTGGAATTGGCATACATAACAAAATGAATGTTGATTATATACTTGAAAAGTAATGTTTCGTTTGAAATGTGGTCTGATAGATGTTAAAAATGTAACACAGCATTATACCAAACCTTCGCAAATACGCTTGGCAATAGCAGGGCCTTCATATACAAAGCCGGTCCATACTTGTATCAAAGTGGCACCTACCACTAGCTTCTCTTTTGCATCATCACTTGTAAAGATTCCCCCACTTGCAATAATAGGTATCTGTCCGTTTAGTTGTTTGGATAGATAAGCAACCACCTCGGTGCTACGCTTCTGCACAGGCTTTCCACTCAATCCTCCCATTCCGATAGCTTCTACTTCAGCAGCAGGCGTTACTAAATCATTCCGGCTGATAGTTGTGTTCGTTGCGACTAATCCAGCTAGTTTCACCTCAAGGGCAAGATCCACAATATCATCTAGTTGTTCGTTGGTTAAATCTGGTGCTATCTTTAATAGAAGTGGCTTGGGATTTTCTTTTTGTTGATTAATGGATTGCAGATTAGCCAATATCTTTCTTAATGCATCTTTCTCTTGCAATTCCCTCAGACCAGGTGTATTAGGACTACTCACATTCACCACAAAATAATCAACCACATCAAAGAGAGCATTAAAACAAATCTCATAGTCTTTCCACGCATCCTCATTAGCCGTCACTTTATTCTTTCCAATGTTGCCACCAACGATAAACGGTAAACGGTTAACGGTAGACAGCCTCTGCTGCTTCCATTCCCCCAACCTTTTCGCAATCACCTCAACGCCGTCATTATTAAAGCCCATTCTGTTTATCAGGGCTTTGTCCTTTGGCAAACGAAAGAGACGTGGTTGCTCATTGCCCGATTGTGGTTTAGGTGTTACGGTTCCTATTTCTACAAAGCCAAAGCCAAGGGCTTCCAATTCCGTCAGGTACAACGCATTCTTATCAAAGCCAGCACCCAACCCCACCGGATTACTAAACTTCAATCCAAAGACTTCTTTTTCTAGCTTTGGATGCTGATAAGAGAACTGATTGCTGATTAGCTTCCTCAACCAGCCAATCTTACAAGCAAAAGAAAGGCTGCCCATGCTAAAATGATGGACAGCCTCTGTATTAAAATTGAATAAAATAGATCTGAGTAGTTTGTACATGGTTGCAAAGAACCACGATTTGCAGGAAATAGAAAAGAAGATTTTTTCTTAATTCAACAGTACAACTGTATTATTTCGTACTGCGTGTGCAAAACATAGTATACTTTGTTAATAGTGCGGTAAGAAAAGGTTGAAGAAATAATAAATCAATGCAGCCATCACAGCCGAAATAGGGATTGTTACCACCCAAGCCCACATTAAGTTTACAGTTACTCCCCATCTTACTGCGCTTAAACGCTTAGTTGCTCCAACACCAATGATAGAGCCGGTAATGGTATGTGTAGTTGATACTGGTATTTTAAAATGTTCGGTAAGAAACAAGGTAATAGCACCTGCAGTTTCAGCGGCAACCCCTTCCAAAGGAGTTACTTTGGTAATCTTAGTACCCATTGTTTTCACAATCTTCCAACCACCACTCAAAGTACCCAATGCAATGGCTAAAAAGCTACAAAAGGGAACCCAAGGATATTCGTCTGCAAACTGATTGAAGGTTAATTTGTGTCCTAGCTTACCTTGGTAGAAGATAATGGCTGCACCGATAATACCCATCACCTTTTGTGCATCATTGCCACCATGCCCCAAACTAAAAGCAGCACTAGATAATAACTGTAGTTTCTTAAACCATTTATCTGCCTTGTAAGGGTTACTCTTCTTACAGATATGTACAATAATGATTGTAATAAAGAAGGCAATTACCATCCCAATCAATGGAGCGAGAAAGATGAACAAGAAAGTAGGAACAACTTTAGCATAGTTGATGACTGTAACAGTACCATTTGTAAATCCGCCAGCGTGTGCCAATGCTGCACCCACAAAACCACCCATCAAAGTATGAGAGGAACTAGAAGGGATACCAAACCACCACGTAATCAGATTCCAGATGATGGCTGCTACTACTCCAGAGAGTATCACTTGAAGGTTAATAAAGTCGGCATTCACCCACTTGGCAACTGTGTTACCAATACCAAACTCGTGGTATACATATTTAGAAATGAAGAAGGCAGCAAAATTGAAGAAAGCAGCCCAAACCACCGCCTGAAATGGGGTTAGTACCTTAGTAGATACGATGGTTGCAATGGAATTGGCAGAATCGTGAAATCCATTAATAAAATCAAAGATGTAAGAAAGTACTATGATTACGATTAGTAAAATAAACATAAAGTAGCTAGTTTTTGATTGCCTTCAATAAACGTTCAGTTGTTTATGTAAGCGCAAATTCGCTCTGAGAGAGTAATCAATTAAGAGTATTTGATGATGATACTTTCTATAACATTGGCAGCATCTTCGCACTTATCTGTAGCAATTTCCATTGCCTGATAAATCTCTCTTTTCTTGATTACTTCTTTAGCATCAACTTCAGTTTCAAATAAATGCTCAATACACATATCAAAAACATCATCTGCTTGATTTTCCACACTGTTCACTTTTACCAAAGCTTCTGTCATTCTACGTAGGTTATTCATATCACGCAGACCATAAACAGCTATTTTTATTTCACTACATCCTTGTCCTATCAGGTCTGCCATTTTCTGGATTCCTGTGTCATTTGGATTAATGTTATAAAAGTTTATCTTCTTGGCAGAGCTATAAATCAAATCGCAGATGTCATCTAAAGCAGTAGCCAGATAATGAATGTCTTCCCTATCAAATGGAGTAATGAAGTTTCTACCTAGTTCTGTAAATAGTTTGTGGGTATGGTCGTCGTTTCTATGCTCCAGGTCTTCTACGTACTTAATGAGTGGAAGTCTTTTATCACGGTCTGGTTCTGCCACAACTTTCTTCAACTGTTCTCCCATTTCTTCAACGGTATCCGCTACTTGTTCAAACAATTCGTAGAAGATTTTATTCTTCGGCATAAAGAAACTGCCAATTGTGTTAAGTCCCATCTATAGTAAAATTTATGCGGCAAAAATAGAGGTATAGCCCCGTAATGTTTTAAACAATTTATTAGTTAACAATAAGATAATATTGACTTAATAAAAAAATCCCTAAAGAATATTACAGATTACTAACATAAATATCACATTGGCTTAATAATTCCTTAACACGACTCTATCACTTTTGCACCGGTTCATTCAATAGCAAAAAGTACAGTAGGATTTTCTCATGTTCCGGCCCTTGTCTTTACAAGGGCTTTTTTTTTATCTCTTATTAAGGATGTGAATTTTATGTAGAAAATAATAACCCGTTTATCAGGCAAATTTTATTGCGAAAACAAATTTTATTACTACATTGTCCTCCAAAATAAATTGCTACCATTATGATTAAGTTTCAAGACATTCAAATCGGCGATTACCTTCAGGCCGAGTACGAGGGAAAAGTATGGGACGGTGAAGTTATCGGACTTCAAAAGGATCAACAACTAGTACAAGTTTTGACCGATGTTCAGGACTTTTGGTTTGAACCAAGTCACCTGATTCCCATCCCTTTATCTACAAAGGCAATGCTCGACCTGAATTTTACACCAGTAAGAGATGAACAAGGACAGATTAAGTTTACCAAGGGGGCCTTCAGGTTGGTAACACCAGATTCTGGCGATTTCTCCCATTTCGAAATGTGGTACAGGGAAGATAAACGGCACAACCCACATATTCAATACGTACACGAATTACAGAATCAGTATTATGATATGACTAAAGTTCATTTAACGAAGGATTAATAAAAGTAGTATTTTTGGCTTATAAAACAGAGGGCAGTTGGTTATTAAATAACCAACTGCTCTTTTATATTTAAACACTCAAAAAACAATAAAATGAAAGAACAGAATTTCAAGAATCACGCCCGTTTTGTCATTGGTTACCACGTCATCTCCTTTGTAGCTATTCTGGCTTTATTAATTGGCTCATTTATCAACTTAGCGCATTCGGCAAAGGAAAACCTTTATTCTGCCTCCCTTATTTGTCTGATTGCATTGATACTTGCTTTGTTCTTTATTTATCTAAGAACATTCCCACTAAAAGCGCAGGATAGGGCCATCCGTGCAGAAGAAAACTTACGTCACTTTATCCTTACAGGCAAACCTTTAAGCGACAAGTTGACTATCAATCAGATTATCGCGCTTCGCTTTGCTTCAGATGCAGAATATTTAGATTTAGTAACGAAGGCTATTGAGCAAAATCTTGCTCCCAAACAAATTAAAGAATCTATCAAAAACTGGCGTGCCGACCACCACAGGGCATAAAAGCTAATTGACAATTGATAATTAATAATTATCAATTGTCAATTTCCTATACATTAAACCTGAAGTGCATCACATCGCCATCCTTCACGATGTATTCTTTTCCTTCAATTCTCAATCTTCCATTGTCTCTGCAAGCAGCTTCACTACCATATTTTACAAAGTCTTCAAAAGCGATAACTTCCGCTTTAATGAACCCTTTTTCAAAATCAGTATGTATTACACTTGCTGCTTGAGGCGCTTTCCAACCCTTGTGAATCGTCCATGCGCGCACTTCCTGTACCCCTGCCGTAAAGTAGGTTTCCAAACCTAATAGATTGTATGCTGATAGAATCAAACGGTTCAAGGCAGGTTGCGTCATTTTGTATTCATCCATAAACATTTCCTTGTCTTCTGCATTCTCCAACTCAGCAATCTGTGCTTCAATGCTGTTATTCATTACAATCACTTCTGCACCTTCTTCTTTCACAGCCGCTTTTAAAGCTTCTGAATATTTATTACCCGTGTGCATACTTGCTTCATCTACATTGGCAACATACAATACAGGCTTATCTGTCAATAAAAACAAATCAGCTGTTGCCAGTTTCTCTTCTTTTGTCAAACCCAATGTGCGGATACTCTTTCCTTGCAATAAACAATCTTTGCAACGAGTCAGGATTTCAAATTCAGCCTTGGCTTTAGCGTCACTACCCACTCTTGCCATCTTTTCTACCTTACTCCATTTCTTTTCTACACTATCCAGATCTTTCAGTTGAAGTTCGGTATCTATTATTTCTTTATCACTCACCGGGTTGATAGCCCCTTCTTCACGCAATACATTTTCGTCTTCAAAACATCTGATAACGTGTATGATAGCATCCACCTCTCTGATGTTACCCAAGAATTTATTACCCAATCCTTCTCCTTTGCTTGCCCCTTTCACCAATCCGGCAATGTCAACTATTTCCAACTGAGTAGGCACGGTACGGTTGGGTTTTACCAGTTCTGCCAGTTTATCAATCCTTGTGTCGGGCACATCTACCAATCCCACATTTGGTTCGATAGTACAGAAGCGATAGTTGCTCGCCTGTGCTTTCGCGCTATTACTTACTGCATTAAACAAGGTCGATTTACCCACGTTTGGCAACCCCACTATTCCTGCTTGCAAACTCATTACTATATATTTTTTGAGGTGCAAATGTAACGGAGAGGAAGATATGAAATATGAAGTATGAAATATGAGGGGTAAGTTGTGAGTGATAAGAAGATAGTATAGGGTAGGATTGACCTTGTTTCGTACAATATGAACATTCTTTTCAGGGAGCTACCGCGTATGGCAACCATTATCTACCTTTTGAAGGTTGTTGACCATTATAAGCCTATCCTAGTTAGAAGATGCTTTATGCAACTTCCGAAACTACTGCTAAAAGAAAGTGCTGAAGCCGAGTTTGTTCCGTTACCAGCCATATTTGCTGATACTGATATTGGCTGACTGTAGTTCGTCGTCACATGCTACCAGAGTCTGGCCAATTTGTCCAATGCGTATTAGGTTTTAATGTCGGTTTGTATAAAGTAGTGTCCCCAGTTGTAATAACCTTAGCTATAAGTTGCCATGTTTCATATGAACTTGGTCGGTTATCTTGATATTGATTTTGGTTATATTCACTTGTGGATTTTTCTTGTTGCCGAAACATAGAAGCAAAATCTTCATAGTCAAATGGATATTCACCACCAGCAAGATTCTTGTTAAACTCATAAGTTGTTCCTAGCTGCTCGTCAGTCATTTTCGGCTGAATTATTTCATTGAAGTCACGATGGTACCACTCATCAATTACTAATATTTTATTGAGTTCTTTAGGAATGGATTTGTAAAGTTCCTCGTCAGTTGCTCTAAATAAGTCGCGGTGTTTTGTTATGAGTAGTCTACCAACTTCTTCTAATGAAATCTCGCCAGGCTCGTATTCTTTAAGTTCAATTCCAACATTTAGATATTCGGTCTTGTCGTGGGTAAGCTCAATTTGTTTACCTCTAATACTCCAAAATCTGGCGTCGGGTTTTAGAACCTCACCATCAACAGTATCGTCAAAGTCATTCCAATTAATCGGATAAACTGTATAATAGTTTGAGTCTTGCCCGTTGTAATGCTCTAAATTAGTTAAGCAGTTCCCGAAATAACATATGTCCAGAATAATGCCGACGCCACTTGGGTTGTAACCTAATCGTTCGGCTGCAATTGCCCATTTGTCATTGTCACCTTTGAAAATATTAAGTCGACTATCTATCAAATATGAATATACATGACCTAAGCCTACAAAATGGCAGTAGTAACCTAATTTATAATCATCAAGCTTTGCAAGAATTTGTTCTTCTGTAATCATTGTAGAATGTCGCTTTACAATAGCAGCCAATAGATGTATTAGCGCAGGTTTGTTATAAAATCCTAATTTCACTAATAGGAAATAGGTAGCTGTTCTTTGCTATGGTCAACAACCTTTTGAAGGTTGTTGACCATTATGGTTAAGGTCAAGCATTAACGCAAATACATTTTTGTTTGAAAGTTCCATTAGTGTAAAATTTTTTCAATAGAAGCTTTGTCAACTTGCAGCAATTCTAAAATGTACGCAGCTTTTATTTTGTCATTAATTATTGATTGGTCAAATTCGTAAGTAAGTCCACTTACAAATAGTCGTTCGTTTACTGTCATTCCTCCAAGTCCCTCTACTTGTCCAACAGCATATAAAATTTCTTCATTTGTCATTGTAGGGCGTCGTTTTAAAATAGCAGCCAACTCTTAAATATGAGAAGGTTTTATTCTGTTCTAAACTTTCGCTTTGTTTGAAACCCTTTTCTGCATAGGATTCCGGCAATTGTTTTTGTTGATTAAACCCTTCTTCAATACAAATCTAAGGGAATCTATTGATTGGCAAAGTTGGATTTATGGCATCGACTGAGCAAATATTGGCATTCGCAGTGCAAACATTGGGGTACGCAGCATAAACATTGAGGTACGCAGTGCAAACATTGGGGTACGCAGTGTAAACATTGGGGTACGCAGCATAAACATTGAGGTACGCAGTGTAAACATTGGGGTACGCAGTACAAACATTGGCATGCGCAGTATAAACATTGAGGTACGCAGTGTAAACAGCGGTTTGTACATTTTAGGTCGAAAGTGGGAGGTATCAGTAGGAAGGCATACGTAATAAAGAAGCCCTTGGAATTGATTTTTCAAGGGCTTCTTATCTGATAACTACTATGGCATATCTACTAACTAAACTCTATCAATAGCTATATTTGCCAACTTTAAATAAGAGGAGTATGCTTAATGTTGGCGTTTTTGGAGTAGGACACTTAGGGAAGTTTCACCTGAACAACTGGAAAGAGATAGCTGGTGTAAACATTGTTGGTTTCTTTGACCCTAATAATGAAGTAGCCAAAGAAGTTGCTGAGAAATATAATCTGAAACGTTTTCTGGACGAAGACAAGCTGCTGGATGCTTGTGACATTGTAGATATTGTGGTTCCTACCGACCATCATTTTAGTATCTGCATGCGCGCCCTTAGAAAAGGGAAGCACGTATTTGTAGAAAAACCTTTGGCCAACACCATGCAGGAAGCCAAAGACATTATGAATATGGCGCGCGAAGCAAATGTGAAGGTACAAGTGGGGCATGTAGAGCGCTTTAACCCCGCATTTCTGGCGTTGAAAGACGTGAACATAAAGCCTATGTTTATTGAAGTACATAGGCTGGCACAGTTTAATCCAAGAGGCACAGAAGTGAGTGTGATACTCGATCTGATGATACACGACATAGACATTGTGTTGAGCATTGTGAAAAGTGGCGTTAAGAATATCCATGCCAGCGGCGTTGCTGTAATGACAGATACGCCAGATATTGCCAACGTGCGCATTGAATTTAACAATGGCTGTGTGGCCAACCTAACCAGTAGCCGCATCAGTATGAAAAAGATGCGTAAAATCAGGTTGTTTCAAAAGGATGCGTACATAGGAATTGATTTTCTGGAAAAGAAAACGGAGATTATCAAGCTGAAAGAAGCAAAGGATACCAATGCTTTTTTCTTTGATCTGGAAACACCTAATGGCACCAAAACAATATCTGTCTGCACGCCAGAAATACCAGAAACAAACGCAATAAAGATGGAACTGGAGGCATTTGTGGATAGTATCCTCAACAATAAAACGCCTGTAGTAAGCGAGATAGACGGATACCTTGCCATGGAAGTTGCCCATCAGATAATAGAAAAGATAAACAACACCAACAGACAGTCAAAATAGTTATTATGCTAAAACGCCTTGTTGATGTGGCGGTGGCATTTGTGGCTATCGTACTTTTATCTCCACTTTTTTTGGTGTTGTTCATCATCACGGCACTATCTACGGGCGGCACTATCCTATACAGGCAGGAAAGGATTGGGCACAAAGGCGTTCCATTTACAATGTATAAGCTGGTGAGCATGCGTGCCGATGCCGAAAAAGATGGCCCCCGCCTTTGGGTAGAAGGGGACAAAAGGCAAACTAAGTTGGGTGAGTTTATGCGGAAACATCGGTTTGATGAATTGCCACAACTATGGAATATCTTGAAAGGTGATATAAGCTTTGTGGGTTCTACCAGACCAGAAAGAAAGTTTTACATCGATCAGATTGTGAAGATTGCTCCCGAATATCTTTCTTTACTGGAGGTGAAACCCGGTTTGGTCTCTATCGGCATTGTGGAGTATGGCTACGCATCCTCGGTGGAACAGATGATAGAACGAATGAGGTTTGATTTGCAATACCTGGATAACCCCTCTCCTTTCAGGGATTTACACATACTGGGAAAGGCTTTCTGGCGAGTTGTGTTGGCGAAAGGGAAAAAATAATAAAAAGAATATGATTAAATCAACAATAGCACTATTCCTTGCTTTCTACTTTCTGGTGGGAAGCACCGTATTGCCATTGGGTGATTTCTCTTTGATAAGTGACCTTCCTGGCATGTACAAATCATACTGTGAAGTCACTGCCGAAAAGCCCGACTTCATAGATTTTGTTGGGGACTATGTGATGGGAGGAAAATACATTTTTGGTCATAACAAACACGATGCACCCGCTAAGTCGGATGGCTCTACCCAGTTTCAACATCAGGCAACATCTTTTTTATACTATACAGTTTCCAAATATCAATTGCAAGTGAAGCCTGTAATCATACTGGTTAAACCTGCAATCCCAAGCTTATTATTATTTACAACTGATTATCAAAGCGAATCGCTCAGGCCACCGATTGCCTAAGTTTCTTCTATTACTTTATTGGTACAATCAATTTTACAAACCGTTATTGCGGCTTTGCGCATATACTTTTATGGCAAAGCCAACAGAACAAAACTATTTATTTAATGAAAATAATCTCATTTATAGTGGGGATGCTGTTTACAATGGTATCCTTTTCGCAAAATACATTTAAAGCACTCGTTTATGACGCCAAAACAAAACTTCCGCTACTTGGTGCAACAGGAAATATCCCCGACCTGAAGAAAGGAGCTAGTTCCGATTCTACAGGACTGCTTATCATCAACAATATTCCCAATGGCAGATATGAATTGGAAATAACTGTTGTTGGTTATGCTAAGTTGGAGAAGACATTTAGTTTTCCTATCACGAAGGAGAGTCAGCCATTGGAAGTTTTTTTAGATGTAAAAACAGGGGAGTTGGCTGATGTAGAAGTACAGAGTACCCGAACGAATCAAAACATCAAAGACGTACCTACCCGAATTGAAGCTTTGCCATTGGAGGAGCTGGACGAAAAGGGAACCATGCGCCCGGGCGACATCAAGATGCTTTTGGGAGAAAGCACCGGAATCACTGTTCAGCAAACATCAGCAGTGAGTGGCTCGGCAAACTTTCGTATTCAGGGATTGGATAGCAGGTACACCCAGTTGTTAAAAGATGGCATGCCTTTGTACCAGGGCTTTTCTGGGGGATTGAGCATTTTGCAAGTAACCCCATTAGACCTAAAACAAGTGGAGTTTATCAAGGGTTCGGCCTCTACCCTTTTTGGGGGCGGTGCGATTGCCGGGTTAGTCAATTTGATTAGTAAAACGCCTACTAAAGACCCAGAGTTGACCTTTTTATTGAATGGCAACAGTGCAAAAGGTACCGATGCAAGTGGCTTCTATTCGCAGAAATGGAAACATATTGGTACTACCATCTTTGGTGGCTATAATTATAATGGCGCTTATGACCCTTCCAATCAAGGCTTCTCTGCTATCCCCAAAACAAATCGTTTTACCTTGAATCCAAAAGTATTTCTATATCTTGATGACAAGAATACAGGATGGTTTGGCATAAATACAACTTACGAAAATCGTTTTGGTGGCGATATGAACGTAATTGATGGAAAGGGGGATAGCACACACCAATATTTTGAAAGAAATGAATCATACAGGATGTCTAGCCAGCTATCTTTTACGCATAAAATAGATGCACAAAGTCAACTGAATTTCAAGAATACCATTGGGTACTTTGACCGTAACCTTTCCGAACCGGGTTCTGTTTTTGCGGGCAAAGAGTTGTCCTCTTTTAGTGAGGTCAATTATGTCTCCCATCGCAAACAATTGGATTGGGTTGCAGGTGCCAATTTTATAACAGATCATTTCACTACCTCCATTCCATTAAATAAATACAACTACACACTCACCACGGTAGGCATCTTTGTACAGAACACGTTTAAGGCGTCTAAATGGTTCTCTTTGGAAAGCGGATTGAGAGCAGATTACAATACCCCTGCTCCTGATAGCAAACCCAATGGCACTTTTATATTGCCGAGAGTAAATGGTTTGTTTAAACTAAATGAGCATTGGACAAGTAGAATTGGTGGTGGATTAGGGTACAAAATGCCTTCTTTATTTAACGACCAGAGCGAAGAAAAGGGGTACCAAAACATCACTCCATTGTCTGTTGGTAACATTAAGGCAGAGCAATCACTTGGGGGCAATGCGGACATCAACTATCGAAAAGCAATAGGCGATGTGTTCTTTAATCTCAATCAACTTTTCTTTTATACACATGTAAACGATCCACTCATTTTAAAAAACAATACATTTATAAATGCACCTGGCAACCTGACTTCACAAGGAGCTGAAACGAATGTGAGATTGAGTATTGATGAATTGAACATCTATTTTGGTTATACATATACAGATACCAAACAACATTTTGGCGGACACACAACTACACAACCACTCACCGCAAAGACGCGTCTGAGCTTTGATGCGACTTATGAGATAGAAGATTATTTCAGGGCAGGTATAGAGGCATTCTATACTGGAGAACAACTATTGGATAATGGCACAACAGGTAAAGGCTTTGTAACTTTTGGTTTTCTGGTTCAAAAGATGTGGAAGTCTTTTGATGTATTTATAAACGCTGAGAACATGACAGACCAACGACAATCACGCTGGGGAAATATCTATTCAGGCACAATCACTAAGCCCGTTTTCAAGGATATCTATACGCCGATAGAAGGTGCAGTCATCAATCTGGGCGTTAAGATAAAATTGAGTGCAGACAATGATTGACGCTGACTGTTGTAAACGATGCGTGTGCAACTGATAAACAAATAGCGACTACTACAGATGATTCTATTATCATAAATAGTAGTCGCTATATTTTATGCTGGTTGTATCTCAAATCAGCCAAAGTATTCGTTAATTGGAGTTCCTTATGGTGCTTAGAAATTGTCGTTAGCCTTTGCCAGCTTCAATCATACGCATTTGTTTGGCATCCTGCAAGAAATCTGAAGCGAAGATGAACTTATTCAGTAACTCATTATCACTAAAAATAATTTCTTTGTTACTGCCTTCCCATTGTTTTTTCCCTTTATGGACATAGACAATGTTATCGCCAATTTCCATTACACTATTCATGTCGTGGGTAACAACAATTGTGGTAATATTATATTCTGTGGTAATTTCCTTAATCAATTTATCAATCAGCAAAGAGGTTTGAGGATCAAGTCCCGAGTTGGGCTCATCGCAAAATAGATATTTAGGATTCAACACAATCGCCCTTGCAATACCAACTCTTTTCTTCATCCCTCCACTCAATTCAGCAGGGAATTTCTTGTTGGAGCCTACGAGGTTTACTTTCTCCAGCACTTCATTTACGCGTTTCTTCTTTTCCACTTGGGTTTGTTTAGTAAACATATCCAAGGGGAACAGAATATTTTGTTCCACCGTCATACTATCAAATAAAGCCGAGCCTTGAAACAGCATTCCTATTTGTCTGCGAAGTGCTTTCCGTTCATCATCCGTCATTTCGATAATACTCTTTCCATCAAAAACAATCTCCCCACTGTCCGGTTGAAACAGGCCTATCATACATTTTGTCAATACTGTTTTACCACTACCACTTGCACCAATAATCAGGTTGCATTTGCCAGTTTCCATCACAGCAGATATGTCGTCGAGTACTACCCGACCATCAAATGACTTTTGTATGTTGCGAATTTCAATCATAGCGCTAAACTAAAGTACTTCTATCTGATTTTTCAATAAATCTTCAAAAACATCCCTTCTTCTTATCAAATGAAACTGATCATCCTTCACCAAAATCTCTGCAGGCTTGTAACGACTATTAAAATTGCTACTCATTTCAAATCCGTAAGCGCCCGCATTGGCAAAAACAAGGTAGTCGCCTTCCCGCACCTCATTCAGTTTTCTGTCCCAGGCAAACGTATCTGTCTCACAAATATTTCCCACAACGGCATAGTGTTTTTCTTCGCCATCAGGATTACTGATGTTGGCAATGTTGTGGTGTGCATCGTAAAACATTGGGCGGATCAAATGGTTGAAACCACTATTTACACTTACAAAATGGATAGCTTTTGTTTCTTTCAAAACATTTACTTGCGTAATTAGGTAACCAGCCCCACTTACCAGATATTTTCCTGGTTCAAACCAAACCTGCAAAGGTTTTCCATTGGGGTTGGGATGATTGGCAAAAGCTTCACCCACTTTTTGTGCCAATAAGGTAATGTCTGTTTCATGATCGCCTTTTTTGTAAGGTACTTTAAAGCCACCGCCCAAATCAATAAACTCAAGTTCTCCCAATAAGGGTATGACATCAAACAACACTTCAATCCCTTTTATAAATACTTCCACATCCTTTATCTCACTGCCTGTATGGATGTGTAGCCCTTGTATAAAAATATTGTTCTCCTTGATGATAGCAAGTAATTCTTCGATCTGATCAATCGGAATACCAAATTTGCTTTTATCATGTCCGGTAGATATTTTCAAGTTGCCTCCCGCCATGATGTTAGGTCGTAAACGTACGCCAACAGGATAGCTATGTCCATATTTCTCACCAAACTTTTTAAGGTTAGAAAGACTGTCGATATTAATGTGGACTCCCAAGCTTTGTGCTTCTTCTATTTCGTCGAAGCCAATACCGTTACTGGTGTAAAGGACTCTCTCTGGTGGAAAGCCAGCATGTAGCGCCAATTTTACTTCGTTGATGGAACTACAATCCACATTCGAACCTAATTGTAAGAAATGTTTAAGAACATTGATATTGGTCAAGGCTTTACAAGCATAAAAAATCTTCACATCTTGTCCGGCAAAGGCAGTTGTCAGGTTATTATACTGTTGAGCCATTTTTTCGGCATGATAAACATATACAGGTGTGCCAAACTGTTGTGCAATACTTGTAAGCTGTTGATTTGTTAACGTCATTCTTCTAATAATAATTGTAGGGAAATGTGTGTAAACCTGTCAGGTTTAATCGTTTTTATTCGGTTGTATCTAGCGCCCCGTCCTTATTTACCACAATGTTGGAGGGTTGTTCGTCCTCATTAAGTGGCTGTTTTGCAGAAGCAAAATCTTCTGGCATTACAATAGTGCCTTGTGTAAATTGCTCGGCCAGCACTTCTTTTATTTTAGGTAAATCATCGGCAGAATTAATGCCGAAGTAGTCCATAAAGTTCTTGGAAGTCGTGTACAAAAGTGGATGTCCTGGAAGCTTTTCATTACGTCCAGAAATTAGTATGAGTTCTTTTTCCAATAGTTTCTGAACGCTGTAATCACTATTCACGCCACGGATGCTTTCTATTTCTCCCTTGGTAATCGGTTGTTTGTAAGCGATGATTGCCAGAGTTTCCAATGCGGCATTCGATAAACGTTTCAAGAACTTGTCGCCATTCAACTGTGCAACAGTCTTGTGGAAGTTGGGTTTGGTAAGGAACTGCAATCCGCCGCCGCTCTCTTTTATTTCAAAAGGATAAAACTCCGAGCTGTATTTCTCCTTGATGCCGCCGATGCAGGTTTCCACTTGCTCAAACGAAACCCGTTGCTCCATAAAACCAAATGCATTGTTTATCAATTCCACAATCTCCAAAGCCGTCAATGGCTTGTCGCTTGCAAAAATGAGTACTTCAATGTGTGGTATTATTTCGCTTAACTCCATTTGTATCTAAATATAATCGCCACAAAGACCCAAAGGCAGAAAGTAGCACAAAGAGTTGGTTAGATTTCTTTTTTCTTAGTGCTCCTTTGAGGCTTAGTGCCTTTGTGGCGAAACTGTGTAGAAAGGGAATATTATCCTTCCAATGCTGCTGCACCGCTCACAATTTCTGTAAGCTCGGTTGTGATGGCTGCTTGTCTTGCCCTGTTGTAGCTTAGTTTCAAGCTCTTCAACAATTCGTTTGCATTTTCGCTCGCCTTGTCCATTGCTGTCATTCTAGCACCGTGTTCGCTAGCGTTTCCATCCAATACAGCTTTATATAGTTGTGTGTTCAATATCTTCGGCATCAACTCAGCAATCAAAACATCTTGTGCAGGCTCAAATATAAAGTCGGCCTTCTTGGCACCTGCCTTACTAGTTACTTTTGGAATAGGCAAAAATTGTTCTGCCTTAAATTGTTGGGTAGCTGCATTCTTAAATTCACTATAAATTAATTCTACTGCATCAAATTCTTTGTTTTCAAATGCTTTCATGGCAGCTACTGCAGCCGCTTGCACGTTTTCAAAGTTCAGGTGCAAGTAAATATCTTTAAATGTAGCATCTGTATTATAGCCAGACTTAGTTAAACTCTCCCAGCCTTTCTTACCAATATTCCAAACGGCAACATTACCTTTTGCAAACTGGCTGCTATATTTTTCTTCAACTACAGCTTTAGCTTGTTTTACAATGTTGGCATTGTATGCGCCACACAATCCCCTGTCGCTGGTAATCACTATCAACAACACTTTTTCAACTGCTCTTTCTTCCGCTAGTTTCATCTCCACATTTCCATCTGCATTACTCACGATATTGCTTAACATCTCCTGCAACTTTTGTGAGTAAGGCCTCATTTGTAGAATGGCATCTTGTGCTTTACGAAGTTTTGCAGCACTCACCATCTTCATAGCTTTAGTGATTTGCTGTGTACTCTGAACACTCTTTATCCTGTTGCGTACTTCTTTTAATTGAGCTCCCATTGTTTTTTATTTCGTATTTGTTTAACCAGAACCGAACGTTTCTCGGACGAACCTATCCCATTCGGTCGGCAAAAGTAACTGAAATGCTTTATAAGTTTAAATCCTTTTTTTAGTCAGTAATCTGCTATTGCCTATCAGTTATTCTATCTAAAACAAATTTATTTTATGCCATCATTGCATCTAAGATGACTGCAATTTTAAAATCGTACAACCTTTTTTAGAAAGAGTGCTACAGGGGTTTGGTTATTTGCCATAGTTGATGGTCACGGTCTGGAGAAGGGGGGTAGTATGTAGAAACCGACGATTGAGTGAGTAATGATCGTTCATACCTATCAAGGCAACTAAACACAACTATTCTTTGCATTTCATTTCTTGTTGGGTTCTAAAAACTACCTCTAATCACTCATAACTAAGCACCAATGGATACCGGGTTGCCACTCTTCTGTTGTAAAATGAGGCAACCATATAACCAATGCCGCATCCTAAAAATGCACCCACAACAATATCCAATGGATAATGCACGCCCACATACACTTGTCCGTAAGCAATAGTTCCTGCCCACACAAACAGAATCCAGCGATATTTAGTGATATATGGCTTTAATGTTTGTGTGACAAACATGGCAAACCCAAAATGATTGGTGGCATGAGACGAGGTAAAACTGTATCCCCCCGAACAATAGTTCAACAAGAGCCGCACTTTGAACTCCATCTCTGGATCTGCACATGGGCGAAGCCGCATGAAGTAGTTTTTGAAGAATGTACTGCTAATTTGATCCGACAAGAGGATATTGAATAAAACAAATGCCACCCATGGCCAGGCACGCTTGCCAAAGTTGAGGAACATAAACGCCAGAAAGAAAACATATAAAGGAACCCAAGTATTGGCTTCCCGCCACCAAGGATAGATGGCATCCAACCAAGGAGTTGTGAGGGTATTATTAATGAGTAAGAATAGTTTTTTGTCGGCCTGAATCAGCCATTCTACTATTGGTGGTATATTCTTGAACAACAACTGCATTCGGTAAAGATAATAGCTGTCTCGAAACAAGCCACAATTTGCTATTCAGACGATGAGGGTTCTAGGTTTTTCTTTACCTCTTCTATCTTCTGTGCCAACTCTTCTACGCTTTTATCAATATTCGCCAGCTTTTCGGTTATATCAATCACATCCTTTTCTACATCAGTTATTTTCACTTTTACATCTTCAATATCGGTGCTTACTTCAATAATCTTCGTTTCCTTGAAAGCAATCTTTTCGGTCATTCTTTCCTTAAACGTATCTGTCCAGGCCGTATTTATCTTCTCTTGCATATCAGCTAGGTCTTCTCGTATCTTTTGTAGAAACCCTATCTGATTTTGTAATCTGCCTTGTTGTCTTGTCAGGAAATCTTTTTTACTGACTAGGATCCGCTCTAAGTTGACTTTGTCGGAATTGCGCTTCTCTAATTTCTCCTCTAGTACTTTCAAGAAGTCACCTTGTTTCTTCAACCAGTCAGCACGCTTTACTTCACCCAACTTCTTTCGTTCCTCCCATTCAGCCTGTTTCTTTTGTTGTTCTTCCCTGTGAATATCCCATGCCTTGTTCAGTTCAGTGCTTATTTCTTCCAGCTTAGCATAAATCCGTTGCTTGTCGTCACGGGTTATGTCTTCGCGATTCTCGTTTAATAGTTTTCTCACCTCTCGCAGCCCTTCCGACTTCATTTTTAATGGCGTCCTTGGCTCTGCTTCTTTGTTAACGAGAATCCATGCTACCGATTCCTCCGTAAAACCAATACTGATTAAGTGTGCCGTTAGTTGTTGTAGTAATTGGAAAAGTATTGTAGTGCTGGAATCTGGATGACAAGCATCAATGGTTTCAAGAATGATGGACGATAGCTGATGCGAACGCTCTGTTTGAGCAACTTTCTTTTCTCTCAGAACCGAGTAAAAACTATCTTCTTCCTTCCTTAGTTTTTCTCTAAGTCCATTAAAGTTGTCCCACACTTTGGTTCGTCTTTCTTTTGATGGCCATCGGGATTGTTTAAAATAGTCAAATGCCTTTTCAATCAATCCTTTCAGTTCCGTTATAGCTTCTTTCTCAGGATTATTTATATAGAAACCTTCACCAATTATCTCCTTAATCCTATTCACTAGTTGCTCTGCTTCTTCGGCAAACTTTTCATTATCAAGGGTCACAGCATCCTGTTTGTCTTTAAGGGATTGGGCCAACGACTCAAATCTATCCCAAGCAGTTTTCTTTTCATCGGCATCGGCAAACATAGTTCCTCTGAAGTGCTCACTGATTTCACTTTTCATTTGCCAAAGGATCTTGCTATTAAAGCTTTCGTCGCCAAACCCTTTGATTAATTCATCAAACTTGTCAATTTTTTGTTGAAGTTCAAGTGTCGTCATTTCTTCTAATAGTCTTAAAGTAATAAAATTCCTTTCACATGTCTACCAAAATATCCGCCCTTAGCATCACCTCTTCTGTTCACTTTTCAAATTGTTCTAACGCTTCTTAACCTAACAAATATATTAATTCATATTATTTCGAAGAAAATTTTATAATTCAATCTTTCTTATGTCATGTTCCCAACTTAAACTTGACTTTCTCCAATAATATTTTCGTTGTATCAGATGTAATCTTCGTTGTATCAGATATAATCTTCGTTGTATCAGATAAGATCTTGCTTGTATCGGATATTATCTTCGTTGTATCAGATAAGATCTTGCTTGTATCGGATATAATCTTGTTTGTATCGGATATAATCTTGATTGTATCGAACATGATTCTGCCCCAAATCCATATAACTTTGCCTCGCTTCAAATGAAGCAAGAAAGATTTTGCCATGAAAAAAAGCTTCGGTTTACTTCGTTGTATTGCCTTTATGCTGTTGGTTGCTTCTTGCAAAAAGAACGTATCTGCAACACCTTCCAACATCGATACACTGCCCGCCACTACTTCAAAAGTATTTTATGATTGGGGCAAATTTGTAATGGGAGCCGACCTCTCTTTCTCCAATCAGGTGCAGGATTATGGGGGCATTTATAAAGATTCGGGTGTATCGAAAGACCCATTTGTGATTTTTAGGAATCATGGAACGAATACAGTACGGGTAAGACTCTGGAACAATCCTCAATGGATGGCATCCTACAACAACGGACGGGTTTATAGTGACTTGAACGATGTAACAAAGACAATACAAAGAGCGAAAGTAGCAGGAATGGCTGTTTGCCTGGATTTGCATTATTCTGATACCTGGGCCGACCCCAACAATCAAAACATACCCGCCGCTTGGGTGGGATTATCCCTCGCCACCTTGCAGGATTCTGTGTATCAATACACTTTGTATGTGTTGAATAATCTTAAAGCTAAAAACCTTACCCCAGAGATGATTCAGATTGGAAATGAAACCAATCAAGGGATGCTTTGGCCAATTGGAAAAGTAGTGAACAACGATTTTACCGCCTTCAGTAAGTTGTTGCAAAGTGCCATCAAAGCCGTACGGGATTTCTCTTCAACTTCCTCTATTAAGCCATTGATAATTCTTCATGTGGCACAGATTCAAAATGCAGATTGGTATGCTAATGGAGTCATCCAGGCAGGTGTTACTGACTTTGACATACTGGGTATCTCGCATTATGCAGATTATACCACCCTCACTTCTATGAGTCAGGTGAGTAGCTATATCAGTTCATTGAAAACGAAATATAATAAGAAGGTTATGCTGGCGGAAGCTTCCTATCCGTGGACGTTGCAAAATGCCGATAGCTATGCCAATATAGGTAATGCTGCATTTGCAGGTTATACCATATCACCACTTGGGCAGTACCAGTACATGAAGGATCTTGCCCAGCAAGTGATCTTAGGTGGTGGTTCTGGAATAATGTATTGGGCACCAGACTGGATTAGTACTTCGATGAAGGATAAATGGGGGACGGGCTCTAGCTGGGACAACAATACCTTCTTTGATTTCGGCGGAAACACACTACAGGGAATTGATTACATGACCTTTAAATACACTTTTTAATCTTCATCAATTACTTAGTAAACTAATCCTTCCGAAAAATACTATTACATCCTTCTATTTTATAGCACTTTTATTTCGATTTGAATAAAAATGTATCTCATTATAAAATAAAGTTTGTAGATAAAAGACCATTCTATTATTTTCGCATTCCCCACATAGTCAATAGGGTATTAATATTTTCATTTAATCAACATAACAATAGATGCAAAGTTTCCGCACCGAGTTAGAGAATCCTTTAGTAGAAAAGGATATCATTGAATTAGAACAGAAGATCAGGGCTTTCCGTGAGGGCAAGATTCCTGATGAAAAGTTCCGTAGCCTTCGTTTGGCACGTGGCGTTTATGGTCAGCGTCAACAAGGGGTACAAATGGTTCGTATTAAGTTGCCTTATGGCAAAATGACTTTTGCTCAATGGAAGCGTATCTCTGATGTATCCGATGAATTTTCTATAGGTAATCTACACCTTACCACACGTCAGGATGTTCAGATTCACTATGTGAGTCTAGAACGTACCCCCGAATTGTGGAGTTTGCTGGAAGAAGAAAGCATCACCATGCGGGAAGCTTGTGGTAATACGGTGCGTAATGTTACTGGTTCTGATATTGCAGGTGTTGATCCCGAAGAACCTTTTGATATTACCCCTTACGCTCATGCTATCTTCGAATATTTCTTGCGCAAACCTTTCGGGCAAGAACTAGGACGTAAATTTAAGATAGCTGTTTCTAGCAGCGAAAAGGATACTGCACTTGTTTTCATGCACGACTTAGGTGCTATCCCTCGCGTTAAAGTTGTAGATGGCAAGGAAGTTCGTGGCTTTAAGGTAGTAGTTGGTGGCGGATTAGGTGCACAACCTTTCCTTGCACATACTACCCACGAGTTTTTGGAAGAAGACTTATTAATCCCTTACATAGAGGCGGTTATTCGTGTGTTTGACAGAAATGGAGAGCGTAATAGTCGTCATAAAGCGCGTATCAAATTCTTGATTAATCAAATAGGTATCGATGCCTTCAATGAGTTGGTGGCCGCTGAACAAAAGGCTGTTTCTGTAAAGACTTATAAAATTGACAGAAGCGCTCATGCAGCAACTGCCTTGCCTTCTGGTGTACTTCCTGCTGGCGATATCAAGATAAAGAATCCTCTGAACTTTGAACTTTGGAAGAAAACAAATGTGAAAGAACAAAAGCAAAAGGGTTATTATCTGGCATTTGTTCGTGTACCAAACGGAAACATCAGTACTGAGATTAGTCGCAGATTGATTGAAAAATTACAGGGAGTTATTGCAGATGATGTACGTGTTACCATCACGCAAAACTTACAGTTCCGTTATATCAAGCCAGAGCATCTGGGATATGTTTACAGTGTTTTAGAAGCAGAGAATCTAGCCGCTCCTGGTTATGGTAGTGCTGCTGACATTGTTTCTTGCCCTGGTACCGACACTTGTAACCTTGGAATCTCTAACAGTACAAGCTTGGCTGTGGTATTGTCTTCTTTGATTGAAGATGAGTATCCCGAGTTATTGCTGAATGAAGATATTGCCATCCGCATCAGTGGATGTATGAATTCTTGTGGTCAGCATGGCATTGGTACTATTGGTTTTCATGGTAGCTCTTTGAAAGTAAAGGATAAAGTTGTTCCAGCTGTTCAGGTGTTGATAGGTGGCGGAAACCTTGGCGGTGGTGAAGGTCGTATTGCAGATAAGGTATTGAAAGTACCTAGTAAGCGTGCGCCAGAAGTAGTTCGTTATGTAATTAACGACTTTAACGCCAACAAACAAGGTGATGAAACTTTGTTACAATATACCTTCCGAGTAGGAGACAGGTACTACTACGAATTATTAAAACCATTGACAAATACGGCTACATTGGAAGCTGAAGAATATATTGACTGGGGTCATGTAGAAACTTTTGCTACTGCCATTGGTGTTGGTGAGTGTGCTGGTGTGATGATTGATTTGGTTTCTACTTTGATTTTTGAGGCAGAAGAAAAGATTGATTTGGCTATTTCAAGCATAGAAAACGGTGCTTATGCAGATAGTATTTACTATACTTATGCAGGCTTCATCAATACGGCAAAGGCTTTGTTGCTAAACCATCAGGTGCAGTGCAATACCCAAACAGGAATCTTGAAAGACTTTGATGCACATTTTACCGAAAAGGGTTTGTATAGTGGAACCGATAGCTTTAAAGAACTTGTTTTGCAGATAAACAAGAACGAGCCTGGTGCCGAATTTGCATCCTCTTATTTGCAACAAGCAAAAGATTTTGTGACGTATGCAAAAGCATATAAAGAAGAAGCTGTGACAGCGTAAATTTTTGTGAGTGATATTCAAAGGCTGCTTCCTGTTGGGAGGCAGCCTTTTTTATTTGTTATTCTTTCTTTATCTCTTTTTTACTGATTTATTTCAGGAAAAGTAACCAATAAACTATAAGTTATTGAGAATATTCACAAGGTTATTGGGGTTGGTGAAAAGTATGCTGAGTTTTATTTGAACGTAACTCCCTATTTTTACTTTGTTGTGAAGGGGCATCGTCTATTGCTTCACAGTGAAAATAATTAGTAAATTAATATCGGCTCAGGGGATGAGATACGTTTTTTCTTTCTTATTGCTTTTCTGCATCATTCAAAAAGGGATGTCGCAATTGAGTTCAAATCCAACCGATTTGCAACTCATTGAAAGTACTTCTTTTTCGGGCACCGATACTGCAAAGTATTATAAAGGCGAGTTGAATAGCCAAAAAATGATGCATTCACCAAATGGGAGAACGATTTCAAAAATAAATCCATTACTTTTTGTTGCAAGGACTGGGATGTGGGTGTATCAGAATACACTTTCACCGCAATTGTCGAGAGAGTGTCCTTATGAAATTACCTGCTCCAACTTTAGTAAACAAGCTATTGAACGGTTTGGATTATTGAAAGGGGTGCTTATTTCGGCCGATAGATTGATGCGTTGTAACCCGTTTAGTTTATCGAGGGTGGATGACAGTAAAATAAACATTAATACCCAAAAAATCATTGATTATCCATGGTGGTACAAATAAAAATCATCAGATCAGCCTTGCCCTTCACTGCCCGTTGTTTAATTTTAATACTCTTTGCTATTGATATTCATGTTGACATTATTGCTCAGAAGACTTCGTTTTTGAGTGATGTAAAATATGTTGACTATCTGAAGGAGCGGAAAATGTATGCCGAGGCGCAATATGTGCTTACTCAAATGGATACTGCGATGTTGACTGTACAACAGAAAGACTCGATAATTTTTTTGCTTGGGGGTGTTTATTTGTTGTCCAGCAAGGCAGATAGCTCAATTAAATTGTTCAATAAAGTATCGGAAGTAAGTATTTGTTATGGTAAGGCCTTGGTAGCGAATGCTTATAATTATTGGCATAACAAACAGTATAATTTATCCGAAGGCTTGTTGAGGAAGACGTTGAATAATGCGAATGATAGTAGTTTACAATATTTGACCTTACTGATGTTGTCTGCAAATGAATTGCTGAAATACAATCCCGCTGGATACAATACTTATTCGGGGTTAATTGAAACGAGTGATGAAATGATTCTGAGTAAAAAAAATGCGCTAAGGAAAGTCTATCAAACGGAAATCTCTTTTCATAAGAAATCGCCGGTGGTTGCAGGTCTGCTCAGTGCAATAGTGCCTGGACTTGGAAAGTGGTATGTGGGCAAGCCCAATGAGGCTTTGGGGGCTTTTATTCCGGTTGCATCGCTAGGGCTTTTAACGTATGAAGCATATAGAAAGGGAGGTACAGGAAGTTTAGGTTTTGTGAGTTTTGCTTCTATGTTTTCGATTTTCTACTTTGGAAACATCTGGGGTAGTATCGTATCTGTTAAGTTGCGAAATGAATCTTACACTATTAATAATGAAAAGAATATTGTCGTCAGTATGCTTGTGCCTATTGATCGTCTGCTTCGCTAAGGGGCAGAAGATGGAGTTGAAGGTGGCAGATAGTTTATTTGGAAGCGGAAAACTTTTTGAGGCTTCGGTATGGTATGAGCGTTGTCTGTTTGGAGCACCAGACCCGCATCTTGGTATGCAAGCAGTGAAAGGAAAGATTAATTGTTTGAAAGTACAGAGGAGGTTTGATGAAGAATTGGACTTTATAACTAGAAGCAGGGCGCTTGACATACCAGACAGCTTTAGGCAATGCCTTGCTTACGATGAGATGCTAGCAAGTTATCTGAGTGGTAAGTTTGTGAGCTCGATAGAAGATGCCAAGAATCTAGATACATTAGTTTTTTCATTTCAGGAGATAAAAAATTCAAGAATTATACGGATTCTTTCTTACAACGAATTGTGCAGATGGGATGAAGCTGAAAGTGCATATAAAGAATATCTGGACAAGTATGTGGGAGATGCCGCTACTGCAACAGATAGAGGACTGTATTTGGCGAAACCTAAACTAAAGAGTGAAGATAAGGCAAGATTACTAGCCAACTTACTCCCTGGATTGGGTCAAGTATATGCGGGAAAACCATTGGAGGGGGTTGTTAATCTGGTATTACAAGTGGGTACACTATGGTTTTCTGTAAATGCATGGCAAGAGGGGTATCATTTAACTTCTTTGTTGGTTGGTGGCAGTTCATTTGCGGCCTTTAGGAGCGGTGGAAAGAGACGCGCTGTAAATTTAATTAAGCAACAGAACGAAATAATCATTGATAAATACAACGATTATCTGAGAAGACAACTACTGGTTTCTTGTGTTTCAAAAACGTTGTAGCTAAATTTATTTTTTTTAACAAATTGCAGGTAATACATTTGTTTCTTACCCCAAATAAAAAACTAATTATGAGGAAAGTCTATTTAAATTTATTTGCCGTTGTTTCTGTGCTATTTGTTACGAGTTGTGCTACAATTCTGGCGCCAAAAAATCAAACAATTCCTATCAATACAGGCAATACAAAGGCGACTGTATATGTTGATGATGACAACAGAGGAACTGGCGATGTGGTGGAAACTAAAATTGTGAAAGATGGTGGTGCGAAACAAATTAAGATTGAGGCTCCAGGATTTAAGCCTGCCTATTATGCAGCGCTTCCACACATTATGAACCCATTGGTTTGTGTTTCTTGTTTGTTTCTTTATTACCCGATGGGTGTCGATGCTGTTAATTCGAAGTCATATAGTTACAGTAAGCCAATTGAGTGCCCGTTATTGAACAAAAGAATAATAAGAAAGCCAACTCAAAAATATATCAGTGTTGATGAGGTAAGTTTTGATATTAAAAACAAAGATTTCAAGTATGTGAATATTGATTATAATAACTACTTGAAAAAAATTGATAAGGAAGAGGAGAAAGAGCAAAATGGAAAAGACAAAAAGACAAAGCATGTAGATGAAGACATACAAGTAGATAACAGCATATTTGGATATGAGCTAGATAAAGTGTTGAAAGAAACCGGTTTTATCGATACAGTAAATCAAATTTTCAGGGATAATGAAAATACGATTAGCTTGAAGGCGAATGTTAAATCGATAACTTTTTATTCTGTTTCAACACATGCGGGTAATGATTATCCTAGCTTCTATATTGTAAAATCCGACATCAAGTGGGATGTTTTGAATACTTATGGAGAGGTATTAAAAACGATTACAGTCAGGTCTCAGTCTGGGGAGTTTGTAATTCATCCTACTACAAAGGATCATGATTTCAGGGCTATGTTTAGTGATATGATTGAGAACTCATTGGATCAGGCTTTAACCAATCCCGGTGTTGCAAGTGTAAGCCAGATGGAGCAAGCAGCTGCCGAAGCTAAACTGCCTACCACTACTATTTCCAAGCCAACTGCCTATGTAACGGCTGCGGCAGATGCGCAAAATAGTACTGTTATTGTGAAAACCAAAGATGGTCATGGTAGTGGATTTGCTATCAGTAATGATGGTTACATTATTACTAACTTCCATGTAATTGCAAGTGAGGATCCAAAGAAGCAAAATACCATAACTGTTATTTTGAGTAATGGTCAAAAAGTAAATGCTTCAATTGTTAAATATTCTAGATTAGGAGATCTTGCTTTATTGAAGATTGATTCTCATTTTGATAAATGTTTTGAGTTGCCGACTGGTAAAAGCTTCAGTGCCTTGGAAGAGGTATATATAATGGGGGCACCCAAGTCAATTGAGTTAGGGCAGTCTGCTGCAAAAGGTATCATCTCAAGTGAAAGGAATGTAAATAATGTAAACCTTATTCAGACCAATATCAGTGTTAGCCCTGGAAACAGTGGAGGGCCAATGTTTAGCAAGGATGGTAAATTGTATGGTGTTGTTGTTTCCAAATTGATTGGAGGCGGTGCAGAAGGTGTTGCTTTTTGTATACCAGCTTACCGAATCACAGATTTTTTAAGTATTGAGTTCAGGTAATAAGTAATATAGGTAACATCATATTAACTAGTTTTGGAGCACAACGGATAATTTCTGTTGTGCTCTTTTTTATTGAATAGATAATAAAGTAGCTTAGGTTTAAATTTATTGCTGCTATATTTACACCCATTAAAGTTGTTGCTGGTAACAATTGCCTTCAACAGTAAATCAATCTTAAAAAGAATAAAAATGAAAAGTAAATACACTATACTGTTATCAGTTGTAATGCTAGTAAGTTTTGTGGCATGTACAAAAAGTAATAATTCTGCTCCTG
>CAITVK010000114.1 GCA_903895845.1 uncultured Chitinophagaceae bacterium
CACAGGTCAGTCAATGGTTTCTTGTTCAATATAATGTCTGCTCTTGCAGCTTATTCATTCTTCCCAAAGAAGCCTTCCCTGAACATAAAAATGGAACATTCAAACCAACTTAAACTCGCAGCTTAACCCGAACTCACGTTATTTTAATGATTTTACCACTAAGTACACAAAGAGAAAGAGACACAAGGAACACAAAGTTTTACTAAATACTTGGCTAATCCTTGTGCCTCTTTGTGAAAACCTTAGCGTCCCTTGTGGTTAATCTTCTCACTTATAATACTCTCCACCAGGTTGCTTGTACAATTTGTTTTGCTGATATACTTTAAAAAAGCTTTGTTCTTTGGTATGCGTATTTATCCATAGCTGATAATCGTCTGCATTTGCAGTCTCGCCAAATACCCATTGGTTATAGGCATCAAATAGCCCTTCTTTTATGAGATAATGAAAATGATCGAACAGGTAAAAAGGCGTGGTTTCATTTTGTTTGGTATAAAACCAGTTTAATATAAACCTTGTTCTCAATGCCCCTAATGTCTCGGCAGTAACCCCATTCTTTGTTACAGAACTTGCCGTTGTGATGTTGTTGTACCAAGCCTTCTGAAATGCAGTATTTGCAGGATTGGCAACAAGTTTATCCAGCACATCGCCACTAAATAGCTTTTTGTAGGCATCAAACAATTTCACTTTTATCAGGGCAGTATGTGCGCTGTAGCTTTCTATATTGATAAAAATCTCCCCGTACTGTATCACCCAGAATAAATCCTCTTTTACCTTGCTGTAATACATAGTTGCGTTGAAGTAATTGTTGCTATAACCAGGGTCTGCTTTAATGCCTGCCTCCCACTGCACGATGGCATCCGACAGTTTGTTTTGCATGGCAAACAACTCTCCAAATTCATTGTACAACACACCACTCTCCGGAAACTTTGTCAAGCCTTGTTTATACAATTCTTCGGCTTCCTTATACGCCGCCTTGCCTTTATATGCCATCCCAAATGTTTGGTATGACTGTTCATTTGCACCGGGCTTTGCAATTAATTGTTTGCCTAATTCTATTGCTTTCACATATTCTTTTTCCAGTACCAGCACATAGCAATAGTCGTTCAGCGCATCTATGTTGTCGGGATCTTGTTTCAATAGGGCATTGTAGCTTACAACGGCATTGTCCAGATCGCCTTGCATCAAATAGCCCCGAGCTGTTTTATAAAGTTCCTTTGGCGTTTGGGAATAAGCAACAGAAAACATGACTAAAAGACTAATAAATAAACCAACCTTCTTCATAATAAACCCTTTTGAGTAGGCAATAAAAGTAAGTATTACTGCTATAAATTGAATATCCCTTCGGAATTAAAACAAATAAATAGGATTTACAGCCTTTGTATCTTACCCAGTAAAGCTTTTACCTTACTCAGTAAGTCTTTTACTTTACCCAGTAAGACTTGTACTTTACTCAGTAAGACTTGTACTTTACTCAGTAAGACTTGTACTTTACCCAGTAAGACTTGTACTTTACCCAGTAAGACTTGTACTTTACCCAGTAAGACTTGTACTTTACCTAGTAAGACTTGTACTTTACCCAGTAAAAAGAGTAAAACAGGTTGAAAAGGGGGAAGAGAGGATGTTTTGAAGGGGATTTAGGTATTGTCTTTCGGTTTGCGGGATTCCTTTAGAGCAATATTACCATTTCCTATTTTTTTATCCTTGTCGATTAAGTAAAAAATTCTGTCAGAATGCTCAAATGGAACTTTTGTTTTTAAACATTCGTCTCTTAATTTTTCTAAGTAATTAAGATAAAATTGTATCTGCTCTTCTTTATTTTTAGGATAATCTTCTTCTAATTCCTTTCCGTAAATAATCCTATAAACACGTTGGTCTAGTATCTGATAGATATATGGATTTTTAAATCGTAGAATAGTAGATGCCATTGCAAGCCTAACACCTTTTTGATTTTGATCTAATAGTTTTTCTAAAATTTTAACTGTTATTTTTTTCAAATCTTGATTTAACTCTCTATCTGTTTTCTTTATTTGGTTAATTAAATTTAAAACATCGGAATCTAATAAAGCATATCTATTTACTTTCCATAGAACTATCTCATTAATAATTTCTTGATTAAAGTCCGAATCTATGACATCTAGTTTTTTGGTTAAATCGGTTTGATATGGATATTCCGATATGTCAATCTTTAGTTCATCGGGTTTGAATTTATCTATTGTTTTTATTTTCTGCATGGTATCAAATAGCATTTTGAAGTAAGATAACCAAGGCATCTTGTATTGAATCTACGGCGTGTCCCTTATTTGAAAGCTCTTTGGTGTAGAAATGTTTGTACCCAACTATCAGTTTGCTGAGGCTAATTTTATTACTACTTAAGATTCTCTTCAAAATTCCGAGTTTTTCCTCAACGGTGGTCTCATTCCATTCAGAAGAATGTAAATCAAACAGAGTTCTCAGAGTTCTATGAGGATAGTATGAGCCAAAGACTTCATCAACTATTTCTTGATAATGTTTATCCATAAAGTTTCTTTTACTTACAACTCCCAACTACTTACGCCTTTGCCAACACGTAGATAACCGAACTGCAAAGTTTATTATTGCTGGAGGCTTTTAAATTGGAAAGCAAGCCATTCCAAAAGGCTTTAATGAGATTTCCTTTGCCATTTTTATATTGCTCACTCAGCATACTCACATAAAAGCTATCATACCACATAGGTTCGTATGCTTCTATCTTAAATCCTTTCAACTTTGCCAAACGTTCCATACTAGCTGGAGAGAAATGATAGAGGTGACGCGGTACATCATAAGCCGCCCACAACTCGCCATAATGACTGGCGTCTGTACTTGTATAGTTGGGTACTGCAATAACCAGTTTCCCGGTTGATTTTAAGATTGAATGATATTGCTCTAAGTAGCCGTGTAGATTGTGTACATGCTCTAGCACATGCCACATTGTAATAACATCGAGACTTTCAGCGGGTAGCGAAAACAGCCTCTCGGGATCATCCATCTGTAAACCAAACTTATTGATGGCTACTTGCCTGGCGGTTGCATCGGGTTCCAAACCTGTTACTTTCCAACCTGCTTCTTGCATGGTATTGGCAAAAGCGCCTGTTCCGGCACCTACATCCAGTAAAGTGCCACCCGGAATTTTTGTTGCATCAATAATCAATTCCTTCTTGTTTTGAAGGGTTGTTTTACGTACACGGTGGTACAACTTATTTATCAACCCTTCTTGGGTATCGGAATGAGAGACATAACTTGTAGACTGATAGTAAGGGCCAATACTAGAAGCGTCGGGAACGTCCTGCGTGAATCTTAGGGTACAATCGTTACAATGCCAGATATCGAATAGCTTATTGCTAACTGTATAATCTTTTGCTTTAAGTTGCTGTACAATGTTGGTACTGCCACAGCAAGGGCATTGCTGATAGGTAATAATTGATGCCATAATAAGTGTAGAATGTTAAATGTAGTACCACAGCAAAGCCGCAACGCCCATCAAACCAAGGATGAGGGCATACACCCACCAATAATCTTCTTCCTTGTGTTTAATAATCATTTCTAGCTTGTCGTCTTCACTTTCCTCAGTTAAAATAAGGTGTTCGCCGGTACTGTACAGGTCTATTAAGTTAGCCCTGGAATCGTTTACGTTATTTAGTTTTATATCTGCCAAAGGCGTAATAGTTGCCTCTGCATCGGGGATAAGAAATATTTCATCATCATATCCTTTCTGTAGTTTTCCTATGCCGGGTAACTCCACCGCTTTGTTGCCAGCTATATTCTGTTTGATGGACTCGGTAAACTCTTGAAACTTCTTTGCCACCTGCCATTCTTCTAGCTTCATTTCTCTGCCTAGGTAAATGAACAAGTTGTTATCTACCTTGTCGTCGTCGTCTTTCTTTTTGAAGACAATTTTAGATTGAGGTGCATGCAAAGCTCCTTTTACAAAATCGAGTGTTGCTGGGGTATCTTCCAACGAAAAAATACCCAAGCCAGGAATACCTACCTTTTTGTTGACTAAGAAATATTTATACAATAGTGGGTACATACAACAAAATTATCTGAACGAATATACGACTCCTGCCAATAACTGAAAACCTAGCACCTGATATTGATTCCAACGCTGGTACTTGTTGTTAAGAAAATTATTGAATTGTATCCAGCCATTCAATTTCTTGGTCACGGGGAATTCTGCTCCCAAATTGGCATCAAAAGCAGGATTTAGCTTGTTTGTCTGTAATTTTTGACTGCGATAATAGCTTCCATCAAAGAAAAAGACATCACTTTTAAGTGTAAGGTCATTTAGAACCTTCCAACGCAATGTTCCATTAAGCTCCAGAGGTACCAAACCATAAGCCCTATTATTCACACTTAGCTTTGTAAACTGTGTATAAGTTATTCCTCCCAAAATAGCCAATTTCTCTTGAATATCATAGCTGACTTCTGCTTTTAGTCGTAGGGCTTGCATAGAAGGTTCATTCAATAATAAGAAATCCTGTGTCTTTCCAGTGGTCGTATCGTTGGCAAAAAGCGCAATATTATCCATCTTCAAAAAGGATAGTTTTGCATTGGCAGTCAGGTGCTTGTCAATACTGCCCTTGAAACCAACATACAATTCTGTTATTTTGGTATTGAACAGGGTAGAGGGGGGCACAATGAAAGGATTGGTGGCAACTAAACTTTTGTAGGTATTCTTTTGGTAGTAGCCAATCCATCCACCATCAACAACCAGTCTTTTGTCGGCTAGTTTTCCTTCGGCAGTAAAGTTGGGTAATAACGAGAAGCTCCCATTATCCCACGAAGGCAACAAGCCTATGTTTGCCTTGAAATTGGGCGTGATAAAACGCAAGGAAGTATTGAAGTTGAAGAGGTTATTGTTTACAGTAGCGGTATCCTGATACTGATTGGTTGAATAATGTGTGATGTCGGCTGTAACACCAAGATCCAACGAGAACAACTTGCCAAATGCTTTACTCACGGGCGCTTTTATCAAAAGATTTGTTTCCTTGGACGCGCTTGTGTTGGAAAAGTAATTGAACTGTAACTGCGGATGATAGGTAATATTATAAGCAGTGGGCACTTTGTTTTGCAATCCCACCTCTAGTCCGATTGTATTGAATTGTTGGTGTAAAGAGTCTTTGCCAATCTTCAAGGAATCGGGCTTGTAACCATATCTATAGGTACTGTTATTATCCCAATAAATCTTTGAAGTTATTTCCTGATTGTTGTTTGTATTAAAGATGCCAATCAGGTCTATTCCAGCTTTGCCATATTGTTGCAGGGGAAGGCTTCCTTTGGCAGATTGATATTTTCCATGCGCTGTAATCATCGACTTTACGCCATCCCCAAACGAAGCACCAGCTTCCAGATAAGGAGAAGAATAATTTCCGTAACCAACTTTTACATATTGATGATGTTCCCAAACAAAACCCGAATCTGCCGCTAAAGCCAATGGTTTGATAGGGACAGGTTGATAGGAGAAAAATAAATTCTGGGAAGGAATAGAATAGGTTAATTGCAACTTGGTGGTATCCAGCAACGGGGTGGCAGCCGTAAAGTTGATTTTTGCAGCATTTCTTAAAGAAGGTTTGAAGGAAGATGTGATAATTACTTCCTTGGCAGTACTTAATGTATCCTCGCCAGTTGTGTCTTTGATGGCACTAACATCAATTGGGCTTTCCTTTTTTGGAAGCACAACCGTTGTAGGGGATTCTTCCGAAATGGCTGCTGCTTTCTTTGAATGCGTAGTTGCTTTGCCTGCACCTGCACGATGCTTCTTTGCTGGAGCTGCAGCTTCTCTCTTAGTTGTTTTCTTTTTCTTCCTATGCGTTTGCGCAGATAAAGTAGCTACAGACAAGGTTATTGTCAATGCTAATAAAAGTATATTCCTAAAATAATAGTTCATGATTGTCTTCTTTATTGTGGTGTTTCTACTTTATTGGTCTTATTTTTTTCTTCAATTACTTGTGCCAGCTTCGTAGTGGCCTCTTGCTTTAATTCATCAATAGTACTATTCTCCGAAACACTTTTAAAAGTTGCTTCAGCATTGAATAAATCCTTTTGCTTAAAATATAAATCGCCAAGAAGGATATAGCTCTTTGTAACCCAATACGCATAAGAGCCTGCATTCTTTATCACTTCAAAAGCGGCCTTTTCTACTTCATCGTATTTCTCTTGTTGATACAATATCTCCGCAAGTCTGTATTCCGCTTCTGCACTGTATTCACTCTTGCCCAAAGCAATAACTGCTTTGTAAGCAGTGGTAGCATCATCTAATTTTTTATCTGCCTGATTGCTCTTTGCCAACACCATATTCGCCATCATCTTGTCATCAGTTTCTGTACCTGTCTGTGCCAACAAATCTTTGGCATTGTCTACAGCATCCTTAAACTGTTGTAGGTGATATTGGCAACGCAACAAACCGCGCATTGCTTCTAGTTTGTTTTCTTGTTGGTTGGTCAGGGACTTTAACTGGATAAAATACTTTTCTGCATTGGTATAATCTTTCAGGTTGAAGTAGTAAATCCGTGCACTCTGCAAAGCACTACGTTCCGCATATTTGTTAGGGGCTTTATCGGCAACTGCTGTGTAGAAAGGCAATGCCCCTTTTGTATCCTTTGCTGTAATACTTATTTCGGCAGAAAAATAGTTGGCCTCAACTGCATATTTACCAGCAGGATATTGTGAGATATAGTTTACAAAACCAGCCTTTGCTGCGGTATAATCTTTTGCCTCATATTGTATTGAAGCGGCCTTGTAAGTGATAGAATCTGCTTCGGAGGTGCTTACACTTCTACCAATCTGTTGCATAAAACCAATAAACTCATTTGGTTTCTGTTGATTGATGTAGATGGTCCGTATATATTCTATTGCTTCATCGCTTTCCTGTGAGTTGGGATATTGCTTTGCCAGTTGTGTAAAGTTGCTGAGGGCATCTGCATTTTTATCTGTGTTGAAGTACGAAACACCTGTTTTCAACAATGCCTTCGGCCATAACGAACTTGCATTTTTGTTGGCAAGTATTTGTTGCAACGGCGTTAAGGCTTCTGCATATTTCTCGTCGGACAAATAGCCATTTGCAATCTCCAGATTTGCTTCAGCTGTTAATGGAGAAGATGGAAACTGCTGTAATAAGCTTTGAAGTAAATTTATTTTTTCTCCAGTCTTATTCAATGCACCCGCAATCACTGCCTTCTGATACAAGGCATAATCTGCCGTTTGAAGTTTGTGAACCAATACATCGTCATATATTTTCAAGGCAGGTTTGTACTGCTTTTGCATATAATAGCAATCTCCCAAACGGATGTAGGCATCTTGTTGCAGCGGAGATGAATTAGTACTTAATGAACTGGCTACTTCTCCAAAATACTTTTGTGCTTCCCTGTATTCTTCTTTCTTCAACAGGCAGTAGGCGAGGCTATATTTTGCGTTGGCAGTATTGATTTCGCCATTAGTCAATGGGTTTTCCAGATATTTGGAAAAGTAAACAACGCCATCATCCAACCGGTCTTTTTTATAAGCTATTTCCCCTTTCCAGAAGTAGGTAAATGCCAATAACTTATTGTTGTAGGGTACTTGCAATATCTTGGTCAATAGCTTGTCTGCGTCTTCTGTTTCGTGGTCATTTATCAGTTCTACAGCCCTTCCATACAATATTTTTGGGTAGAGTCTTTTTACCTTGTCACTCTGTGTTTTCAGGCTTTCAAATAGTTTCAAAGCATCTTTATAGTTGCTTGTATTAGCCAGAACGCCCACCAACAGTTCCTTTGCTTCCTGGGTGTTGCTGCTATTGGGATAGGTTACAATAAACTTTTGCAGCTCGCTCAGGGCAACATCCAGATAACCTAACTCGTAGGAAAGTTTGGCATAGCTGAATGTAGAAATCTCTTGCTGTACCGCATTGCTATTATTGCTGGCACAAAACAAAAAAGCGTTGCGGGCATTCTCTTTCTGATCTGTTTTCAGGTAGGCATCTGCCAGTAAATACATACTATTCTGTGCCAATGAATCCTCCTTGCCACCCAGCTGTTTAAAACCCTCAATACTTTTGGTCCAGTTGCCAGATTCGTAGTAGCAATAGCTTAGTTCATACAAATCTTCCCTGTTTACTTTGTCGGATTTGTCAATGTATTCTTCCAGATAAGGAAGTGCATTCTTAAATTGTCTTTTATCGAAGTATAGCTTTCCAGCCAGTTGTCTCAATTGCAGATCGTAGTATTGTCCGCCTGCTTTCAGTATAGATTCGGTATAGGTAAGTGACCTGTCTATCTGGTTATCGAAATAATATATTTCAGCAATGTAAAACGGAACTACCTTAGAATATTGTGGATTGTTTTCTGCTATTTTAAAGGAACTAAGTGCTTCTTTAAAATCCTTTTCGCCAAAGGCAATAAAGCCATAGTAATAGTTGGCTTCTACATAATTGGAATCGGTTGGTATCTGTCTAATTACATCAAACAAAGGCTTTGCCTCCTTAAACTGTTGCAGCGTAAAGTAGCAATAAGCTTTGTGAAACTTCGATTCTCCTATTTCGTCATTCGAAAGGTTGTCTATACCGGCCCTATTATAATAGGTAATGGCGTCTGTATAATTTTTATTTCTAAAATAGTATTCTGCCAACTGAAAGGCAAGTTTGTGTTTTAGTGGTGCGGCTTGTTCCAACTCCAGAAATTCAATTGCTTTTCCTTTTATGGAGGCATCGTTTAACTTCAGTCCACAAGAGATATAGTAATATTTGCATTCCAGCGATACAGATACCGGATAGTTCCCCTTGCTGCCACCATTGCTGTAAATGGAATTGAAGATGGGATAGGCCAAGCTGTATTCTTCTTTGGAATAATATTCTTTTGCCAGTTTATAATCGGCATCTGCATCGTTGGTTATCTTGGTATTTTGACCAAAAGAAGCAGACCCAATGGAAGAAAAAACAAGAATGCTAAGTAGTATTTTTATTTGACGGTACATAATGATTGCTTGTAATGAAATGAAACTCCCTTTAGGACTAGGAGTTACTAGAGGCGTTTAAAAGTAAACCTCGTTACTATAACGCAAACATCGTGATATTATTTGTTAGTAAAAAAACCTTCACATTTTCTTTACTAACATCAAATCGGGGGTAATAATATATAGCGGACGTACTCACAGGTAACTTTCAATAAAACGATATAATTGCTAATCTCAGTTTCTGAGGTATTCACAAATTGTTGTGCATTGTTTGCTCCTTTTTTAACGCAATTACAACAGTAATAGCCCCCACCTTCGTACAACGTTTATAGAAAATAATAACTCTAGTAGACGAATAACAGTAAACATTAAAAAATAAAAAGTAATCTATGGATCGTAAAGAGTTTTTATCTCAGTTAGGAATTGGTGCCGCAGGTTTGGTATTATTTGGTTGTATGGGTGGTTGCGAAAAGGATACGGTTCCGGCAGCGCCAAGCAATGTAAATCTCACGTTGGATCTTACTTCTACCACCTATTCCAAGCTATTAACACCTGGGCAGTTTGCTTATACCAACAACGGTATTATTGTAGCTCAAACAAAGGCGGGTAACTATATTGCTGTTTCGCAGTATTGCACCCATCAGGGCGTTACGGTAGAATATGCGGCTACTACCGATATTTTTCTCTGCACGGCACATGGTTCCGAGTTTACTGAGACTGGTGCTGTAAAAAAGGGGCCGGCTAGTTCTGCCCTAAAGCAATATACAGTTACCAAAACGGGTACTAACCTTGTAATTACTGGATAATACTTTTGCCGATGTTGGTGTTCCTGACTTCGCCGGGGTGTGGTGTCAGGAACACTTGCAAAGGCGTAAAATAATTCTTCTCCAAATTCTTTCCTCCCAATCCCAAACATATCCCATATCTTGCCGCCAAGCGAGGAAAAGGGGTTCAGAAGTTGGTAATGCGCTATTGCCAACAAACAGTCTTTACCAATTAAACTTTTGCTCGTGCCGCATCAATTTCATTATCATTCAGTTAGATATCCCCTGAGGTCGATAGGTCGGCTCACAGGTTTCGAGGGTGTAAGGGAATGAAACGTACTCCGTACCTCATAAATCGTACTGCGTACCTCATAAATCGTACTGCGTACCCCATAAATCATACTGCGTACCCCATAAATCATACTGCGTACCCCATAAATCGTACTCCGTACCTCATAAATCGTACTGCGTACCCCATAAATCGTACTGCGTACCCCATATATCGTACTGCGTACCTCATAAATCGTACTGCGTACCCCCAGTGAATACTTTTCTTTTTTATAAACTTCCACCGCCGCGCTTAAAATATCATTAAAAAGAATTAGTAAATTATAAAACAAATTTTATGAATCAGAATAGAGCAATTGAAGATTATACTGGTAAAAAAATGATGAAATAGTAACCATCGCAACATCTGCAATTGCAGGATTAACTACGAACTCTAATTTTACATTTATGACTCAATTAACCGAGTTGGTTTCTTCAGTTTCTACCTACTCCACCAAACTTGGGCTGGTAGCAACTGGCGGATTAACTGCGGTAACGGCAAAGGATACCGCCAAAGGAGGGGTAGAAACCAAGCTCGCAGTTGTGGCAGTAGCTGTAAACTTGCAGGCAAATGGAGATTTGATCAAGCTGCAATCTAGCGGATTGCCTTTGGTAAAATTGCCTGTTCACAACAATATGGGCGTGCCAGCAAACTTTAGGGTTGTGCGCACAAACATTGCTGGCGATATGCTTGTGAGTGTGGACAAACCTATTTATGGCACGCATGGAACCATATTTGCTTTTTGGAAACCTTCTTTAGGCCCTACTCCTGCCAACATCAACGATTGGTTTTTCCGTCATAGCAATGGGTTGAGTTTTAATATCACGGGTCTTACGCCCAATACGTCCTATCCGTTTGCAGCCGCCTACAAAGGCAATGATGGCGAAGCGTTTGTGTGGACGGCGATAATGACAAAATCTGCGGGAGACTAGCATTTAGTTATGAGTTATTAGATAGTAGATAATAGTGTTTTAAAAGAAAAGCCCTTTCAAGAAATTGAAGGGGCTTTTTTATTGATTTTATTTATATGCTAACGACTATCTACTTTATTTTTTCATCTTTTAGTGATCAAAAACTAATATCTACTAACTAATATCTACTATCTCCTTCCCAAATTCTTAATAATTCACACTCTTTGACAGCGGTTATCCACACTTATCCACAGCCTATTAACAGATAAAAAACAGTTAACCCAAATAAAATCCCTTGAAACATAACACTATATTGAATTGTAGCCCCAAAACCCTCTGTGGATAAATGAAAAACGCTAAAATGATGTAAGTATGTGGGAAAAAGTGTTATTTTGTGTCATAAAGTGGTAATAATAAAACTTAATTAACGCAAATGGCATTTTTTCACGGTGAATATGAGGCAACAATAGATGCGAAGGGTCGCTTCTTGCTGCCTGGTGCCCTGAAAAAGCAATTTGAAGAAGGTGAAAATAAGTTTATGCTTGCCCGTGGATTCGAAAAATGCGTTACTCTTTACCCCATGAAAACCTGGGAAAGCATCATGGAGAAGTTTAAAAAGCTGAACCAGTTCGATAATAAAGTAAGAGAATTCACCCGTTTGTTTTTGGGTGGTGCTACCGAAATAGAATTGGACAGTGCAGGAAGAATGTTGATGCCTGCTACCTTAAAAGAATATGCATCCATCACCAAAGATGTAACCATTAACGCAGTGATTGACCGCTTTGAAATATGGGATTCAACCAAATATAAACGATTGTTTGAGGAAGTTTCGCCTAAGGAATTCAGCGATTTAGCCAATGAGGTCATGTCGGGAATTCAATAAAAAACAAGGAGGGGTTTATTATCTGATTGAATAAAGAATAAAAAAAATGGCAGACAACGATTCAATAGATAATACAAGCGACACAGTGTATCATGTTCCGGTTTTGTTTGAAGAGGTGTTGGAGGGACTAGATATAAAGAAGGAAGGGGTGTATGTGGATTGTACGTTTGGAGGTGGTGGACATAGCCGGGGGATCATTGATAGGTTGGGTGAAAAAGGCAAACTAATCGCATTTGACCAGGATGCAGATGCGGTTAAAAACATACCTGCGGATGAACGGGTTTTGTTTGTGCCACAAAACTTTAGATATATACAACGCTTTTTGAGGTTATATAAAATTGGTCCGGTAGATGGGGTGCTGGCAGATTTGGGAGTGAGTAGTCACCAGTTTGATGAAGGCGAAAGAGGGTTCTCCATCCGGTTTGATGGTCCGCTCGATATGCGGATGGATCAACGAGAAACACTAACTGCCGCAAGCATCATTGCCAATTACAGCGAAGGGAAACTGCATTTGTTGTTCGAACAGTTTGGGGAGGTGAGTAACTCCAGGACTTTGGCAAAGCACATTGTAGACGCCAGGAAACAGACACAGGTGCAAACTATCCTTCAATTTAAAGCGATGATTGCGCCGGTGGTAAAAGGGAATCCTAATAAATACCTCGCTCAGGTGTTTCAGGCATTGCGGATTGAGGTAAATGGTGAGATGGAAGTGCTGAAAGAGATGTTGTTGCAACTGAATGAAGTGGTAAAAGTGGGCGGACGAGTGGCCATCATCACCTTTCATTCCTTAGAAGATAGGTTGGTAAAACAGTTCTTTAAAAATGGAAGTTTCGAAGAGGAAGTAGATGATAATCCTTTTGTTCAAACGATAAAAGAACAGAAATGGCGGTTGGTAAACAAAAAGCCTATCACTGCAACAGATAAAGAATTGAAGGTGAATAAGCGGAGTAGAAGCGCGAAGTTGCGGGTAGCGGAGAAGTTATGAGTGATGAGTTATGAGTAAAAAATGGCAGAGCAAGTAGAAAATAATAAAAAGAAAAGTAGCAAAGGGAAACGCTTGAAGGGCTTTGGCGATTTCTTGTCGGAGGGAAGCTGGATCACTAAAAACCTGAATTATTTCTTGTTCTTGTCGTTGGTAGCAGTGGTTTATATAGCAAATGGTCACATGGCAGATAAGACCATCCGGAACATCAACAAGACCCAACAGGAAATTAAGGATTTGCAATACGAATATAAAACGCTAAAAAGCGAGGTGATGTATAAAAGTGAGGAAGCACAAGTGGAGAAAGCCGCAGCACCCCTTGGTTTGAAGATAACGAAAGACGTACCGCAACGGTTGCAATTGGAAAGAAGCAAATGAGTTATAAGTTGTAAGTTATGAGTTATGAGTTATGAGTTATGAGTAAGCACAGCTCTTAAAACTTAATACGAAAGAAAAATGGAAGTTAAAAAGGACATATTATGGAGAGTTTATCTCAGCTACATCTTCGTTGTAGTGATATGTCTTGTAATTTTTGGAAAAGCCGTTTACATCCAGCAGTTTCAGGGTCATTATTGGAGAAGTATGAGCGATAGCCTTCACCAGAAGATAGAAAATGTAGAAGCTGAAAGAGGTACTATCTACAGTGAAGATGGTAAAATGCTTAGTACAAGTATCCCTCAGTTTGATATTTATATAGATTTCTCTGCAGATGGATTAAGAGAGAAGAGTGGCGTTCGTTTCAGGGAAAATCTGGATAGCTTAAGTCTGTGTTTAGCCAATCTTTTTCAAGACAATACTGCGGAAGCCTATAAAAAGGAGTTGTTATATGGTTTCAAATCAAAAGATCGGGCATTTCTGTTCCGCAAGAATGTAAACTATCGCCAATATCAGGAATTAAAGACCTTTCCTTTAATAAGATTGGGTAGAAACAAGAGTGGTTTTGTATTTACCAATCGGACTATCCGTTTAAATCCGTACAAACTATTTGCTTATAGAACCATTGGCTTAGACAGAGATTCGGGTAAAGGTCAAAAGGTAGGTCTCGAACAAACCTATGATACCCTTTTAAAAGGAACAAGTGGTAAAAGATTAGTCAGATACATTGCCGGTGGCGTTAGTGTACCTATTGATGATTACCAGATTGAGCCAGAAAATGGAAAAGACATCGTAACCACCCTAGATGTATTTATTCAGGAAGTAGCAGAGAATGCTTTGATGAAGATGATGGTGAACAATGAAGCAGAACATGGTTGTGCTATCGTATTAGAAACCAAAACTGGCAAGATCAAGGCAATGGCTAACCTTGGTAAGTTCCCTATTAAAAAAGATGGACGAGATACAAGCATCTATACTGAAGATTTCAACTATGCCATTAGTCCTTCTGAACCAGGTTCAACATTTAAGCTGGCTACCATGATGAGTATGCTGGAAGACAAAAAGATTACGCTTCAAAGTCAGGTGAATTTGAATGGGGGCACTTGGGAAATAAATGGAAAAACAGTATTTGATTCAGAGAAACATGGTCGCATGTTTGTATCTGCCAAAGAAGCCTTTGAGTTAAGTAGTAATGTGGGGTTGGCAAAGATGGCATGGACTAGTTATAGCAGTAACCCTAGTCAGTTTATCAGGCACCTGCATCAAATTCACATGGATACCCTTACTGGAATCGACATTACGGGCGAACGTTGGCCAATTATTCATAGACCTGGAACAAAATATTGGGATGCCAACACCTTACCATGGATGGCTTTTGGCTATAACCTCGAAGTAACGCCTTTACAAACAGCCACTTTTTACAATGCGGTAGCAAATGATGGCAAAATGATGCGCCCTTATCTGTTGAATGCAGTAAAAGACGAAGGGGAAGTAATTGATGCTCGCGAACCTTATGTTGCCATTGATAAAATATGCAGCGACCAGACAATTAAGGATTTACATACTTGTTTGGAAGGCGTTTGTATAGAAGGAACTGCAGCGCAGTTGTTTAGAAATAATCCTTATAAAGTTGCTGGTAAGACAGGAACCGCGTTAGTGGCAAACGGTAGTCACGGTTATGCAGATGGAATATACCAAAGCTCCTTTGCTGGATACTTTCCTGCAGATAATCCCCAATATACTTGTGTGGTAGTTATTAAAAACAAGCCTCATGCCCTTCGTTTTTATGGTGCAGAAGTGGCCGGTCCTGTTTTTAAAGAAATAGCAGATAGGTTATACACGACTTATGTGCGCCAGAATAATTATCAGCCTAAACTGGTTAAGCCTGATAGCAGCTTTTTTAGTTATGTAGGATTGAAACAGGAAATTAAGAAGATAGCAAACACCATTCAGCTTCCTTACAAAGACAATGATGGCAAAGAAGATGAAATGGTGAGTATGGATGGCAACAGAAACCAGGTTTCTTTTTCTGAAAGAATGATAGGCAATACGTCTATGCCGTCATTAAGGGGAATGGGTTTGAAGGATGCCGTGGTTTTGTGTGAGGGAATGGGACTGAAGGTGAAGATTAAGGGACGTGGTAAGGTAAGTAACCAATCTATAGCGGCAGGACAATTTATTGCTCACGGACAAGAACTAACTGTTGAACTGAACTAACATGCAAACACTACAAAACATATTATACAAAGTGCGTTTGCAGCAGGTAGTGGGAAGCACAGCTACCACCGTGTCGTCTATAGCCATAGATAGTCGCAAGGTGGAAAAAGATTCGGTGTTTGTTGCCATCAACGGGGTACAAAGCAATGGTCATCTATTTATTGATAAGGCAATTGAAGCAGGTGCGATCGCTATCGTTTGCGAAACAATTCCATCGATAATACAAGAAAACATTACATACATCGAGGTAAAAGATGCAAGTGAAGCTGTTGCTTTGATGGCACACCAGTTTTATGGTGAGCCTTCTAGGAAAGTGAAATTAGTGGGCGTTACGGGTACCAATGGCAAGACAACCATTGCGACACTGCTCTTTAAATTGTTTAACCAGTTGGGTTATAGTTGCGGATTAATCAGTACCGTTCAAAATCAGATAGGTACCACTATTATCCCTGCTACACATACGACCCCCGATGCAGTTAGTTTAAATAAGTTGCTGGCTGAAATGGTAAATGAAGGCTGCACCCACGTTTTTATAGAGTGTAGCAGTCATGCCATTCACCAGAAAAGGATTGCAGGGTTACAGTTTACGGGTGCATTGTTCAGTAACATCACCCATGACCACCTTGATTATCATAAAACCTTCGATGAATATATTAAGGTTAAGAAAAAATTCTTTGACGATTTGCCTTCCACGGCTTTTGCCATCACCAATGCCGATGATAAGCGTGGGATGGTGATGTTACAGAACACCAACGCCAAAAAGTACGCATATAGTCTCAAGACTATGGCTGATTTCAAAGGTAAAATCTTGGATAATGCCTTAACTGGTTTACAAATGATTGTAAACGAGATTGAGGTTCACTTCAGGTTGATTGGTGAATTTAATGCCTATAACCTGATGGCAGTTTATGGTGCAGCACTTTGTTTGGGAGAGGATAAGTACCAGGTGCTTACCGCCTTAAGTATGTTGACAGGTGCAGAAGGCAGGTTTGATTACATCATTAGTAGCCAACAAATCATTGGGATTATCGATTACGCCCACACGCCCGATGCTTTGGAGAATGTGTTGAGCACCATCAAGAAGTTGAGAAAAGGATACGAACAGATTATTACGGTAGTAGGTTGCGGTGGCGACAGAGACAAGACAAAGCGACCGATTATGGCACAGACGGCTTGCAACCTGAGCGACAAGGTTATTCTTACAAGCGACAACCCAAGAAGCGAAGAGATTAGTGATATTTTGAAGGATATGGAAACGGGTTTGGATAGTGCAGCTAAAAGAAAATATATCTCTATTTCTGATCGGAAAGAGGCTATTAAAACGGCTGTAAGTCTGGCTAAGGAGGAGGATATTATCCTGATTGCGGGAAAAGGGCATGAGAAATACCAAGACATCAAGGGTACTAAATATCCATTTGATGACAAGGCGGTGTTGTTGGAGGTTTTCGAGATGTTGGGAAAGTAAAACAGTTATGAGTTATGAATTATAAGTTATGAGTTTAAAGCAAAGAACTCATTCTTAATTCTTAAAAACTCATAATTCATAACTTATAACTCATAACTTATAATTAAAAAGATGGTTTATTACTTTTTTTATTGGTTACATCAACAGTCGCACATTTCAGGGGCGGGGATGTTTCAATACATTACGTTCAGAGCGGCGTTGGCTATCATTTTCTCCCTGATAATCACCACTGTTTTTGGCAAAAAGGTGATTCTTTTTCTTCAGAAGAAGCAGATTGGGGAGAGTGTACGCGAACTTGGCTTGGCTGGTGAGAACTTGAAGAAAGGAACACCAACAATGGGCGGCATCATCATATTGATGGGTATATTAATCCCTACTTTATTGTTTGCAAACCTGCATAAAACCTATATCCGGTTAATGATTTTAACAACGGTATGGCTTGGGGTGATTGGTTTTATTGATGATTATCTAAAGATCTCTGCAAGAAAAAAGGCCTTGGCCAATGGCGGAACTTACAAGAAGAAAGACAGCGATGGATTGGCAGGTAACTTCAAAATCTTCGGTCAGGTTGGACTAGGAATCATCATTGGAAGCACTTTATACTTTGCTAAAAGTGTAGAAGTGCAACGTGAAATCTATACACCTCAGCATGTAATAGCTGATTCCATCATTCAAAAAGGAGAAAAGCTGGTGGGAGATACAATAAGGATTTATGATGGAAAAGCACACCACTTTGCACGAGTTAGAACGCCCATTACGACGATTCCTTTCGTAAAAAATCATGAATTTAACTATAGTAAACTCATCAGTTGGCTGGGTCCTGAAGCAGAAAAGTTCACTTGGCTTATCTATATCTTGGCTGTTACTTTCATCATCACGGCTGTTTCCAACGGAGCCAATCTCACCGATGGTTTGGATGGTCTTGCAGCTGGAGTGAGTGCCTTGATAGGTATTTGTTTGGGGGTTTTTGTTTACGTAAGTAGCAATATCCGTTTTGCCGAATACCTCAATATTATGTACATCCCCAACTCGGCTGAATTAAGCGTTTTCATTGGAGCTTTTGTGGGTTCTTGCATCGGATTTTTGTGGTACAACGCGTTCCCAGCACAGGTTTTCATGGGCGATACAGGTAGTTTGGCTTTGGGAGGAATCATTGCTTCGTTGGCCATCATCGTTCGGAAAGAATTGTTGATTCCGATTTTCTGCGCCATCTTTTTAGTAGAAAATTTAAGTGTGATTATTCAGGTTAGTTATTTTAAATACACCAAGAAAAAGTATGGGGAGGGACGAAGAATCTTCCTGATGAGTCCATTGCACCACCACTATCAAAAGAAAGGTTTCCATGAAAGTAAAATAGCGGTGAGGTTTTGGATTGTGACCCTGATTTGTGTGGTGTTTTCGATAATTACTTTGAAAATCAGGTAAATGACACTCATTTTAATCCGGATTAAAATGGCTTTTTCTGGGTTAAAAAAGGTAGAATGGAGGGATAAAAAGGCATTATTACGGTAGAAAAGTTCTTTGTGGGTGATTAAAGGGTTATTACTGAATTAGAATAGTCTTTTAAAGGGGGTTAAAAGGGGTAGGTTTTTCAGGATTCCTATTTTAATCCGCATTAAAATGGCTTTAATTCAATGATAAAGAGCTTAAATCGTCAGAAATAGAAGAAAAAGAAATTATAAATGGAAAAAAATGTTGGACATAATCAATTAGAGGCTCAACCTGCCACTTTAGGTGCGGAAGTGAGTACTAGTGGGCATCCATCAAAAGATAAGAAGCATAAATTGATAATACTAGGTGGCGGAGAAAGTGGGGTGGGTGCGGCAATGTTGGGAAAGAAGAATGGGTATGAAGTTTTTTTGAGTGACGGGGGGATTTTAAAGGATGGCTATAAGCGCGAACTGGTTGCAAATGGAATTGATTTTGAAGAAGGCGGACACACAGAAGCAACGGTTTTGTCGGCAGATGAAATAGTGAAAAGTCCGGGGATACCAGAAAAAAATGAACTGGTAAAAAAGATTAGAGCAAAGGGAATAAAAGTAATTAGTGAGATAGAACTGGCGTATCGTTTTAAGGGAGATGCGACTATTATCGCCATCACAGGGAGTAATGGAAAGAGTACAACAACAAGTTTGATATACCATATCTGCAAAAAGGCAGGATTGGATTGTGCTTTGGTTGGAAACATTGGTTATTCGTTTGCAAAACAGGTTGCAGAAGACCCAAAAGCGTTGTATGTGGCGGAAATAAGTTCTTTTCAGTTGGATGACATCGATCAGTTCAGACCCAATGTGGCGTTGTTGCTCAACATCACCGAAGATCATCTGGATAGATACGATTATAAGTTCGAAAATTACATCAACAGTAAGTTTAGAATAATAGAAAACATGACGGTAGACGATTATTTTATTTACTGTGATGACGATGAGGTAATAAAAAGTAAACTAGATACACTAACAATAAATACAAACAAGCTCCCATTCTCGATGAAGCACGAAGTAAAAAAAGGCGGTCACATGACAGGAGATCAAATCCTCCTACGCATTCAAGAAGAACGCGTAAGTATGAGCATTTATGATTTCGCAATTAAAGGCAAACACAACATCTACAACACTATGGCAGCGGGCATTGCAGCATGTACAATCGGTATCAGAAAAGAGATGATACGCGAATCTGTTGGTGACTTCCAAGGGTTGGAACACCGCGCAGAACACGTTGCAACCATCCGTGGCGTGGAGTTTATCAACGACAGTAAGGCGACCAACGTAAACAGTACGTGGTATGCTTTGGAAAGTCAGGAGCGTCAGGTGGTATTGATTTTGGGTGGTCAGGACAAAGGCAATGATTACAGTATCCTCGACGAATTGGTGAAGGAAAAAGTGAAAGCCATTGTTTGCCTAGGGAAAGATAGCAGCAAAATTGTGAAGCATTTTAAGGACATCGTTCCTGCTATCCGTGAAACAAGTGATATTGAAACCTGTGTACGTGCGTGTTTTAAGATGGCAACGAAGGGAGACGTTGTTTTATTGAGTCCTGCTTGTGCAAGTTTCGATTTATTTAAAAATTACGAAGAAAGAGGAAGGCTGTTTAAGGCAGCAGTGAGGGAACTGTAATTATTTTGAATTTTATATTTTAAATTCTGAATGAAAGGTAAGAATTTAAGACTAAATGTTCGGAGCGATGGAAGCTGTTTTAAAGTAAAATTTAAAACACAAAATTTAAAACAACAAAAGAATGACAGATACTTTATTCTCACAGATGCCCACCATACAGGGGATGCGCAGCCAACTGGCACTGCGGACGCGTGGAGACAAGTTTATCTGGGCAATTGTGGTGTTGTTGGCGTTGATATCTGTGATGGTCGTGTATAGTGCCACGGGGTCGCTTGCCTACAAGATGAATAAAGGAAATACAGAAATCTATTTGTTTAAGCAGCTGGCATTTATGCTGATTGGCTTATTCATCATCTACTTTTTACACCGGGTTAACTATAGTATTTACAGCAAAGTAGCGTGGATATTGTTTCTTACGGCTATCCCTTTCCTGATTTATACGTTATTCTTTGGAGCTAAAATAAATGAAGGGAGCAGATGGATTCGCTTACCAATAATCAATATGACAGTACAAACGAGTGACTATGCTAGGCTCGCTTTGTTTATGTATATCTCGAGGGTTTTGAGTAGAAAACAAGAGGTAATTAAGAATTTTAAAGAAGGCTTTTTGCCGATAATCATACCAGTAGCGGTCGTTTGCGTATTGATTGCGCCAGCAAACCTTTCTACAGCATTGTTGACGGGGGCCACCTCCTTATTGCTGATGTTTATAGGGCGTGTAAGCTTCAAACACATCTTGTTGGCAATAGGTGTAGCGGCAATACCAATTGGTTTATTGATTTCAGTGGCGGTGTTGACACATAAAAACAAACCCGACACAGAATTGGTAGGGGAAAATGTAAAAGAAGAAAAGTCAAAGGGACTGATGGTTCGTGCTGGAACATGGATAAAGCGGGTGCAAGATTTCATATATGCAAAGAATGAGGATGTGCCATATCAGGTGCAACAATCAAAGATTGCTATTGCAAATGGAGGGATATTGGTAGGACTTGGACCAGGCAATAGTCGACAAAGAAACTTTCTGCCACACTGTTATTCCGACTTTATATATGCCATTATCATTGAAGAATATGGTTTGTTGGGAGGGGCATTTATAATGATTGTCTACTTGATTTTCTTATTCAGGGGTATACGGATTTTCAGAAAGTGTCCGTATGCATTTGGAGCTTTTTTAGCGTTGGGACTCAGCTTTACATTGGCAATTCAAGCCCTTGCAAACATGGCAGTATCGGTAAATATTGTTCCGGTAACGGGGGTGACGCTGCCGTTGGTGAGTATGGGAGGAAGTTCGTTTCTGTTTACGTGTATGTCCATAGGCATCATATTAAGTGTAGCAAGAAATGTAGAAATAACGGAAGGAAAGGTGGAACCAGAGAGTGTTTTGATGGATTCACCCACCACTAAAGAAGGAGAAACGGCAGTTGCAACAGCGTAAAGACGGATGACAATCCGTATTGAAATGACAAAAAGAAAAAATTAATAATGAGTACATCATCTTTCAATAAGCAAGTTTCAAATCCTCCTTCAGGGGCGGAAAAGAACCGTGTAGTTATTGCGGGTGGTGGAACGGGTGGACATATTTTTCCAGCAATTGCGATTGCCAATGCCCTAAAAAAGATAAACCCTTCAGTGGAAATACTTTTTATCGGGGCAAATGGAAAGATGGAAATGGAAAAAGTACCGCAAGCAGGATATGAAATAAAAGGATTGACGATAGCGGGTTTTAATAGGAGTTCTTTGATTAAAAATATTGGTCTTCCCTTCAAGTTGATAAAAAGCTTTTGGGAGGTTAGGAACATTTTTAAAGTCTATCAGCCAACAATAGTGATTGGTGTGGGGGGGTATTCCACTTTTCCTGTGTTGAAATATGCTCAAAGCAAGGGAATACCCACTTTTATTCATGAAAGCAACTCTTTTGCTGGAAAAAGCAATGTTTTGTTGGGGAAGAATGCGACTAAAATATTTGTAGCCACCGATGGAATGGATCAGTTTTTTCCTAAAAGCAAGCTACTTATTACTGGTAATCCGGTAAGAAGTGTTATTGCTGATTCATCCATCAAAAAAGAAGAGGCAATTGCATTTTTTGGGTTGAAACAGGATAAGCCTACGGTATTAATTGTTGGAGGAAGCTTAGGTGCCAAAAGCATTAATGAGGCATTGGTTGGTTCATTGGAAAAGATAGAAAAGGCTGGGTTGCAATTGATTTGGCAAACAGGAAAGACCAACGCCGATAAGTACAAACAGGCGGCAAATGGGAATGATTCTATCTGGATAAATGAATTTATTACCCGCATGGAAATGGCTTATGCGGCTGCCGATATCGTGATAAGTCGCTCGGGTGCTATGGCGGTTACTGAATTGTGTGTGGTGGGCAAGCCTTCCATCTTTATTCCGTATCCATTTGCAGCCGAGGACCATCAAACGGCAAATGCGATGGCGTTGGTAGAAAAGAAGGCGGCGTTACTGGTAAAAGATAGTGAGGTGAATGATAAGCTGGTAGCTACTTTAATTACTTTATCAACAGATGAAGCTTTGAAAAGTGAGTTGAAGACAAACATCAGCGCTTTGGCAATTACCAATGCAGATGAAGTGATAGCGAGGGAAGTTTTAACCCTTAACCCCTAAAGGAAAATTAGAAAAGGGCGCGTTCTTTTATATAAGTTATGGATAAAGTGTATAAGTTTTACGACAGAAGCTATAGCTTTTATGACGAAAGCTGCAACTTATGCGATAAAAGCTAAAGCAAACGTGGCAAAAGCTATAGCTTATGCCACAAAAGTTTAAGCTTAAGCGACAAAAGCTTTAGCTTAAGTGACAAAAGCTATAGCAAATGCGATATAAGTTAAAGCTTTTATGACGGAAGTTAAAGCTGTAGGGGTTAACAGGATAAGGTATTAAAGGATTTGAATAAGAAAAGAAAGGATATAAATGAATGACAACAATAAAAATATCGGCGACTTATTAAACTCCCCTTCAGAGGCTGGGGTTGTCTATTTCATCGGTATCGGTGGGATAGGGATGAGTGCGCTTGCCAGGTATTTTCATTCGAAAAAGTATAAAGTAAGTGGGTATGATAGAACATCTACCGAGCTTACAAGGACTTTGGAGGCGAGTGGGATAGCTATTCATTACGAAGAAAACCTTGATCTGGCTCCAAAAGATGCAAAAGTGGTGGTGTATACACCTGCCATTCCTGCCAATCATGCCGAACTGGTTTATTACCAGCAACATGGCTATAAAGTGGTAAAGCGTAGTGATATTTTGCAATGGATTACCGAAAGTTCTTTCAATATATGTGTGGCTGGTACCCATGGTAAAACCACTACCACCACCATGACGGGGCATATTTTACGTCATAGCGGTTATGGTTGTAATGCGTTTTTGGGTGGTATTGCTGCCAACTATCAAACGAACTTCTGGAGCGATACGAACAATGTGGTAGTAGTAGAAGCGGATGAATATGACCGAAGTTTTTTGAAATTAACGCCCGATGTTGCCATCATTACCGCCATGGATGCAGACCATTTAGATATTTATGGAACGCCTGAGGATTTTGGGAATGCCTTCATCCAGTTCTCTGAAAAGATAAAAGCTGGTGGGCTATTGATAAGTAAATATGGATTGGAAAGAACGGATGAATTTGCAGTAAGTAATCACCTTACCTATAGTTACAGTGATGAAAGGGCATCTGTTTATGCAAAAGAAATCAAGGTAGTAAATGGTTCTTACCTGTTTGATGTGGTATATAAAGGGGAAACTATCAGCGACATCACTTTAAACATGGGTGGTTTACACAACATAGAAAATGCAGTTGCTGCTATTAGCGTAGCAAAGTATCTGGGAATTGAGGAAGAAAAGATTAAGGCGGCTGTGGCAGATTTTAAAGGGGTAAAGAGACGATTTGAATACATTGTTAAGACAGAAAAGCAGGTGCTGATTGATGACTATGCACACCATCCCGAAGAATTGAGGGCTTTGATAAGTGGCATCAGAAGTTTGTATGGAACGGAGAAGTTGACGTTGATTTTTCAGCCACATCTCTACTCCAGAACCAATGATCAGGCAGCAGAATTTGGGGTGAGTCTGAGTATGGCAGATGAAGTTGTTCTACTTCCAATTTATCCTGCAAGAGAATTGCCTGTTCCGGGGGTTACAAGCGAGATGTTGTTAGATAAAATGACCATTACCAACAAGCAAGTGCTGGGTAAAAAGGAAATGGTAGCGTGGGTTAAAGCTAATAAGCCGGGTTTGATAGTAATGGCAGGTGCAGGGGATATAGATGTGTTGGTGGGCGAAGTGAAGAACGTTTTGTAATAGGGAATGATTAATACGTTATACGATAAAACAATTAAGTTGAATTGGAAGAAAACGATAGTACAGGTTTTATGGGTGCTCATGGGAGTGGGTACTATCGTGCTGTTTGGTGCGGCAATGATTATTAAAAATCACAAGGCTTGTGCGGACATAAAAGTGGAGATTACTGGTGCGGATGAACATTTGTTTATAGATGAAAAAGATGTGAAGGATCTGATTAACGAGCATTCTATACTTGAAAATAAAAAGGTAAATCAGATTGATTTAAAAGCGATTGAAACAGAGTTGGAAAAAACGCCTTGGGTAAAGAATGCAGAATTGTTTTTTGATAATAACCAAGTGTTACAAGTTAAGATTCAGGAAAGACAACCGGTTGGGAGGGTTTTTACGGCTGAGGGTAGCTCTTTTTATGTGGATAGCAGTGGCGTAAGGCTTCCATTAAGCGATAAGTTGAGTGCAAGGGTACCCATGTTCACCAACTTCCCTAGCGACAAAGAAGTGATGGCATCATCGGATAGTGAATTATTGAGAGGCGTGGTAGATATGGGCAAGTTTATTACAGCCGACAGCTTCTGGATGGCACAGATTGCACAGGTTTACATTACGCCACAAGGAACATTTGAACTGACGCCAACAGTTGGTAACCAAACCATCATTTTTGGGGATGCAGATGATGTAGATAATAAGTTTAATAACCTCTATACCTTTTATAAGAAAGCGTGGTTGCAAAACGGAATAAACACCTATTCGAAACTGGATGTCCGTTTCGATAATCAAGTGGTAGCGGTAAAGAGAGGGGCAGAAATAAGTGTCGCGGATACTGCAAAAGCAAATGCAGCTATTCAGGCATTGATGATTGACAAAAGAAGTTTCACGGCAAAGGCTACAATGCCAGCGAAAGATTCAACGGTTCCAGTAAAGGAAAAACAGGAAAATAATTTAAAAACTAGTTTGTCTTCTAATAATAAAAGAAGAAGTAATACGTTCTCTATTGTGAAGAAGTCTAACCAAATAAAAAAGTAATTAGATTGACATTGAATTAAAAATAAGTTTATGAGTATTAACGAGTCGCCCATTATTGTAGGATTGGATATTGGAACAACAAAGATTGCCGTAATAGCAGGACGTAAGAATGAGTTTGGCAAACTAGAAATCCTTGGTTTTGGACGCTCGGAAAGTAATGGCGTGCAGCATGGTAAGGTATTGAATATCGATCATACCATCAAGGCAATTCATCAAGCAATAAAGAATTGTGCAGACAATGCCCCCGATTTAGAAATCAATGAGGTTTATGTAGGCATCGCGGGTCATCATATAAAAAGCATACAAACTCGTGGCGATTTAGTAAGACAAGACCCTGAATTAGAGATTCAACGTCATGAAATTGAAATGTTAATCAGTAATCAGAAGAAAACTTTTATCCCTGCGGGAGATGAAATTATCGAAGTGATTCCACAAGATTATACTGTAGATAATATCACCAATATTAAAGACCCGATTGGATACAATGGGGTTAAGGTGGGTGCCAACTTTCACATCATTACAGGTGATAGAAATGCGATTAAGAATATTAAACGTGCCATTGAAAAAAGTTCTTTAAGTACCAAAGACCTTGTGTTACAGCCGCTTGCTAGTGCAAGTGCTGTGATGTCTGAAATTGATATGGAAGCAGGTGTTGCCATATTGGATATAGGTGGTGGAACGAGTGATTTAGCCATTTTTCAAGATGGAATCTTAAGGCATACTGCCGTGATTCCTTTTGGGGGAGAAAACATTACCAACGATATAAAAATTGGATTGGGTGTTTTGAAGAATCAAGCAGAAGCATTGAAAGTTCAGTTTGGAAGTGCTTTGGCTAATGAAGCCAATGCCAATGCTTTTATTACGATTCCTGGCTTGAAAGGAATGCCTGCAAAGCAAATAAGTGTAAAGAATCTTGCTGAGATTATTCAAGCAAGGATGGAAGAGATATTGAATTTCGTTTGCTTCGAACTAAAGAAAGTAGGCTTAGATGCACGCACGCTTTTGGGAGGACTTATCATTACAGGTGGTGGGTCGCAGTTAAAACATTTGATACAACTAAGTGAATATACTACAGGCTTAAATGCACGCATTGGTCTTCCTAACGAACACCTTGCACCTAATCATTTAGAGGAATTAAAGAAGCCGATGTATTCTACTTGTATCGGATTAATTCTAAAAGGATTTAACGACTACGATAATCAGGTAAAACGCTATAACGATGCAAATCCCGTTAAGATAGAAAGAAAAGTAAAGGTTGTGGAAGTAGCTGCGACACCTGAAGCAATTGTTGAGGAAGTGCCGGTTGCCGAAGAGACAACAAAGAAAGGAAAGAAGAAAGCAGTGGAGACAACACCTCAACCAATTGAAAAAAGCAAATTCTGGGATAAGTTCAAAGGAAGCATTATTGATTTATTCCAGGAAGAAGAAGATAAAATTATAAAATAAACGAATTGGCCGATATGGTCGATATACCCAGAAAAGAAAACAAATATTTAATCACTAAGTAATCCGCTCGTACCATGATTCATTTCGATTTGCCCAAGCAAAAATCTTCTATCATCAAAGTAATTGGTGTAGGAGGAGGAGGCAGCAATGCAGTAAACTTTATGTTTAGTCAAACAGTAGATGGTGTAGACTTTATTGTCTGCAATACTGATTCTAAAGCATTGGAACAAAGTAAAGTACCTAACAAAATTCAACTAGGCCCTTATCTTACTCAAGGCCTAGGTGCAGGTGCTAACCCCGAAGTAGGTAAAAAAGCTACTGAAGAAAGCCTTGAAGAAATTAGAAAGATATTAGAAGTAAATACCAAAATGGCGTTCATCACCGTAGGCATGGGTGGTGGCACTGGTACCGGTGGTGCACCCATTATTGCACAGGTTTGTAAAGAACTAGGTATATTGACCGTAGGTATTGTGACCACTCCTTTTAATTTTGAAGGACCTCGCAGGTTGGCAATGGCCGAAGAAGGTATCAAGGAATTGAAACCTCACGTAGATACCTTACTAGTTATCAGTAATGACAAATTGCGTATGCAATATGGCAACCTGAAAATGCGTGAAGCTTTTGGTAAAGCGGATAACGTATTGGCTACCGCTGCAAAATGTATTACAGACGTAATCAATAGCCGTGGACATATCATTGTAGATTTTGCGGATGTATGCACTGTTATGAAGAATGGCGGTAGTGCTTTCTTGGGTAAATCAGAAGCAGAAGGTGAGAACAGAGCACAAGTTGCTATCGAAGAAGCATTGGCATCTCCATTGTTGAATGATAGTGATATTAAGGGTGCTAAATGGATTTTGATTAATATTAACAGTTCTGATAATGAAGATGAGTGTACGATGGATGAAATTGAAACCATCAACAATCACCTTCGTATGCAAGCGGGTCCTGATACCGATGTGATTGTAGGTATGGGTCATGATAATACCTTAGGTAACAAGATTGGTATTACTTTGATTGCTACAGGCTTCGACTCAAAAGATCCTTTTGCAAAGCCCGTTGTTGAGAAAGTAAAAGCACCAGAGCCTGAGAAGATTGTAATGACTTTGGATTTAGAAGCAAGATCTGCTGCACCGGTTGAACAACAAGAAGAGACAAAATCTATTGTAGAGATAGTAGAACCAGTTTCTTATTTTGCTACAGAAACGCCGCTACCTACCATTGATGCACAAGCTCCTTTTATTTCATCAACAGAAGAAATCCTGTTTGCTGCTTCTGTTGTAGAAGAAACTAAAGAGAATGAAGATAGCACTAAGCTTTATTTCGAATTAAGCACAGAGATTACGGATAGTTACACGCAGCCAGAAGTGATTGCAGAAGTGACACCTGAGCCAGTACCTGAACCTGAGCCAGAACCAATTGTGGATGAGTCTTTACAATTTGTTTTAACAGAGAAAGAGGAAACTCCTGCTACTGGAATAATATCGAAACCTACCAACATTTATGAAGAAATTCATAACCAATACAACAACTACTTACATATTAAGTCGCATCTTCATTTAGACGATGATAGTACTTCTACAACTCCTACGGTTACAGATACTATCGAAATTAAAGAAGAAAAGAAAGTAGAAGAAGTGGTGGTAGTTCCTCCGGTTCAGGTGTATCAACAACCAGTTCAGGTGGCACCAACGTATCAGCCTTCTGTTAACACACAGGCTGCGATTGGGGATATTGAGGAATCTGCTGAAATAGAAGATCAACGTAGAAAAGCATTAGAGCGCATTAACAAATTGAGGAACTTGAGCTTCAATATGAAGGATGCCGACAATGCTGATGACTTTGAAACAGTGCCAGCTTACATCCGTAAAAAGATGGATATGTTTGGCAATGCTTTTACTTCGGCAGAAAACTTCTACAGTAAGTACACCGTAGATAAAGAAGAAAACAAAACAGTATTCTCTGCAATTAATACGTTCTTAGATGGTAAGAAGCCAGATTAATTACTTTGATTGATTAAATATTTATGTCCCCTTTGTTTTTAGCAAAGGGGATTTTTATTGATATGCATCTACTAATTGGATATAAACAGCCATAATTACTTTCCCATCCCTTCTGCTAATTTCTTTCTGCATTAGTGGCTTGAGGGGAATTTAAAAAACAATTCTTATGTTTGTGCCATTACAAAAAAAGGAAATGGTGTCTTCCTAATTGAACCGCCCTAAAAAGCTGATGGCGCCTGGTTTTGAATGTAAATGGACAGCATTTAATCAGGAAATTATGAGTATTATCAAAAAAAGGTCATCAGGCAAAAAGGGGGTCTTGCTGCTACGCATCTTCTTCAGGCAATATGCTGCTACACCCTATATACTTAAATGGCTGGTTATATGCAGCAGCATAGGGACTTGCATTGGAACGGCCTCTGCTGGTTTCTTACAATCGTTGGATTGGGTAACTAACTATCGTGAATCGCATTTATGGCTGATTGCGCTGCTTCCTATTGGTGGTTTTGCCATTGGTTTACTCTATAAATCCCTAGGCAAAGACATAGAAGCAGGCAACAATCTACTAATTGATTCCATACATAACCCCAAAGAAATTATTCCCTTCCGGATGGCGCCATTTGTTTATCTAGGAACGATGGTTACACATATTCTGGGCGGATCTGCTGGACGTGAAGGAACTGCCTTGCAAATGGCAGGGGCTATTGCAGACCAGTTTAGTAAACCATTCCGTTTATCTGCAAGTGAACGTAAAATATTACTGATTAGTGCCATTGCAGGTGGCTTTGGTTCTGTATTCGGCACGCCATTGGCGGGCGCAATATTTGGATTAGAGGTGTTTTTGATAGGCCGCTTGAAGTACGATGCTATCTTTCCTGCTTTTGCCACAGCCACCATCGCGGATTTAGTAACTAAACTCTGGAACACGCACCACACCCATTATCAGATAGATACAATACCCGCTATCTCAGCTTTGAATATTCTTTATGCCCTCGTTGCTGGCATTGCTTTTGGCTTATGTGCAGCTACCTTTAGCAAGGTAATTCATTATATAGCGTGTATTTTCAAATCAACAATCCCCTACCCTCCTCTTCGTCCATTTATTGGAGGAATCATAGTGGCGCTTGCCGTATGGGCTATTGGAACCACCAAATATATAGGGTTAGGTATTCCAACTATTGTCGCTTCTTTCGAACAACACCTTCCACCTTTTGATTTTGCTTTAAAGATGGTTTTTACTATTCTCACGTTGGCAGCCGGATTTAAAGGAGGAGAGGTAACCCCTCTATTTTTCATAGGTGCAGCATTGGGAAATGCCTTGTCTTATTTTGTCCCATTACCTACAGGCTTGCTTGCAGGAATGGGTTTTGTTGCCGTATTTGCAGGTGCAACCAATACTCCTTTGGCTTGCAGCATCATGGCAATGGAGCTTTTTGGGAGTAGTTGTGGGGTGTATGTAGCTATCGCTTGTGTGGTATCTTATTTATTATCTGGCCATAACAGTATATATCAAAAACAAGTTATAGGCGAAGCCAAGCTAAAATCATTAACTCATCAGACAAATAAAACGCTAAAAGACCTCAGATAAAGAAGATAATAACAAATTTTCTTCATTTTCAGTTTACACATTTACATCATATCAACATTGGAATGAAATAAGATTGATTTAATGCCTCTTGAGGATGTAATTTTTTAAATTTTATATCTATTCAACGCCCTTAAAAAACAGTACTATTGTAATTACCACCCTATACAGAAGTGACGTAGTTCACTCCAAATATGAAAACTTAATCAAAGAGTAGCACGATAAATCAAACGCTTCACTTTTATTCTTATTTGATCAAAGAATAGACCCATTTTCCGAATTGTGGATGTTTTGTTAGCACTTTTGAAGCTCATTGACATACAATTGTTGACTTTTTTGCTATTTATCCCTGTTAGCAGAGTTGGTTTGGTAAGATAGAAGATAGATGCTCTAGTAGATATAAACAAAAAGAGACTGCCTCAATTGAGACAGTCTCTTTGTTATTTTGAGATAAAATGGGTTATCTTATGTAGTTGGGTAAGCAAGGCTACCGTGTTCTAATAAATCCAATCCACCTTCTTCAATGTGTTTTTCAACGCGAAGTCCCCAAGGATTAGGCAACAACTTGATTAAATACATCATGATAAATGTGATAATGAAAACTGCAATAGCAATTGTAAATGTACCAATTACCTGAGCCTTTAACACAGATGTACCGCCACCATAGAACAAACCAGCAACTGGAGCAGAGTTATCAGCACCTGTTGGACCAGTTGCACCATATTTTCCAGGAGCAAATAAGCCTAAAGAAATTGTACCCCAGATACCGGCAAAGCCATGCACTGGAACCGCACCGATAGGATCATCTATGCGTAGATATTCTAACAATTGAACGCCGTAGTAAACTACTAAACCTGCAACTCCGCCCAAGATAACTGCTCCTAATGGATCTACCCAATAACAAGGACAAGTAATGGCAACCAGACCGCCCAATACACCGTTACAGGTCATGGCAAGGTCGAATTTACCTTTTGTTTCTCCAAACCAAAGAGCTAGGTACATAGCAACCATACCACCAGCACAAGCAGCCAATGTAGTATTAGTAGCTACGCGACCAATACCTTGCATATCTACAGCAGACAAAGTACTACCTGGGTTAAATCCGTACCATCCAAACCAAAGGATGAATGTACCAACTGCACCCAAAGTCATATTGTGACCGCTCATTGGTCCGCCACCATCGCGTTTGAAAATACGACCCAAACGAGGTCCAAGAACCAAAGCACCAGCCAATGAAGCAATACCTCCGATGGTATGTACCACTGTTGAACCAGCGAAATCCCTGAAGCCATTACCTAAACTGGGTAAAAAGTGACCTGTAGAACCCATGTTTGCCAAGAAACCATCTGGTCCCCAAGCCCAGTTACCAATGATTGGATAAATGAAACCAGTAATACCGATACTGTAAAGGATATCACCTCTAAAGCTAGTACGACCGATCATCGCTCCAGAAACGATAGTAGAACAAGTATCAGCGAAAGCATATTGGAAAATCCAGTGTGCAATTACAGGGATACCAGTAGTAAGATACGTGTCTGGTGCACCTTGCAAGAAAAACCAGTGCTTACCAATAAAACCAAACCCGTCGCCGCTACCTGGGCTAAACATGAATGCGTAGCCAATAGCCCAGAATAACAGACCGCAAAGACAAGTGTCGAAAATACACTCCATCAAAACGTTTACTGTTTCTCTCTGACGAGCAAAACCTGCTTCCAACATTACAAAGCCGGCTTGCATACCAAATACTAAGAAGGCTGCTACTAGAGTCCAGATGGTGTTAGCAGTGTTCATTAACATTGTTTCGTGAGCAGTATAGGTTTCTCCAGCTGAAGCGGGAGTAGCTATCATACCAGGCAACATTTTCATGGCCGCCAAAACAACTAATAGACCTAGGATTTTTCCTGTAAAAAGCGTAATACCCAAACGCCAGTTGATACCTTTTTTGAATTTCTCTGAGAAACTCGGTTTCGTGATGCTGATTGCTTCCATAATTGAGGGGGTTTAATTATTAATAAATAAAACAAATTAGAATTTGTATGTAGCAGCTAAGATGAAGCTAGTTGCAGACTTAGTAGCTGCACCATCTTTATCAGAGAAAATTGTATTCTTTGCGTTATCTAACCTTAATTCAGGAATTAGAGTAAGATTTGCCAAGTGAATGTTTGCAGAAAGTGTGGTAGCCATAATATTGTCAGCTCCTGGTACTTTAATGCCATCCTTGTCACTAAATAACTCTTCACGCAAAGTCCATCCAAGTTTGCTAGATGGGTCATAGCACAGATAAGCTGCAAAGCTGCTCCACGAATGACTGTCACCAACTTTAGGTTTAACAGATTGAATAGTACCATCGAAGTTCAAACCCCATTTGCTGCTAAGAACAAAGTTTAATACTAAATCTTCTTGAGTTATGCTTGCACCAGATGAATCATTACCCCCTTGAAAATTCAGGTAAGCTTTGATTTTATCATCTTTAGTTCCAGTAAAGAACTGTGCAATTGCCATTTTGTTTCCTGAAGTTGTTGTGCTAAAATCAGTAGGATTAGCAACACCAATCATTAAACCAGACTTTGCGCCTAGAGTGATGTCAGCTTTTAAACCTGTGTGAAAAAATGGCCCCTCGGAGAAACCGTAACTCATACTGTAATTACGATTTGCATATGCATCCAACAATTCCCATCCAATGTGCGTAGCCCATTTACCAATTGTGAACTTTAATTTACTAGTTGCTTGATAGCTTACGTAGGCTTGCTTTACAGCAGCTAACGACAATTGAGGATTTGAAACATCATTGTAAGAAAATTCAGCCGCCCTTCTACCGAAACCCAAGTCTGCGGTAGCAGCAATCTTTCCGATGCTGTGATCAACACGAATTGATGCCATACCTAATTCGAAAGAATTTGTAGAATTTGTAAAACTTGTGATGTTGTTACCTTTTCCCGCAAAGTCATACCTAGTGTAGGCATCTACCGAATACGTCATTGTCGTTGTTCCTTTTGTAGAATCCTGACTGTGTGCAGCAGAAAATACTGCCATTGCTCCAATTACTGTTAGTACTTTTTTCAACATGTTTTTTTTGTTTAAATTGTTAATAAAAAAATGAGAACTATTTCTTGTATTCACATCGCTTTGATCAGGAGCTTTGTAGATAAAGTTTGTAAACAATTCTCTGTTTAGAGACACTTGGTTGCTATGAAAAGACCTTGTAGCTACATATTAATATAGTAAGGCACTTTTAGAGTTGAGTTAGGAAATTGCATTTAAAATTTGCAATTGCACTAAATAGATTAGAAAAAACAGATAAGTTATAAAAATCCTATATATCAAAGAACAGGTATCAAATATGATTTTACTTAGATTTTTATTAAAAATATGATTTAAAAAATAACTAATTCATAAAATCGACTGCAAAATAGTGTTTTTTTTCAAAGATTGAAATATTTTTTTAAATATATATTTTTTTTGTATAAGAATTGAGATTACAAATAATCATATTTACTATATAATATATGCCAGCGGTTACTTTGAATTTTTATTCTAAAAAAGTGTGATTAAAATCTTTTTTTCAAAGTTTTTAATGATTTTTTGGAAAAATTGAAAAAAAATGCTTCTTTTGGAGGATTAATCACTTAATTAAATTTTTATATCATGTCACTAAGGTTTGATGCAATTACAAAGCTTACAGATGAGGTTGAAGCCAATGGCTCAAAATCGTCTAAGATTACAGCCATTTTTGGCGAAAATGTATTTACTCTCAAAACAGCAAGAGAGTATTTGAGCGATGATGCTTATAAAAGTCTTGTAGGAAGTATTAAAGGTGGAAAAAAAATTGACAGGGCAGTAGCTGGACAAATAGCTAATGGTTTGCGTGCTTGGGCAGAGAGCAAAGGTGTAACTCACTTTACACACTGGTTTCAACCACTTACCGGTACAACTGCAGAAAAGCATGATTCTTTCTTCACGTTGAAAAGCGATGGCACCGCTATCGAAGAATTTGATGGTGCAGCATTAGTTCAACAAGAGCCAGATGCCTCATCTTTTCCAAATGGAGGTTTGCGTGCAACTTTTGAAGCTCGTGGTTATACAGCTTGGGACCCTTCTTCTCCAGCATTCATTATAGAAATAGGTCATGGTAGAACACTTTGTATACCTACCATATTTGTTTCATACACAGGCGAATCATTGGACTATAAAGCTCCATTGTTGAAAGCTTTGGAAGCATTAAATAAAGCGGCTGTTGATGTTGCTCATTACTTCGATAAGAATGTAACTAAAATAACTGCGACTTTAGGTTGGGAACAAGAATACTTTATCATTGATGAGGCTTTAGCAAATGCCCGTCCTGACTTGGTTCAAAGTGGACGTACTGTATTTGGAGCTGCTCCTGCAAAGGGTCAACAATTAGAAGATCATTATTTTGGTTCTATTCCTGAGAGAGTTTATGCTTTTATGAGGGATTACGAAAATGAAGCTTACAAATTAGGTATTCCTTTACGTACTCGTCACAATGAGGTTGCACCTGCTCAGTTTGAGTGTGCACCTATTTTTGAAGAAGTAAACATCGCAGTAGATCACAATACCTTATTAATGGATGTGATGAGTCGTGTTGCTAAACGTCACAAACTTAGAGTGTTGTTACATGAAAAACCATTTGCTGGTATCAACGGTAGTGGAAAGCACAACAACTGGAGTATGGCTACTGATACTGGTGTTAACTTGTTAGCACCTGGTAAAACGCCAAAAACCAATTTGATGTTCTTGACATTCTTTGTAAATACAATCAAAGCGGTTCATGACTATGCAGATATTTTGAGAGCATCTATCGCTTCTGCTCCAAACGATCACCGTTTGGGTGCAAACGAAGCTCCTCCAGCAATTATCTCTGTTTTCGTTGGTCAATACCTATTTAAAGTATTGGAAGAAGTAGAAAGCCGTGTTGGAGACAAGTTTGACGAGCAAGATGAAGCTATCTTGAAATTGGATCTTCACAGAAGTATCCCAGAATTGTTATTGGATAATACAGACAGAAACCGTACTTCTCCATTTGCATTTACAGGAAACAAATTTGAGTTCCGCGCTGTTGGATCTACTGCAAACTGTGCTAACCCAATGACTGTTTTGAATACTATCATCGCAGAAACGTTGAAAACATTCAAGAAAGATGTTGATGTTTTAATTGAAAAAGGCGAGAAAAAAGAAGTTGCAGTTATGCAAACTATCCAACGCTATATTGTTGAAAGCAAAAAAGTATTGTTTGAAGGTGATGGTTATAGTGAAGAATGGCACAAAGAAGCTGAAAAACGCGGATTGCCTAATTTGAAGACAACTCCTGTTGCTTTGGATGCAATGGTTACTCCGAAAGCTAAGAAATTGTTTGAATCAAATGGTATCTACACCCACAGTGAATTGGAAGCCAGACACGAAATTGAACTGGAAAAGTATCTGAAGAAAGTTCAGATTGAAGCTAGAGTAATGGGCGATTTGGCATTGAATCACATCATTCCTGCTGCTGTAAAATACTTGACTCAATTGGCTAGCAACATCGAAAACTTGAAAGCTGTTGGTGTTCCTGAAAAAACTTACAGAAGTCAATTGGCTATTTTGAATGAAGTAAGCGAACACGTAAATATCATTTACGAGCAAGTAAATGAAATGGTGGAAGCTAGAAAAGTTGCTAATGCACTTCCTGATATCAGAGAAAAAGCAATTGCTTATTGCGATGATGTGAAAGGTAAATACTTCGATATCATTCGTTACCATGTAGACAAATTAGAGTCTTTGGTTGATGATGAAGAATGGACATTGCCTAAGTACAGAGAAATGTTGTTCTTAAGATAATATTTCACTTAACTGAATAAAAGAAGCCTCGCATACTATCATGCGGGGCTTTTTTTGTTGAGTTGATTCTTGAGAAAACCGAAAAAGAAGCATTTGTATAATAAAACTTTCATTACACAATCGTTTTCGCTAAAATCAGTTTATATAAATATTAATTGGATACTTGTTTGCCCTATTTTTGCGACGCATCGTAAAAAAGGGTGCTTACCTTATTATGTCAGTATTAGTAAATAAAGATTCTAAGATTATTGTTCAGGGTTTTACCGGAACAGAAGGTACTTTTCACGCTACGCAAATGATTGAGTATGGTACCCAGGTAGTGGGTGGCGTTACGCCAAACAAAGGTGGCACTTTACATTTGGATAGACCCGTCTTCAACACTGTGGCTGATGCCGTAAAAGCTACTGGTGCCAATGTAAGTATCATTTTTGTACCACCCGCATTTGCAGCTGATGCAATTATGGAAGCTACCGAAGCTGGCATTGCCTTAGTAGTTTGTATTACAGAAGGTATTCCAGTTCAGGATATGGTGAAAGTTAAGAATTATTTACTTGGAAAGCCAACCCGCTTGATAGGGCCAAACTGTCCTGGTGTAATTACTGCCGACGAAGCCAAAGTTGGTATCATGCCAGGATTCATCTTCAAGAAAGGAAGAATTGGTATCGTATCCAAATCTGGTACATTAACATACGAAGCTGCCGACCAAACAGTAAAAGCGGGTTTGGGTATCAGCACTGCAATCGGTATTGGTGGCGACCCAATTATTGGTACCCCTACTGTTGAAGCAGTAAAACTATTGATGGAAGATCCAGAAACTGATGGCATTATCATGATTGGTGAAATTGGTGGAAGTATGGAAGCCGATGCAGCCTATTGGATTAAAGAAAATGCAACTAAACCCGTTGTTGGTTTCATCGCTGGTCAAACTGCACCTCCGGGTCGTAGAATGGGTCATGCGGGTGCAATCATTGGAGGTGCTGATGATACAGCTGCTGCAAAAATGAAGATTATGACCGAATGTGGTATCCACGTTGTGGCTAGTCCTGCTGACATTGGAAAGACAATGGCCGAAGCATTGAAGAAATAAATAAGTATTCAATTTATATAGTTGAAAAGCCTACATCAAACCCTTGGTGTAGGTTTTTTGTTTAATTATACTATGAGCAAGAAAACAGTAGTCATTGGTGCATCTACCAACCCGGACAGATATAGTTACCTGGCAATAAACAAATTAAGAAAATACTTGCATGAAGTAATAGCCATCGGGCAAAAAGAAGGCATAGTGGGCGATGTAACAATCTACAAAACCAATCCGCCCGTGGAGAATGTTGATACTGTAACGCTCTACATCAATCCTTCCATCCAAAAAAATTATTACCAATACATCCTTTCTCTGCATCCAAAGCGTATCATCTTCAATCCCGGTACAGAAAATGACGAACTCTTTCAGTTGGCAAAAGAAAATGATATTCAACCATTGGAAGCCTGCACATTGGTAATGCTAGGCACTGGTCAATACTAAAGCCACAAACAGGTTCAGCCGCTTTTTGACAAGGTAAGAGGAACTCATTAGAATCCTGCTCATTCTCAGATGCCGAATGGCAGCGAGTACCTGTTAAATACATATTGTCGCTAATTTAACGTGCGTTCGGGATAAGAAAATAAGAAAAAAGGTATAAAGTGAGTGGCTTAGAAAAAAATATACTTTGCACAAAAGGCACTATTGGAAGAAGCTCTAGTTTAAAAGCCCCGATAATGAGCTAAAGGATTTTGAAACGGAGGAAAAAAGCAATTTTTAGGGACGAGATTATCAACTCAGCAGCAGAAAATAGGAGGCTATCGGGTGTTTATATTCTTCCGTTAAACATTTAGATATGTTTTCGACAGATTAAGATATGTTTTTACGGAAATAAGATATGTTTTCTCAAAAAGAAGATATGTTTTCGACAGATTTATATATGTTTTCTCAGAAATAAGATATGTTTTTCCAAAAAGAAGATATGTTTTCTGAGAAAGTAGATATGTTTTCGACAGATTTATATATGTTTTCGCAACATTTAGATATAAACGTGAAATGGAGAGGGACGGAATGCTATTTTTTCTGAACCGCTGTATCTGCTAAGACAGTGATATCGTAATTATCCTTGTATTCTTTTTTTTGTGTAGAATCATACTGAATGTCTGTAAACTCAATGTATTTTAAATTAAAAGGCATCCTCTTCTTCAGCTCAATCAAATGTTGACCTGTAGTTACAAAAGAATCATATCCCAGTTGCTTTCCTTTTGCATCCAAATATCTAGCAGTAAGTTTATTTGAACTTCGAAGTGGATTGGATTGCAGTATATACAGGGTAAATAAGTTTGAATCTAATTTTAATCTAGTACTTTTTATTTTATAGAAAAATATCCTACCACCCCTCTTATTATTTTTTATATTCCCATTATTGTCATATTCCTGCAACATAGCTAGTTCTCCATTAAAATTATAAAACCTATAACTTTCGACCTTATTATCGGTATAATTATAATTATCACCCACAACTTTATCATCAAAAAAGAATTCTTTAAAATAAAGATGCCCAACTATTGAATCATAAGCTACAGATTCTCCTTGGGCCAATCCGTTAATATAATTTATTGATTGAAAATAACTACCATTACCCCAGAAGATTTGTGATGTGCCATTCAAGTTACCAGATGAATCGTATACTTCTTTACGATTTAGTTGTCCATTTTCATAAAAGAAATAAGATGTGCCAACAATAATAGAATCGTTTAAGATACTATCTATCTCTTTAATCTTACCACCTGGATAATACAGCTTTCTAATTTTTCCATTCTTACAAGCAAAGCAGCAAAGGATAAAACAGATAAGGGCAATTTTTTGTAGCATTAATATTTTGTTTTCTTTTTCAAAGATGCAAAGAATTAATACTTTAATTTCATTTGAAGAAGAAAATATTTGTTTGAATGGGATTTGGAGGTTCTAATCTGAAACCTCTAGCTGTGTTTGCTCCCCTCGGAGTAAGGCTTCGAGGGGATTTTTGTTGTGCTGTTATCAAGGACTATTTACTCAGTTCCAACAGCCACATCTTTTTGGCAGGAATGGTAAACTGATTGGCAGTTATCACATTGCCACTGATGATGTCAGTAGCTTTGATAAAACCTTTGGTGCGTTCCTCGTACTTATCTAGCTTAACGGTTTGTTCCTTGTCGCTCGTGTTCATCACACACATAATAGTCTGCTTGGCATCATATCTAAAGTAAACATACAAGCCATCATACGGTACAAACTGCATCAGTTTACCCGTTTTAAGGGCAGTAGATTGTTTGCGGTAGTTGCCCAATTTCTTCACCAGGTCTTGCACTTCTTTTTCGTCTGATGTAAGGTTAGCACCTGTAAATGCATTCTTCTTATCGCCTTTCCAGCCGCCGGCAAAGTCCAGACGAACCCAGCCATCGGGGTTACTTTCTCCCTTCATCAATATCTCGGTGCCATAATACAATTGAGGGATACCACGGCAGGTAAACAACCACTCCAAGCCCATCTTCTGCTTGTCTATATCTTCTTTTACGTAACTAAAAAAGCGGGTCATATCGTGATTGTCCAGAAAGATTACGTTGCGGGTTGGGTCTTTGTATAAAATGTCTTGGGCTAATGTGGTGTACAGTTTAGTAACACCTTCGTTCCATCCATATTTTTCTGTCATGGCAGGTTGGATACCATTGAACAATACCTGAAAGTCGCATGGAGCCTGTAGGTTACTTTTGACGGGTACATTCAGATTATTCTGCACAAAATAGCTTTGATCGATAACGCCATTTACCCACGTTTCGCCAAACATCGTCATCTTGGGATATTCATCCGTGAGGGCATTGTTGCAGCGGTTCATAAAAGGAAGATCATTGTAGATGTAGGTATCAATGCGCCAACCATCCACGCCAAACTCTTCTACACTCCAAAGGGCATGTTGAATGAGGAAGTTTGCTACATAAGGATTGTATTGATTCAGGTCGGGCATCTCTTTGGTAAACCATCCATCGGTAGTAATCTTCGCTTCGTTTTTGGAACCATGCGGATCGAACAATGGCTGATCTTTAAAGCTAGTTTGTGTGAAGGACGGCCACTGGTGAAACCAATCTTTGCAGGGAGGATCCAGCACAGTGAAGTTATAACTGCCTACATGATTATAAACAGCATCCTGTATCAGTTTCATGCCTCTTTTGTGGAGAGAATCACTCAGTCTTTTATATAACTCAGCACCACCAAAGCGAGGTTCTATTTGGTAGTGATTGGTAAATGAATAACCATGTTCGGTACGATTGGGCTGGTCATTTTCTATTACAGGCGTCATCCAAAGGGTAGTTGCGCCCAGGCTCTGGATATAATCTAAGTGATTGATGATACCCTGAAAGTCCCCGCCGTGACGCGCATAGATAGAGTCACGATTGAGGCTTTGATCCCGCATACCAGCGATACGGTCGTTGCTTTCATCGCCATTGCTAAACCTGTCGGGCATGAGCATATAAATAAAGTCCGACGAGGTAACGCCTTGTGCGTATGCAGTGCCTTTGCCTTTTCTGCGGGCTTTGAGCGGCCATTGTACAGTGGTGGAATTGAACTTTATGTTTACAGTGCCGGGTTGGGCAGAGGGAGCAATAGCTAAATCCAAGGAGATATACTTACTGTTGTCTAGTGTATTTACTTTGGTGATGGTTACCCCAGGATAGTTGATGGTTACCTTCTCTTTGTTGAAGCCTTCTTTATCTCCTTTTATGAGCAGTTGAACTTTGTTCCATTTCATCCCCACCCACCAATTGGTAGGATAGATGGCTATGTTTTGGGCGGATACAAACTGTACAAATAAAGCAAGGAAGATTGTAAATGAAGTGAGCTTTTTCATAATAGACTTATTTAGCAAGCAATGTTGTTGTGAATATTGAACTGCAATACTAAGTCTTTTTATTTGTTCTAAAGCCCGCTTCGACCATTTAATGTGTTATTTGAACACATTATCATCCAAGCCCTTATTGATGGTGTAGTTGCTGTAGTTGATTTGTACGCGTCCCTTCTTGCGTTTGATCTTCTCTGCATCAGTAAGTTTCTCTTCATCTTCAAACTCAAGGGCTACACCTTTAGGCATTTTATAGTCTTTGGTATTGAAACTGAAAATAACTTTATCGGGAAGGGCGTAACTGATGAATTTGCCATAACTCATCTCTATTTCGAAGGAGCCATTCTCTTTGGTAGTAGTAGAAGCTTTTAGTATGAGTAAGTTTGTTTCATCAATATATAGGGTAGAAAGTACCACATCGCTGTTGTCGGTGGTGGGAATCAGTTTAACCACTTTCACTTTAGTACCATTAATAACTGCATCGCCACTTGATAGTGCTACAAAGTCATTGCCTGCTACGAGGGTACTCATGTTCACCGTAACGCCTCCCTTTGGTAAGATAGAAATACCACCATCACGCTTCAGTTTGAAGTGGTTTGGTTTCTTAAAATAAACCTTCACCCTACCCACAGGTGCTTTGATGAACGCCACATCGGTCTTCATACTTCCTTCAGCAACATAGTCATTCACTTTGTCTAGTTTGGCTTTCACCTTATTAACCAACGCAGTCATGTCCTGACTGAATGCAAAGGACTGAAACCCTATAAACGCTACTATTACTATTATTAATCTTTTCATTTTAATCTCTTTTACTTAATACTTATCACTCATCACTAACTGAGTATGTCCTTCTTTTTAAACAGTACCATCGTTGCACCCACAAAGCCTACAATGTGCAACACCAATATCAAGGCCGATTGAATGATACGGTCGGGGTGTTGCAGGCTTCCTACTATCACCGCATTATCTGCATTCACTTTAGGGTCGAAGAACTCTTTCCAATTGACCATATACGTTGTAAAAAGGTAAGGTTGTATCTTTTGAAACAAAGGAATACTCATAGTGCTGAGGATGGTGAAGAAGATGATGACACTCATAGTTGCTACGATGGGGCCGATGGAGTTCTCTGCAAAGTTGGATAGAAAGAAACCGAGTGCTGCTACTGAAAGCATGGACAATAACGCAAATCCGAAGGCACCCACATATCGCCAGAACACATCGCCAACGGGTAATTGTACCAGATAGTTTGTCTTTTGAATCACCATATCATCTACCCCAAACAGAAACATACTCACAAACAAGGCGAGGAAGGCAATCCATACCAATAACATAAAGGTGTAGATAGCGGATGCTGTGAACTTAGCCAATAGGAATTGTGTACGGCTAATAGGTTTGGTCAGCATCAAACGAAGCGTACCCATGTTAGCCTCCCCACTAATCATGTCGGCGGCTACAAGGGCAATCAATAAAGGAACGTGCACCAATAACAGTTGCAGAAGGATATAGCAAACGAGGTAGCCATTCAGTAGTTTTCCATCGAAAGAGAAGGACTGCATCACGTTGCCCATCACGAAGTTTACATAGTCGTCTCCATTCTTAACGAGTCCTAATTGGATGACACCCACCAATGCAGTGATTGCCAGAAAGGCAATGTAAGTGCGCGGACGCCTGAATATCTTATATAACTCAATTTGTAAAAGCTTGTACATGTTGGTTGTTCGAAGTGATTTGTAAAAAGAAGTCTTCCAGATTGTGACGGGGTTGCAAAGAGATAACCTGCACGTCCATCTCCACTAAGTTCTTGTGTAAAGAAGGAATCTGGTTGCGGTGTAGTTTCAATAAAATGCTATGACTACGCTGCGGTTGTAACATAGACTGCCAACGACTCTGTTGTAGTTGTTGCAGCGCAAACAGGTTATCAGTTGTTTCAATCTCCACGATAGTTTGAGCGGGGTCAAAGAGTTCGTGTGCATTCCCTTCCACCAGTTTCTTGCCTTTGTCAATGATTAATAATCTGCTAGCCACTTGTTCAATTTCGCTCAATAAGTGTGAGGAAACAACAATGGTCTTGCCCATTTCCTTACTCAAACTCAGTATCAGGTTTCTGATGTCGGCAATACCCTGCGGGTCAAGACCGTTGGTAGGTTCATCCAAAATAATCAACTGAGGATTGTGTACTAAGGCGATGCCAATACCTAGTCTTTGTTTCATCCCTTGAGAGAAAGTCTTAACGGTATCCTTAGCTCGTGAAGCTAACCCAACCATGGCTAGTTGGTCCATCACTAGTTTATCAGTGACCTTTACCCCACTGAGTTTAGCAAACAACGCTACGTTCTCGTAAGCGGATAAGTATTTGTAGACATCGGGCTTTTCTACTACAGCACCTACCTGACGCAGAATCTCGGAGCGGTGTGTTTTGATGTTCATGCCAAATAGTTCTATTTCGCCGCTAGTGGGGGCAATGAGGGTAAGTAGCATACGGATGGTGGTGCTTTTGCCAGCCCCATTCTGTCCGAGAAAGCCGTACACATCCCCTTTGTTAACCGAGAAAGATAAGTCGTTTACAGCAGTGAGTCCCTTGAATTGTTTGGTAAGATTAGAAACCTTTATTACAGATTGCATGCAGGTATAACATTGAGCAGCTAAGATAGTTGAGTTGATGTATAAAGATGAGATTGAGCTGAATACGAATTGAGAGAAGCGTTGTTGTGAGAAATTTTATTGTAAAGATGATAGTGGGATGTCATTACAGTTGGGATTCAAAAGGTTAGTAACAAATAAGTTCATAATGGGGGTTGTTCCAGATTCAAGTACAGACTTTGGCTAGTACTTTTTACCGTCAATTTGAAAAATATTGTTATCATAGTCATCCTTTAGCAATACCCCCGAAATTTGTTTGGTACGCATCTGTTGTAATAGGTAAGCTATCTTAAGCGCAGCCACCTCATACGATAACCCATCCGACTGAATATTTGATACACAGTTTCTTTTTTCATCGGTGTTTCCTTGTTGGGGCTGATAGGTAATGTAAGCACCCATGCTATCAGGGGAACTTAAGCCGGGCCTTTCCCCGATTAGTAATAAAGAAATCTGTGCTTTAAGTATTTGTCCAATCGAGTCTGAAAGTGCCACTCTGCCCTGCTTAGCTAGAATAAGGGGAGATAAGGTCCAGTCTTTTAATAATGGCAGTAAATAGTTTATAAGCTTTACGGAGTGAGTATTAACCGCATTTGCAGATAATCCATCCGCAATGATGATACATAAGTCAACAGGTTCTTTCACTGCAAACTGTAGCTTGTTAATGCTCTCCTGGTCTAATAATCTGCCCTTGTCAGGGCGCAGTAAGTAATCTTTTCTCTCGAACGCATTGCTTTTTACAACAACGCTCTTTATACTTGAATTTAGTAAATCGGCAGTCAATTGTGGTGTGTCTATCTCAGAATAAATTGCATCTTTCGCTAAGGAATGCGCCATTCTGAACTTCAGGAGCTCACTAGTAGGAAGCGATGCTCCCGAGTGTCCGATAGCAATTCGGGCATTGGTGTATTGCTTCAGGTTATACCAAGGGTCTTTTTTCATCTTGATTGAAGTTATGAAACAATGTTTAGTAGTTTATTTGATAAATCCAATTGTGTAAGCTGTAGGTTCTTATTCATAATGCCGGACTTTATCAACCACTCTTCAAACTCTGGAGCTGGTCTTAAGCCGAGTAACTGTCTGATATAAAGGGCATCATGAAAGGAAGTACTTTGATAGTTAAGCATAATATCATCAGCACCGGGAATACCCATAATAAAGTTGCAGCCGGCGGTACTCAATAAGGTCATCAAAACATCCATATCATCCTGATCGGCTTCGGCATGATTAGTATAACAGACATCACAACCCATTGGTAAGCCCATTAGTTTACCGCAAAAGTGATCTTCTAGCCCTGCTCTTATTATCTGTTTGCTATCATACAAATATTCTGGTCCAATAAAACCAACCACCGTGTTTACCAATAATGGATCAAAAGCCCTTGCCACAGCATAAGCCCTCGCCTCCAATGTTTGTTGATCGATATTGTGATGCGCATTTGCCGATAAAGAACTACCCTGCCCTGTTTCAAAATACATTACATTATTGCCTACAGTACCTCTGTTTAATGAAACAGCCGCCTCTTTCCCTTCTTTGAGCATACTAAGGTTAATGCCAAAACTACTGTTCGTTTTCTCTGTTCCTCCAATTGATTGAAAAACCAAATCTACCGGAGCGCCTTGTTCTATAGCCAGAATTGTATTGGTAATATGACTAAGTACACAGATTTGTGTGGGTATTTCGTATCGTGTTCTAACATCTTCCAGCACTTGCAATAATTGAATCTGATTAGCTACATTATCTGTTGCGGGATTGATGCCAATCACAGCATCGCCACTTCCATTAAAAATTCCATCAACTACAGATGCCAGTATTCCCTTTACATCATCTGTAGGGTGATTGGGTTGCAAGCGTGTAGCTAAACGACCTTCTAAACCAATTGTAGTTCTAAAACTGGTTATAACCTCGCATTTAGCGCTCACCAGAATCAAATCCTGAATGCTCATTATTTTACAAACGGCGGCAGCCATTTCAGGAGTAATGGCTTTTTGTAATGAAGTTAATACTTCTTTGGTGGTTGTGTTATCCAGTAAAAAGTTTCGGAAATCACCGATGGTAAGATGCGAAATGGTTTTGAAGTTTGCCTTATCATGTGTGTCAATTATTAACCTTGTAATTTCATCTTGATTATAAGGAATCAAATGTTCTTCTAAAAAAACAGAAAGAGGCAATTCTGCAAGCGCCATTTGTGCAGCCACTCTTTCCTGATAGGAACGTGCCGCAATACCTGCCAGTTGATCGCCAGAGCGTAGCGGTGTAGCTTTTGCCATTAAATCGGCTAGGGAATTAAACTTGTAGACAGTGTGACCAACGGTATGCTTGTACATGATTTCAAATATACTTGATAGATTTAAAAAATGAATGCTTTTGTATTTTAATTGTATTGAAGTTTTTTCTACGGTTGTTTCTGCAACAACTTCAACTGAAAAATATTGTAATGTGCTAAAAGATATTTATGAATAGGTCTTTTTTATGAAGTGTGAAGTTGTCTGTTGAGGGTGATATTTTCGAAACATAACAATCTCAGCTTAATAAAACACTATGAAGCTTTTTTTAAGTGAATAACTGCATTGTCAGATTGAATATTTGCATTGCAATAGAGGGTTACAGCGTTGCTGATGAGAAATACTTTAGAATTATTATCCAAAAAAGAACCCTATCTTATCGTTGTGGCACTTACATTTGCACGATTTTCATAAAAATAAATTATGCCTAAAGACAATTCGATTAAGTCGGTTTTGATTATTGGTTCGGGTCCAATTATTATTGGTCAGGCCTGTGAGTTTGATTATTCTGGTACGCAAGCGGCACGTAGTTTACGTGAAGAAGGTGTGAAAGTGATACTCATAAACAGTAATCCTGCAACCATAATGACCGATCCAATGATGGCAGACAGGGTGTATCTGTTGCCATTGACAGTGGAAAGTATTGAACAGATTCTGCAAGAAAACCAGATTGATGCGGTGTTGCCGACAATGGGCGGACAAACGGCATTGAACCTGTGTAAAGAGGCAGATGAACAAGGCATTTGGGAGAAATATAACTGCCGAATGATTGGGGTAGATGTGGCAGCGATTGATACAGCTGAGGATAGGGAGAAATTCCGTCAGTTGATGGTGAAGATTGGTATTGCAGTGGCACCGAGCCACGTGGCAAATAGCTTCTTGGAAGGAAAAGAGTTTGCACAGAAGATAGGTTTCCCATTGGTGATACGTCCTTCGTTTACATTGGGAGGAACTGGTGGTGGATTTGTACATACCAAAGATGATTTGGACGCTGCGCTTGAACGTGGATTGAAGGCGAGCCCTATCCACGAAGTATTGGTGGAGAAAGCGGTGTTGGGATGGAAAGAATATGAATTGGAATTGCTTCGTGACAAGAACGATAATGTAGTCATTATTTGTACCGTAGAAAACCTTGATCCGATGGGTGTTCACACAGGAGATAGCATTACCGTTGCACCTGCAATGACATTGAGTGATACCGCTTTCCAAGACATGCGTAACAAGGCAATGCTCATGATGCGTAGTCTTGGCAACTTCCAGGGAGGTTGTAACGTGCAGTTTGCAATGAACCCGGAAACAGAAGAGTTGATAGCGGTGGAAATCAATCCACGTGTAAGCCGTTCGTCTGCATTGGCTAGTAAGGCGACTGGTTATCCGATTGCGAAGATTGCTGCAAAGTTGGCTATCGGTTATTCTTTGGATGAATTGAAGAATCAGATTACTAAAACAACGTCCGCTTACTTCGAGCCTGCTTTGGACTATGTAATTGTAAAAATACCTCGTTGGAATTTTGATAAGTTCAAAGGAGCAAACGATACATTGGGTCTTCAGATGAAGAGCGTTGGTGAGGTAATGGCAATTGGTAGAAGCTTTAATGAAGCCTTGCAAAAAGCATGTGTGAGTTTGGAGAATGACGCAATTGGCCTAGGATACTATGGTAAGAGTATGATGAAGAGTGAGGAGATTGTGGAATACATCAAGACGCCGAAGTGGGATAGGATATTCAGAATTAAAGATGCATTGATGCAAGGCTCTACTGTTAAAAGTATTGCACAGGCAACAGGTATTGATCGTTGGTTCTTATATCAGATACAAAAGCTTTGTGTAATAGAAAAGGAAATTGCACACCACCGTTTGGAGACTTTACCTGATGACTTACTGAAAGATGCTAAGAAGAATGGCTTCAGTGATGCACAGATTGCTAAGGTTTTACAAGGCAACTGTTCTGATGATGAGGTATTTGAAAAGCGTAAGAAACTTGGTATTACCAGAGTTTACAAGATGGTAGATACTTGTAGTGCTGAGTTTGAAGCAAAGACGCCTTACTTCTACAGTACTTTCGAGAACTAGAATCAAGAGGTATGAATTATGAACTATGAAATATGAGTTAAAAGAGAAAGCCCTTGAAGCAAATGTTTCAAAGGCTTTCTCTTTTATTTATGTCAATGCTAATTACTCATATTTCATACCTTATATTTTATATCTTTCTTAGTGATTCTTTGAGTCTTTGCGCCTTTGTGGCAACTAACTAAACCCCCAAAGAATCATACTTTACTGTTCTTTCCCAAAGCTTGCCGCAGGCGGCTACAAACTCTTGGTGAATGGGGTCTTTATGATAGACATCTATGTCGCCCGGCTCATCAAAAACCATCAGTAATGATACATGATAATTCTTTAATGGATCATCTGCCTTAAAAGTTTGGGGAACACCAATGTGGTGAAACTTTATTTGTTTCACAGTTACTAGCTGATGTAGTCCATCGATTAATTTTTGTTTGTCCGCTTCACTATCTGGATTCTTTAGCCAGTAATAAACCACGTGCATCAGACTTTGTTTGTTAACAATTCGTCTGTTGCTTATGCCCGAGGCGGTAGCTGCAATTGTAGCAAGGCTGGCTGCAGCTAGAAACTTTCTTCTGGATAAACTATTCATGATGTAATTGTATATGGTACAATTAGCTGCAAAAATACAATAGACCCGATAGCTAATTTGGTTAGGTGTATAAATAAATGCTAAAGTCTACAGTGTTCCCACTTTGCCTGTAACTGTGGAAACTGAATGTTAGCTGAATAAAAAAGCGGGTCAGCAAATGATGCGACCCGCCAATTAACAAACAAAACAAAAACAAACTATTCTGCTTCTGCAATAACTTCTTTTACTTCCGGAATCATACGTTTCATCATACCCTCAATGCCTGCTTTCAACGTTATCATCGATGATGGACAACCACTGCAACTACCTTGTAGCATCAGGTTTACCGTTCCTTCTCTGTAACTTCTGAATTGTATCGCACCACCATCCATTTCAACGGCTGGTTTTACGTAGTTTTCCAATAACTCTTTCACGCGTTTCACAATATCATCGTCATCAGCACTCACTGTATTGCTTGCTTCCTGACGCGTGTTTGCAACTTCATCTTCGTTCACTACTACGCCACCATTCTCCAAGTATTCTTTCAAGAATTGTTTGATGGTTGGAATCACATCTTGCCAGTCTTCCGTATCAGCTGTCTTAGAAAGCGTAATAAAGTTACTAGCTATAAAAACGCTTCTGATGAATGGAAAGCTGAACAATTCCTTTGCCAATGGAGAAGGGCCTGCACTGCTTTCATCTGCAAAATCAATGCTCTTTCCAGGATACAATAGCTTGTTTGCAACAAACTTCATGGTCTCCGGGTTTGGAGTCATCTCGGTATATATGCTGATGATGGGGTTGCCTGTCTTAATCATAATAAATCAATTTAAAGTGCAAATATAACTAACCCTATTTAGCTAAACGACTATAAAGCTACGTAGTGTCTTATAATTTCGCCTATCGAAAGGAAGATTTACCATTTAGGCACCTAGACACATGGAAAGGAATAAACTGAGTTAGAATCCTATTTGGTACTGTTTGCTTAGGACAAAATAGTAATCAAACCTTTGATGATGGCACCTAATTTAACTGCTTCAAATATCTTGCTTTCACTGTATCCATGTTGCAATACAGACTTCTCGTGAGAGGTAACGCACATTTCGCAACCATTGATGGAAGATACAACCAAGCTCAACAATTCGAAGAATGCTTTGCCCAAAACAGGGTTCATCATGATGCTCATCTTGATGCCTGCGGGTTGATTAGAATAAAATTCTTTGTCCATAAAGTGTCTGAAACGATAGAATACATTGTTTGTATTCATCAAAGACGTACAAGCTATCACCTCTGCAATTTCTGCATCTGTGGCACCTGCTTCTTGGGCCATCTTGGTAAATGGAGCCTTCAACAAGTCAAACTTCTCATTCACCGCAATACTCAAAGCTAATAGTAAAGCTTCTTTCTTGTCAAGGTATTGTGCATTGTTCAGCACATTACCAACGTTTATCTTCAGGTCTTTTATGTAGCGTGCATCTGTATTAAGAAGTACCAACGCATTGGTAGACGGGGTGTAATCGGGTATTTGTAACTCGTTCAACAAGTTTACAAATGTTTCATTCTGTATCATACTATAGATATTAGTTATAAGTTATAAGTTATGAGTTTCAAGACTTAACTTATAACTCATAACTTATAACTAAATGATTAGTTTGCTGCCAACTGTGCAGTCAATGTTTCTTGACCATTTGTCCAGTTGCAAGGGCAAAGTTCATCTGTTTGTAATGCATCTAGTACACGTAAAACCTCTCCTACGCTACGACCAACGCTTAGGTCATAAACACTTACCCAACGGATGATTCCTTGAGGATCAACGATGAATGTAGCACGGTAAGCTACTTTTTCGCCTTCGGCTAATATGCCCAACTCTTCTGCCAATGATTTTGAAGTATCTGCCAACATAGGGAATTTAAGGTCGCGCAAGTCTGCGTGGTCTCTTCTCCATGCTGCGTGTACAAATTCGCTATCGGTAGAAGCGCCAATTAAAACGGCATCTCTATCTGCGAAGTCGCTGCTCTTTTTGTTGAACTCAGCAATCTCTGTAGGACATACAAATGTGAAATCTTTTGGCCACCAGAACATAACGGTCCATTTTCCAGAGGTTTCATTGGTTATTTCAACGAACTCTTTACCTTTCTCGATAGATACTACTGCTGTCTTTTTGAACTCAGGAAACTTACTTCCAATTGATAATACGTGATTACTCATTTTGTTACTTTTTATTGTTTAGGCAACAAAGGTGCAGTCTTTTTTGATAGATAATAATTGATAGATATAATTGAACGATAGAAAAAAACTATTTTATTTCTTTTGAGAAGCGTATTACAATAAAAAAGAGGGCTCATTTTGGTTATTATGAGCCCTCTTTTCAATTATGTTGAAAGTGTCTATCGAGTCTTTAAAAACAATTGCCAGTCTTCCAGCATCTTGCCTTTGAGTACACGAGGGAATTTGTGCTGACCACCAATCTTTCCTTTCTGGTTCATGAAGTCCATAAATTCTTTCTCACTCAATACATCAACAAAAATATTCTTGAGTGCACTTTTGCGTTCAACGGCATAGTCGTCGTTTAGCTCTTTCAGTTTATCATCAATGATGGTTGCAAGTTTTATCTTATCAACCACATCATTGCAAGCCACATACCATTGATGGGCAAAGAAACTTTGATAAGGGATACCAGTTACGGTAAACTCGGGAATAGAGATGTTCAGTTCTTCACTTGCCAACTGAATAGCTTTGTTCATATTGTCCACACTCAGGTGTTCGCCAACAAGGCTCAAGAAGTGTTTGGTACGTCCCGTTATTATGATTTCACTTCTAGCTTTATCTACAAATCGAACGGTATCGCCAATCAGGTAGCGCCAGGTTCCGGCACTTGTACTGATTAGTAGTGCATAATCCTTTCCTTCTTCTACTTCATGAATCATTAATGCTTCGGGATTATCTATCATCTCACCATCTGCATCAAAGTTGTCATCATTAAAAGGAACGAACTCAAAGAAGATATGCTCATTGATCACCAACTTCATCCCCAATCCATTCTGTACATCCTGATAAGCCAGAAAGCCCTCACTTGCCAGATAGGTTTCAATATAAATTAGCGGTCTTTCAACCAATTTCTCAAATCCTTTTTTATACGGTTCAAAGCTTACGCCTCCATGAACAAAAAAGGCGAGGTTGGGCCATATATCATGGATGGTATTCAGGTTATAGCGTTCAATCACCATCTCCATACACATCTGAATCCAAGCCGGAACGCCCACCACAAAACCAATATCCCACTGAGGGGCTTTTTCAACAATCTCTTCCAATTTCTTTTGCCAGTCCTTTTCTTTGGCAATCTTCTTTCCAGGCTTATAAAAGGGCTGAAACCAGAACGGTGCTTTCTTAGCAGTAATGCCACTTAAATCTCCTGCATAATAGCCTGCTGAATAACGATCTAGTTGCGTGCTTCCACCCAAGGTAAGCCAACCTTTACTAATAGATTTTACCGGAATATCCTCATAGTTCCTTAATCCAAAGAACTGCTTGATCATCACATTTTTATTGCCTTTGAGAATATCATTGGTAATGGGAATGTATTTGCTAGCCGATTCGGATGTACCAGACGACAAGGCATAGTATTTTACTTTACCAGGCCAGCAAACATCCGGAACGCCTTCCAAGGTTTTATACCACCACTGCTTGTAAATTTTATTGTAATTGAACGCTGGTACCAACTCCTGAAACTTCTTACCAACATGTTTGCTCAATAATATATCATCGAAGCGATAGGTTTGACCAAACTCGGTAAACCTTGCCTTACGCACTAACTTCTTCAACACCCTCAACTGCATGGTTCTTGGCGTGCTTTGTGGCAAACCAAGTGCTTTTGTAAGTCGTGCTGGAATCTTAAAATCAATAATCGCCATCGTTAGTTGTAGGTGTTATGTGTTCTATTTTTACGAAAATATATCAATTCCCTCAAAAACAATTTATTGTTAGTAGTAGAAAAGGGTATTAGTTAACATTAACCGCCTAATTGTTTATAATTTTTTAACAGAAGACCCACATCAAACCAAAAGTCGTAGTTTTTTGCATACTGAATGTTCAAATGGTGCAAAGCCTCCTTATTTAAAGGATGAGCGGCATTTAAAGGCAAACCACAGCAGGTCAACAAGTTCTTTTTTAGTTTGGGCAAGGCTATTTCTTCCTTAGTATATCCCACCCAGGTAGCCTGATTAAGCAATACTTTAAATATATTTCGTATCAGCCCGATCCTACTGCTCACAATTACCAATTGCACCGGAAGGGTAACCAACAAATAGCAAGCAAATAGTACATCGGCCACTCGTTTCATTCTTTTCTGATACGGTTCACTGATTCTGTAAAACCCTTCCGCTGCCAATGTTTCGCCAACAGTTGCTTTACTATCACTGCCCACAATGCTTTTTGTGTGTTGACCAATAAACCGATAACTAACATTCTTGGGGAGCGTCTGTACCAATTGAATATTTAGATAATTGGTAAGATAGCCTTCGCAAAAAATTACTTCCTTAATATTTAGTCTGTTCAATAATTCTTTCAACTGCTTAACATCCCCAATGGATTTTTCTTCTTGTCCATTTACCTTAATTCTCCCGAGTAGCCTTTCTTCCAGCCCTGCTTTCTTGTAGATATGTACAACTTGCTGGTACTCTTCCAGACTGCCTACAACCGCTGTTTGTTGAAACTTATATTCTTCATCGCTTTTCTCAATCCATTCAAACTGAATCAATAGCCATCTAAATACAGTAATTGCAATGCCCGCTACCAATCCACCAACAATCATAACGGCTCTCGAGAACCACATATCCGACGGTAATAATCCATAAACAGTTACCATTACCAAAATACCCGAAAGGCTCGATACAAATGTTTTGGAAGGCTTATCCGGATTATCATACATGCCCGACAACGCCCCTGTTATCAAAAAGATAATAGCAAAAGAGAAAAACATCAACCGGAAGTTATCCTGAGAAAAAGGTTCTCCATCCCGCACCCATTTAATCCATTCATTTTTCACTTTCCACAAACATCCATAGATAATTACTGCATCCAACAACGGCAATCCAATCCTGAAAACAATCATCTTAGCCAAAGAAATGCTTGCCCTAAAAAAGATTGCCAACTGAATAAACATCGAAAAAACACTTGCCTTTGTGCCTGAGTAATGCTTCCGTACAAAAATACTCATCGCACTATAAAACATCTTTACATAGTTGAGGCTACCCTTTTTGGTACTCTCCCCTTTGAAATGCAAGATGGTACTATCTGCAAAATAATAGTTATTGTATCCCAATTGTTGTATCCGGTAGCTGAGGTCAATGTCCTCTCCGTACATAAAAAAGGCCTCATCAAAACCATTAATTTCTTTGATGATGGTACTTTTTGCCATAATGAATGCCCCCGCCAATACATCTACCTGATGATTGACAAACGGATTGAGATAGCCCAATGAATATTGGTTGAGCAAGCGAGAACGTGGAAAAAGATCGGCCAGCCCAGTCAGTTTAAAAAAGGAGGCGACGGGAGAAGGGAATCCCCTTTTGCTTTCGGGTAAAAAGGTACCACTGCCATCAATCATTTTAATGCCCAAGGCGCCACAATCGGGTGTTTTCTCAAAGAAGTCTATACATTTCAGTAAGCAATCTTCGGGAATAATGGTATCCGGATTCAGGTACAGAATATAATCGCCGTTACAGTATTGCAATGCCTGGTTATTTGCCTTAGCAAAGCCTACATTTTCTTCGTTATAAATAAATTGTACAAAAGGAAACTTGGGTTGCAGGTAGGCAATGCTGTCATCGGTCGAATTATTGTCTATCACAATCACTTCGGCCTCCAGTTTATCAATTGCTTTCTTCACAGAGCAAAGGCATTGCTCCAGAAAGTATTTTACGTTATAATTGACAATGATGATAGAAATATGCATATAGCCGTTGACCGTATTGATAAAATGCTGTGTAAAAACAGCGTGTAAAGTAACAGGAATTGCAAATTAGATGCGCATTTTAATAATAATGTGGCTTTGGAAGTGAAAATAAGAATGATTGTTATGGTATACGATAAGAAAGTTCTTCTCTCAAATAAAGATGTCTTTTTGCCAAAAAAAGAGGTCTTTTGCCAAAAAAAAGAGGTCTTTTTTCCCAGAAAAGAGGTCTTTTTTCTCAATAAAGAGGTCTTTTACCCCAAAAAAAGAGGTCTTTTTTTTCAATAAAGAAGTCTTTTACCCCAATAAAGAGGTCTTTTTTCTTAATAAAGAGGTCTTTTTTTTCAATAAGAACATCCTTATTGGTTGGTATTTCATTGTCATAATCTGATAGTTTGTATAAAATGTTACCATCCTTTCCTATATTCGATTTTTAAATTAATTTATGGATTCCATACTAGAATTACACAATCTAAAAAAATATTACGCTACACAGAAAGCCGTTGACGACATCAGTTTCAACATAAAACAAGGAGATATCTTTGGCTTATTAGGTCCAAATGGTGCGGGAAAAACTACCTTACTTAGGATGATTACGGGTATCTTTTACCCCGACAGTGGCAGTATTACGTTTGACGGAAGACCTTTTGAACCCGAAAACGACATCATCAAGATTGGTTATATGCCCGAAGAGCGTGGTCTTTATAAGAAAATGAAGATTGGTGAACAAGCTTTGTATCTGGCACAGTTGAAAGGGTTGAGCCGGGCAGATGCCATGCAGAAGATAAAGTTCTGGTTTAAAAGACTGGAGATGGAGAGCTGGTGGAACAAAAAAGTAGAAGATCTGAGCAAGGGGATGAGTCAGAAGTTGCAATTTGTAACGACTGTATTGCACGAACCCAAACTAATTATACTAGATGAACCCTTTAGCGGACTCGATCCTGTGAATGCCAACCTGATAAAAGATGAAATCTATGGCTTGGCTCAACGAGGAAGCACTGTGATATTCAGCACACACCGGATGGAACAGGTGGAGGAGATTTGCGACCATATTGTGCTGGTAAACTTAGGTAAAAAGATACTTGACGGAACGGTTGCCGATGTAAAACAACAGTTTAAAGAGAATAAATTCAGCATTAAACTGGCAGGCATCCCTGCAAGTGTAGAAGATGGGGCTTATCAGATTATTAATCAGCAAGCGAATGAATTTACGATGAAAATAAATGAAGGTTATCGTAGTAATGATGTGTTACTGCATTTCATTAACCAAGGAATTGGGATAGAATCTTTTAATGAGATACTGCCTTCCCTCAACGACATCTTCATTCAATTGGTTGATGGAACAAAATCGGTAACAAGGGCTTTTCAAAATCTTTCTTAAGCAGGTATCAGGCATTAAGTAATAGGAAATAAGTCACACAACCCTACTACTTAATCCCTCAACTCTTACTTACAACTTAAGACTTATCACTTACGACTTTATAGACTTATGAATAAAATTTGGATAATAGCACGACGCGAATTTTTGAGCAGGGTACAAAAGAAAACATTCTTATTGACGACGATACTACTGCCTGTAGTTATTTTCGGTTTGTATGGACTGATTATTTATCTCTCTGTAAAATCGTCAGAGAATTATACGGTTGCCATTGCAGATAATGCAAATGTATTTGGAGGGAAAATAGATAGTAAAGACGATATAAAGTTTGTTTTTGTAAAGGATGAATCCCTCGTTCAGCTGAAAGAGAAGATTGCTAAAAAGGAATTGGATGGTTATGTGTGGGTGCCAGAAGATTTTAAACCTTCAAAAGGCGATACCATTTCTGTTGTTTCAGGCAAAACGGTGGGGTTGATGAACCGGGAAGAAATTCAGAAACGCATCAATGATGCTTTGGAGAATCAACGGCTTCTTTCATCCCTGCAAATAAGTAAAAAGCAACTGGATAGTCTTCAAAAAGGAAATGAAGTAAAATTCTCTACCACAGAAGGAAAGGAAGAGAATGATACCAAAGTGGGCATTAGTTATGGTGTAGGATATGCCTCTGGGTTTATGATTTATCTGGTTCTTTTTATCTATGGAACTATGGTGATGAGAGGTGTAATGGAAGAAAAAACAAATCGTATTGCCGAAGTAATCATCAGCAGCGTAAAACCTTTTCAGTTGATGATGGGAAAGATTACAGGCATTGGTGCAGTAGGGTTGGTGCAGTTTATAATTTGGGTTGCGCTTACTGTTACACTCCGGTTTATACTTCCTTTATTTGTTCCTGATATGCGAGAAACCGCCAATGTTATGAATCATGGGGCAAATGAAGCATTACAAACAGCCAAACAAAGTGGCGCTTTGGATAACTTGATGCATGGACTTTCTGATATTAATTTCCCTCTGATTATTGGCTGTTTCATTTTCTATTTCTTAGGCGGGTATCTGTTGTATTCTTCCTTGTTTGCGGCAGTAGGAAGTGCTGTAAATGAAGATCCTCAAGATGCACAAAGTCTTACGTTGCCAATTACGATGCCCATCATATTTGGTATTGTAATTATGTCGAGTGCCATTAATAATCCCACAAGTAATCTAGCTGTATTTGGAAGTTTGTTTCCTTTGACATCGCCCATTGTAATGATGGCCCGGATACCATTTGGTGTGCCGAATACGGTGCCCTATTGGCAACTAGCACTAAGTATGCTATTCTTAATCTGTGGATTCCTCTGCACCACCTGGATAAGTGCGAAGATTTATAGAGTTGCCATCTTGATGTATGGCAAGAAACCGACCTGGAAAGAAATGTGGAAATGGGCTTGGCGGAAAAACTAAGCATTAGCCATAAGTGGTAAGTAATAAGTTATAAGTAAAATACAAATGCTTACTTATTACTTACCACTTATGACTTGCTTGTTTATCCAAAATCTATTTCTGTGTTGTCACCAATGTTCAGGCTTCTGCTCAATCCCTTTACAGAGGCATCGCTTCCAATAAGTGAATTGTCTAGAACTACCTCGTATAGGTTTGTATACGAACCAATAATACTATCTCTTACTATTGAATGTTTGATGGTTGTATTGGCACCTATTGCAACGTGCGGACCAATGATGGAGTGTGATATTTCGCAACCGTCTGCAATGCTTACTGGCTGAATAATAATGCAATCTTTATAGGTATGATCTTCCTGAACATTGCCACCAGTTTTCTTTAGCATGGTAGCATTGCTTTCCAATAATGTTTCTTTTTTACCACAATCAAACCAATTTTTTACTTTAAAGGACTTCATCTTCACACCTTTCTTCACCATGCAATCCAAAGCATCCGTCAGGTTGTAGTCGGTATTGGGTTTCCGTTGGTGCGAGAACATTTCGTTGAGACACTCATACAAAAGCATCCCTTCTTTTATCTTATAAATGCCTACCAACGCCATATTGCTTTTTGGGATGGAAGGCTTCTCAACCAGTTGCTCAATAAATCCTTCTTCATTGATGGTTGCTACACCAAAACTGCCAGGATTATCTACCTTCTTCACACCCAACATCGAGCAAGGGCTGTCCATTACTTCTTTAATATCATATTCGCAGATGGTATCGCCAAGGGCAATAAACACTTCATCATCCCCAACAATGTTCTTTGTCAATTCTATAGCGTGCCCGGTTCCTTGCCTTTCATTTTGAAACACAAAATGAGTGGTAAGATCAGGATAGGTCTGTAAAACATATTCCTTAATCTTCTCACCAAGATAACCAACTATAAAGACAAATTCATTAATCCCAGCTTCATGCAATTGATCTACAATAAAACTTAAGATTGTTTTTCCTGCAATAGGAATCAAGGCTTTGGGTTGAGTGTATGTATGTGGTCGAAGCTTGGCACCAGCACCTGCTACGGGTATAATTGCTTTCATTTATCAGTGTTTTTTATGAGTCAAATACTTTCCAAGAACTGTTTTGCCGTATCTGACATGTCCTCTTCGGGCGGTGAAAGTAAGAAAATCTTTCCTCAAGTACACTTTTCGTTTATTGATTGCTGATTAAAGTGCCTGTTAAGTTATAGAAACAACAAAAGAAGATAAACAGAATGAATCGTTTGCTTTAATCAAACCGATTTTTAGCTATTAATTTAAACCAATACCAAATGAAGTATGCTATTGTTAATCTATCCCTCTTCCACCTCTTCCGCCACCCATTCCCCGCATTCCTTTGAAGATTCCTGGGATAGCAGCTTGTTGCCCAGCAAACTTGCGGAGGTTATAACTAAACGTGATGCTAAAATATTGTTTCAACACATTATTCTGAACATCGGCAACACTGTTGTTGGTAGTTGTTCTGGTTACATTTTGATTTTTGTTCAATATATCATACAATGCAAACTTCAACTCCCCATTTTGATTTTTGAACATCAATTTACTGATATATGCATTCCATAATGGCACAGAAAAATTATATCCCGAAGTACGTCCTGTGTAAAAAGTGTAGGTAAAATCATTACTAAATACCCATCCCCCTTTGAAGGTGTATGTAGGCTCGGCCCAAAGACTATTGGTGTAATAATTGGAATTAGTCTGTGTATTGATTGTATTCTTGATAATGCTATAAGTGGAGGAAGCATGAAGGTTCATATCAAACTTTTCGTTTAGGTTCATCGTCCAGCCAATGGTTTCCCCGATGGTAGAGTTGTAAGTATTATTTTCACTTCCATTCAACAAGCTTATATTTTTACTATTACTTAGGTTGGTACTAAAGTTCAGGTTGCTCTTGGGGTTACTGAGTTGAAAGCCATAGTTAAAGTAGCCGCTCAAGCTATAAGCCCCACTTTTATTGATATAAGTAGTGTGCTGCGTACCCGCTTTTGCGCCAGAATTAATCTGGGTAATGTCACTTACAATTCCGTTTAGGGTATTGCTTGCATTGATGACTGCAAAGATGTTTCTTAGCTTAAATACATCAAAAGAGGTAAAGAATATCCGCAATGAATTGGTAAATGCTTGCGACAATTTCTGATTACCTGTTGTGATGTTCAATTGGTTGGTGTTATTTGTTACGGGTTCCAACTGTGATAAACTCGGGGCACTTGTTCGCCCATTATAATTGATACGGATATTGGTAGTACGTGTAAAACTATACATCAAATTGGCGGTAGGATACAGGTTGGTATAGTGTTTTATGATAGGCATGGTATCAGCCGTTCTGTTGTTACTATTCAAATTGGTGAACTGTACCCCACCAGTTACACCAAAGTTCAGATTAGAACTTTGCATCCTATATCCCAACGTAAATCGTTCACTTTCGTTAATGTTTTTGAAGTTGTTCGTTAGATTATTAACTGGAACCGTGTACTTCCCAACACTATCAAGCGAATAAGTGTACTGATCGGATGTGCCGAGACTATAACTATAGTTGGCTCCTAGTTGAATTAACTGATTTTTGGCAACGGGATGCGTATAAGAAAATGTAGTACTGATATTACCCGAATTACTCCCATTGTTATTGTATTGATTTAAGGTATCCAATAGTTTGGGTGTACTCGTAGTTGAGTAGTTGTTTTGATTGCCATCATTGTTGGAGTTGCCTCCGCTTACATCTAGGGAATAGGTATGTCCCGGCAGCTTGAACCGATGCCTGAAAAGAACATCAATAGAGTTATTAAATCCATTATTGTAGGTATGCAGGTTTTGATTCACGTTACTCAACTCACTCACATTATTCAGCGTAGTGTTTGTACCCGTTTGTGTACCCACAGTACTTGCCTGATAACTGACATTAGGACGAATTATCATGGAGTTAGCACTATCAAAAGGCATTTCTATATTGAAATTAAACCGATGATTCTGATTTTGATTGAGTGAGTTACTTGCTTGTGTGGCAAACTGAGAAGAATCGGGATTGGTAGCAAACTTCTGTGTAAGGCTGTTCGAAATATTGTTGATAGCTACATTATTATAAAAATAGCTACCATACGCATCAGTACTCTTTCCCCAAACATCTTTATAATTTAGTCCTGCTGCCCAAACAGTCGTGATGCCTGTACTACTGTTTCCACCACCTAGTTCACCAGCTCCTCTCCCACCGCCACCTTTGCCAACAACACCCAAAAAGTCCTGCACACTAAAGGCTTGCTTGTTTACATTGTTTGCCTCCGATACAAAACTTATCTGTTGGTTGTTTTTAAACCGATTAAAAGTGGCACTTCCTTCATAGCGGCCATCATTGCCCCCGCCTGCCATTGCCTTACCAAAGTAACCTGCACGCTTATCTTTTTTGGTGGTGATATTAATTGTCTTTGTCCGGGTTCCATCATCAAATCCACTAAAAGCACTCTGATCGCTTTGGGCATCATATACCTGAATCTTATCAACCATATCTGGCGGAAGGTTTCTGGTTGCCATCTTTGGATCATCTCCAAAAAACCTTTTTCCGTCTACCAAAACGCGTTGCACCGTTTCTCCCTGAGCCGTTATTGCTCCTTTCTTATCCACTTCCACACCGGGTAGTTTCTTCAACAAATCTTCTACTACTGCATTGGGCTTGGTCTTAAAACTACTGGCATTATATTCAATCGTATCTTTTTTAACGGTCATTGGTGGGGCTTCTACAATTACCTCATCCAGTTCTTTGGCTTTTATCTTCATATAAATATTGCCAAGGTCTGCAATTAATTTCTCTTTGCTGATAGTAATTCTTTTTCTTACTGTCTTATAGCCTTCATAAGTAATTTTAACAATAAACTGCCCTTGGGAGATACCTCTCAAGTTGAAGTTACCATCATCATCAGACAATCCAAATACTTCCAGGGTAGAATCTTGAGCATCGAGGACAGTAATGGAAGCGGATCTTAGAGACTGACCGCCCACGCTATCGATCAGCTTTCCTTTTAGTGTACCTTTTTGGCCAAAAGAGGCAATGGAAAAGAAGAGAAGCAATGATAAAATTGAATATTTATACATAAAGTTAGTTTGATAAAATTGAGTTGCTGTTGCAGCTAATTTGTAACAGATGAGGCAAGCTAAATAGTAAGGTTATGTTGAATGACAGAAAATCGGCGAGATAGCTTTTCTAATTGTTTAACGATGGTCGAGAGTGGTGGAAGCCTTGGTTTCAATATTTTTCAGCTTAACAACTATTTGAGCGAATGCACACGCGAAACGCACGCACTAGCCCTTGTAGATTTTAGCGCGTTTGACGCGGACTAGCTGATGTTATGAAATCTCAATGATGTTTTGCAAGTTTCCTTCGGCAAGTCTGTCAAAAAGTATAGGTATTAACCTAGAAAGTGTTTCTCTCCTATTGTCAACGGCACAAAGTACAAATATGGTCAATGGCAGTCGATCTAGATTCTGTTGGTATGGTAGGTTTTGGTCAACCAGTAATAAAAAGTTCGAAATGGTCTTCAACCATTAATTTCAATAATGCTCCATTCTTTTGACCCAACCAGTTTTTGTCACGTACAGTCCAAATTTCATGATCTGTTCCAAAATCATTTTTAAGTTTTCTAGGCAAACTTTCATCAAGCAAAATTTTCATGTAAAACTTTTTCAGTTGTCAAAGTACGTTTTGCCATTTCCAAAACTGCAACAGCAGATTCTTTGGAAACTGAGGGAAAGTCGTCGAGAAATTCAGTTAGGTCTTCACCACCTTCAATATAGTCAAAAAGATTTTGAACAGGCACACGGGTTCCTGCAAAAACTGGTGTTCCGCTCATTATTTCAGGGTCAATGCTTACTTGTCCATACAACATAATAATTAAATTTATTTTGACCGAAGTTACAAAGTTTGTAGGACTTTGTAGAATAGGAGTTGCTTGGATAACCCTCAACTTAGCTTTCGACAGCAGAGAGGCTATGCGACATTGCTGATTTGACTTTAACTAGCAGCGAATGCAAACGCGAAACGCGTGCACTAGCCCTTGTAGATTTTAGCGATTGATGCGGACTAGCTGGGGAGCGAGCTTATTTTCTAAGATATAAGCCCACAATTGCAGCCATTTGGGCAATCCAAAAGCCGACCATCCATTTTATCAGGTCTACTTTATCATCTTTTGTTAGGAAGATGTCCGCCTTTTGTTTAAATTTTTCTTCCACTTTTGAATCAAAGAATTCTATTAATGTTTCAGCTTCCTTTTCACCAAGCTTTGATTTGAATATTTCGTATGCTTTAAGTTCCAAGGTGCTCATCGTTGTTATTTTAAACGAAACTAATGAATAATGTTCACAAGTTATTTTTATTTATTTGTTACGAACCATCTACCACCAAATGAATAAACTCCCCGAAGCCTTATTGCCCTTTATATACCCTTTAAAACCTCCGCTGGCACTAGCCACTACCACTTCTTTTGGATAAGCATCATAACCACTATTATTTCCGAATCTTCCACCAAATTCACCACCCCATCCTTCGACCAATACTTTTGCAACTCCAATGGGCGGTGTACAATTGAGATGCCCCAACCTTTATAGATAGTAGCGTGTGATGCGGACTAGCTAGGAAAATAAGGTTTAATAACTTTTTGAAAATACAAAATCATCCAAAAGAAACGGCTACTTTTGATTTTCAAATAAATTATTTAAACTTTAAACAATCAAACAATGAAAAAAATCTCAATTCTCGCTGGAATCCTCTTCTTATTTACCATTGCCAATGGACAGTTTAAAAAAGGGACATTTGTACTGGGAGGGCAGTCTAGTTTTTCTAGCTCAAAAACTACAGAAGTCTTTGGTCCTGGAAATCCAACCTACCAATCATCGACTAATAATAATTTAATTGTTTTTTCGATAGCTAGGGCTTTTAAAGACAACGATGTGTATGGCTTCTCCGTGGGATTTTTCCCCAATTCAGGTTCTAGTTCCATCTATTCTGGCGGAAACTCCGAAACTGGCAATGAAAACACATACAGCTTCGGTATTTATAATAGAACTTATAAAAAGATTGTTCCCTCGCTGTATTCCTTTTGTGAGTTAGGAACTGGACTAAGCTTTTCGCACAAATTAGTAGAGGCATATAGTGCTTATTTATACTTTACACCTGGCATCTCATATCGAATCCACAAGTATATTGATATAGAACTCCTTATGCCCAACCTAACAAGATTGTTTTACAACACTAATAAGGCTGCATACAATAATGGAGATTATAAAAGTACCTATAAAAATTCTTCCTACGGGTTAAGTACCAGTCTAAGTTTTTCCTCTATATCTGCTGGAGTTAGAATTATTTTATAAATATGATTTGATAGATTCTGAGATATTATCAAATCTATCAAACTTAACTACTGCATTACTTCTCAAATAATTAATCTACTTATTAAATTATCAAAAATGAAAAAGATTTCAATAATATTAGGAAGCTTCCTATTCTTTACAATTGCAAATGGTCAGATAGAAGAAGGTACTTTACTTGTTGGCGGGCAATTAAGTGGTAGTAGTAGTGACGCTAAGTATATCAACGCTACGGGTGGTTCTTTTTACCCAGAAACGTCATCGAAAAGTATTGGTGGAGGGGTCTCAATATCTAAGGCTTTCAAAAAGAATAATGTATATGGTGTCTACCTGGGTTACTCAAATTTAAAAGAAACTGGCAATTATGTCAATGGGTTATATCAACTGAAATTTAATTTTTATGGTGCAGGAGTCTTTCGCAGAAAGTATTACAAGCTTTTTAGTTCATTATCATTCTTCAATCATATTGGGGTTGATTTTTACTTTAACAAAACTAATTTAACAGATTCTATAGGCAGTCCAAACATTCCGAATGGTTTTTCTGGAGATTTATTTTTTACTCCCGGTGTAGCTTATAGGATTTATAAAAAAGTTGATTTAGAATTATTGATACCATCGCTTATAGGACTATCTTACTCCCAAAATAACAGTTTTGGTCTTTATGAGACTTATAATTCTGTAACCCAAAATAATTCTCTTGAGTTAAAAACAAACTTAAGTTTTGCATCTCTTGCAGCAGGGATACGGATTATATTGTAACCATCCACTTCAATTGTTTTATGGGTATTGTGTTCCTAGCTAGGAACACTGAGATTGGTTTCGTAACTATCTGAGCGAATGAACACGCAAAACGCGATATTCTTATAGATAGCAGCTAGTGATGCGGTCTAGCTAGGGTTTTTTAAAAAGAGGTATGCTTAGTAACGGCTAGTCCATGAAAGGATTCATGAACCAGAACCCAACATTCATGAGCCAGTTGAGCAATGTCCGAGCACTCTACTAAACACTTTTGTTAGCGGTAGTTTTATCCTTGATTTATTACGTTTTGGATTTGTTCGTACAGTTCTGGAATTTTGTTGTTAAACACATCCCAAACAATTGAATAATTAACACCAATATAGTCGTGAATAAGGCGGTCTCTCATACCTGCCATATTTTTCCACTGAATTGAACCCCATTTAACTTTAAAGTCTGCAGGAATCTTCTTTGTTGCCTCTCCGATAATTTCTAAACTTCTTACAACCGCTCGTTTCAAAGTTTCATCGTCCAAAAAGTCATCTTTTGATAAGTTCTTATTTACAGAAATCAAATAAGTACATTCATCAGCAATATGTTTTAAGAATTCAATGGGTTCCTTAGACATACATCACATCATTTAAAATTTTAGGTCCGATGTGCTTGCTCAATCCGTTTTTGGTTATGATTTCAATTCTTTCATTTTCAAAAAGGTTCTCGAACAAATCATATACGGCCATATAATTGTCGAAATTCTCTTTTTCAGGCTCAAAATCTATCAACAAATCAATGTCGCTTTCAGCCGATTGTTCGTTTCGCAAATAAGAACCAAACAGTCCAATATCTGACACGCCATATTTAAAAAACTCAGTCTTGTGCGTTTTTAAAATAGCTAATATATTTTCTCTCGTTGTCATTTGCAATAAATATTTTCAAAGGTAGGATTCTTTAAGTATTTGAGACTGTCAAATACTTACCGCCAAAGAATAAGCGTTTGGGAAGGTGTTTGACAAGGATGTTTCGTCTGCCGATGTACAATTGCTTAATTCTTGCTCTGTTGTCGCATAATGTTAGGTACAAATTCACACTCGGCACGCAATGCGCAAGCCATTATAGATAACAGCGTGTGGCACGGACTAGCTAGGGCTTGTTAAACGGAACTATGCTTAGTAACGGCTAGTCCATGACAGAGTGTTGAACCAGAACACGACATTCATGCGCCAGTTGAGGCAAGGTCAAAAACCCTTTGAGGGTTGTTGACCTTAATTTGAAAGGATTCATGAACCAGAACCCTACATTCATGGACTAGATGTGATGAATTATTTAGTCTGAACTTGCCTTTTTCACTTCCATGCGGTAATTGGCAGAACCTTGTACTGGAAAAACTTTATAGTCAAAAGGTGTTCTTGTATGTGGTGGGCAATATTTTAAAACCGTAAAATTTGTTTGTTCCAATATTGTTTGTGTCTGTGTGTAAAAAGTTAATGTAATTACTACATCTTTAAAATTTGCAACCGAAGCCGAATTATTAATAAAGCCATTTATGATATATCCATCCGTACGATATTCTGAATGATGAAATAAATCTGCACTTCTTGTTTGGACTTTATTTTCTTTCATATTTCCATACACAGATAAATACTTTTTGGGGTTCTGTTGCTCCTTTGCAAGTAACTCTTCTTCTAGTTCTTGTGGTGTCTTTTGTTGTTCTTTTAATTTTACACTGTCCAAATCATGTTCCTTTTGTGCAGCCTCTTGTGCTTTTTGTGCAGCTTCTTCTTCAATTTTAGCGGCCTGCTCTTGAACTTCACGTACTTTTTCTTTATCAATAGTATTTTGATGTATAAACCAAGTAGTTAAAGACGCAACTCCAACCATTATTAATCCAATTGCAATTATCGCTATTCTATTTTTTTTATTAAATATTGTCTTGAAAAAAGGCACGTCCTTATTTATAACTGAGGTTGCTTTTTCTTCTTTTTTAAAGAGAGGAGTTTGAGCTACTTTTATTGAGCCTTTAAATTCTGGTGGTTTATTTAAAAATAAATCACTTAGTTCTTCAACTTCTCCGATAGTTGTCCAATCTTTTAATGATTCAAACCAAATTGGAGTTTCTTTATCAACACCTTCTTTTACTAGTTCTGATTTGTCAAATGGCCCAACTTGTCCTACCCCATTGTGGATATAATATTTCTTCATTTATTTTTGATTTATTAAAAGTAAAGATATAGTTCCTTCCAAATAATTAGTTTGCCTTATAAAAAATTTTCTCTGATGGTGTTCCGAACTCACCGATGTTAGTTTTAATGGCTAATATTGTTGGTAAGGAGCACCAATTGGCTTCGAAAAATATAGTCCCACTAGTCTCTAATTCCAAAAGTCACTATTTCTAACTGCATTAAAAACAAACTGACACATATCTACGTATTCTTTCGTGTTAGTTTCCGAAATAACAACATAGGCATATTTCTTATAAACAACAAAACGGAACTTTCCATTCGAAAATCCATCACCTACATATATATCGTCCTTTGTCTTCTTAAATACTATTCCATAGGTTGAAGATAGTGATTCCATATTTTGTTTGTCGCCGTAATCATCCCCCATTAGAGGAGTATCTTTAAGAAATTTTATTCTTCCATTTGTATAATAGTTGCCTCTCCCCGCCGGAGAAGTTCCTTTTACTAGCTTATAATCAAGAGGTAATTGTGAGAAAGAGTGTGTTGTAACAAACAGTACGATTAAAAAGCAAATCATTTTCATTGTTTAATTTTTAAAATGTAAATAATAATTTTTCAGTAATTCAGCTTTTCCCCTTACAGTTTTCACCATATAACTTCATACCGTTTCCCAAAGATGAGGGATAATTGATAAATAACCCAATATTTTATACCTATAAAGAAAGGATTTCTCTACAAAAGCCTCCCTTACTGCATTCATTAGCTCACTTTGTTATAAGTGAGCCTCACAATGACCGAGTGAGCCTCACAATGAACGAGTGAGCCTCACAATGAGCGAGTGAGCCTCACAATGAGCGAGTGAGCCTCACAATGAGCGAGTGAGCCTCACAATGAACGAGTGAGCCTTACAATGACCGAGTGAGCCTTACAATGACCGAGTGAGCCTCACAATGAGCGAGTGAGCCTCACAATGAACGAGTGAGCCTTACAATGAGCGAGTGAGCCTCACAATGACGGAGTGAGCCTTACAATGACCGAGTGAGCCTTACAATGACGGAGTGAGCCTTACAATGACGGAGTGAGCCTTACAATGACGGAGTGAGCCTTACAATGACGGAGTGAGGAGTTGAATTATTATTTAATTACTATTTTAATGGAAAAAGCGCCTATTTAACAATAAAATAAACCCAAAACACGCATTGTGATAACATTAACATAATTTTAAAATAAAATGCCACATTGTAACGTCCTTTGTTCGAGTTGACCGCAAAATATAAATGGCCAGCAAAATTTTATCACGCATTTAAACTTAAAATTATGTTACCAGGAGAATTTAGAGTAGACGTTGCCGGAATCAGGGCAATTTTAATTGATGAATTGGGTGGTCAAGCCTTAGACATTAAGTTAGCCATCTTTGAAAATAACCCATTGGTGTTCACAGGCACAAAGCCTACAACCGAACTAATTTTGGGTGGCTTTATCACCAATTTCACCACCAAAAGAAACCTTTATAAACAAGGAGGGCAATCTGCAAAGATCCCTTACGATGAGGCACACACCGATTTGTTGGGTTGCCTGATTTCTCTTGCACCCTATGTAAATGGTATTGCCATTGCTACCCCTAACCCAGAAGATGTTTTTAAGCTGAGTATGATTCCTTATTGGGATGGCATCAACGATACAGCTACACTCATCAGGGATGGCGCAGTGCCTGCTGGTCTTAACTATACCCCTGGGGTCACCGGGGTAGCTAAAATTGCTTGTGCGCCGTTTGGTAGTGGCACAAAATATAATTGCATCGCTGTTCAAGGTAGCCCATTGCCTCCCGGTACTACCATGAGCCCGGATGGACAAATAACACTACCGTTGAATGCGCTGATACCAACTTTTGTACTTAACATAAATGGGAGAAGATTGAAAACATTGGTAAACCTAACACCCAAAACCGACTATTACCTTTATTATGTAATGATGTGTGGCATCTATACAAGTGGCTTGAGCCTGCCTTTGAAGATTGCAGGAGGCAATTAATGGTTAATGGTTAGTGATTAGTGATTAATGATTAATAACAACTATTTTATGGTCAAATGATTAATCATTAAACTTTAATCATTAATCATTTGATGATAGCTTACTCCTCTCTGATTCTTCAGAGGGGTTTCTTTTTTTGAGCTAGCCGCTAACTATTAATCCCGATTGATGGCCCAACGTCTAATATTTTCATAAAAGAATACCCCACCCTATCAAATTGCATAATAATTGCCCCTACTTTGCAGTATAGGTTGCTGAAACAAAAAAGATGCACCTGTTTTAAGTGTTTCGTCCCTAACAAATTTGCACCGTATGATTATCACTGACGCGAGTATCAGTTTACCCAACACCAACGAATCGTTCCTCAGGAATGAAACGCTGGTGCAAATCTTTAAAGATTCTGTTGCACAACATGCCAGTAAAACTGCCCTTACCTTCAATGGTCAAGCAATTACTTATTCCGAATTAGACACTTATAGCGATGCCGTTGCTGAACACCTGCTGGAACTAGGCGTTGAACCCGGACAGATTGTAGGCATCTACCTGCCTCGGGGATATAACATTTTGATTGCTTCACTCGGCGCATTGAAAGCTGGTGCAGCCTACATCCCTTTCGACCGGGAAACGCCCATAGACCGAGTGAAGAATGTATTGGCAGACGTGGGGGCGCAATTTTGTTTCTGCGACACCACGCTACCCGAGCCTTTGGTTGCCGTAAACGTAACACTCAGTCAGCCAACGACCAATTATGTAGGAATCAACTACGCGCACCCCGATAACTATGCGTATATCATCTTCACTTCTGGCACAACCGGTACGCCAAAAGGGATACCCATCAAGCACAAACAGATTAGTCACCTGTTGCGCGCAGAGAATTCGATACTAAAGATTCAGTCCACCGATATTGTTTATCAAGGCTTCTCCGATTCGTTTGATATGTGGTTTGAAGAAAACTGGATCAGCCTTTTTGTGGGTGCAGAAATATGTATTGCCGATGCATCTACTGCCAAGTCGTTGGATACCCTTCATCACTTTCTAAATAAAAATAAAGTAACTGTATTGCATGCCGTGCCTAGCCTGCTGGCATTATTGGATACCAATATTCCTACGCTACGCTTAATCAACTCGGGTGGCGAAGCTTGTAAACCCAATGTTTTGAAGAAGTGGGGAAGCCTTCCTTTGCAGTTTTTTAATAGTTATGGCCCTACAGAAACAACCGTTTCTGCTTCTTTCATAGAGCTAAAAGCCGACGATGAAATATCTATCGGCTATCCATTGCCCAACTACGGCATGGCAGTGGTGAATGAAAAGCTGGAGCCTGTACCCATTGGTGAAGAAGGCGAAATTGTACTGAGTGGCATCAGCCTGAGTGATGGCTACATCAATAAACCCGAACTGAATGCGAAAGTATTCTTGCCCAAACCAGACGCCTTGCATGACCTTCCTGGAGACCGGATTTATTTGTCGGGAGATAAGGGAACGATGACCGAAGATGGCCGGTTTAAAGTAATTGGACGCAAGGACGACCAAGTAAAAATAAGGGGATATCGGGTAGAACTAGGTGAGATTGAAGTGGTGTTGAACAATATTCCCTCTATCAAAACAGGGGCAATCGGGGTAAAGAACATCCGCAATATGGATAATATTGTGGCCTATTATATTCCCAACGATAATGAACCCAATATAGATGAACGCTTACTGCGTGAGCAAATGGCAGCACTGCTTCCTGCCTACATGGTGCCTGGTTATTTTATGAAAGTAACCGACTTTAAATGGCTGCCTAGTGGCAAAGTGGACAGGAAAGCATTGCCAGAATGGGTGGTGGCAGCGACTGAAGACAAGAACCTGAATGAGGAAATAGTAAACGAATATGCAGGTAATGGCATTGCTCTTAGCATCATCCAACGGCTGGCAACCACCTTTCCGGGACAGGTTATCAAGAAACAAAGTGATTTCTTCAATGATTTGGGCGGACACTCCATGCTGGCTGCCATATTTGTATCGGAGATAAGAGAGATCGCCGGCTTAGAAAACATTTCTATCCTGGACATCTACCAAAAAAGAACGGTGGAGGGCATCATCAGCTATTGGATCAATGAAAAATATACCACTCAAAAGCAAGCGACACAAACCTTCCATCCCATCCCCAAGTTGCGCTATTATCTCTGTGGTTTCTTTCAGGCCATCGCCCTGATATTGCTGTTTGGTTTGCAGGCTGCGCAAATATTTGTTCCTTACCTTGGCTATTATATTGTTGCCCAAGAGGTAGATGGCTACACAATCCCTATCCTCGCCGCCATTGCCTTGTTGTGTATGGTGCCACCTTTTATGATTGCAGTATCTGTTGTAATCAGGCGATTATTTATTGGAAAGTTTAAAGAAGGCGATTACCCATTGTGGGGCGCCTACTATTTTAAATGGTGGCTGTATGGTCATATTGTAGGCTTTATTCCACTAGAAACCTTTGGTTCATCGCCATTATATCCTTTCCTGATGAAGCTTGTAGGCATTAAAACAGGCAAGGATTCTCAGTTGAGCAGCTTTGGATTTGGATCACCCGACCTGATAACAATTGGAAAGAATGTAACCATCAGTGCCAATGTAATCCTGAACAATGTGTGGGTGGAAGATGGGCTGATTAAGTTTAGAAGAATCACGCTGGAAGACAATTGCCATATTGGTACAAGTTGCATCGTGAATGGCGGATGTGTGGTGGAAGAGGGTAGCGAACTAAAAGATTTATCTTGTTTAGGATTCGGACTGACCATGCCCAAGAATAGTATCTGGGAAGGAAGCCCGGCTAAATTGGTGGACAGAAAGCAAGAAGATGTAGCGTATAAACCAGTACCGAAAGCAAAGCGGTTACGGTATAAGTTATTCTTCTCCGGATTGGTTTTCCTCATTCCTACGTTGGTGATGCTACCCATTGTCCCAACTATCATTGGCTTAAATTATCTGGATGATCAAGCGGCAGACTACTCTTTCTATTACCTGATAACGACGCCACTGTTTGCATTGTCCTATATTTTATTGTTTATCGCAGAAATGATTGTTCTTTCTAAACTTTTAAAAGGAAGAATCAAAGTGGGACGCTACTCTGTTTATAGTCATACTTATGTATGGAAATGGTTTCTAGACCAGATGTTTTCCTTATCGCTCAGTGTACTGCGCCCCATCTTTGCCACCGTATTTATCCCAAGTCTTTACAGGGCTTTGGGAGCTAAAGTGGGGAAGAACACAGAGATTTCTAATGCCAGCAATGTTACCCACCACTTGTTGGAGATAGGTGATGAGTCTTTTATTGCAGATGCGGCAGTGATTGGCGAAACAGATATCCGGAATCAAGAACTTATCATAGAAAAGACACGCATTGGCAATAAAAGTTTTGTAGGCAACAGTGCCCTTATTCCGCAAGGATATCAGCTGGGAGATAATAAACTGATTGGCGTTACCTCTATTCCCCCATTAAAGAACCCTATTTCTGATAATGAACCATCCGATTGGTTTGGCTCGCCTGCTGTACGGCTACCACGAAGGGTTATAGGAAATGTATATCCGGATTGGCTCACCTACAAACCAAGTTTCAATCGAAGGGCTGTACGCACTATCATTGAATTTATGCGTATTCTGATACCGGAAACCGTTACCCTTTCACTTGGTTTGTTATTCATAGCTTATACCCATGACCTTTTAACAAGCGATGATAGCTATTGGCTGATTGCACTACAATTTCCATTCTATTATATAGGCATCGTATCCATACCTTCCTTCCTATTCTGCTTGCTGATTAAATGGGTTTTAATAGGCAGATACAAAGAAGAACAATATCCTATGTGGACTTGGAAAGTGTGGCGGACAGAAGCAGTCACCTCAATCTTTGAAGCTTTGGCGACTCCCTTCCTTCTGAACAATTTGCAGGGTACTCCATTTCTTCCCTTCCTATTTAAACTGATGGGCGTAAAAGTTGGTAAACGTGTATGGATGAACACGGCCGACATTACCGAGTTTGATATGGTTACACTACGTGATGATTGTGCCTTTAATACTTATTCGGGTCCGCAGACACATCTATTTGAAGACCGGGTAATGAAGATTGGCAAAGTAGACATTGGCGAAAGAAGTAGCATCGGTGCGGGAAGTGTGGTATTGTATAATACTAAAATAGAGAACAACTGCAAGATTGCGCCCCTGTCATTGGTGATGAAAGGTGAACACTTACTGAACAATACCAACTGGTTCGGAATACCAATAGAGAAACTTTAGTTTACACTCTTAGATTCTACTCTAACTGATTAGTTGCCTAGTAATGTAACCAAGGACTTTGTTACCTCTTTTTATTACTTTTTAATTCTACGATAAAGCTATTGGTTAAACAGTGGAGGATGCTTTAAATGAAAGCCTGTCTGTTCTTGATAAGCCTTTGCAAAAGCAAGCAGCGTAGCTTCTCCAAAATGTTTACCTATAAAACTGATGCTAGCAGGCAATCCATTGGGTAAAGTGCCATTGGGTAAAGTGATGGATGGATTGCCCGTTAGATTGGTGATTGCTAATTGGTCACCCGTTTCTGGAGGTGCAATAAGTACATCAAACTGATCGAGAACAGGGTCTACTTTTCTCATAATCTCATAGCGAAGCCTACACGCATTGATGTATTCTACTGCTGGAACAAAACGTGATGAGCGGAAGATATTGGGCCACCTGTCTTTGTTTTGCTGCATCATTTCATCGTCTCCGTTGGAACGTGTTAAAGGATCAAATGCAGTCGCAGACTCTACCCCCACTATCAAAGAAAGAATTTCATCGCCATGCAGGTTGTCTGGAAACTCAAATGGAATCAACTTTGCCCCCATCTTTTTCAAAGTCAACAGGGTTTGCTTTTCGGTACTGTTTGAAGGAAGGGTATCTATATAATTCTTAGCATAAGCAATCCTCAATTTAGAAATATCTACTGTGCCCGTGTAGTTGAAAGCCGCATTAATGGAGGAGGCATCATCTTTATCAGCCCCATGTATGTAGTTAAATACGATGGCATCATCCGCTGCACTTCTGCAAATAGGCCCAATCTTATCTGATGTCCATGCCAGATTCATTGCCCCACTTTTAGCCACACTTCCATAAGTTGGTCTCAAACCGGTAAGGCCACAGCGCATGGATGGATCTACAATAGAACCATAGGTTTCTGTACCGATGGCAAAAGGAATCAAGCCGGCAGCAGTTGCCGAAGAAGAACCTGCAGAGGAACCTCCTGAACCTTTACTTGTATCCCAAGGGTTACGTGTGAGGCCACCAAACCAGATATCATCCATAGCCAACTCACCCAAAGAAAGCTTGGCGACCAATACTGCACCTGCTTTTTCGAGTTGCTTAGCCACAAAAGCCGTTTGATTTATCACTTGCTCTTTGTACGGCGGTGTTCCCCAGGTTGTATGCGTTCCTTCTACCGCAAATAAATCTTTTATGCCATAAGGAATGCCTTGTAGTGGACTTTTATAAATACCTTTTGCCAGATCTGCATCTGCTTTTCGGGCTTGTTTCAGCGCAATCGTATCTGTTATCTCTATGGCACAATGCAAAATGGGCGTGTATTTCTTAAGTCTTTCAATAAAAAGCTTAGTTAGTTCTACCGAAGAAATCTTTTTATTCTTAATGAGCGAAGCCAATTGTGGAATACTGTAAAAGGCTAGTTTATTTTTATCTGAAGGCATAGCAACGCCTTCTGGAATAGCAAAATGAACGGGCAATTGCTTTTTAGGAACAACCATTGTTGGCAAAACAGGATTGTACCAAAGTGGATAAGGAGCGTCGTTGGGGATATTCTTTGAATGGATATAGTTGTAGACTTTGAGGTTGCTACTCAATGCCCCCAACATGGAATCTCTTTTGGCTTCAGAAAAAGAAATTCCGAACATATTTTCGGCAGTCGCAACGGAAGAAGTAGTGATTGTTTCTTGTGCTGATGCGGAGAGACTGGCTGTAACCAACAGGCCCAATATTATTCTCATAATTGTGTTTTAGAGTATTACAAAGAAGCTTTTGTTTGGTTGAGGGTTGGTTTCATTTGCCTGTAAAATTGTATAATTCTGAATTTATAAGGGATATTCTGTCGCATCCAAGACCTTGGAAATCACATCCAAGGTCTTGGATACGACAAAAATGATCTTGGAAATGGCTACCAAGGTCTTGGTAGCAATAAAAAAGACCTTGGAAATCACGTCCAAGGTCTTGGATGCGACAAAAATGGTCTTGGAAACGGCTACCAAGACCTTGGTAGCAATAAAAAAGACCTTGGAAATCACGTCCAAGGTCTTTTTTCAGATGGTATTTAGAAAGAATTAAGAGAACAAGTACTCCACATCTTCACGAGTGAGGCTCTTCACAAAACCTTCGTCATCCGTTATCAAGTCACGGGCGAGTGCCAGCTTACGTTCTTGTAGTTTCAATATTTTATCTTCTACCGTATCCGTACAAATCATCCGATAGGCAAACACATTCTTTGTCTGCCCAATACGGTGTGTACGGTCAATGGCTTGTTGCTCAACCGCAGGATTCCACCAAGGATCTACAATGTAAACATAATCAGCCGCAGTCAGATTCAGACCCACACCACCTGCTTTCAAAGAGATAAGGAACACACGGCACTCATCATTATTCTGGAAGTTCTGAATGGCTCTTTCCCTCTCAACAGCAGAAGTGCTACCATCAAAGTACTCGAAAGGAACATTCAGATCCCTCAATTTCTCTTTAATCAAAGCCAGCATTCCCAGGAACTGGGAGAAGATAAGCGCCTTGTGGTTACTGATATTCTCGGTAATCTCACGACCAATCTCTTCTAGTTTTACAGATACATTTGGATAACGATCTGCCTCATTCATGATGTAAGGACTATCACATATCTGACGCAATTTCATCAAGCCTTGAAGGATCGTTAGCTGAGACCTGCCCACACCCACTGTATCAACCACGCCTAATATCTTATCTCTGAAATCGTTTCGGAAAGCATCATAAATCCGGCGTTGTTCGGTGCCCATTTCGCAGAACAAGACCATTTCTTGCTTTTCAGGAAGGTCTTTTGCCACCTGTTCCTTGGTTCTACGCAGAATGAACGGATAGAGGATACGACGTAAATGTTCTTTCTGAACTTTCTCCCCAAACTTATCTATCGGAACAGCAAACTCCTGTTTAAAGAATTCCACACTACCCAACATTCCCGGGTTAAGGAAATTCATCTGAGCAAATATGTCGAAGGTATTATTTTGTAATGGCGTACCACTCAGACACAAACGATTTTTTGCCCTTAGTAAGCAAGCAGCTTTAGCTACCTTACTGCTAGGATTCTTGATTGCCTGACTTTCATCCAGAATTACATAATCCAGATTGAGGTCAACAAACTGTTTGATGTCACTACGCAAAGTGCCATAAGTAGTGATGATGACATCTATATGGTCTTGCTGCAAATTATCCCTAAGCCTGCTTCCTCCATGATGGATGTAGAAAGTAAGGGTTGGTGTGAACTTAATAATTTCATTCTGCCAGTTGTACATTAGCGTTGTCGGACAAACCACCAATGCCTTCAATGAACCTAAATCTTGTTTCAGATAGTAGAGATAACTAAGTGCCTGAATTGTTTTACCAAGACCCATATCATCAGCAAGGATACCACCCCATTGCACCTCACGCAAATAATTCAACCAACGGAAACCACTCACCTGATAAGGACGCAATATCGGCATCAAGTGTGGAGGGGCATCTATATCTTTTATAGCATAATTCTCTTTTAGCTTATCATACTTTTCTTCTAACTGAAAGAAAAGCTCCTCTTCATTACGTTCATTATATAACTCTTCAATAACACTAAAGTGGTATTTGCTAAGCTTAATGCTGTTCGTTTTTCCTTCCCCAACCCTGAATAGCAAAGAATATTTCTTTACCCATTCGTCTGGCAGAATACCCAACGAGCCATCTTGCAACTGCACAAACTGTTGTTTGCTGGTCAGTGCCTTTTTAATGTCGTCTACAGTTACCTTTTGGGTACCGAAACTAATCTCCACTTTGGCATCGAACCAATCGGTATTGCTGCTGATGAAAATTTTAGTAGAAGGCTTAGCGGTGTTAAACCGGAAATGTTTCAAAGCATCGAAACCATAAATGGTGATACTCATTTCTTTTACCGCATCTATGAATAAGAAGAACCAGTTGTCCTTCAACACATCTGCCCCTTTGAGGGCAAGAGTATTGGTATTCTCTGGTTTTACAAAGTTGGAATGCAGGTTTTCCAAGCGACTCATGAAGGCTCTTTCAGCGCCCATATTCCGTTGAATGACCAACAACTTATCCGCAAAAGGCATGATAATCTTTTCCTTATCACTATTGCCAATTTCATAGCCCTTGTAACTGAAGATAGGTTCTAACACCAGGTAATCACCTTTCTCTTTCAGCAACAATTTACAATCGGGCAATACGTCTTTTATCTCTTCCTTCTCTAAATTACCAAAGTTTACAGCGTAGTTTTTACTCAATGGAAGTATGAAGTGCTGCAATTTGTCTGCCCACATAGATTCTTTAATAACCATCTTACCCGAAGGAAGAAAGTTATTGATCACTGCAACATCTTCTGTATTAGCCCAAGTAAAAAACTGGTTGTGGTATTGGAAAATCATGGGACTCACACACTCATTTTCTTCAACACCAAGTTCTACTAAAGGCAGTTTTACAGAACATTCTACCGTGTAAACATTATCCTGATAGGTGACTGTAAAGTTGGGCGTAATCAAGCTAGAAGAAAACTCTGCCTCCAACAAGTTAGCACTTACAAAAGGTTTCTTTTCGGGGAGGTAGAAAATAAAATTACTTCCTGCCAACTCACCAAAAAGCTTTCTATACTTCGGATGTAAGTATTCGTTGATGATATTTCGTGTTTCCTCAGGCAATGAATCTGGTCTGCCATCAATGGTGTTTAATTGAATGATATTATCCCAAACGCCACTAAAAGGAGAATTACGGTTAAGGTATTTATTCACCTCCACGTGCATCAACTTGCGCAATTGCTGCACCATAATCTTATCATCTTCATTAAACACTTCTGTATTAATGAACTTATTAAGATCTAACTTTTCAATTTTGCCAGTATACTTAGAAAAATCATCATCTGTCTCAGCCTGTATTGCCTCTATAGCGATGAATGGATATTGTGATAGATCTGTCGTCACCACCAAACCTAGTTTGAAGGCGGCCTTGTCCATAGCAGGACTCTCCATAACGGAGACATTACTTCCCTCATTTTGCAGTTCTTTCATCGCCCTAGCCTCCTCCACCAATGGCTTTGGCTTAGGCTCGGAAGAAGTAGCAGGCTGCAATATCTTTTGAATGGAACTATCTAACACCCTCAGAAAAGGACGTCCATCGGTGTAGGTAAATTCAAACTTTCCACTCAAATCATCCGTAAGAGAATAGCCATATAAGCTAAGCAATTTATTCTTTACGGCATCCCAGTTACGGATACTATCAAAGTAATTAGCCCCTTTTGACTTTAGTAATTGAAGAAAAACAATTGCTTTATGAATACAAAGCGGGTGCTTGGTATCGCTGTTACAAGTGCAACTTGTGTCAAAATTGCGCTCATCATTCTTTTGAATTACCAATTTAAATAACTCATCGCTATAAGTGACTTCTGCTACTACCCTTTCTTCTTTGGCACTAACAATCTTTGCTTTGTTATTTGATGCCAAAAAGGATTCCGCCATTATCAATGTCTCTGGAGAAGACAACATTCTGATAATCTTCAGGTCCAGTTGCTTCATCTTCACTACCGTATGCTTCTGGTCATAAACCAATTCCCTTTCACCCAGCATATTACGGTCCAGCATATCCTGTAGTGTGAATAAGGCGCCCGCTTTGTGCCTGCATATTTCGCTGAGGTTATAAGGACAAGTGCAACGAAGTTTTAAGGTAGCCGCATCTTTGAAGTTGGAGATGTAAACTTTATAATAGAGATGGTAGTTATCATCTTTTACCCGGAAGTTGACAGAAGACATCAATTCGTCGTACTCCATCAAGTCTACATAACCTGATGAGTGAATCTTTTTCCCACGACGAATTACTTCCTCGGAACCATTATTATAGATATGTTTGACGAGATAAGGTAATGCCATGTAATACTTTGAAGCTTATTGTACTGATGAAATATATCATCTACTGAAAAAATGCAAGCCGCAAATGTACAACTAACATAGCCTAAGAACCAAGAAATATGCAAGCAAAAAATTTTATAATTGCGCAATAAAACAATCGAACTGAAAGTTTGGTGTTTTTTTTATGTGATTATTGGCATTGTAAAGTTTTATTGTGTAACACCTCAAAATATTTTTCTAAATCCAATACTGAAGGAAACATATAACTGCGAAAAGGATGTTAGAGCGAAGTGTAGATTCTTTTTTATCCATTTCCCTAATACGGGAAAGTTTTAATGGTGCACGGGAAACTTTTTACGGTATACGGGATGTTTTTAATTGTGTACGGGAAAGTTTCTACTGTGTACGGGAAGTTTATTTTTGTGTGCGGAAAATCTTCCACGGTATACGGGAATTAAATTTCCGCAAGTCTGAAAGCTTTAGAAAAGCTACCCAAAGCAATGTATTTGTGAAGGTAAAAGCTCCCTTGATATTTCAATAAGCTGGTGAAAGTGTTACTATCACTGGGTTTCGCAAGTGGTATGGGTTGTTTTTTAGTAACCTATACCTTCCTTAAAACCCAACATCCCGAAAGTTGCAACTTTCGGGATGTTGGGTAGACGTTGACAGTGTATTGTTGGTTCGCTTACTTTGCTATATCTGTGCGGAAGGGGCTGGCTGGTAAACCTTCTATATTATAAAGGTTTATCTGCGGGCATAATCTCCAACCCAATCGTACGGCTTCTGGTTTATTGATGCCTTCGGCAGAAACAATCACTTTATTATCCTTGATGACTGCTGTTGCAGGCACAAACTTCTTGTCGGAGCCAGCAATTGCAAAGTCTTTTAGGTCGCCATCTTTAGCCACTAATCCTTTGCCGGAATGGGTAAAACTTAGCTCTATTGTATTCCCAACCACCTTCATGGATTGATAGATGGGCCCCATGAATTCTATCTTCTCTTTATACACTAACCCCCTTGCTGCCAATGCCAAGCGTTCGCCTACTGGTTGTTTGTTACCCGGATGAACGTCCAATGTATCGTCGGCATCGTTTATAACAGTCATTGAAGTATTAGGTATTTTCTGATAAGTCAGCAATTGTGCTTCCCTCAATTCAGGCTGATGCCCCTTCCAACCTGGAATCTGAACAATCATAAAAGGGAAGTCGCCGATGCCCCACAAGCTTCTCCAATTGTTGATGAGGGTAGGCAATAAGGTACGGTATTGAATACCCTGACCGCCATTTGCCTCGCCCTGATACCACACCGCCCCCTTGATAGCATAAGGCGCCAAAGGCAAAATCATGGTGTTGTACAAACCACTCGGCCCACCACGTTCAGCAGGGGTTAGCGGCGCAGCAGGTTTGCGGGGAATTTCCTTGTGCGCTTCTACGGCCTTAGCAGAATCGGCACTATACTTAGCCATTGTTTTGGCAATGTCGTCGTTGTATTTAGCCAACTTAGCAGGGAACTCAGCAAGGGCTTTGTAGTAATTTTCTAAGATTGGTTTGAGGAGCGGATTGGCCTCCAAAGAGTCTTTACTAATCCAGTTTTGGGCAGCCGTACCGCCGTAAGAAGAATTGATGATACCAATTGGAATCTTGATTTTCTTCTGCAATTCCCTTGCAAACAGATAAGCCACCGCAGAGAAATCTTTTACTGTAGTAGTATCGCAAACATACCATTTGCCATTAGCATCAGAAACAGGCGCAGGGATATCCTCACTCTTTTTGAGCGGGACTTTATATTGGTGAATCATGGAATAGTTAGCCGCATCAGCGATAATTTCACTCACTTTAGGATAGTTGCCAATAGCCCTGATGGAACGAACTGGAAAGCCCATATTGCTTTGACCGCTACACAGGAATACATCACCCACTAAGATATTCTTGATTGTAACGGTTTTGCTACCAGAGATAGTCATGATGAAAGGACCACCTTCTTTTAGTGGATTCAACTTAGCAATCCATTTGCCATTGGTGGCTGTAGCGGTTATTTTTTGACCAGCAAACTCTACGGTAACAGTTTCACCATCGTTGGCAGTTCCCCAAACTGGCACCGCAACACCCCGTTGCAAAATCATGTTATCGGTAAAAAGACTGTTAGGTTTCAACTGAGCAAAACCGCTTGCACAAAGCAAGAAAAAGAAAAGAATAACGACTGAATGTTTCATATTTACTATTTATTAAAAGTTTATTTACTAATGAAAAAGTGCTTAACGATAACCTTTTACTTACTACTTAACTGGCAATTCCCAAGTATCTGTCCTAAACACCGCAGCAGGTAGATCAGTTTTATTCCAAAAGTTTAAATCAGGCCAAGGATGATCCGCCCAACCATACCTGACCGACTTAGGATTGGCGACATTTGGGCTGTTGACAATTACTTTATCGCCTTCGATAGTCGCGTTTCCAACATAGAACTTCTTATCCTCTCCTGCAATGGTAAAGCCAGTAAGGGCAGTATCCTTAGCAACTAATCCCCCACCAATATGAGAAAAACTGAGGATTGCTTTATTGCCTTTAAATTCTACATTCTTATACAAAGGCCCAGAATATTCTATCTTCTTACCATAAGCCAACGCATCGGCTGCCAATACCAATCTTGCACCCAACGGTTCCTTTCTTTTGTAGTGCACATCGCCATCGGGTTCAACTAAGTCGGTGGTGACTAACAATGCGGTGTTCGGTTCACTTAAAGCAGAGCGCTGCGCATCACTGACTGTTGCGATGCCACTAGGTAAAGTAGGGTCGGTGGTTTTCTTTCTATTCGGGCAAAGCTGAACTATGAAGAACGGAATATTCCCTTGACCCCATTCGCCACGCCATTCTTTTATGAGTGCAGGTAATAGTTGATAGTAGGTATTAGCGCGCCCTACATAACTGTTGTTTTCTCCCTGATACCAGACCATTCCTTTAATAGCAAAAGGAATTAAAGGGGCAATCATTCCATTATACAAAACATTCGGACCGCGATAATCTCCCACTATCCCTGCAGGCGCAGGCGGTGCAGGCAAGTGTTGTTGTTTGGCGGCTTCTTTATCGGCATTGTATTTATCAATTACTGGTTTCATCTTTTCTTTTCTACGCTCATATTCAGCACGAGCAAGTGTTGGATCATTGTTGTTATCCTTTGGTAAACCTAAATCCATCAAAGTCTTTTCATTAATCCAAGCTTCAATGGGTGTTCCGCCAAAAGAAGAGTTGATGATACCAATTGGGACGCCTAACTCTTTCTGCAGCTTACTACCAAACCAATAAGCAGTGGCAGAGAAACGTAAGGTTGTAGCAGGACTTGATGCTACCCATTTGCAAGCCACTTCAGTTTGAGGGGTGTCTTTTGAATTGTGCGGAATAGTTACCAAACGAAGCATGTCATTGGCTGAATTGGCGACGGCTTCTTTTCCGGCGGTATCATAAATCATTGCCCTTTCCATATTACTTTGTCCACTACACAACCAAACTTCACCTACCAAAATATTTTTGATAGTAACTGTGTTAGTCCCTCTAATGGTCATGGCAAAAGGGCCTCCTGCTTTTAATGGTTTCAAGCTTACTTTCCACTTGCCTTCTTTAGCGGTAGTGGTCAGCTTCTGTCCCTCAAACTCTACTGTTACATTTTCACCTTCCGAGGCTGTACCCCAAACAGGCACATTGGTTTCTCTTTGTAACACCATATTATCACTAAAAAGACTAGCAGGTTTTACCTGCGCAAAACCAATTGCTAGAAGAAAGCAAGAAGCGATGCTTGTTATTGTATGTTTCATAAACTAATTTTTTAAGTTACTGGTTACAGGAATCAGGTTGCAGGTACTTGTAACTAGTAACCTGATTCCTAAAACCCGCCTTTAATTCCCAAAGAATTTCAATGCTTCTACAATAGTCGTCACCAATTTAGGTGTGAATGCCTTGAAGAAATCAGAGTTTATCAAGGTCAAATCCTTTTTATCCTGATTGATGTATTCAGGTGTCTTGTCCATCATAAAGCCATAAGTATCGTTGACCAACACACTATTTGCCTCCATTATTTTCTTCACCCGTTGATTGAGAAGATTAATCTTATCATTATTCAATTCTCCAAACCAAGCAGTAGGTAAAGGTGCTTGTGTACCCCACATTAGCTTTGCACCCGTATTCTTTAGCGTAGTTACGAGGGTTAAAACTTCACTATCAAACTTCTTCAAGCCTTCTTCCGAGAAATCATTTACGCCATCATAGCCAATGGATAAATAAATAACATCGTACTTTGTTCCGCCCAATGCACTCTCTACATTACTATTAAATGCCTTAGGATTATTTACCGAAACACCAGAATAAGATACATTACCAAAGCCAGTTAGCTTCTTGATAATCTCTGGGGCAACTGCCAACATTCTGCTATCAGTCAACAATAAAATCTTGCGTTGTTTACCATCCGAACTGCCGCCCATATCATACAACACCGAAGGTAGACTATCCAATGGTTTCAATTGGGCAAGTTGTTGTTCCACCTTTGCCAGTCTTACTTTCTGGTCTGCTGCTGCGGTGAAATCAAATACATCTTTTTTATCTGGGAAATATGAAGTACTTAAGCTACACTCCCAATTTGTCATTATTTGATGCATGATATCTTCCCCTTTTACATCACCATTTATCAAATCCAATTGGCAAAGCATATACTCACCCTTGCCTTGTTTTATACTTGCCAATACTGGGTCACGATTTAAATACCACATTGCCTGACGCATATCTTTTCCTTCATTAATGTATTCAGCGCCAAAAGGCGGCACACTCCAATCGTTCCGCCAATTACTAATCAATATCCTAAAGCTATCATTAACTGAAACAGGAGAAATACCTTTCATCTTCACGCCATTATAAAACATTGTCTTACCATTCCAATTGAGGGAAATGTTAGATAAACCAGATAAGAAGGGATCATAGTTGGGTTCAAAAGGTTGAGGGATAACAACGCTATCATAATATTCAACCCCAGTTTTAGGCGTACTTCTCAATGTCCAACTTGTAGCGGCTTTTACGCAACCTGCCTTTTCGTCTAAAAAAGGGTTTGTTAGGGTAAGGCTATCACTTATAAGTTTTTGATAACTCTGAACAGTTTTATAAGTAATATGATAAACTAAAACCTTACCGCCTTTTACTTCAAATGATTTAATACTTTTTATTTCTTCATCCGTTAAGGAGTGCATTCTTGCATCAATAAATAGTACTTCAATATTTTTCAGTGAACCGGAATTGATAACAGTGATAGGTAACGCATGGTTACCCATATTTTCAAACCATTTTAAAAAATCAGAATTCCCAAATACAGCTGTTGTCTTAGCTTTTACAATTGGATTATAACTAGTCGCTGCCTCAATTAAATTATGAAGTAACCAACCTGCAGCAGGTTCTGTTTCGATTGATTCAGGTATTTTTAATGTGGTTACCCAATGACAACCCTTTCCTAAATACATTTCATCAAGTGCAGACGTTTTTCCATCCTTATCTCCTGATATTAAAATACGCGAATTTCTATTAGGAATTGGAAAATGTTCTAAATAATCCGAAGGAAAAAGTGAGGGAATTGAATTATGACGATGCTGATAAATACCACCATATTCATTACCACCTTTCCAATAAGTGAGTTCTTCTTGACCAATACCATTTAGCAATTTATAGTTAGCACCATTCACAAATAGTCGCGCGGACCCTTTTGCCAAAAATTTTTCATTCTTATAAAAATGAATGACTTTTAATCCTGTTGATACCTGTGCTTGAGTTGTTTGTAGGAGCATTTCGTTAGTTACTAATAATATATCAGCATCAACAGTTGTTGACGATTTAGAAAGTTTAGTAAAAGGAATGTTAGTCTTTGTAAGCGCCTTTATTAGTAAGCCCTCATCATCTAGCACTGCCAATGTTTTCCCATTCAAATGCAATAACGAAGCTGATAGCCTTGGATAAATATGTCCTTCACGAACATCACGATAACCGGGCTTTCCTTGATACCAAAACTCTCTTACAATCTGGATTGGTGTAGCAGTAGTTACTGTAGGAATCGTAAAATTCCACTCTACATTCCTCAACATTGTTCCGGGTTGCAGGCTTTGCTTTTTGATGGTTTCGGATAAGATGATACCCGTTGGTGTTTCTATCTTGCAATGGATTTCATCTACAAAACGCAAATCATCATACTGCAACAAAGGTGTTTTGATGATTGTATTTTCTCCTCCAAAGAAAGAAAAGTTCTTGCTGTCATACGGGAAACGCACCCATTTCATATCCTCTGCAAAGATGTAATAACCCGGGTTGGGTTCATAGACTGGCAAAGTAGAATCCCATATATTAACAGGGGTGGCACACGGCAATACTTGTCTTGGTTTTACACCCGGCCCTTCCAATGTTTTGTAGGTGGGGGCAACGCCACGATAACGATTAAAGGGTTGCCAACGAAAAAACACACAACCAAAGTCCCAAGGACTCACAGCATTTACACGATGGAGACTGCCATCGAAAGTTTTGCCTTCCCTGATTAAATCGAAAGCATATTTTATTTCATTATTTCCATCGCGGTAGATACCTGTTGCATAATCTTGCGCAATTACTTCGTAGCCCGCGGTACCATTTCCTAAAGGACGATTGGGTTGCCAAACTTCGCCACATTCATCCCAAACCATCGGTTTCTTAGGGCCATATTGTTCCCACTCTGTAAACACAGAGTCGGTGTTATAATGGTGACCAATAATATCTCCGTGCGTAGAAAACGCACTAAAGTCGGACGCAAAAGCAGGACGGGTCTTATCAATAGAATGAGCTTTATTTATCAACCAAGGCTTCTCACCCCCACCTTGCCAACGCAATTCGTTGGATACACTCCAAGTGAAAATGGAAGGATGATTAATGAGGTTCTTCATCATATCGCCCAAGTGCTTCTCTGCAAATACGGTATCAGCAGCTACTTTAAAGTGAAAAGCAGGTTCAGCTTCTAGCAAGAAACCTTCTTCGTCAGCCACTTCATATAGTATTTTGTGTTTTGGATAAACATGCAAACGCATAAAGTTTACACCTATCTTTTTCAACTCCCTAAACCAAGTTTTGAAGTATTCCCTCGTTCCTTCAATATCCCCCAAATAATGTTCTCCATGTCCTCGCAAATACAATAATCTGCCATTCATATACAGCTTTGCATCTCCCCAAGTAATTTCCCTAAAGCCAAACCGTTCCTTTTGCCAATCAATCACTTTTCCTTCTTTGGTATATAAAACGGTATTGAAATGATACAAATATGGGTCGTGTGGAAACCAAAGATGTGGATTATCCCAAGACGAATTGATGGTAATGGTCTGTGTAGTTTTAGGTTGAAGCGTTTGTTCGCCACCATCAATTGTTTTCACCACTTTTCCAGAGGAATCGGTGATGAAATATTTAATAATGAAAGTCTGTTTGGTATCGGTTGTATTATTTATCGGAACATCACATTCAATATTCTTTTTGGCAAAGGAAGTACGCACCACCACCCCTTGTTCTACAAAGATGTCGGGTAAAGCGAGCAAGGATACATCATCCCAAATGCCTTTGCTACCCATACTTTCCCCACCGCTCAGTCTTGTTGCTTCATCTTCAACCCGTATTTGCAGGGTATGATTTCCCGAAGAGATATTTTTACCCAAATCAAAGTTCTTGGCACTATAACCATCATGAATGGTATCGAAAGTTTTCCCTTCAAACAGTACCGAATAGTTTTGAAAGCAACCATCAACATGCAAGCGTAGATTCTTTGTTTTCAAGGCATCAGTCACTACTAAATTTCTTTCATACATCGCCCCTTTCGTCCACTTTCTTGGGTAGTTAAACGCGTCCCAATAAGGCTTTCCCCACTTGCCACCCCACACATTGGTATAACAACCCGGCACTTGAATCTGCGTTTGTTGATGGTCGTTATTATTGGTAAAATTCCATAAACCATTCAAGCAGATTTCTTGCCGGACAGGCTTTGTAGGGAACGAAAAAGTAGTGGATTGAGAGAATCCTAACTGAAAAACGCAAGCAACAAGTGCAGTGAGAAGAATTTTTTTCATAAACATAAAGTTTGCCATAAAGGCATTAATATTAATTGTCACAAAGACGCAAAGACAGAAAGAAGTACGAAGACAAAAAAGAAACAAATCCGCTTTTCAATCAACCAAACATCATTTTCTTGTTTAAGACTCCTATTTATTTCATCAAGAAAACGAAAAATATCATCAAGTAATTCAATTTCTTCATCAAGAAAATGAAAAAAGTCATCAAGTAATCCGATTACTTGATCAAGAAGATGAAAAAAGTAATCAATAAATCAAATTACTTCATCAAGAAAATGAAAAACTTCATCAAAAAATTCAATTAAGTGATGAAGTTTTTCGAATACTTGATGAAGAAAATACCTGTTTTACTCAACATCAGTCCTAAAAGGAGAGGCGGGCAAGCCCTCTTGGTTAAATAAATTTCCATTAGGAACACTTGTAAACCCATACCTGACAGCCAACGGAAAAGAGATAGCCGGATTGGATACAATTACTTTATTACCACTGATAACGGCCGTTGCAGGAACAAACTTTTTATCTGGTCCACAGATAAAAAAGCCGGTTAACTCGCCACCATCTTTGGCCACTAATCCTTTGCCGGTATGTGTGAAAGAGAGTTCCACATCAGTTCCTCTCACTACATAATTCTCAAAAAGAGGTCCTGAGTACTCAATCTTTTCTTTATATGCCAATGCCCTTGCAGCCAATGCAAGCCTTTCGCCAACAGGTTGCTTGTGGTTAGGGTGAATGTCTGTAGAGTCGCCACAATCAGTAGTAACCACCATTGCTACATTAGGAACTTTGTTTAATGTAAGTAACTGCGCTTCCCTTATCATTGGGTCGGCGCTTTTAAAAGGAGCTATCTGAACGTAGAGAAAAGGAAAATCGCCCTCATTCCAGTGCTGCCTCCAATCGGTAATCATAGTTGGAAACAGGGTTTGATATTGCTTTCCGCGACCACCATTGCTTTCTCCTTGATACCAGATTACACCTTTAATTGCATACGGAATCAGCGGATTAATCATGGCATTATACAAGCCTCCTGAACCACCTATTGGATTACGTGGAGGAGCAGGTTTTGGCGGAAAAGGTTTGTGGGCAGCCAATGCCACAAGGGTATCGGCCGCATATTTAGCTATTATGGCTGGCAAATCTTTCTTGTATTTTGCCATTGCATCGGGATATTCCATTCTGGCTTTGTCATATTGCTCAGCCAAAACTTTCAACTCAGGGTTAGCTTCCAACGCCGCTCTTGTTGTCCAGTTTTCAGCAGGCGTACCACCAACGGAAGAGAATAACATTCCAACAGGTACTTGATATTTTTTATACAATTCGCGGGCAAAGAAGAAACCAACAGCACTAAATTCTTTTACGGTAGCCGTATCGCAAACAACCCATTTGGAGTTTACATCTGTAAACATTGTATCTGCCAAATTGGTTTTTATGAAGTAATTGTGAGGTACAAAGTATTGACGGATTGCAGGGTAATTAGCAGAAGCTGCTTCAGCAACCCAGTTAACGATTGGTTTTTGTCCATTACGCAAACCAAGCTGACGTTCCATATTGCTTTGTCCGCTACAAACCCAGACTTCACCCACTAAAATGTTCTGGATGGTGATGGTATTTTCGCCAGAGATAGTCATTTTGAAAGGGCCTCCCGCTTTTAATGGTTTCAATTTAAGCATCCATTTGCCATCCTTGGCGATGGTGGTTACTTTCTGACCATTAAATTCGACAGTCACTTTCTCACTGTCATTGGCAGTACCCCAAATGGGCACGGCAACACCACGTTGCAAAACCATATTGTCGGAGAATAAGCTGTTAGGCTTCACGGTAGCAAAACTTTTTGCAAACATCATTACAAGCAAACCAAGTACAAGACTTTTTTTCATATCGTTTTATTTTTTTCCTTATTACAAGCAATTATACTCTAAAAAAAAGCATTGGTTTAATCGGTAAATAGAGGTAGGTAAAGAATTTGTAAAAGAACTGTAATTTTGACGATTAAACTATGCTTTGTGATGCAAAATATAGTTTTGTTGGGGCAGAATAAGGATTAACTGTTTAATGTAAAAATCAGGGAAAATAATAAACAGGATATTCCGTGTAATAAAGACTACACTTGCATTAAAAGCTATATGAAATGTATCCAGTTTGATGTTACAAAAGATCCGAGCAATTTACCTGCGGATGCATTCGGAATCAGGATAGCTTACCTGTTAAGTGATTACATGAACCTGATTGGTAACAGCACTTTTCTTATAACATTGGAGGCCATATTAAAAACCTTTTCTCTTGCACAAAGATTGAAAATCCTCTACAATTTCCCCTACTGCGAACCCGAATTTAAATTGATTGCCGAGAACTATTTTGATTTTCAAAAGCAAATGAGGGCCTTGAAACATCCAACCAATGCTGTGTTTCTTGCAGGACGCAAATTGGAAAAAACAGTAGAGGATATTATTCAGGGCTGGCTAGATAATTTTAGAGTGAATTTAAACAAGGATGGATTCATTGGTTTGCTAGAGTTGGCCGATTACATCAGTTTTGGTCTTCATCACGCAGATAGTTTGCCCGGAAAGTCGTCAAGGGGGCATTTATGTACTCAAGAAGTCATAAATAATCAACAGCCAGATGGTGCTGTCAACAACTCTATCTGGATGCAGTCGGGTCTTTTTTATCAAGCAGACTTCTTCGAAACGATGGTGGCTACTTCCGTTAACATGATAGAAGAGGATATGCCCTACTTTATTAAAGCCTTTGAATTTCCCAATCTAAATATTTTGAATACGATAGAGTTAAAGTCGATAAAAGCGCAGTTTGCCACGGAGCTGCAACCTTTTAAAGCGATGATGGACGAATGGGCGGTACAATGCTATAAAACGGGTGGCAAAGATTATTTTATTGAAAAAATAGTCCCTTCATTTGCCCATATACAGGAGACGATAGATAATAACCCAATCCTACATCACCTCTCCAGTATCAAAGAAGGCAAGGTAACTGCTAGTGTTTACTTCGGTGAGGTGTCGCCTTTGATTCATTGGAGTTTTTATTACTCTCACAATCTGCTTTCGGATATAGAATACAATTTGCTTGTTAATAATTACAACGATTTGCCCAATCATACCATTCCAATCCTGCTATTTCTGCCAACGATGGATGGCCTTACTTTGGGAGAGAAAGAAGAGGAGACTGCAGAAGAGGAAGTGCCGGACACCATCCAGGCAGTTAGAAAATTCATAAACATAGATTAATCAATCATACTTAAAATGAGAAAATGAGAAAAGAAGCGTACCAGTATTTTTCTGTTAAGGTACAACAGATAGCTGCGAGGCTAGAGTTTGAAACACTCACCGATATGTGTCGGTTTAACGAAGTAAATCATATAGACAATGTCTTTATTCTTCACGAAGACAACCCTTCCGATGATTGTTTTGCGGTGTACCACAATGCCTGTTTACTGCTGCACAAAACAGAAGGATTCAAGACCTTGGAAAACTTTGTTTCTGCTCAGGACAAAGGATATCCCAATGCCACCCTTTACTACGATTCCATTGCCTTGGGATATTCCAAATATGAGGATTATCTAATGGTAAAAGAATCGGGCATCAGCGACCCGGCAACCTTTGAAACCATGAAAAAGAAGGGTTTCCTCACTGGCTTTATTGCCTTTCAGGAATTAGAGAAAACCGAACCAAAGCTTTTCGACATCACTACCCCTGTAAACAATGCCTTTGATTTGTACACTTATGCCAAGCAGCACAATTTTGAAGACTGTTCTAAATTACTGGAGGGACTAGCCAAAGGATTCTCCGACAGTAACTTGTTTGCAGCTGCCAAAGAACTAGGATTCCCTACACATGCCGACTTTATAGATGGTGGGAAGAGGGGTTTCAGAACCTATACCGACTTGAAACTTGCCAATGAGTTGGGCATAAGGGATGGGCAGGACTTATTGAAATTCAACGACCTTGAATTTGTGAAGCAAGGCGACATCACCCACGACCAACGGGTTGTACTGATTGTATTGTCTAAGATTGAGCAAGGCAAAAAGATTTCGCTTAATAAACTAAATGCCATATTGGAAAGCAATATCGAGGAATATCGATACGAAGACACGATGCAACTCCCAAAATGGTTCACCAAATCCATGCATAGTGTTGGCGCTTTGTCTGAGTTTCTTGAAAAGAGTGTATCTGTAAAGCGATATGGCACTTACTATGCAGATGGTGAGTTTTTTGAAATCAACAAGATGCAGGATCGGTCTGTTGTGTTGGATGCTAGTAATGTTGCGCATAATAGTAGTGGGCGAACGGATAAAAAAGTATATGCACAGAATCTTGTTTTGATGATAGACTTTTTGAAAGAAAAAGGATTTAGTGACATCACAGTCATTGCTGATGCCTCACTCAGGCATAAGGTGGAGGATAATCATATATTAGAAAAAGTTAAAAAGATGTGTACTTACCTCGAATCGCCAAGGGAAACGACTGCGGATGTTTTTATTTTACAATATATTAAAATGAACCACTGTTTGATGGTAAGTAATGACAACTTTAGGGAATGGAAGATTCAAGATCCTTGGGCGGCAGAGAATGTAGATTTCTATCGGTTGTCCTTCATAATTAAAGGCAACGAGGTATTAATGCCTGATTTGAAATAGTAGTTGAAGAATGACGAAAGCCCTTGAAGTACAAGTTTTTTCAAGGGCTTGCTTTTTATTGTTATTGCCTGCTTATTGAATATCTAAAGGCTTCTATAGCCTGAGTTGGGTATTGCAAAAACACTAATGGGAATGGGACTTAAATTTACTTTAGTAGCTGTATATATTATTCTTTCACCTTTTCTCCCTAAACTCTCATAGGATAAAACCAATCCTGTTACATCCTTAAAAAGATACTCAAACTCCTTCACAGAAGGAATAATTGATGTGGCATAATAAATTGTGTAAATACTGCTATCTCTTAGGTGGATAAAAGCTTTTGTGCAGTCGTAGCCGAGTATTGTTTTGTGTTCTTCCGTAGTTTCAACCCTGGTATTTTCAAACTGTTTGTTCTCAGATAGCCACTTGTCGTTATCTAATTTTGTAATGAATTTATTACTACCAAACTCTCTTAAAATGGTTGCCCCCCCAGAAGTTTTATCGTAGATGACGCTCTGATTAAAGGCTGGACTCACTAAGTTCACCCTGCTTTCATTCCCTTTAATATAAACCGTTTTGCTACTTGCTTTCAAGGCTTCCTTCATTTTTATACTCGCACTGTCGGCAGCAACGATGCTGTAAGTGATGGTACACTCTGCAATAATGCGTTGCTGTGCAGACATTTTAAAAGCAAGTAATAGTGATAAGAATAAAATAGATGCACTTTTCATTTTGTTGCTTAATAATGCTTAAAAGTAAATATAATGTTTCAGATAGATAGTTGAAAAAAGAAAAAGCAGCAAAAAGGGTTTACTTAGTGCTGCTTTTGTCCTTAGTGCCTTTGTGGCAATTTATTATTTACTTGTTTTATTTTTCATACTCTCCACCTTTTTCTGCGTTTCCATTACTTGCGCATAACGTTCCTGCCATTTACTTTTAGTTTTAGGTTTGGAACGGGTATCTTTCATCTTCTCTAAAATTTTATCATGATCAATAATATAAGTTTGAATCACGAACTGTAACAACAGTGTAATAGTGTTGGAAACAGTGTAATACCAAGTAAGTGCCGATGGTAAACGATTAAAGAAGAACAGCATCATGAAAGGGAAGATGTACGGCATATACTTCATTGCCGGATTATCTTGTGTTGGCGTGTTGCCCATATTGTACATAGAAATCGCAAAACTTGTTAATACCGCTGTAATGGTAAATAAGCTGATGTGGTCTCCAAATCCCATTGGGATAGAGAAAGGCAATTGTGCAATTACATCATAAGAAGACAAGTCATGGCTCCACAAGAACGATTGTCCTCTCAGGGATATGTTCGAATTAAAGAAACTATACAAAGCGAAGAAGATGGGAATCTGCAACAAAGCCGGGATACAACCACCTAAAGGATTGACGCCAGCCTCTCTAAACAGTTTCATCTGATCCATCGCAAAAGCCTGTTGGTCTTCGCCATGTTTCTTTTTCAGAATGTCTAGTTCTGGTCTCAGTACCTTCATCTTAGCGCCACTCAGGTAACTGCCATACATCAGCGGAGCAGTAAACAAACGAATAAATAATGTAAGTAACAAGATTGCCCAGCCAAAGTTGCCTATCAACATAGTGAAAAAACCAAAAACTGGCATAATCACATATTTATTAACAGGGCGTACAAACGAATAAACATCTCTTCCTAGGTTGATAATGTTATCCATCCCATTCTCTTGTTTCTTTAATATAGAATAATCATTTGGTCCATAATACAATTGAAGTGGGATGGTAGTAGATGCAGTAACAGGTACTTTTAGTTGCAATTGCGTTTCTACGGTGGCCAAGGTATGGGTAGAATCTTTTTCTCCACTTCTTTCCCATTTCACGGTACCACTTGCAAAGCTGTTTTTAGCTATTAATGTCGTGTTAAAGAACTGCTGAACGACGCCCACCCATTGTGTAGGCTTCTCAAAAGTATGTTCTTTGTGGGAGGAGATATAATCGAATTGATTGTCCTCACTAAAACAGATGTTACTCATTTGTTTCTCATACAAATTTGATTTCTCATTTTGAGTTGTTTGCCAGTTCCAGTCAAAATTCAGGTTGCCATTACTCAACAGTTTGTCTGCGCCATTCATGTTGATGTTCCAATCAATCGCATAACTGTTTGGCTTCACAACGTATTGGTGAGTAAGACTTTGTCCGTTTTTGGCAGCGATGGTAAAACTTATCTTTTGGGTATTATCGCTGGCTTTTTCAATAACAGGCGTTGGGAAATAAAGGTTGTTTACCGAATTGTAACTGTTATTCCCTGTGTTGATCTGATAACTAATTTTATCACTTGCATTACCACCAAGTACAACGGGTTTGCCGTTGAAACTAGATTTGTAGTTTTTTAGTTCAACAGATTTAACTGCACCACCTTTATTGCTAAAAGTTACTTTTATCACTTCATTTTCCAGGGTTGTCAGTTCTTCCTTACCCAAAGCAGCAGTTGTAAAATCTCCTGCGGCACTCAGTTTATCCAAAGTGTCTCTTTTTAGAAACTCTTTGTTCAAGGCACTTGTGTCCTTTAATTTCATCTGTGCCTGAATCACGCTCTGAATAGAGTCTTTATCATGTTTTTCCTTGGCTTGGATGGCTGCGTTTTGTTGATTGCTGAAATAGAAGTAGGCAAAAAATAAAACTGCCAGCAATACCATTCCAACCACTGTGTTCTTGTCCGTCTGCATATATTTTTCTAAATAAGCCGCAAATGTAGGGGTTACTCTTTAGTTATGAGTTATGAGATGTGAGTTATGATATAATGTGGACTTTGGAAATTTAATCCGTATTTTGTATTTGTTTGTAAATTAAGAACTTATAATTCATAACTCACAACTGATTAAAGTCTTGAAAAAGGAGATATTACTCACCCAAGATGGTAGCTACACAGTTGCTATTCCTGAAATGAATGTTACTTACCATAGCATTCGGGGTGCTTTGCAGGAAAGCATACATATTTATATACAGTCAGGGTTGCAATATGCTTTGCCCAAAGTTGCCATAGAAACCATTTCTGTGTTTGAGATGGGCTTTGGTACCGGACTTAATGCCTTGCTTACGATGCAAGAAGCTATCAGGTTAAAGCGAAGAATCAACTATTATGCGGTAGAATTATTTCCGCTTACAATTGAAGAAGCAAAAGCACTAAAGCAAGACGATCAATTAGGCACAGGTAGCCTTGCTATGCAATTACACGAAGGTCCTTGGGAAGAAGAAGTGATGATAAACGAATATTTCACTCTATATAAAACGAATCAGTCGCTACTAGACCTATCTCTAAATATCCAGTTCGATGTTGTTTATTTCGATGCCTTTGCCCCAAATGATCAGCCCGAATTATGGACTGAAGCTGTGTTCGCCAATCTATTCAACAACTTAAACAACAATGGCGTCCTCGTTACATATTCCTGTAAGGGAACGGTACGTCGGACAATGCAGGCAGTAGGATTTATTGTCAACAAAATACCTGGTCCAATTGGAAAAGCAGAAATTGTTCGTGCCATAAAACCCTAGTTTTCAACCATTTATGGTGCTGTTAAACTTCAAATTGATTTTTTAAAACTTAAATTAATGCCTTGAAATACATCCTATTTATCCCCCATTTTTTGTCAATAAAATACCTACTCTTATATTTACCACCTCATGAGTAAACCTGTTTTACATACCGTACTATCTCCCAAATTGTTGCAGTTATACGACTGCGATAACTCCATCGTAGTTATTATCGATGTTTTTAGAGCCACATCCACCATTGCCACGGCTTTATATAACGGGGCTTCGCGAATAATTCCCGTAGATACTGTAGAGAAATGTATCTCCATTGGTGCGCAAACAAAAGGAATAACGGCAGGAGAAAGGGATGGTAAAGTGATACCGGGCTTGCAATATGGCAACTCGCCAGCGGAATATCCAGCCAGTTTTATTAAAGGAAAAACATTGGTATTGACTACCACCAACGGCACCAAATTGTTGCACATGGCTTTGAATGCGGGTGCATCGAAAGTTGTAACAGGCTCGTTTCCTAATCTGTCGGCTGTGTGTGACTTTTTGATTGCAGAAAAGAAAAATGTATTGTTGGGATGTTCGGGTTGGAAGGATAAATTTAATCTGGAAGATACCCTTTTTGCGGGGGCAGTTATTGATAGAATTAAAGAACACTTTACCATTCATTGCGATAGTAGTTTGATGGCTGAAGAGATGTACCTGAAACATAAAGATGATATGCTTGGCTTTATCAGAAAGCTTACACATTGGCATCGGTTGGAGAAGTTTGGCTTAGAAAAAGATCTGGAATATTGTGTTACGCCAGACGTTGCCAATATCTTGCCCCTCTATAAAAATGGCGATTTGATAGTTGGCTGATAGGGTATATACCTTGCTAAATCCCTATAAAAGTACCCATAGTAAATTTCGATTTTTTTTCACCATTAGTAAAATTGTAACTAGTCTATTAATCATTCAGTCTATAAAATGGTTCATTAGGTTAAGTCAATTGCTGTATCTGTTATTATTTTTACCAAGTCTGTTCTGCAGCAAGTTCTCTTTGTTTTAGTTGCTGCGCAGAATAACATTGATGCTAATGAAAAAGATTTACTTGCTACTGATCGTTTGTATCCTTGCAAATGGTTGCTTATATGCCCAAACGATCAATATTTATGTTTCTCCCACGGGTGCCAACACTGGTTTGGGTGCTAGCACCGCCAATCCGGTCTCACTGATCAGGGCAAGAACAATTGCCAAAACAACGGCTAACAAGTTAAAACCTTGTGACATCTGGTTGATGGATGGCGTTTATTCCTATCTGGCATTGGATACAACGGATAGTAGAACAGCAACTGCTCCACTCACCTATCATTCACTCAATCGATTGAAAGCCTCATTTCAGCCTGTTACTGCCATCAATCCTTCCGATTTGTTGCCAATTCCAGATTCAATAAAGAGTCGGATTATTGATACGATGGCAAAGACAAAAGTGATGCAGGTAGATTTGTCTAAATACAAATTGAGCAATATGTCTGTTTGGCCAAACCTGTTTGAATATCCGGTAACTGTGACTGCAACAACTAGCTCGCGTCAAAACTGGCCATTGCTTTATCAGAATACAACGCCGCTACCAATGGCACAATATCCAAAAGGTGACTCTGTAATGCGGATGAAGATGGTGTTGAATAATGGGGGAACGGGAGTAGGAGGCTCGGCGGGGATTTTTAAATATCGGGATGGCCGATGTCAATATTGGGGACAAGCCCTGAAAGAAGGATTATGGCTAAGGGGATGTTGGCGTGTGCCTTGGCAAATGGATTTTGTAAAGACAGATTCTATCAATCTGATAGATTCTATTGTGTACCAGAGTGTGGGTGTGCAAGGAGGAATAGGGAATAAATATACACGCCCGGCTGGGAATGGGCAAGAGCCGTATGTGGCTGTAAACCTGATTGAAGAAATATCCCTTCCTGGCGAATGGGCGATAAATTTCAATACCAAAATGCTTTATGTCTATCCACCGGATACTGGAATTCTCAACATCAGCAGCGTAAGTGCTACGCCAACGATTAGTCTTAGTAAACTAAATTCCATCAATTTAGAAGGAATTTCATTGGATGGAGGCTCTGGTATTGGTGTTAAGTTGAGTGGCTGTAGCAATGTGACTATTGCAGGGATGGACATAAAACATGTGTCAAGTTATGGGGTTTTGATTGCTGATGGAAGTAATTGTACCATCCGGAGTAATGATATTCATGAGGTGGGTGAAGGTGGTGTTTATGTAATCAGCAGTACTTTTAATGCAGATCAGTTGGCGATGAAAGCCTGTAACCATAAAATTATTAATAACCATATCTACAATTATGCACAAGATGTTTTTTTGTATGCTGCCGCAATAGATACCCGCAACGCCATCGGTTGTTATGCTGCTTACAATAACATACATGGTTGTAAACATGTGGGCGTTTTGTTTGGTGGAAATAATAATGTTTATGAATATAATGATGTCAGCAATGTTGTAACAACCTACAATGATATGGGCGCATTTTATTCTGCAGAAACACAAACTAAAAGAGGAAACAAAATTCAACGGAACTATATACATGCGATGAATTATTGTGGTTCGGCATTGTATGCGGATAACAATTCGCAGGGGAATATTTTCAATGGAAACATTGCAGCCAATTGCTTATTTGGTGTACAAAACAATTTTGGCTTGTTCAATAACTTTAATAATAATATCTATTTTGATAATTACAAGTACCAGTGCAGTTACGAAATTGCCATGACAGATACAGTTTCTACCAGCACGGCCTATACCAGAGTGAAAAATGTAGACAGCATCAGTGCAATTTACAAAGCCACTTATCCCGAACTAAAAGATTACTTTGATACTGTAAATAAAGCATATACCTCAGCTGTTTGGCCACAAATAAATGGTAATGTTTTTATTGGAACGTCTGTTAATTTGGGCAGATGTATCAGTCCATTCTTAGATAAAAGTTTATTCCTCACAAGTGGAAAGACGTATACAACCTATGCCCAAACTGGTATTCCTTTTACGCAATATGGGCTGATATGCAATAATAATTTCTTTGCTAAAACAACTTCATTCAAAGGGGTAAGCAATAATTTGTTGGATAGTATCAAATCGACGGATGTTTTTTCAAAGACAGCTTTAACAGATTGGCATATAAGTAGGATTGGACTCTTTAAGGATTCAATATATCGTTCAGACATTTCTCAGACTCAAACAAAGGGAGTGGCACCGTCTTTTAGTATGAAGGTAACCAGTCTTCATTCTTTTACGCTGCCTGACACACTTACGATTACTGCAACAATAAAAAACCCAAATATCAACAAATGCTATTCTAGTGTACTGTTGTATGATTCTGGTGTTGCTAAGCCAAATATTCCGTTTACACTCACCAAATCAACGTTTGATTCTATAGTAGTAACAGCCAAATTGATCAATCCATCAACTGGCAATCATTCTCTGAGTGTTCATTTGTTGGATAGTACCCGTTGGGATTTTGTATCAGATACAACGAACCTGTCCATCCAAGGGGCATTACCGGTAAAGCTTCTGAACTTTAAAGCAACTGCTGTGGGATGCAATGCTGCTCTCACTTGGAGTGTGGCAGATGAAAAGGGAGTAGTTGATTATATAATAGAACAGTCGGATAAGGATGGGATATTCAAGCAAGTTAAAAGTGTTTTTCCAACCAATAAAGAGGAAATAGAAAGCTACAGTGTGTTGGTTCCTCAAGAGGCAGATGCGGCACGGTATCGCATTTATGTGAACACTAATATAATGAGTTGGTATTCACCGGCTGCTTTCGTTAGAACGAATTGTACAGAGAAGGAGACACTTTCCATATTGCCAAATCCCGTCACTGCTGGAAGTACAAGTGCTGTTAAACTCAAATATTTATATAATGGGAATAGTACCTCATCTATTCTTATGGTGTATGATGCCACCGGGAAATTGGTTTCTAAGCAAGTTGTGTTCATTCAAAAAGGAATAAATAACTATTTGCTTCCAGTTATATCTTTAAAAAAAGGACTGTATTTTATCAGGCTTTCTCATTCAGGTATATCTGTCAGATTGTGTCTGATGTAGGCTCTTATTTAACTAAAAAACATAGACCTCATTATCGAGGTCTGTCTTTAATTACAAATTGATTAAGAAATGGCATAAAAAAAATGCAGCCATTACCAATAAGTAAAGCTGCATCTTAATTTTAATTCTAACTACTTTTATTTCTTAGAGTACATTACTTCTTTTACAAGCTTAACCGTTCTTTCTACATCCGGTATAGCTAGGGCAGTAAGATTAGCCGCATAGTGCATTGGGGCATCCGCACTACAGATACGACGGATAGGTGCATCCAGATAATCGAAGCCTTCCTTTTGTATACGGTAAGTAATCTCTGAACTAACAGAGGCAAATGGCCATTGTTCTTCTACAATCACCAAACGATTTGTTTTCTTAACGCTTTCCAGGATTGTCTCCCAGTCTAACGGGCGAATGGTACGAAGATCAATCACCTCTGCACTCACACCTTCTTTTTCCAACTCAGCAGCAGCACCCAAAGCAACTTTCATCATCTTATTGTAAGAAACGATAGTTACATCCCTACCTGCTCTTTTTACATCTGCTTTACCAAGTGGAATATAATATTCTTCTTCAGGAACTTCGCATTTATCGCCATACATCACCTCGCTCTCAAAGAATACAATAGGATCTTCTTCGTAACGGATACATTGTTTCAACAGTCCTTTTGCATCGTAGCCATTAGAAGGAGATACCACTTTCAAACCAGGAATATTTGCATATAAACTATCAAAAGCCGTGGAGTGTTGTGCCCCCAACTGACCAGCACTACCATTAGGTCCTCGGAAAACAATAGGGCAACCTATCTGTCCGCCACTCATTGCGAGCATTTTGGAAGCCGTATTTAAAATCTGATCCAAAGGCAATACCGCAAAGTTCCAGGTCATAAACTCAACCAATGGACGTAAGCCATTTTGTGCCGCACCAACAGCTATTGCTGCAAAACCAAGTTCTGCAATTGGGGTATCTATCACACGTTTAGCACCAAATTCAGCCAACATTCCCTGACTTACTTTATAGGCACCATTGTACTCTGCCACTTCTTCTCCCATCAAAAAAACCCTCTCATCTCTTCTCATTTCTTCCGACATTGCTTCTCGCAATGCTTCCCTAAACGGTATTGAACGCATATATGAATGATTTAAAAATTAGAGCGCAAAAATATAGGTTTATAAACGTAAAACATCAATGTCGTAAAATTGAAGTTTACAACATTGATGTTTTATGAGTATTCCTTTAAAATTTCAACTACTTTGCTGATAAAGCAGTAGTTATCCTCTTCCTGTTTCTGTTATCATAGCAGAGAATCCATCGTTGAAATTAGTCGATTGTAATAAGTCTTCCAGAGAAATGTGCATTCTGTAGCGCCAGTAGTTCTTAGGATTAGCTGGTACATTAATGCGCTCATCGTTGGGGTTTTGCCTGCGTATCTTATCATCAATACCTAATATGTCTTGCAACTGAAATACACTCCACATAGCTGGTGAGTATAGATGTTGCAATACAATGGCTTTATTAATCCAGGCATCGCAATAGTAAGGAGCATTGCCCCATTGTCCCAACTCGTGATTGAAAAAACGTTGAATACGAGACTTATCTTCTTCCCACCAACCACGGATGGTACTCATGTCGTGGGTAGACGGGGTAACGACGCTTAGGTAAGGTGCATCGTTGGGATGGAAGAATACCTTTGAGTTATCTTTCGGCATCCGTTGAATTTCCAAACTCAATATGCCCAATTGCTTCATCACATCCGGCACACAATCTGGTACAAGCCCGAGGTCTTCGCCACAAACCAGCATATTAGTTACACGCTTCAAGGCTGGCAACTTTTGCATGGCCTCCTGGCGCCAGAAATTGTCTTGCCTGCGGAAGAAATAGTTCACATACAACTCATCCAACTGTCTTCTGGTATGTTCATCGAGGTATCTGAAAGAGAGGGTACTATCAATTCCAAATCTAAAATGAAATTGCTCGCCATTGCTTCCTTCAACTTCAAAAAGAATAACATTACTGATTAAATCGAATAAGCCATATTTGATTTTATTGGTAAAGTTGTCGGCATTCCACTTTGCCAGATGCTTTTCAACCTTACGCTGTGTGTTCACTTCATCCTTTAATGTGTAGGTGCCATTGCCATTATTATGAAGGAATGTCTTTTTCACATAATCATTGTCATACCCAAACTTTTCCCACAATACATTATCCGTAATGAAGGGTTTGGTGAAACGAGAATGGTCATACCAGATGCCACGTTCCCTGAATTCATTGATATGTACAGGAATTGCAGGAACAAAATAACCCATAATGCCTTCAACTGCGTGCATTGGGATGCTCCATATTCTAAAGAATCCTAGTATATGGTCTATTCTGAAGGCATCAAAGTAGTAGCTCATTTGCTCGAAACGTTGTTTCCACCAAACAAAGCCATCTTGCCTCATCTTTTGCCAGTTGTAAGTAGGGAAACCCCAGTTTTGTCCTTTTACCGCAAAATCATCTGGCGGTGCACCAGCTTGTAATTCCATGTGGTACAAGCTTGGGTGTTGCCAAGCGTCGGCACCATCTCTCGAAATACCAATGGCAATATCGCCTTTTACAATTATTCCATTATGATGCGCATAATCTGTAGCCGCTTTCAGTTGCAAATGCAGGTTATACTGTACAAAATATTGCAAGGCAATTTCATTAAAAGCCTCCCCTTTCTCATCTAGCAGATGCGCAAGTTCTTCTTCGTTGTAAGCCTTTTGAGATGACCAGTTTGAGAACTCAGCAGTCCCGTTTTGATCCCTTAGATAACAAAAACAAGCATAAGGAACTAACCAATGTTTATTCAATTCAAAGTAAGCCTGATAATCTTTCGATTTGAAGGTAGCAACCTTTTGCAGTGCATACAATTGTTTGATGATTGTCCACTTTGCATTCATTACCCCCTCATAATCCACTGCATCCAAGGCGTTCAAACGTATCCTGTCTTGTTCGTATCCGGCAACAATTTCCTTGCTTTGCTTATCGCTGGCCAATTGCGCTATATTTAGATAGATGGGATGCAATGCAAAGGCAGAAATAGCTGCATAAGGATAAGAATCTACCCAGGTATGACTTGCAGAAGTATCGTTGATGGGCAATATCTGCACCAGCTTCAAGCCTACTTTCTTGCACCAATCCACCAAAGCGGGTATATCTGTAAACTCACCGACACCAAAACTATTTTTACTTCTCAAACTAAAAACGGGTATTGCCACACCTGCACCCTTCCAGGTATTTGCAGGGAAAACAGCAAAGCCATCATTTAATATTGTATGTACATCAGACTGATCAGATACTTGCAGGGTTCTGTTTCTTCCATCCTCAAAGCGAATCAGCTTCTTGGTGGCCGTATCATAGATGCCGTACTTATAGTCTATCGGAAAAGTGGCATCACTCAAATCTATGCTTGCCTCAAAGTAAAAACTATCCTCTTTTCTAGCCAGCAGCAATACATCAACAGCGCCCCAGTTGCCTAGTTTTTTACCATCACCTACCACACATAGCGTTTGACCATTAGACAATAACGGAGCTTTTGCACGAAATGTGTGGGTAACCTTCTTGGGTACTTTTACCTTAACAGGTGTAAGGTTTGATTTAAGCAATACTTTCTGGAAAGGTTCGGAATAAAATGCATTCTCAAAGTATCCTGCATAATTCCACGAATCAATTATTAGGGTCTTTTCACTTGTAAAGCTAGACGGGTTAAAACTTTTATCGCTACCCCAATCATAGCTGACAGACCCATCCGTATTTTTTAATACATAGTTATAAGTAATGTTTTCTTTGATGGAGGCAGCATCCGCTACAGTAATTGTTACGCCCCAGAAGTCCTTGTCTAGGTAAGAAAGTGGAACTGCTTTTTCGAGGTCATTGGCTCCCAGCAATATATGGCTACCCAAAATATAAAGGCTCTGACCATACTTGGTAGAAAACCTGAGTTTAAAAGTAATTTCTATTGAGTTATTTGAAATTGTAGCAGCAACAGGCGTTGCGATGGTCGTTGATACCTTTGCAGCGGGTTTCTTTTTTTGTACTGGAGAAGCAACACTTGCTTCTTTGATGGCTGCTTTCTTAGTTACTTTTTTAGGAGTAACATCTTTCTTTTCTGCTGCTGTTGAGGTTTCCCCCGCTGTCTTCGTTGCCAATGTTTTACAATTTAGTGAGCAAATCTAATAAAATTAATGTGTAAGTTGGACACATTAATTAATTTCATTTTAAATTTTCTTAATAATGACTGTATTCACTTTAAGAAATTGCTTCATACAACAAACAATGGCTGCTTATAAGGTCACGAAAATAACCATTTAGGGGATTGGGTACTGAACTTTTAAAATCGATTGAGGATAATTAGTGACTGATTCTCCCATTTCCAAGACCTTGGATGCGACAAAAATGATCTTGGATGTCGCTACCAAGACCTTTGATGCGACAAAAATGATCATGGATGCCGCTACCAAGATCTCGGATGCGACAAAAATGATCATGGATGTCACTACCAAGACCTTGGATGCAACAAAAATGGTCTTGGATGTCGCTACCAAGACCTTGGATACGACAAAAGGCATCTAGGTTGTTCACGACTTAATACGTTTTAAGTCTCAAATTGCAAACTCAGGTTCTACCATCACGAGTTATGGCGATAATTACTATCTCCTAACAACACTTCTGATATATTCAACAGTTTAGTTTCCTCAAAGTGACTAGACATTAACTGTAATCCAAATGGCATTCCATTACTATGTTTAAACAAAGGAATTGAGATAGAAGGTACACCCACTAAATTGGAGAATACAGTAAATATATCTGCCAGATACATCTCAATAGGGTCATTGCTTTTTTCACCAATCTTGAAGGCAGTTGTTGGCACCGTAGGACAAAGAATGGCATCATAGCTATTAAATATTTCACTCGTTTTATCGCAAAGCAATCTCCTTACCTGTTGTGCCTTGGTAAAGTAAGCGTCAAAATAACCTGAACTTAGTACGAAGGTTCCCAACAGAATACGTCTTTGAACTTCCTTTCCAAAACCTTCGCTTCTTGTCTTCTTATACATAGTGGTAAGGTCGTCTGATGGCTTCAGATCTGCACGATAGCCAAACTTGACGCCATCAAAACGGGAAAGGTTACTACTTGCCTCAGCTGTAGTCAATATGTAATAGGTAGGCACCACATAAGGCAATAAGTTAAAGTCAACAGGCTCTACAGTATGACCTTCTGCCTGTAGTTTAGCGATATAAGCTTTTATGGTAGTGGCAATTTCTTTATCTAATCCCTCATGTTCCAATACTTCTTTAAAATAGGCAAAGCGGTATTTTGTGTTTGATTGATTTAGTTTGGTTGAATATGAAGGAACGGGTTTTATTGAAACAGTACTATCAAAATCATCCGCACCAGCAATAACCTCCAATACCAATGCGGTATCCTGAATATCAGTAGAGAAAATACCAATCTGATCGAAAGAAGAGGCATAAGCAATTAATCCATAACGAGAGATACGGCCATAAGTAGGTTTTATACCAATGATGCCACAGAAATCTGCCGGTTGGCGAACAGAACCACCCGTGTCACTTCCCAAACTAAACATACATAGCCCCGCTTGAACAGCTACTGCAGAACCACCCGAAGAGCCGCCAGGAACGCGGCTTTCGTCTAAGGCATTTTTAACTGCCCCATAAGCAGAGTTCTCATTGCTACTTCCCATTGCAAACTCATCGCAGTTGTTTCTACCAATAATGATAGCGCCTTCTTGCAATAATTTCTCAACAGCAGTGGCATTATAGATAGAAGTAAATCCCTCCAATATTTTAGAGGAAGCACTCACTTTGTGCCCTTTGTAACAAATAACATCTTTAATAGCACATACAACTCCGTGCAATTTCCCTAATGGTTTTCCTGCAAGTCTATCTGCATCAAGTTGCGCGGCTTGTGCCAAAGCTTCTTCCGCATAGACTTCCAGATAGGCATTCAGATGTTTGTTTTCCTCAATCTTGGCAAGATAATGTTGTACAGCCTGAGTACATCCATTACTAGTAGACGCTAAAAACTGGTGGTATTGTTTTATTGAACTAAAGGTGAACAAAACGAATTATTTTAAGATTGAATTATTAATGATTTAACTCCACTCGGGGTCTACACTTTGCTTTTTTTCGATTCGCTTGCAAAGTAAAATACTTATCTCATACAGCAAAACCAAAGGAATAGCACAAATAATCATACTAAGCATATCCGGTGGCGCTATGATTCCCGCTATGATGAAAATAATAAGTACTGCATACTTCCTGACCCTCTTTAAATAGGAGGCAGTAACAATATCGGCTTTTGCCAAGAAATACATTACCAATGGCAACTGAAAAGAAAGACCAGAACCAAGTATCAGTGGCACAATTGTATTAAAATAACTATTGATAGTCCATAGGTTTTCTATATTATCATCTAAGGAGAAGTTGGCAAAGAAGTTTACGGTATAGGGGGCCAAAACAAAATAGCCAAAGAGGACACCTGTGAAGAATAAAAAGGAGACCCAAAAGATAACGCCTCTTGTATTTTTAGCTTCCTTATCAGTTAATCCTGGTCTAATAAACTTCCAGAATTGCCAGAACACATAAGGGAAGGCAAGGATAAACCCACCGATTAAAATAATATTGAAATATACCCCAAACTGCCCGCCAACTACATTGCTTTGCATCTTGATATTTATCTGATGTAAACACAATGTTGAAGCAAGATTAAGTTTGTTGCCTACTCTGCACAAGAAAGTATAAGTGATGAAATCGGGGTGGATAGGCCCCATCAGTATCTTCTTTACAATAAAATTATTGTAATAGGCTACAAAGCAAGCTCCTATGGCTATGGCAACTGCAGATTTAAAGATGTGACTCCGCAATTCATCCAGATGCTCAAAGAAAGACATTTCCCTCGTTTGAGATTTGTTGATATTCTTACTAAAAATATTAAATAGAAGCCTTATCACTTGGAGTAAAATATTTTATATAAAAAAACCTCGCAGTAATTAATTGCGAGGCTCTAATAAATTAATCAAATAGGTAAAACCTATTTTGTAGAGGTATTTTTATCTGCAGGTTCATTTACATGATCTTCAATTTCCTTTCTTACATTGTCTTTTGCATCTTTAAACTCTCTGATACCTCTTCCCAAACCCTGCATCAACTCTGGAAGTTTCTTACCTCCAAACATCAACAAAACAATCAATCCAATGATTATCATGTGGCCGCCGCTGAATAAATCTCCCATAACTTTTATCTTTTATTATTAAAAAAACAAAGTTAACCGTAAATAAAGTTTACTTACAGTTAAAGTAAAATTACTTAACGCGTTTTTCCTTGATTCTAGCGCTCTTGCCGCTACGTTCACGTAAGTAGAACAATTTAGCCCTACGAACTTTACCAACTTTATTCAATATGATTGAATCGATGTTTGGAGACAACAAAGGAAAAAGACGTTCAACGCCTACACCATCAGAAATTTTACGAACAGTAAAAGAAGCAGTTGCTCCAGTACCTTGTTTTTTAAGAACATCTCCACGGAAACCTTGGATACGCTCTTTACCGCCTTCAACAATTTTGTAGTTAACGGTCACGTTGTCACCTGCCTTAAACTTAGGAAGTGTCTTTCCAACTGTAAGTTGTTCGTGAATATATTTTACTGCCTCTTGCATAACATTAAATTTTTTCGGACTGCAAATGTAGGAGTCTAATTTTATTAAACCAAAATAAAACTGTATTATCTGCTAAAATGTTTATGAAAGTACTTATTTGTACCTAGAAAGTAGCCATATATCAGGTATATACACGTGATAACTACTACCTAACCAGTTTGTAACTGCCCAAATAAACCGTGAAGAAACAATGCCACCTCTGTTTTGAACCAGGGTTTCTAAACCATCATTCATTGCATCTTCATATTTGATGCTATAATATTGTGGGATATTGGGTTGCTGATTCAAGATTGAAAGAAATGTTGCTTTATCCTTAATAACAGTAAAATGCAGCTTACTTTCTGATAAAAAATGATATTCCAGATTGCTTTCTGTTGTGTAGGGGCTTTGTTTGTAGCAGATTATTGTTTGTTGTGGGTCTTTAAATTCTGCATTTATCCGTTGTATAAACTTTACAGGTTGTTTATACGGCTCAAAAGCCAATAGAATAACAAATAAAACATTTATAAACACCGAAAAACCTACTCCTGCTTTCACTAGCCATCCACCATATTTATTATTCCAAAGATTGGTAATAAATCGCTGAGTATCAATCGAACTTCTGTAAGCCTCTCCTGCCAGATAAACCATAAATAATAGTACTGGAAACACAAAACGCTCTTCTTTATGCCCCACTGCACTATGTCCTAATACAAAAAAAAGCATCGCCATTGCGTAGGGGTTCTTGAAGTTGGCAAGGCTTTTTGCAAATAACCCAAAGAGGAAAAGAGAAAGTAAGGGCACTGTCAAAGCTGCCAATATTGCTATGTAAAACCACCATGGGGATGTACCAAAAGAAGCAGCCTTCCCTTCTACAATGTTTGCATAAAAATAATTGTAAGGAGTAAAGCACATTTTTCCATAGAAACTAACGTCTAAATACATGTTTACTGCCACTCCAATTAAGAAACCTGCTTTTGTGGCAAAAATATTTTTGAAAGATTTTGGATAGTTTATTATCCACCAGATGCCTAGCCCAACAAAACAAAATGCAACCTGAAAACGGAAGTAGAACGAAAATGCCATCACGCTTCCTGCCAGAAAACACCACATCCAATGGGCGTCTTTCCTAAGCCCTTTTTCGAGAATCAGGATAGAAAGCAATAAAAAAAGCCCACCCATTGCTTCGGCACTAAAACTGCAACGGAGAAAAGGCACAACCCCCAAAAAGTTGGCAAGAAGAAGTAAAATAAAAAGGTATTTCTCCTGACCAAACTTCTTTATTATCAAATAATTGCAGAGTACAAAGCCCAATATCCCCACAAAAACATGGGTCATAGAGAAGATAAAGAAGCGGTTGGCAATGCCAATTGCAGTGAAAAATTGATATATCCAAATAAAAATATAAGGCTGTAAAGAAGGGCGTATCTGTTCTCCAAATTCCCAGGTAAGGTTTTTTGCAGGCGTAAGTCCTAACTTGTAAGAAGCTAGTTCTATGATCTGAAAATACTCATCCGAATGAAAAAAGTAGGTATGCCAAGCAGTGAGCATCTGAATTATGAAAGCTACTGCCAGTAGTATTTTTATTCTTGTATCTAATAATCGCATATCTAGGTGCTGTGTGCGCCAAAAGTAGCCAACTTGACCGACCTGTTTTTATCTTTTTGTTTTTGAGTCACAATTCTGCAGACAAATCATTCGAAAGGAATACTATTCGCATTATGATCCTTTTGTGTGTAAGAAATTGTTGCGGATGTGATGAATAAGGAAGAAAAATTTGCTCATATAGAAGGAGAATATATTTTTGCATTCGAACAAGTGTTCTAAACGAGTGTACGAATGAGTGAAACAGTACTGACAACCGAGGAAACGATACGCAATGCGGCACAGAAAATCTTTAAACAGAAGGGGTTTGATGGCACGTCAGTCCAAGATATTGCCACCGAGGCGGGCACTACCAAATCGATGGTAAATTATTATTTCAGAACGAAAGAAAAGCTGTTTTCAGAGATTTTCCATAATGAATACAGGAACTTGTTCTCGGGGATAGGCTTTTTTATTACAGCCGATTTATCGCTGCGGGAGAAGATAGAAAAGATAGTGGAGTTTGATATTGACAAGCTTTCGGAAATACCCGACCTGCCCATTTTTATTCTGACGGAACTGCACCATAACCCTGAAATAGTTTTTAAAACAATAGAGAGTCTGCCGATTTTGATGGTGCTGAATGGATTGAACAATCAGATTGCCGAAGAGGTTGCAAAGGGAACGATACGAATGATTGCGGCAAGGGATTTAATCATCAATATACAAAGCCTCACCATCTTTCCGTTTTTGGGAAGACCGATGATGATGAAGCTTTTTGGATTGGACAAAGCTGGGTTTAATGCAATGCTGCAACAACGGAAAAAGGAGATACCAGAGATAATTTGGAACTCGATAAAAATATAATGTTTAACCACAAGGCACACAAGGGTTTTCACCAAGTACACAAAGATTATAACTCGTGTCCTTTGTGTTTTTCTTAGTGTTCTTTGTGGTAAAAAAGAATTAATATGAATAAAGCGTTGGTTTACTTATTGGCTTTCTATCTTTTTACAAATAGTCTCGCTGCGCAGGTGCAGATCGACAACCTTTCTTCGCTTTGGAAGATTGCCCTTCAAAATAACCCAAACCAAAAAGTGTATGCCCTGAAGCGCGAACAGCTTGGATATGATTATAAAACGTCCCAAAGCTTCTATTATCCCCAAGCCGCAGCAAGCTTTAATGGTCAGGATAATCTGATACAATCAGTTACGCCTGTGCCCGGCATTATTTTTAATAAACCGGGAACTGTTTATCTGCAATTTGGCAAACATTATACGTATAATACCGGACTAACTGTAACAAAAGACTTGTTCGATTGGCAGGCAATACTTCAATCCAAGATAGCGAAAGAGAATATTCAGTTGAACAATGTGCAGCAGGATGCATACATCCAAACGCTGAAAACACAGGTGGGGCAATATTATTATGCGGCCTTGTTGGCAAAGGCTTCGAAGGAAATCGCAAAGAAAGATTTGGCTTTGGGAGATAGTATTTACGAGGCGATAAAAAGCAAATTCAAGCAAGGATTGACGGATATGAGCGCCGTGAATCAGGCAGAAATAAATAGAAATAACATCAGTCAGAATAGTTTACAGAGCGAGCAATTATATAACCAGGCCATTGCAAACATTAAATTATTGGCTGGTATCAGTGCCGCTACAAAGATTGTTTTGGTTAATATTCCATTAGAAAATCAACCCGAAAGCATGGCTTTGGGGAGTGATAAAACATTGGAGCCTTATGCCGATAGTATCGCCATTACCGATTTGCAACGCAAGGCGCAGAAGGCCGCTTTCCTTCCAAAACTTACTGCCACAGGATACTTTGGCTTTCAACAATTTGATAATGATTTCCAGATTAGTTTTAGTAAAAATGCTTGGTCTGATTATCAATATATTGGTTTGGGGCTCAGCTGGCCATTGTTCACGGGTTTTGCCAATAGTAATAAACTGAAGAGTATCTCCACTCAAAAGAGAATTGTTGAACAGAAATATCAGTCGGCAAAAGAACAAAGCAACATCAACGATTCTCTTTTGCTAGATAACTATACCTCATTCAACAACATGACTTCTACGGCTGAAAAAAGTTTTTATCTGTACGGAAAGAACTTGGAGCTATCCTTACAAAAGTTTAGGGAAGGATTGATTAGCATTGATGCTTACTTAAAAACGTTTCAGGATTATCTGGCAGCAGAGAATGTTTATCTGAATAACTTATCTAATTTATTAACCACAAAAGCAGCAATAGAAGCAAGATCCCCTAACCCCTAAAGGGGAATATAATCAACCTTTATAGGGGTTCAAAACCCTATAAAGGTTATAAATCATAATTATGAAACATACTTTTTTATCAATCGCAATTACTACTTTACTCATTACCGCTTGCGATAAAAAGCAAGGTGTGCAGCCACAGCACAAGGACATTGTGGATGCCGTTTTTGCAAGCGGGAAGGCAGTTACAGTAAATCAATATAAGGTGACGGCCAACAGCGAAGGCTTTTTAACGGCTTCAATGGTGGCAGAAGGAGATTCTGTAAAAGTGGGGCAACCTTTGTTTCGTATCCAAAACAATGTTCAACAAACACAAGTGGGTAATGCGTTGGAAAATTTGAAGTATGCTCAAACAAAAATGTCTGATAATGCGCCTCAAATACAACAACTGGAAGAACAAATAAGTCAGGCTGAGATTAAAAAACAAACAGATTCCATAAACCTCAATCGCTATCAGAATTTGATTGCCACAAATGCAGTATCTAAAGCAGATTATGACAATGTGAGTCTGGTATATAAAAATGACATCTCGACTATTAGGGTTTTGCATAAACAACTGGCCGACTTAAAACAAACCTTAGCCAACAACGCAATTAATGCCAAGGCGCAATATGAAATTCAACAACAGAATAACGGGTTTTATACGGTGGTTAGTCAGGCTTACGGAATGGTATTAAACGTTTATAAAAAGAATGGTGACTATGTAAAAAAGGGAGAAACCATTGCCGATATGGGTAATGGCAAAGTGATTGCAAGATTGCAGGTAGCCGAGGACGACATCAACAGAATACAACTAAATCAATTGGTATTGCTTTCATTAAACACAGATAAAGACCATGTCTACAAAGCATCAGTTTCCAAAATATATCCATCGTTTGATGCCACGAGTCAATCATTTATTGTAGAAGCCACTTTTACCGAGCATCCTAAGGTTCTGAAAGATGGCACACAGTTACAGGCTAATTTTATCATCACCGAAAAGAAAAATGTATTGGTTATCCCTGCCGGTTACTTATCGGATGGAGATTCTGTAACACTTCAAGAAGGTCACAAGAAACAGGCAATTAAAACAGGAATCAAAACATTGGAATGGGTGGAAGTAACCGATGGCTTGTCTGGAAAAGAAATAATAGAATTACCCAAAAAATAACTATTTATGTTTAATTCTATCAATAATCGCATCTCGCAGGTACATCTCACATCCGATGTCAAGCAGACTATCGTGGCTATGTTGGGCGTAACGTTTGGCATTAGCATGTACATATTTATGACGGGCTTTATGTCTGGCGTAAACGATACACAGGCAGATTTGGCTTTTAGTGCCTTAGCACATGTACGAATTTATAACGATGGCCCTGCCGATAATTCTAATATTGCCAAGAAGGTTTTTCCTAATGACATCATCAATGTGCGGAATGCCAAAGTGATAAAATATACCGATGGCATCAAGAACTCTACTGCTATTCTTGCCACGCTTGCAAAGCAAAAAGATATAACCGGATTTACCTCTCAGGTAAACGTTAATGTGTTCTTTAAAAATGCGGGCAACAAGGTAAATGGAGTTGTATCTGGAGTTGATGTAACAAACGAAGACAAGGTTTATGGAAGTTCCAAACACATGATTCAAGGCAATTGGAATGAATTGAAGTACCGATCCGATGGCATATTTGTAGGTGTGGAACTGGCAAGGGTATTGGGATTGAAGATGGATGACAATGTAAATATCCTTACATCGGATGGCGTTTCCCGCAATTATAAAGTGATAGGAGTATTTAGGACGGATGTTTTTAGCGTAGATAAAAGCAAGGCATATATAGCTATTAATGCGGCTCGGCAACTATTGGGAGTGAATCAGGATTATGTAACCGACATTCAAATTGACATGGTAGATTACAACAATACGCAGCCTTTGATTGATAATATAAAGTCGTTGATACCATATAAAGTGGAGTCTTGGCAAATGGGTAACCAACAATTGGTGGCAGGCTCTAGCCTCAGGGATACCATTGCAAGGGCTGTTTCATTGACCATCCTTTTGGTGGCTGGTTTTGGTATTTATAACATTATGAATATGACTATCAATCAGAAAATAAGAGAGATTGCCATACTGAAAGCAATGGGATTTTCGGGTAGCGATGTAACCAAAATCTTCTTAACGCAAGCCATCATCATTGGTATTTTGGGTGGTTGTGTGGGGATGGTTTTAGGATATATTATTTCTCGATTGGTAAACAGGGTGAAGTTTGAGATAGCAGGTATGCACCATTTGCCCATGACTTACTATCCACATAATTATATACTGGCATTTATGTTTGGATTGATAACCACGTTTGTTGCAGGCTATCTCCCCGCACACAAAGCCTCCAAGATAGACCCGGTGAGTATATTGAGAGGATAGATTTCTAGTTATGAGTTATGAACTATGAGTTATGAGTAAAAAAGATAGCGTATAGTTTTAACTCATAATTCATAATTCATAATTCATAACTAAATGACTGATACTATTTTAAAAGCAGACAATATTGTTAAATACTTCTACGAACCGGAAAAGTTTCAGGTTTTGAAGGGAATTAGCTTCGAAGTGAAGAAGGGCGAGTTTTTGGCCCTGATTGGCAAATCGGGTTGTGGTAAATCTACGTTGATGTATGTTTTATCTACGATGGATACTGATTATGAAGGCTCACTTACCATAAAGGATACCCTACTTACAAAACAATCACAGAATCAGTTGGCGGCATTTAGGAATGAAAATATTGGTTTTGTGTTTCAGTTCCATTATTTATTGCCCGAGTTTTCTGCCTTGGAAAATGTAATGATTCCTGCCTTAAAGCTAAAAAGATACTCCAAGGCTGAGATTGAAGAAAAGGCATATAAGAATCTGGAAATGTTGGGATTGAAAGACCAAGCCTTGAAAAGAGTAACCAAGCTATCTGGCGGGCAACAGCAACGTGTGGCTATTGCTCGTGCCTTAATTAATGATCCAGCCATTATTATGGGCGATGAACCAACCGGAAACCTCGATACAGCCAACACGCAGATTGTGTTTGACATTTTTAGGGAACTAGCTAGGGAACGTAATCAAACTATCATCGCCGTTACCCACGATGATGACTTTGCCAAGAACTGCGATCGAATTATTGAGATGAAAGATGGGCAGATAGTTTAGGAACAGGCTTCTGCAAAACTGCCAGGTCTTCAAAACCCGACAGATTTTGATATTCCACAACCTATTCCTTTACCAGCACTACACTACTCGCTTTACCATCAGTTGTTTGCACCCGCAAATGATAGACACCTGTTGGCAAACTAGAAAGTGCAGCCCCACCCTTAAGTAATAGCTGCACTTTTGTTTATGTTTATATAAGCGTATTCCAGTTAAACCCTGGGTTTACTTTTTATCCCAGGTAAGTAGTTTCGCTGAACACTTGAGCCAGTGGACCAGTTGAGTGAAACTTGATATGCTATTTTTCAAATACTTTATGCAGTTCATTTACAAATAGGGATAAACTTTCATTCAGTTTTCCCTTAACTATTAATTCTTCATTATCCCGCATTGGCTTTGACAAAGTTTCGTAATGTTTTCCTTCCTGATAATTCTTTTCATTTACAGAGAATCCTTTTGTGTTTGCAATCTTTTCAATAGTGCGTACACATCCAACCGTTTTCTTATGGTGTGCTGGTAGCGTAGCATTAAAAGGCAATAACCAACATTCTATATCGTGCACGCAAATGGCAAATAATATTTTATCCTTATGTTCATCATAAAAATCTACGCCCATTTTATTTACTAAAACAGTTTTTATTGATTCTATAAAAGGAAGTAAATTGGTTGCTTTTGCGCCAATTGGCACAATCCCTTCCTTCCATTCTTCGCAAGTACCTGTATCAATTTGTACAATAGTGTAATCGCTAAATGGTACTGCTTGCTTAAATTCTTCAGTTGAAAGATATATGAATAAGTTCCCCCAGCCTACTGGTTCTTTGTCTTTAGGTAATAAACGTGTGGCTAAAAAGTTCTTATCATTGAAAAAGCCTCTCAAAAGGTTTTGTAAAACAATAAAATCGGTTAATCCTTCTCCGGCTATTAAGAATCTCATTAGTTTATTGTTTCAGGTTGTCCGCCAATATAACCGCGCATCCAAGCTTCGGAAAGCTTCACTTTTGGCGGGGCTTTTTCTATCTTGTCGGCAATTGTTTCTCCATCTGCATTGCGCCTCACCACATAAAGACGCTGTTCCTCATCGTCCAAATTCAATCCATCCAATACAAAAGGATTGTGTGTAGTAAGGATAATTTGTTTATCATGCTTCTTTGCAAGCTTCACCATATTCTTAATCAATTCTTCACAGAGTCGTGGATGAAAAGAGGCTTCTATATTATCTATGGCAAAAAAGGCAGGGGTCTCTTTACTGATTAAAAGGGATATGTAGAATAGCAAAAACAGGAAGCCCTCGTTTACGTTATTTTGATTAAGGGCAATGTTGGGCAAGTATTTATCCTTAACCACAAGACTTTTTCTGCCAGTAATACTATCGGCAATGGCTTCAAAGTCATCAAACCAATCTATCATGTGGAGATAATGCTTTATCTCTTCTATTGTTTCTTTTTCGTAGGATTCATTAAATATTTGCAACACATTAAATAATCCTTCTCCTTTTATCCCAATTGGTTGAATCTGACTTTCTTCTTCTAATTTTCTAAGGGAACTTATTTCTGGGCTGTAGATAAGAAAGTTGGAAAAGAAAATGTTGTTTCTGACATCAATATCTTCAATAATTTTAAGCTCATTATCATTCCATAATAACTTCATTAGATTATAATTAGTTAATTGGCCGGACTCAATCAGTGTTTTTTTATGCTGATTTATTATACTAAGCGTTTGATAAATCGAAAGACTTGAGCCAAGGTTTGTCCATTTGGGTAAAACGGCATCATCTGCTATTATTTCATGCGGATATTTATTATTTCCAACAGAAAAAATAATTTCTATTGCTTTTACTGACATTTCATCAGCAAAAGCACTTTTTGTCAACTTTGCATTTGTAATTCTAATACCTCTTGATACTAAAAATTCATTGTCTAATTTATATGCGGCGGCGGCTCCACCAAAAGTTATGGCTTCCAGTATGTTTGATTTACCCGAACCATTTGCACCAATCAAAACATTAAACCTCCGCAATTCCAGTTTTAAATCTTGTACAGACTTATAATTCTTTATGTCTATTTCATTAACCACGTTTCCTAATTAATTTTTGCCGAAAGTAACCTTTTTTATATTTTCAATTAAATTATACCTAATTAATACCATCCTAACCATCAACCAAGAAACTATTTACCCATAAATTAGGTTGTGCGTAGGTAAACATCCCGAAAGTTGCAACTTTCGGGATGTTGGTACTAAGTTGTCTGCTTTATCAAATAACTACCTATTTCGGGCTAAATCCTTGCATTATTGCCAATAAATGCCCCATAATCCCCCAAAAAACCACCAAACCCTCTTTTTTACGTCTTTATTCTCGCATTCAACGTCATTATTCTCGTGTCATTGATGATTACTCCTGCATGGGTCAGCGCATCCTCCGCTATGAGTCAGCGCATCCTCCGCTATGGGTCGGAGCATCCTCGACTATGGGTCAGAGCATCCTCGACTATGGGTCGGAGCATCCTCGACTATGGGTCGGAGCATCCTCCGCTATGGGTCAGCACATCCTCGACTATGGGTCGGAGCATCCTCGACTATGGGTCAGAGCATGCTCGACTATGGGTCAGAGCATCCTCGGCTATGGGTCAGCACATCCTCGACTATGGGTCGGAGCATCCTCGGCTATGGGTCAGAGCATCCTCGGCTATGGGTCGGAGCATGCTCGACTATGGGTCAGAGCATCCTCGGCTATGGGTCAGCACATGCCCCATCTAGCCCAGATTAATGACGTGTGAAGTAATTATAACTAGTTTACACAACCTACTTTATACTCTTTTTCGGTCTTGGACGTTGGACTGTTACTACAAAATTTGCTTTGTTCCAATCAAAAAAAACATTTCCTCCTCTCCTACTTACACCTCCAATTAAATTATTGGTTAATTTTACAAAATGTCGAAGAAAGATTCAATGATAATAGGGCGGCAACCGCTGGTAGAAGCACTGCAAAGTGGTAGGGCAATTGACAAGATATTGGTACAAAAGAATGCGAGTGGTGACGTATTATCGCAGATAAGGGCACTGAGTAAGGAATACGATATTCCCGTGCAAATGGTACCGTCAGAAAAGCTAAACTATATGACACGCGCCAATCACCAAGGCGTAATTGCCCTCGCGGCATTGGTGGAATACCAGGATTTGGATAGTGTATTGGAAGAAATAGAAGAGAAAGGTGAAGTGCCCCTCTTTATAATGTTAGATGGCATTACTGATGTTCGTAACATTGGTGCCATCGCTCGTAGTGCGTTTTGTTGTGGGGCACAAGCAATCATCATTCCCGATAAAGGTGTTGGTGCATTGAATGAGGAAGCGATGAAAAGTAGTGCTGGCGCGCTAGAACATATCCATATTATCCGTGTAAATAGTTTGATAAAAGCAGTAGATACATTACGCGAGAAAGGCATTGCTGTCTATACCAGTGAAATGAAAGCGACTAAAAAGATATACGAGCTTTCATTGAAAGAATCCTGCTGCTTCATTATGGGTAATGAGGAACGTGGGGTGCAACCCTATCTTGCAAAAGCTGCCGATGAATACTTTTCGATTCCGATGGCTACCAAATTCGATTCATTTAATGTATCAGTAGCCGCAGGTATTATTTTGTACGAAACGATGAAACAGAGAATAGTTATAAGTTAGTAGTTATGAATTATGAGTTATCGGCATTTGGTTATAACTCAACACTTATAATTCATAACTCATAACTTACTTTTGCCGCTTTAAAATTAATTTATCAGAAATATGGATATTAGAAATAACTGGACGCTAGAAGAGATACAAGAGATATACAATAGCCCATTGTTGGAGTTGATATACAAGGCGGCTTCGGTACATAGAAAATATAATGACACTGCAGAAGTGCAGGTATGTACATTATTGAGCATCAAAACGGGCGGATGTAGTGAAGATTGTGCTTATTGTCCGCAAGCTGCCCGTTATGATACGGGTGTTAATGTACAAGCTTTGATGAAAAAAGAAGATGTTCTTGAATACGCCCAAAAAGCAAAAGATGCAGGTAGTACCCGTTTCTGTATGGGGGCAGCTTGGAGAGAGGTACGTGACAACAAAGACTTTGACCGTGTATTGGATATGGTGAAAGGTGTAAACAAAATGGGTATGGAAGTATGTTGTACGCTAGGTATGCTTACCGAAACTCAGGCCCAGAAACTAGCAGATGCTGGTCTATATGCTTATAACCACAACCTAGATACTAGTAAAGAACATTACGAAGAGATTATTACCACAAGAACTTTTGAAGACAGAATAGAAACATTGGATAACGTGCGTAAAGCAGGTGTATCTGTATGTTGCGGTGGTATTATTGGCCTTGGCGAAACACATGCCGATAGGATTAAAATGTTGCACACATTGGCAACCATGGAAACACACCCTGAAAGTGTGCCTATCAATGCATTGGTTCCAATAAAGGGAACTCCATTGGGTAATAACGATAAAGTTGACATCTGGGACATGGTACGTATGATTGGTACTGCAAGGGTATTGATGCCTGCAACAATGGTACGCTTGAGTGCCGGCAGAACAGACATGAGCATTGCAGAACAAGCTTTGTGTTTTATGGCTGGCGCTAATTCAATATTTGCTGGTGACAAGCTTTTGACAACCCCCAACCCAAGTTTTGATGAGGACAATATGATGTTCCAATTGCTGGGATTGCAACCACGTAAAGCATTCAAAGAGGAGAAGCAATATTTGCATGAAATGGTTGAAGCATAAAAAAGTTTTTTCTTTTATCACCAATTATGGATTATTTCGAGCTATTCAATATCCCACTTAGTCTTTTTGTAGATGCCTCGAGCATCAAGAAAAGGTTTTACGAGCTGAGCAGAAAATACCATCCCGACTTTTTCTCCAACACATCGGAGGAGGAACAGTCGGAAGCACTGGAAATGTCTGCGATGCTAAATAAAGCATTAAAGGTTTTTAGTAATCCTGAGGAGACCATTAAGTATGTATTGCAACTAAAAGGGTTATTGGAGGAAGAAGAGAAATATCAATTACCCCCAGATTTCCTGATGGATGTGATGGAACTAAATGAACAGTTGATGGATGCTAAAATGGAAGGAGACGAAGCAAAAAAAACTGCTTTGAAAGAACAGATTGCAAACCTTCAAACTGAGATTTATGAACCTGTTAAAAGCATTGTTGAACATTATCAGGAAGGTATTACTTCCGAAAAAGAGTTGTTGCAAGTAAAAAAATATTATTTCCAAAAGAAGTATTTAGCAAGAATGCTTACAACAATCGGAGGATAACAATTATCATAACTAAAATAATTCATTTATCTCTTGGATATTAAGCGATAATCCCCCTATATTTGCACCCCAATTCATAAATGCCCAGATGGCGGAATTGGTAGACGCAGCAGACTCAAAATCTGCCGTTCGCAAGGATGTGCAGGTTCGATTCCTGTTCTGGGCACACAAAAAGCTTCTGACTAATTTCAGAAGCTTTTTACTTTTTAGATACTTTAATAGTAGTATAATGATTAAAGTTTCCATAAGTATTATATAATTTCAGCAAAACATCTTAAGCTGTAAATATTTCCAATAAATTGCACCTCTTAATCTAAAACAATGGACAAAACACCTTTGGTCGGTATCGTAATGGGCAGTGACAGCGACTTGAACATAATGCAAGCGGCTGCTGAAATTCTTCAACAATTTAATATTCCAATAGAACTTACCGTCGTTTCAGCACATAGAACCCCCTTACGAATGGTTGATTATGCAACAACTGCACAACAACGTGGACTAAAAGTGATTATTGCTGGGGCAGGTGGTGCTGCGCATCTTCCAGGTATGATTGCTAGCATTACAACACTTCCTGTAATCGGTGTTCCTATTAAGTCTAGTAATTCCATTGATGGGTGGGATAGTGTTTTGAGTATTCTACAAATGCCGAATGGAGTACCAGTAGCTACTGTTGCTTTGAATGCAGCAAAGAACGCAGGGATATTAGCAGCACAAATAATTGGCACTTCCAACAAAGAAACAAATGCTGCCATACATGCCTACAAAACATTGATGCAAGAAGAAGTACTAGAAAAAGTAGAGAATCTAAAACAAAAGTTTTTCAATAGTTACGACAGATAAAGATTGACCTCTTCTACAACTGAATTATTACCCCAATTACGCCCCCATTTCTCTAAGAAATTTGGCTACATGCTCCTTATTATTACTTCTTAATCCACTACATCACCGGTGCAAAAGCCTCTGCCTTCCAACCATTCATATTTTCATACGTCTGCCATCTGAGGTCAACAAGTTCTTGTGCCTTTTCCATTAGATACGCCGCTTCTTCTGGATTTGCTTTCTCCAGGTTCTTATACCTCAATTCATTATATGCATAGTCCTTCAAGGTAATGGTTGGACGAGGAGAATCTAATACAAAAGGATTACTGTTTGCCATTCGTAAGCCAGGATTATAACGAAGCAAAGGCCAATAAGCACTTTTAACTGCCAAGTTTTGCTGTTGCAATCCTTGTGTCATATCTATACCATGCGCAATACAATGACTGTAAGCTAGTATTAAAGATGGACCATCATAAGCTTCTGCTTCACGCATTGCCAACAATGTTTGTTGTGGATTGGCACCCATAGAAACCTGCGCTACATATACATTGCCATAAGAAATAGCTTGTAAAGCCAAATCTTTCTTACCTACACGTTTACCAGCTGAAGCAAACTTAGCAGTGGCAGCAGTTGGCGTAGCCTTGGAAGACTGTCCACCTGTATTACTATACACCTCGGTATCCAACACCAATATATTTACGTTCCGTCCACTTGCCAACACATGATCTAATCCAGAAGAACCAATATCATACGCCCATCCATCACCACCAATCAACCAAACAGTACGGCGTACAAGGTGTTCGGCCACAGACAATAGTTGTTTGGCCAAAGGGGTATTTATTTCTTGTAAACGATGGGTTAGTTTCTCTACACGCAACCTTTGAAGCATCAATTGAGACTCGGTTAATTGATGCGCATGGAGTATATCATTCACCAATTCTTCTCCTACTTCCGGCTTAATTTGTTCCAAGAAGTCTTTGGCTACAGCAAGATGTTTATCGGCAGCAACACGCATACCCAAACCAAACTCTGCATTGTCTTCGAACAAAGAGTTAGACCAAGCCGGGCCCTTTCCATCCTTGTTTTTTGTCCAAGGGGTGGTAGGAAGGTTGCCACCATAAATAGAAGAACAACCGGTAGCATTTGCCACCATCAAACGATCGCCAAATAACTGTGTGAGTAGTTTGATATAAGGCGTTTCGCCACAACCCGCACAGGCACCAGAGAACTCAAACAAAGGTTCTAGGAACTGCGTACCACGAACAGAAGAGAAATCGACCTTAGAACGATCATTGAAAGAGATGGTTTCGAAGAACTTGATGTTTTCTTTTTCTCTTTCGAGGATTGGTTCTTTATCCCCCATATTAATTGCCTTCTTGGTATTATCTGTGAGACTAAAAGCTGGACAAGCATCTACACAAAGAGTACAACCCGTGCAGTCTTCGGCATAAATCTGAAGGGTATATCTTGTTTCAGGAAAGCCACGTGCACTAATCTTGGCAGAAGGAAATCCTGCGGGTGCATTTACCAATTTATCCTGGTTATAAAACTTAGCACGGATAACACTATGCGGACAAACGAAACTACAATTGCCACATTGAATACAAGTTTCTGCATCCCAGATAGGAACGGTATCCGATACATTCCTCTTTTCCCATTGAGTGGTGCCACTAGGGTACGTACCATCAATAGGCATCTTACTTACAGGAAGATTATCACCATTGCCTTTCATCATTTCGGCAGTAACCAACTGTACAAACTCAGGGGCATCTAAAGAAACAGTCAATGGGAAATCGGCCTTTGTACTAACTGTTGCAGGAAAAGTGACTTCGTGTAAATGGTTTAGGGCTTGGTCAACCGCATTATAGTTTAAATCGATAACGGCCTGTCCTTTCTTAGAGTACGTCTTTTTAATGGCATATTTAATCTGTTCAATGGCTTCCTTTTGAGGTAAAACACCAGAGAGCGCAAAGAAACAAGTCTGCATAATGGTGTTGGTACGGTTACCCATACCAGTCTCTGCCGCAACAGCAGAAGCATCAATTACGTAGAACTTCAGTTTCTTTTCTATCAAATCTTTTTGAACAGGAGCAGGTAAGTAATTCCAAACCTCTTCCTTGCTGTAAGGACTATTTAATAAGAATACACCTCCTTCTTTTGCCTTATCGAGAATACTAATCTTTAGAACGAAGTTGAAAACGTGACAAGCAATGAAGTTTGCTTTGCTGATGAGATAAGGCGCTTTTACAGGCAATTTACCAAAGCGAAGATGGGATACAGTTTGAGAACCAGACTTTTTAGAATCGTAAACAAAGTATCCTTGGGCATACAAATTTGTGTTCTCACCAATAATCTTGATACTATTCTTGTTGGCAGACACAGTACCATCGGCACCTAAGCCAAAGAACAAAGCGGTAGTCATACCTTCTTGTTCCAGTTCATATTCGGGGTCATAATCTAAGCTGGTAAAGCTTACATCATCGTTGATACCTATTGTAAAATGGTTCTTAGCCTTGTCTTTTTTCAATTCATCGAACACAGCTTTCACCATTGCAGGGGTAAACTCTTTGGAAGACAAACCATATCTACCCCCAGTAATCTTAGGTAAGACTTCTAAGTTACCTGCACTGTACGCTTCGGTGAGGGTAGTCATCACATCCTTATATAAAGGTTCGCCATCGGCACCAGGTTCTTTGGTTCTATCCAAAACGGCAATCTTAGTAATAGTAGAAGGCAAAGCTGCCAACAATTGTTCGGATGGGAAAGGGCGATAAAGCCTGATATTAATAACGGCAACTTTCTCACCAGCTGCTGCTAATACAAGCGCTGTTTCATTGGCTGTTTCAGCACCTGAACCCATGATAATGATTGCTCTGTCTGCATCAGCTGCACCCGTATATTCTACCAGTTTATACTGACGACCCGTTAATCCTGCGAACTTATCCATCTGCGTTTGTACGATAGCGGGAATCTTATCGTAAAATAAATTCACTGTTTCTCTAGCTTGAAAATAGACATCAGGGTTCTGTGCAGTACCGCGGATAAAAGGATGATCGGGGTTTAAAGCCCTACGTCGATGAGCGAATATCAGTTCGTCATCAATCATAAACCGAACATCATCATCACTCAACATATTTATCTTACTTACCTCATGAGAAGTACGGAAGCCATCAAAGAAATGAATAAACGGAAGTCTTGCTTCTAAGGTAGAAGCCTGTAGTATCAAAGCCAAATCGTGTGCTTCCTGTACATTGTTGGAAGATAACAGGGCGAAACCTGTCATTCTTGCTGCCATCACATCACTATGATCGCCAAAGATAGAAAGGCCTTGTGCTGCTAATGAACGGGCTGCCACATGAAATACGGTAGAGGTTAATTCTCCAGCAATCTTATACATATTGGGCAACATCAACATCAGCCCCTGAGAAGCCGTGAAAGTAGTAGTCATCGTACCCGCTTGCAATGCACCGTGAACAGTACCTGCAGCACCGCCCTCACTCTGCATTTGTATTACATCGGGTACATTTCCCCATATATTTTTATGTCCCAAAGCATTCCATTCATCACATAATTCAGCCATTGTAGAAGAAGGCGTGATAGGATAGATGGCACAAACCTCGTTTACACGATAGGCAATAGATGCCGCCGCTTCGTTACCGTCAATTGTTTTTATTAATTTCATAATTGTGATTTAATGATTTGAATGAAAAGAATGATTTAATACCTAGCTATTCTTAATCCCAGATTATCAGTTATCATCCTGTCTCTAATTTTTAACTCATAACTCATATTTCATAACTCATAACTTCAGGCACCATTTCTATTGCATGGCAAGGGCATTGTTCAAAGCAGACTGCACAACCTGTGCATTTGTTATAATCGTACTCATATCGGTTGCCTTTACCCAATTTTATTACAGCACCTTCTGGGCAAGAACCATAACATCCATCGCATTCAAAGCAATTGCCACAGCTTAGACAACGTTGTGCTTCGTACAAAGCTTGTTCGGTGGATAATCCACCCAAGACTTCTTCAAAGTTCTTAGCCCGCTCTTCCGCTGCCAACATTTCCTGTTCCCTTTGCGGTGCAATGGTCTTGTACCAAACATGTAGTTTCTCAGCACCAATGATAGGGTGTTTGGCGGGTTTTTCATAATCAACTTCTTTCAGATAACCATCTATATATCTCGCTGCTTTCTTACCGTGCCCCACCGCAATAGTTACTGTTCTTTCGCTAGGCACCATATCGCCACCAGCAAAAACACCTTTATGACCAGTCATCATAGTGTGGTCAATCTCAACTGTACCATCATTTTTAAATTGGATTCCATCGAGCTTACGTACGAAGCTGGTGTCGGTATCTTGCCCTAATGCCATAATTAAAGCATCTGCTTCCAAGGTTTCATATTTCCCTGTTGCAGTCAGTTTACCATTACGAATCTCCATTACTTCAATCGTAAAAGAATTTTCCTCTACTGTCTTGATAGTTCGAAGCCAGTTAATCTTTACACCCTCTGTTAATGCTTCTTCTGCTTCAAAGTCATGGGCAGGCATGTTTTCCCTATCCCTTCTATAAATAATAAAAGCCTCTGCACCCAACCTCTTGGCTGTACGGGCAGCATCCATTGCTGTATTACCACCTCCGTAAATGGCTACTTTTCTTCCTAACTTAGGTGCATTGCCTGTTTCTACATCACGCAGAAAACTTACAGCATCCATCATCTTCACAGCCGCTTGTCCGGGAATGTCTATTTTCTTGGCAAGTCCTGCACCAATGGCAATAAAGACTGCATCGAACCCGCCATCAGCTTTTTCTTTGGCAATATCATCGACTTTATAGTTCAGTTTTACTTTAATGCCCATATCAACTATCCGTTGGATTTCGGCATCAAGTATATGTCTAGGCAAACGATAAGCAGGGATACCAAAATGAAGCATACCTCCCAACATAGGACCAGCTTCATAAATCTCCACTTCATGACCCGAACGTCTGAGATGATAGGCAGCCGACAAACCACTAGGGCCACCTCCTATTATCAAAACCTTTTTACCAGATCTATATTGATTGAACTTAATCTTCCAGTTGTTTTCCAATGCTGTATCTCCTAAATAACGCTCGATTGCGTGGATACTAACGGGGCTATCTGTTGCTGTTCTGTTGCAAGCAGACTCGCAGGGATGGTAGCAAACCCGACCATGCACGGCAGGAAGCGGGTTTTCCTCCACTAGTTTTTGCCAGGCTTCCTCATACCTTTCTTCTTGTGCCAAACCTAACCAAGCCTGAATGTTTTCTCCCGCAGGACAAGCATTGTTGCAAGGAGGTAAAAAGTCCATATATACAGGACGTTGTGTGCGTAATGACCCAGTTCCTTTGGCATGTTGTTGCAAATCGACTGGTTTTGTCATATCCTTATTAGTCATAAAAGCCTATTTAAGTAAATACTTTAAGAGGGGGTAAAAGTAGATAGCGACTCTATGGCAGAAGCTGACTTGCGTCATAGAATAGGAAGGTTGTTATCAGGTTTTAAGCGAAAACGATTGCAGGAAATTGAGGTAAGAATGGTTCAAATTAGTTTAAACAGATACTGATAATAGGTCTTACAGCATCGAATTTGGCGAGTTATAAAAATAAAAAAGAGGACAGAACTTAGAATTAAGTTCTGTCCTCTTTTAAGCATTTATAATTAATGTACCAGATTGCCATAAGCGGCGGCATCCATCAACCCTTCGAAGTCTGCTGGATCAGATACTGTTAGTTTTACCATCCAACCATCTCCATAAGGGTCTGAGTTTACTAGTTCTGGTTTCTTGTCAAGCAATGGATTTACTTCCAGAACAGTTCCTGCCAACGGCAAAAACAAATCACTTACTGTTTTTACTGCTTCTACGGTGCCAAAAATTTCTTCTGCTTTTAACTCCTTACCCACTGTGTTGATGTCTACAAACACAATATCACCTAGTTCTGATTGGGCGAAATCTGTAATGCCTACAGTAGCAATATTGCCTTCCAAACTAATCCACTCATGGTCTTTTGTGTAACGCAATTCTGATGGAAAATTCATAACTTTTATTTTAAAAATGATTAATTAATTCTTTTTTACCACTAAGTACACCAAGAAAAGAAAAAAAAGATACACAAAGTTTATTATCAGTTGAGTCTATTTGTAATCCTTTGTGCCCCTTTGTGAAAACCCTTGTGTTCTTTGTGGTTATCTTACTATGTCTTAATTCAGCAGCCGCACCTTCATAATAATATTCATCATTGGTCTGTCGCCGGGTTTTGTTGGGATAGATGCAATACGGTCTATCACATCCAAACCACTTATTACTTCGCCAAAAACAGTATAATTCTGATCCAATTGTGGCGTTCCTCCTATTCTCTGATAAATTTCTTTCTGTGCTTTGGTATATCTGAACTTGGGATTAGAAAGCTTTATCTGGTCTCCCGTTCTTCTCAATGTTGCAGTATCCACGCGTTTGCCTTGCACAATATAAAACTGACTATTACTACTTTGCTTGGTAGGATTGTTGTCTCTTGCGGCAGCCAACGCCCCTCTTTTGTGTATCAGATTAGGGTTAAACTCTGCCGGAATCATTGGCCCTGGTGCAGAACCCATCCCAAGTTTCACAGAATCTGGTGCATTCTTGCTAAGAGGATCTCCTCCTTGAATCATAAATTCTTTTATGACCCTATGAAACAACAAACTGTCATAAAAACCAGATTTTGCCTTGGCAATAAAGTTATCTCTGTGCTGCGGCGTTGAATTGTATAGCTTGGCAACCATTACCCCAAAGTTGGTTGTAATTTCCACCAACTGTTCTTTAGAATTATCAAATGTAGATTTGTAGACCTTTGGTGTATCAACTGGTTTTACAGTACTGTCTATACTTTTTGTTTGGGCAGATAACCCTAAGCAACCTAATAAAGCAATAGAAAAAAACATTCTTTTCATAATGAATAATCCTTCTTTTTTTGTTTTTTAATATAATTATCGAATTGTTTCCACCTCTTATAACTTACAACTTATCACTTACGACTCAAAACCCTTGTTGATCAAAATAAAGCAGAATATGGTCTTTCAAAAAATTATCCTGCTCGTGCAATATCATGGTAGGCAGTTCTTTTAGTTGCTTAAAATGCGGCCACCCTTGTTCGTCGTGTCCTTCTTTAAGGTAATAGCCGCTAGAACCAAGGATGGTACAGATGGCAACGTGCATTAAATCCTGCTTTTGTTCCTTGGTAATTTTGTCGGCCAGAAAACCTGTTTCTTGCAATCCAATCAAAAACAAAATGGCTTCTGTGTCTGGCTTCTTGCCAAAGCGTTCAACCAGTTTTGCTTCCAGGTTCCACCAGCGTTGTTGTAAATCATCGGTCATCAACATGCGACAAAGTTAATGGGATAGCTTTTAGTTGATTTATTAAATTATAAGAAGTACCTGAGTGACTAAATAAAATGGCTGAAAAGCATTCCCAACAACCATCAGGCTCTTTTTTTAAACCAACAAATACATGGCAACACACAATCCAATTGTTATTATTACAGCCAATGCCAATTTGTAGGTATTCCAATAGTGAAGTCGTTTTTGCAGCCTCGTATGATCCTCAATCATTCCTACCAACAATACTTCATCCCCTGCGAGGGACAATAAAGTGTTACTAACGGTTTGCGTTTTATTGAAAGTGAGAAGTTGCGCGCAATAAAGCAATGAAACAATGATTGTTTTCTTCAATCCGGCATTGTTATTTTGTTTTAAAATGGTGAGGTTGTACTGAGTCAACAATGCCATTATCTCATCATATAGCCCCTCTTCATTAATCCGGTAAGGGTCTAAAACCCTTGAAAAAGCAGCCAGTTCTTTAGCTTGTTCTGCAATCATTTCGGCGGTAACAACAGGCTGTGTTTTAAAGTCTTTATAAAAATGTTTGTAGTGGTATTGTTGCCTCGTTTTACTATTTCCCAGTACATCGTACGCTGTTTTTATGGCTCTGAATTGTTCGGTAAATGCTTGATTATCCCCTGCAACATCCGGATGATATTGCATGGCAAGCTTCCGATAGGCTTTCTTTATCTCTTCTGCAGATGCATTTGGAGAAACCTTCAGGGTATTATAATAGTTCGACTCAATCAATAAGTGTTGTTTTATTCCATCGAAAATAAGAAGGGGCTTTCATTAATTGCCAACTATTTCCCTTCTTACTCCTTATCCCTTTCCTCCCTTATGCCTTTTTTATGGCGTGTCCCGAGGCGGGTCGGGCTTTCCATTCCAATCCCTCACGCAGTATGCGAATACCCGAACAATGAATGGAAAGACTTAAAGATTAAGAAATATTGGTCTGTTCAAAGTCTTTAGTATCTATTATTATTGTTTTAGCCCATAAATCACCAAGTCTTTGATGCTTATCAGTATTCTTTATTGATATGATTGCTGGAATACCGTAAATCATAATATCAATTGGATCTAATAATCTTCTTTTAAGAGCCTGAGAAAATCCAATTACTTTTCTATCAACAGTAACTACTTTAAGATAAAGCGCCTGATGCCCTAATGTAGCACTATAAAATGTTTCAATAACAACAAAATAAAGAAACCAAAAGATAAAAATTGGTAGTGTTAGAAGTCCATTTACTTCTTTACTGCCGTCTGGTGTATCATCGCCAAGTAGTTCAATGTATAGATAAGTAATAATAGAAATAATTGTATAATCTATCAGAGTAGCAATAATTCTCTTTTTTAAATTTGTTTTATAAATTAAGTTCATTTTGTTTTTTTGTTTTTCTATCACTATTGTCAGACAACTAGTAATCTGGCTGTTAACTAATCAATTCCCTTCACAAATATATAATAGTAAAGCAAACGACTACTAGTATCCATCCTTTATTGCTAATAATAAACCCGTTCCTTCCTTCATTATACAGCTATCTTTAGCGGATGTATATCGAATCGTTTGCTTGTAATCCCTTTTCAAAACCAATCAATCCCATACTGTTATTGGGTTGTAGCGTTTGGGGCAATCGGTATTCCTTTCCTGTCTGTCGGCTTCTATTCTTTCCTTTTTGTAATTACTTCTTGTTTCTGTCACAGGTTACAGCATTTCTGTCACAGGTTACAGGTTTTCTGTCACGGGTTACCAAGTCTTTGTCACAGGTTACAAGGTTTCCGTCACAGGTTACCAAAAGCTTGTCACCTGTTACCAACTTTCTGTCACAGGTTACAGAACATTGGGAACAGGTTACAGATAAAAAAAGTAATTACAAATTAATTATTCCAAATACCAAATTGCCCTTACTGAACATCTATTCTTTCACATCAATAAACAAAATGTATTATGCCTAATAGACACGTGTTTCCCAGAGAAATAAGCCTTTTTAATGACTATACAATCAAGTGTTTGGCTTATTTGATTAAGTTTCAGGCAAGACTACAAGTATCGGATGATGACCTAAATGCATTGATTGTGTTGATGGATAAATGGACTGCCAACTGGATATTGTATCTGGATATTGATTCGCAAACTACGACGGTAAACAAAGAAAAAGACAAGCTAAGAAAGCAGCTAGAAGTTGCTTTCAGGGGTATCTATGCCGATATTCCTGCTTCGAAGTTATTGGTGGCCGATAAAAGTACCTTCAACATCAAAGGGCAATCAACCCAAAAAGGCAGTAAGATAAAACTGGTTAATTATGCGCCAGCAATTTCATTGGAAACCAACATACATCTAAGCCATATCCTTCGTTTTAATGACCCTTCCCGACCAAAAAGTAACGATATGCCAGAGGGGCATAACATTTTTCTGGAGCGTTTTGTAGGGGAACCCAATATGAACGATGCCGATATTCCTTTTGCAAATGGCTTGAAAGTGACGCATCAATTATATCAAATCATTTTTATAGACCGCAACGTTGGAAAGACCTGTTACTATCGTTGTTACTACGAAAATACATCAGGAGAAAGAGGCATCCAAAGCGTGATAATTGATGTGGTGGTAAGCTAGGAAGTTAGATATGAGTTATGAATTATGAGTTATAAGTGCAAGCAGCTAAATTGAAAAACCTATAACTTATAACTCACAACTTATAACTATACTATTATATTTGTACTACCTGTTGCAAAACAGCAAAGCAAAATAATATGGCTAAACACACATTTGACAAGTTTATAAACAAAGAGGTCTCTGGGGCAAAGAAGAAAGAAATGCTCAAAGTAGAGAAGCGAAATGCCAAGAAAGCGGCACAAGCACAAGGAGAGAAAATACGCAGGGAGAAGTGGGAAAAACAACATGGAATTACGCCTACACCTGCTCCCAAAGCGGAAAGACCAGTAAGACCAACCCGCAAAACAGATGCGCCTCCCGCAGAAAATAAACCGCGCTTTGGTAAACGCCCCATCAACAGAAAGCCGTTGGAAGAAGGGAAAACTAATCCTTCTACAACTACAGCACCCCTCCCAAAAGAAGGTTCAAAAAAGACGGAAGAAGCGCCCAAAAAGTTCTCTAAGAAGTATGTAACCAGCAATAGCGATAAATATTTTAAAGGCGATCAGGTGCTGAATGCAACAGACCCAAAAGCCCACAAAAAGAAACAAGGCGAGGAAGATGATGAAGAAATGCCTTTGAACAAATTTGTGGCACATGCGGGCGTTTGTGGCAGAAGAGAAGCAGCACAAATGGTAAAAGATGGATTGGTTACCGTAAATGGAGACATAGTTTATGAGCCGGGCTATAAAGTTGTAAAGACGGATGAAGTGCAACTGAAAGGTCAGAAGTTGTTTTTGAAAAAGAATCTGGTCTATATATTATTAAATAAACCAAAAGACTATATCACCACTTCCAACGACCCCGAAGGAAGGAAAACGGTGATGGATCTGATGAAAGATGCTACCAAAGAAAGGATTTATCCGGTTGGAAGATTGGATAGAAACACTACAGGCGTTTTGCTGCTGACCAATGACGGCGAACTGGCACAAAAGTTAACGCATCCGGGTTATCAGATCAAAAAAGTGTACTCTGTAAAGCTAGATAAGCCATTGACTAAAAAAGATTTTGAAAGCATTCTTTCGGGTCTTACGCTAGAAGATGGTAGTGTGCAGGTAGATATGCTGGCTTATGCCGATTCTAAAGATAAAACACAACTAGGAATAGAGATTCATAGCGGACGCAACCGTATTGTGCGTAGGATATTCGAGCATTTGGGCTATGAAGTAAAGACTTTGGACCGCGTAATGTTTGCGAATCTTACCAAAAAGAACGTAGAAAGGGGTACCTGGCGTTTCTTACAAGCCAATGAAGTACGCTTGTTGAAACACATGAACCAAAGCTTTTTGAAGAAGACAAAAACCATAGAAATACCCGACTTAGACGCATAATGAGCCTTATGAAACTGGATGTTTTAGTAGAAAATGAATGGTTTATAGCCATCAACAAGCCTTCGGGCATGCTTTCTATTCCCGATAGGATGCAAAGTGAAGTTTCGTTAAAAGATATTTTGATTGAAAGATATGGTAGCATCTATACCGTTCATCGGTTGGATAAAGACACGAGTGGTATCATTGTTTTTGCAAAAGATGAAGTCACACACAAACAACTTTCCCAACTATTTGAAGGTCGCGAAGTGCAGAAATTCTATGTAGGATTGGTAAATGGAAAGCTGTTTAATCCCAAAGGAAGCATTGACGCCGCCATTATGGAACATCCTGCAAAGAATGGAACGATGGTAATACACGCCAAAGGAAAACCTTCGCTGACAGACTATGAAGTGCTGGAAGACTTTGGCATTTACTCTTGGGTACAATTTCAGATTCATACAGGTAGAACACATCAGATACGGGTGCATACCAAATATCTGGGGAATAGTATTGCTTGCGATAGTTTGTATGGTGATGGGAAACCTGTATTGATTTCTTCATTAAAAAAGAAATTTAACCTGGCTAAAAAAGAAGAAGAGGAGCGGCCTATACTAGCAAGGCTTGGGCTACATTCTTATCGGTTGCAGTTTACGTTGAATGGAGAAGACTTTACGATTGAAGCAGAACCACCCAAAGATTTGCGTGCATTGTTGCAACAACTAAGAAAGTGGAAAGGAAAATAGAATAACTAACAGAGATTTAAATAGAAATCCCCGTAAAGCATAATACTTTACGGGGATTTTTTACTATGACTTAAGTCTTACGACTAAATATTTATCTACTCAAATTCATACTTCTTTCCTTGTACAAAGTCCTGAAGTAAGGATCCCTCAAATCTTTGATGAAACGTATAGCTTCACCAGTACTTTTCATTTCAGGGCCTAACTCTTTGTTTACACCCGGGAATTTATCGAAGCTGAAAACAGGTTCTTTAATGGCGTAACCATCCAGCTTATTCTCCATCTTAAAGTCGGTCAGCTTGTTCGCGCCCAACATGATCTTAGTTGCAATATTCAAATAAGGAATACCATAAGCCTTAGCTATGAAAGGGGTCGTACGAGAAGCTCTCGGGTTAGCTTCTATCACAAAAACCTTATCGTTTTTAATAGCAAACTGAATGTTTATCAATCCCTTTATATTCAAAGCCCTGGCAATCTTTTCGCTATAATATTCCATGGTCGTAATCACCAATGGGGTAAGATTGAAGGCAGGGAGAACCGCATTGCTATCTCCACTATGGATACCTGCTGGTTCAATATGTTCCATCACACCCATCACATGGAAGTTTTCTCCATCAAAAATGGCATCTACTTCAGCCTCCTGACAACGGTCTAGGAAATGGTCAATCAATATTTTATTATCAGGAATATGTTTCAACAAACTGATTACAGCCTTCTCCACTTCTTCATCATTAATTACAATACGCATCCTTTGTCCACCCAACACATAGCTAGGACGAACCAACACAGGATAACCTACTTTATTGGCAACTTCTATTGCTTCATCAGCAGTATAAGCCGTTCCATACTCTGGATAAGGAATATCTAGTTCTTTCAATAAATCACTGAATCGACCACGGTCTTCGGCAATATCCATACTGTCAAAGCTGGTACCGATAATTTTTATGCCTCTCTCATGCAAACGTTTAGCAAGCTTCAAAGCGGTTTGTCCACCCAACTGTACGATGATTCCTTCTGGTTTCTCTAGTTCTATTATTTCCCAGAGATGTTCCCAATAAACTGGTTCAAAATAAAGCTTATCGGCCATGTCAAAGTCAGTGGAAACAGTTTCGGGGTTACAGTTCATCATGATTGCTTCATAACCACATTCTTTTATAGCCAAAAGACCATGCACACAGCAATAATCGAATTCAATACCCTGTCCAATTCTGTTGGGACCACTACCTAAAACGATAATCTTTTTGTTTGACGAGGATATAGACTCGTTAGAATTTAAAGTACTACTCATTATTTAAAAATTGTGCAAATGTAATGGGACAGACGTTTATACCAATGATTAAATTGTATAAACAGGAGCTTCTGAAAATTTTATAGATATTACCAAACAGAGGTCAAAAAAATTGACAAATGCCTATCATTTTTTTCATTAAAGTCATTTAGCCAATGGCAAATAAAAAAGCCCCACCATTAATGGAGGGGCTTTCTTGACTCTTGTCAAAAAGGCTTATGCTTCTTCACTTCCTTCTGTCTCAGGAGCAGAAGTTTCAGCTACCGCTTCAACAGCAGGAGCAGCTTCTACCTTACGAACATAAGGTTGATTACGGCGATCTTTTTGAGTTTTCTTGTGCGCTGCAGATCTACGGTTAATGTCCGATTCATGCTGAAGATGCCAATCCTGGAACTTCACCATTGCTGCTGCATCATCAAACAAACCAAGTTTTACACCACGTAACAAATGCTTCAGATACAGTACTCCCTTGAAAGAAAGGATACGACGAACAGTGTCAGTTGGTTGAGCACCTTTGTGCAACCATTCCAATGCTTTTTGACGATCTAACTGAATTGTTGCAGGTACTGTTAGTGGATTGTAAGTACCAACCTTTTGGATGAATTTACCATCTCTAGGTGCACGGGCATCAGCAACTACTATAAAGTAGAAGGGCCTTTTTTTACTACCGTGTCTCTGTAGTCTAATCTTTACTGCCATAGTTAAATAGAAATTTAGTGGCGTTATTAAATTGGGTTTAAAAATAAGGAGGCGAAAATAAGTATCTTGAACCATAAATGAAAAATAAAAGTGTAATAAAGTTATTGTTTTCGGTAAAAATCTTTTAGAACACCGTCAAAATGTAGAATTGATCAGTAAAAGAGGTTTCGAAAACTGACAATATCTTCAATTTATAACCGTTAGTCTATTGCCTGCACGGTGTCCTTATATATTGACGTTAAGGATATTCGTATATTGCGGCGAATTTTATTATATGAAGATAACGGAGCACATAGAACAGTCGAAGGATACATTGATTTCATTTGAAGTATTACCTCCGCTGAAAGGAAAGACAATCAATAGCGTTTACGATCACCTCGATCCATTGATGGAGTTTAAACCAAGCTGGATAAACGTTACGTATCACCGCAGTGAAACCATGTTCAAGAAGAAGTCGGATGGTACTTTCGAGAAAGTAGAAGTACGTAAACGTCCGGGTACGGTGGGCATTTGTGCGGCGATAATGAATCATTATAAAATTGATGCAGTTCCACATATCATCTGCGGTGGATTTACCAAAAGGGAAACAGAAGATGCTTTGATTGATCTGGACTTTTTAGGCATTGATAACGTGTTGGTGCTTCGCGGCGACGCTGCAAAGAATGAAGCGAGCTTTGAACCAGAAAAAGACGGACATCATTATGCCAGTGAATTATTGGAGCAGGTAATTAATATGAATCACGGTATTTATATTGATGAAGACATAAAGAATGGGGGTAAAACAAAGTTCTGTGCGGGGATAGCAGGCTATCCTGAGAAGCATTTTGAAGCTCCTAACCTGGAGATTGACTTAAAGATGCTGAAACAAAAGGCAGATGCAGGCGCTGGCTATATAATGACACAGATGTTTTTTGATAACCAGAAGTTCTTCGATTTTGTAAAAGCTTGCAGGGATTTGGGTATTACTATTCCGATTATTCCAGGTTTAAAGCCTATCACAAACAAGAAGCAACTGTCTGTATTGCCTCGGATTTTCCACGTGGATATACCCACAGACTTGAGTAATGCCATCATGAAGGCGAAAACAGATGCAGAGTGTGAGCAGATTGGAACTGAATGGTTGATTCAACAGAGCAAAGAACTGAAAGCGTTTGGCGTGCCCGTATTGCATTACTACACATTGGGCAAACCAAAAGTAATTTGGAATACGGTTAAAGAGTTAGTGTAGTCTGTTTTCCGTTAACCGAAATACCGTTAACCGAAGTGCCGATTACGGTTTGCGGTCAACGGTATATCGGTCAACGGTCAACCAAATGTGTAAATTATGAAAAAGTCTTCCTCCATATTTCTCGCAAAGAGTGCTATTAAGGCTCCTGACAAAGAGCATCGTCGGAAAATTAACTTCAATATCGGGAAGTATAATGCGGCTGTTCCTTTGGGTAAAGCGCAGTTTACAGACTTGACGAAGGTGAGGGAGCTTGCAAAAAACATTAAGTGGGATGCCATAGAACACCTGGATAAACACCTGGAGCTGTTTGAAAAGCAAATTCAAGAAAGGGGAGCAAAGGTTTTGTGGGCAAGGGATGCGGCGGAAGCACTTAAATATGTTGGCAACATCTGCAAAGAAAAAAAATGCAAGTCTGTAGTGAAGAGCAAGAGTATGGTCACGGAGGAAATACACCTCAACCATTTCTTGGAGGAACACGGCATAGAAAGCGTAGAGACTGACCTAGGAGAATATATCCAGCAATTGGATGGGGAAGCACCCTACCATATTGTTACCCCTGCAATGCATAAGAATAAAGAGGATGTTGCGAAGCTCTTTGCAGAGAAATTGGGTACCCCGCACGATTTAAATCCAAAAGAACTGACACTTGTTGCCAGAGAGAAACTAAGAGAAAAGTATATACAAGCAGAAGTGGGCGTTACGGGTGCTAACTTCATTATTGCAGACATCGGTGGAGTGGCAGTAACAGAAAATGAAGGTAATGCGCGCTTGAGTTGTGCCTTCCCAAAGACTCATATTGTTATCGTAGGAATAGAAAAGGTCATTCCAAAAATGACTGACCTCGCTTTGTTCTGGCCTTTGCTCTCAACCTTCGGCACTGGTCAGAAGGTGACTGTTTACAACTCCATTATCACGGGTCCTAAGCAAGCAACTGAAACTGATGGCCCTGAAGAGATGTATGTGATACTATTGGATAACGGCAGAACCAATCTTCTCAAGAATCCTAAGACTAGAGAATCATTATACTGCATCCGTTGTGGAGCTTGCCTGAATGCTTGTCCTGTTTATAAAAACATTGGTGGGCATAGCTACGATACCACTTACAGCGGCCCTATCGGTAGTGTCATTACGCCTCACCTTAGTGGTATGAAGGAATACAAACACCTGAGTAATGCTTCTTCGCTTTGTGGTAATTGTACCGAAGTTTGCCCTGTTCGCATTAATATCCACGAAATACTATTGGAAAACAGGCATGAGGCAGTTCAGTCTGGCGTTGGAAGTGTTACAGAAAGAGTTGCGTGGAAAGTTTGGCGACTAGCTAGTCTCAATCGTTTTATCATGAATAGCGGTAACGGGCAAATGAAGAACTGGATTGTGAACAGGACCTTCAGAGCCTGGACAGAAAGTAGGAGTGACTTAGATTTTAGCCAAAAAACCTTCAATCAGTTGTGGAAAGAAAGGTCTAAGGCTTAATTAATTAAACCCAATAATCCGTGCTGCTTTATACTACTATTGCTTCTTCCCGGTTACAATATACCATTAGCTTAATAGAAAGTATTATTGGGCAGCAGATAATAATCACTACTGATAAAGAATATTTTCTTCAGGCTGAAGCCGTTAAGATTAATTATAGCGCGGAGCGAATTGCTACTAATGAATACCACATCATTCCGCACACACTACTCTTTTCTACTAATGTAATTCCGACGGATATTACTGTTTCTGAATGTAGAAACAACCCTTGTTTTTTTACCCATCAGGATGATCACGGCTTCGATGTATTTGCTGCCATCTTCTATCTGATTTCTCGCTATGAGGAATATCTTCCTCATCAAAAGGATATGTATGGACGATATGCACACACCAATTCTCTGGCCTATCAACATAACTTCCTCGATAAGCCTTTAGTTAACTATTGGATTAATGATTTGCTGCAACAGTTGTCAACCGTTTACCGTTTACCGTCAACCGAGCTAGCCCCTTTGTCTTCCAAACTTACAACTTACAACTTACAACTTACAACAGCCTTTTCCTTCACTCCTACTTACGACATAGACATTGCCTTCGCCTACAATCATCAGTCGATAGTTAAAAATATAGGGGGCTTCTTTAAGGATTTACTCAAAGCAGACATAGAAAAAGTAATAGAACGTGCGAGTGTTTATAGTGGCACTAAACAAGACCCATTCGATACCTATAAATGGTTGGATACATTACATAAAGCACATCAATTAGCACCCATCTATTTCTTTTTATTAGCTAAGCAAAAAGGGATTTATGATAAAAATATTCCACCTTCTGTCCATGCGATGCAAAATTTGGTGCAACAGCATGCTGCAATTTATTCAGTGGGTATCCATCCTTCTTGGCAGAGTGGTGACAATGAATTGTTGGTGAAAGAGGAAATAGATTCCATCAAAAAGATAACTAATAAACCCTGCACCATCAGCCGGCAACATTATATAAGGCTCACACTACCTAATACTTATCGCATACTGATTGAAAATGGTATTACTGAAGATTATTCTATGGGTTATGGTAGTATCAATGGTTTTCGGGCGTCTGTGGCTTCACCTTATTATTGGTATGACCTTGAAAAAGAGGCGGTTACTACGCTGAAACTCTATCCTTATTGTTATATGGATGCCAACGCCTTCTTCGAACAGCACTTATCTGCCGAAGAAGCATTGCAAGAATTGCAGTATTACCACGATACCGTAAAGGCAGTAGGTGGTCAGTTAATTACCATCTTCCACAATCATTTTCTAACGGAACAACCACAATGGAAACCTTGGCGTGAGATGTATCGGAGGTTTTTGGGGGCTAATTTCTCTTAGAAAAGAGGGTAAGGAGAGCAATAAGATATGCCTTTCTCAATTAAAGATATAACAGGAAGAAGAAAAAATTAACACATAGAAACATAGGGACATAGTGCAGATAGGCTTATTTTCTCTTCTATGTGTCCTATGTATCTATGTTCCTATGTGTTAGACTATTTATTACCTTATAACTCAAAACTTATAACTCTCTTTTCTATCTTCTAAAGTTCGGCATCATTCCAGGCATTTTTGGCATCTGTCCACCGCCCTTGCTCATCATATTCATCATCTGTTTCATCTGCTCAAACTGCTTGATAAAAGCATTTACCTCGGCAATATCTTTACCACAACCCTTAGCAATACGTATTTTTCTGCTCGGATTAAGTAAATCTGGGTTAGCCCTTTCTTTTGGCGTCATACTAAAGATGATACTCTCAAAACCCTTAAAACTATCATTACTAATGTCCACATCTTTCATAGCCTTGCCCACACCGGGTATCATTCCCATCAGATCTTTGATGTTACCCATCTTTTTTATCTGCTGTAACTGATCGAGAAAGTCCTGAAAATCAAACTGATTCTTCCTTATTTTCGACTCTAGTTTCTTAGCCTGAACTTCATCAAACTGCTCCTGTGCCCTTTCTACCAAACTGGTAATATCGCCCATCCCAAGGATACGTTGCGCCATACGCTCAGGATAAAAAATATCCAGTGTATCCATCTTTTCGCCACTGCTCATAAACTTTATCGGTTTATTCACGGTGTATTTGATGGTTAATGCGGCACCACCTCTCGTGTCGCCATCCAGTTTTGTAAGTACGACACCATCAAAATCCAGGCGGTCGTTGAAAGCTTTGGCAGTGTTCACGGCATCCTGCCCGGTCATGGCATCTACCACAAAAAGTATTTCTGTAGGGTTCACGGCTGCCTTCAGATTGGCAACTTCGGTCATCATCGCCTCGTCAACCGCCAAACGACCAGCGGTATCTATAATCACAACATTTTTATTGGTTGCCCTCGCTTCCTTGATGGCATTCAACGCAATACTCACCACATCTTTGCTCTCCCTTTCCGAGTAAATAGGCACGCCCACTTGCCCCGCAAGCACGGTCAATTGGTCAATCGCCGCAGGTCTGTACACGTCAGCCGCCACCAACAACGGACTTTTCCCCTTCTTTGTCTTTAGATAATTGGCGAGCTTTCCAGTAAAAGTTGTTTTACCACTACCCTGCAATCCAGCTATCAAAATAATGGCAGGATTACCCGTAATATTAAACTGCGCTTCGGTACCACCCATCAATTCGGTCAGTTCATCCTTCACAATCTTCACCATCAACTGCCCCGGGCTGATTGCATTGAGCACTTTCGCGCCAGCCGCTTTCTCTTTTACTTTATCGGTAAACTCCTTGGCAATCTTAAAGTTCACGTCGGCATCAATCAAGGCACGGCGGATGTCTTTGATGGTATTAGAAACGTTTAGATCGTTGATGCGCCCCTGACCCTTCAGGTTTTTAAACGCGGTTTCGAGCTTATCACTTAATGAATTGAACATCTGCTACAAAATTTTAGGGGTATCTATTTCAAACGATACCTTAGTTAAAACACGAGTGCGTTGCTGCACTTCTCTCGCTGAGCCTGCAAATATAAAAGCTTCGTTATTTATATGAGAAATAAGAATTAAGGTCTACTAATGGTATTCAGTGGCATGATTGACCAACCGTTCGCTCTGCTATATCAATTCAAGCAATTATTTCTACGGATTAATGTGCAATTAAATTAACTTGTTCATCTCAATTTTCGTCTGAAATAGCCCTCTACTTAATTCAGAAAAGTGATTTAGTCCACTACACGGCAACGAAAAGGGTCCATACACGCCATTTAACTCCCTACATTGCAGTGTACCCTATATAATGACGTGATTATACGCCCTACACGGCCGTGTACCTTATATAATGACATGATTATACTGCCTACACGGCCATGTACCCTTAATAATGACTCCATTATACTCCCTACATGGTGGTGTACCCTATTCATACACTCCATTTACCTCACTACACTGCAATGTAGGGAGGTAAATGGCGTGTATGGACCCTTTTCGTTGCCGTGTAGTGAGGTAAATGAGTTTTTTAGACTAAGAAACTGCTTGAGTTAATTGTTTAGAATGACTAATGTATGTTTTTTTGATTGGAACAAGGCAGATTTTGCAGTCATAGTCCAACGCACTAGACTAAGAGTTTAACGAAGTTGCAATCAAGATAAAAAGACATAAGGAATATCAAATAATCAACCCAAACAGCTTCTTAGTTATTGGGTTGTTTTAGAAGGAAAATAACTGCGCGAATACAAGTAGTAGAACTCATTTTTGCTTGAATTATCAATTAGAATTAATTCTTTCTGCGGATGTTTTATGGAATAATTCAATAACTGCATCTCATTATAAAACTTGCAGTTATGAATACGAACATGATTTTATCCGCCGATGTCTTAGACATCATTTTTGATGGAAGAAACAAAGCTTATGGGGCTTATGACCTTCGCAAAACCTATCAACAACGAATAGGTGTTGCCTTGTTGGGTACGGCAGGACTTTGCCTTTTATTGTTTGCGTACCTATTTGCAAGCACAGGGAAAAAGGTAGATAGAGGTGAGCTTTTTGTTACGCCACCTATTGATTTATTACCGCCTCCACCAGCGCCTGCTGTCGTAATTCCCCCACCACCTATCCCCAAAACACCGGAAGTGAAGGTGAAGATTACGGGGTTTACTCCTCCTCGCATTGTGCCCGAAGATCAAGTTACTATGACGCCTCCCGAAGTAAAGACTTTGGATGAAACACATATAGGGGCTAAGACGCAGGATGGAATAAATAGCGGTGATGATGTGGTGACCCCTCCCGAACAAAGTACGACAGGAAATGGAACGACGTTAACAGCACAAAAGAAACTAGACGATGAGGGAGGATACGTTACAGTAGAAAAAGAAGCAGAGTTCCCGGGTGGCATGAACGCTTGGATGAAGTATTTGGAACGCAATCTGAATAGTGGTCTACCCGCAGAGGCAGGTGCGCCAGAAGGAAGATATACCGTAGTAGTTTCTTTTCTGGTGGATAGAAATGGCAACGTAAGTGAGGTTGTTGCAGAAAATAACCCACAATATGGTACTGCCGAAGAAGCAGTGCGGGTTGTTAAGAAAAGCCATACTTGGACGCCTGCCCTGCAAAACGGACATAACGTGGCTTACAGGGTTCGTCAGTCCATTACTTTTGAAGTGAAGGACTAAGAGATGGCACCGTAATGTTAAGATGCAGCAAGCAAATGGGTAAGTTTCTACTTATCAGCTACATTTGTTGCAAATAATTTTACATTGAGCATCACGATACATACCCACGAACTGGTAAAAAGCTACAAGGGCCGCACCGTAGTAAACAAAGTTTCTATTGACGTAAAACAAGGAGAAATAGTGGGGTTACTCGGGCCAAATGGTGCGGGTAAAACCACTAGTTTTTATATGGTGGTAGGACTGATTAAACCCGATGAAGGCACTGTTTTTCTGAATGACCAAGACATCACCAAACTGCCTATGTATAAGCGGGCGCAAATGGGTATTGGATACCTGCCGCAAGAGCCAAGTGTGTTTAGAAAACTGAGTGTGGAAGATAATATCATGGCTGTTTTGGAGATGACGAAGCTCAACAAGGAAGAGCGCAAGGAAAAATTAGAAACTTTGTTATCTGAATTTAACCTCCATCATGTTCGTACCAATAATGGAGATAGTTTGAGTGGTGGCGAACGCAGGCGTACAGAAATAGCAAGGGCATTAGCGGTGGACCCTAAGTTTATTTTGCTTGATGAACCCTTTGCCGGCGTGGATCCTATTGCGGTGGAAGATATTCAATCGGTAGTAGCTAAGTTGAAATATAAGAATATTGGTATCCTGATTACCGACCATAACGTGAACGAAACCCTTTCTATCTGCGACAGGGCTTATCTGTTGATTGAAGGAAAGATCTTTAAACAAGGAACTGCTGAACAATTAGCCGATGATGAGCAAGTACGCCGTCGTTATCTCGGAACAAACTTTGTCTTAAAGCGCAAAGACTGGATTATTGATATGGTGAAAGAACACGCCAATGACAAGAAGGAAGAAGAGGATGTGCCAGTTGAAACGGGCGATTAAGCGATTCTTTATGCTTCACTTATAACTTATTACTTAAGACTTACGACTTGTTCTATTTCAGCTTCTCATTTTCCAAGTGCCTCGTTGCATCCCGGAAGTTCTTCTTTTCAAAATTCTTTTGTAAAGCGTCTGTCAGATTAACCCCTGTTTGGTTTGCAAGGCAGATAAGCACCCACAATACATCAGCCATTTCATCGGCTAACTCTTTGTTCTTGTCACTCTCTTTAAAAGACTGCTCACCATATTTACGAACCATCAGGCGGGATAATTCCCCAACTTCTTCCATCAAGATACCAAGGTTAGTCAGTTCATTAAAGTAACGGACGCCCACTGTTTTTATCCAGTTGTCAACGTCGGTCTGTGCTTGTTCTATTGTCATTAATATATTTTTATTCTTTGTTTTTAGAGTCGATGATAATCGTTACCGGGCCATCATTCAACAACCTCACTTTCATATCAGACCCAAAGATGCCGGTTTGTATGTGTTTGCCAAGGTCTTTTTGCAGTTGTGCAATCATTGCTTCATACAAAGGAATAGCAATATCAGGTTTACTTGCTTTGATGTAAGACGGTCTGTTCCCTTTTTTGGTACTTGCAAAAAGGGTAAACTGACTCACTAACAAGAGGTCCCCATCAATGTCAAGGATGCTCTTATTCATCACGCCTTGTTCATCATTAAAAATGCGAAGGTTGCAAATCTTGTTGCTAAGCCAGGCAATGTCTTCGGCAGTATCAGCGTCTTCAATGCCTTGCAACACCAATAATCCATGGTTGATAATACCCGTTATGCTATCATCTACAGTTACGGATGCTTCTGTTACGCGCTGAATGACTACTCTCATAGAGGGCTAAGATAAAGACTATTTGGTGAACTAGTTTAAACTTATTCTTACAATAAAACTGATGAGCATCAGTTAATGATTTCGACTAAAAAGGCAAAATAACTGGAATCACAGGCGTGGATAATTACACGCTTAATTATTCGTTGTTTAAGCGTAGGCAAGCGTGAATTTAAATCATATACATTTTTGGCTTGCAACTTTCAGGGGATTACATATTTCAACTGTACAACAAGCTCATCAAGCTTCTGAATACACGAAACTCAATTATGACTCTGTAGTGGAATGGCTTTTAATTATTACAAATGAAAGATGAGTTATAAGCTATGCGTTTTTTATTTTACTCACAACTTATAACTCATAACTGTATTATGCTTGTTTTACCAACTGAACGGATAACAGTAGTTTCACTTCGTCGCTCACTACAACGCCACCAGCTTCGGTAACGGCACTCCAGGTAAGACCAAATGCTGCACGACTAATCTTTGCAGACAATTCGAACCCAACTTTAGATTGACCATAGAAGTCAGTCATAGCGCCACCATATTCTACAGCCAATGTTACTGGAGCCGTCGTGTCTTTGATGGTTAAATCGCCAGTTAATTCGTAGTCACTCCCACTTTTGTGTTTGAAAGAAGAAGAGGCGAAAGAGATTGCAGGGAATTTTTCTGCATCAAAGAAATCTGCACTCTTCAGGTGACCATCTCTTTGTTCGTTTCCGGTAGAGATACTTGCAACATCAGCCGTAAAGCTAATTTTTGCATCGCTGAAGTCTTCTGCTTCAGCTTCCATTGTTGCATCGAACGTAGTAAAGTTTCCAGTAACTGTACTAATCATTAAGTGTTTCACTTTAAAAGTGATTTCGCTGTGCATAGCGTCTAATTTGTAAGTAGCCATTTTTTTGTTTTTGCCCCATTGAAGGGATGTTATTAAAAAAGTATTAAGTCGTAAGTTGTAAGTCATAAGTAGAAAGCAATAAGTCGTTTTTTCCTTACGACTTATTACTTACCACTTACGACTCAATGAGTACCCCCATCTTTCCCAACTGATAATCTCTGAATGCCTCCATTATTTCTGTTTGGGTATTCATTACAAATGGACCATGAGAGGCAACGGGTTCATTTAGAGGTTCGCCTGTTCCAATCATTAATTTGGCTTCTTCTAATGCCTCAATTAAAAACCCTTCGCCGTCATTGTTAAAAACAGAGAGATAATTTGCCAGCACTTCCTCCTTGCCATTTACTTTAATCTTACCACCTAAAACATACACAAAAGCATTGTGGCTAGCAGGAATAGTAAATTGAAACCGACCGCCTTCTTTAATGTCTGCAGTAAATGTGTTTACGGGAGATAAGGTTGGGATTACTCCTTTTGTGCCATTCAATTCGCCTGAAATAATGTTTACTCGAGCCAACTTATCTGCTGATTCAACAAAAGGAATCTCTTCTTTACTTGCAGGAAGATAGACAGGCTGATCCATCTTGTGTTTAGCTGGCGTATTCACCCAAAGCTGTATTATTTCCTGTACGCCCCCTATCTCGTGGATATCATGCGGGGGACGTTCGCTATGGATTACACCCATTCCGGCATTCATCCATTGAGTACCCCCTTCATAAATTACATTATTATTACCCCTACTATCTTGGTGGTGAACTCCTCCCTTGAAGATAAAAGTAACCGGAGAAAACCCCCTGTGTGGATGTGGCCCAACGCCCGCTTTGTTAGTAGGAATATGCGTAGGTACTTTTACATTGGCATGATGCAATAGCAAAAACGGATCTATTTGCTCTGCCTTTACAGATGGAAAAGCTTGCCTTACAGGAAAGCCCCCCATATCCACCATGTTTGCATAAATTATGCTTTTAATTGTCCTGTTCATAATATTTATTTTTTACCACAAGGGTCACAAAGGATTCACAAGGTTCACTAGACTTATTTCTTTTTGCCCTTCGTGAAAACTTAGTGTTCTTGGTGGTTAATTTAATTGCATCGGAATTTCCATTAATAAAACCTCGGTATCGCTATCTGCTTTAATGTCTATTCCTGTAATATCCGTGATGCCTAAACCATCCCTTTCTTCCAAAGCGACACCATTCAAAGTAATATTACCCTTGATTACGAAGGCATACACACCGCTTGAAGCATTGTGCAATTGATAGTTGGAAGTAACGTCTTTTTCAAAACTGCCAAGTGTAAACCAAGCATTTTGATTAATCCAAACTGCATTTGTATCATCAGGCGCAACTACCAATTGCAATTTATTCTTTCTTTCTGCCAATGGATAAGACTTTTGTTCGTATCGTGGGGTAATGTTCTTTTCTTTTGGAAGCACCCATATTTGCAAGAATTTCACTTCCTGATGGTGATTTGCATTCTTTTCGCTGTGAGAAATTCCACTTCCCGCATTCATTATTTGCACATCCCCTTCCTTTATTATTTCATGGCGACCTGTAGAATCTTGGTGTTCCAAATCGCCACTTAATGGGATGGAAACAATCTCCATATTATCGTGCGGGTGCTTCCCGAAACCCATTCCTCCTGCCACCGTATCATCATTCAAAACGCGTAGTGCTCCAAAATGTATTCTACTTGGATCGTAGTATCCAGCAAAACTAAAGGTGTGGTAGCTGTTTAGCCAACCATGATTAGCATGACCTCTTGTGTTAGCTTTATGCAATATTGTTTTCATTTTATTCCCTTTTTATTTTGTATAAATGTATATACACGTATTTATTTAAAAAAAATTACTCTATTTCCCTAATCTTTTCTAAGAGAATATTCAGCGTCACTGCCTCCTCTTCACTCAACACAAATTGCTTCATCATCTTCTCGTCCATAACCAAAGTACTTGCCGTCAACAGTGCTATACCCCCTTGTGTAATGGTTATTACAGTCTCTCTTTTGTCGACCGTAGACGTATTTCTTTTCACCAGCTTTTTTAACTCCAAACGGTCTATAATCCTTGGTACGTTTGAACTCTTCTCAATCATCCTACTAGCAATATCCCGCACACACATCTGTTCTGGATGCTTTCCTTTCAATATTCTTAGTACATTATACTGCTCATGTGTCAATCCAAATTCTTTCAATTCTTTCGCACCAACAGACTTCAACCACCACGCTGTATAGAGGATATGTAGTACTGCTTTGTGTACCTCACTCTTAAACTTTGTACTCTTTATTGCTTCTTCTAATTTCATTTAAGATGCAAATATATGTATGTACATCTAATTATTAAAAACTTTTTCTTTTTTTCATAATTGCCCCCTCTCTTCACTATTCAAAGTAGCTATGCCTAATAGAAGCATTCATCTCTAAGAAGTCTGAGTGTTACATTCACCACAAGAAATAGACTTTGCTAGTAAGCATTTACTTTTGACCTAATTGACTTTAAATGATTACACTTTCATTTACCCTCGTTTTACTTTGCGTAGTATCTTTTTCTGCAGGCTTTGTTGATGCAATAGTTGGTGGAGGTGGTTTAATTCAATTGCCTTGCAGTCTGCTATTGCTACCACAGATTCCTGTTGCTACAGTAATAGGTACAATAAAAATTCCTGCTTTCAGCGGCACTAGCTTTGCGGCTTATCAATATGTTCGTAAGCACAAGCCAGAGTGGAAATTATTAATCATGATGATGTGTCTTGCATTCGTAGCTGCTTTCTCAGGGTCGTTTCTGCTAACTGTTGTCAGTAACGGCTTCATGAAACCATTACTGTTTGTGCTACTATCTATCGTGCTTATCTATACCTACTTTAAAAAAGATTTTGGCCAGCTACAAGCGCGAGCTCATTCAACCCGTACAAAATTCATCTACGGAATCTGCATCAGCCTGATTATTGGTATTTACGATGGGTTTGTTGGCCCCGGAACTGGCAGTTTTTTGGTTTTAGCATTTGTAGGATTGATGGGTTACGACTTTCTTCAATCGTCCTCCAAAGCAAAGATGATTAACGTTGCCACCAATATGGGTTCTATCATATTATTCATTTTAAAAGGTAAAATTATCTGGGGAATCGCCTTGCCAATGGCTGTATGCAATTCCATTGGTGGAATACTTGGGGCAAGATTTGCCATCAGGAAAGGCAATAAATTCATACGCGTATTCTTCCTGTGCATTGTAACAGCCACCTTATTGCGCTTTGGTTACGATGTATTCTTAGCGAAGCACTAGGCCTAAAGTCGTAAGTTGTAAGTCTTAAGTTAGAAGTCTAGAACATATTAATTTCTTAGACTCTCATTTCTTTCTTAATGCTTACGACTTATCCCTTATGCCTTCTTATTCTGTTAAAGAAATAAAAATAAAACCATCCTCACCACAACATCAATCGGGGATATGCCGTTTAATGTGTACTTTCATTTTTCAATTGAACGTATTAAACTGTTATACATGACAAACGCTTCCTCCATACAGGCAAATTTTGAAAGGAACAAGAACCTGAAAGCATCCGCCTATACGATTCTTATCTGTGCGCTTCTTTTTCTTGCTTTCTATCTCGTTCATTGGGCACAGCCCCAAACACCTCCTCCCATTACTGATGGTGGCATAGAAGTCAATCTGGGAAATAGTGAAACAGGTTCTGGCGATGTTGCACCTCAACTACCCGGCGATCCATCTAAAATTGCTGCGACTACTGATAATATTGCTGCACCAATCTCGGCTCCAAATTCTCAAAGTCAACAGATTAATGCAAATCCAAATGAAACAAACGATGTACCCCCTATCAATAATCCAACTACTAAAACAGTAGTTGCCAAACCTACCAATACGCCTGCCAACGTGACCAAGAAAGTGCTTCCAAATGCTACACTTCCAATAGCAGTGCCTACTCCAAAAGCAGCGATGGGTAAATATGCTGGTGGAAATGGAACAGGCGGAAACGGCGCTGATAGTTATAATGGCGTAACAAATCAGGGAGTTGCAGGTGGAAAGGGTGATCAGGGAAGCCCTAACGGCAATCCAAATGGTGATAGTTATACAGGAAATTCTGCTGCCGGTGGAAGTGGCGTTCGCATAAGAGATGGTCTGAAAGGTAGACGCATCAACAAGTTTCCTAACTTTCAGGACGACTTCAACGAACCGGGCAAAGTGGCGGTGGACATCACAGTGGACAATGCTGGAAACGTAACGAGTACTTCCATCAATCCAAAAGGAACTACTACTACCAATCAAAACATGCGGAATATTGCCCTCAAAAAAGCCAAGGAACTTAAACTAACAGCAGGGGAGATTGATGGAGAGACAGGTACCATTGTTTTCAACTTCAAACTAAGAGGAGAGTGACCTACGGACAAACAATAGACTACCTCTTCACTAAACTTCCCATGTATAGTCGCATTGGTGCGGCGGCTTATAAAACAGATCTTACCAATACCATCCGATTGTGCGAGGCATTGGGAAATCCCCATAAACAGTTTAAAAGTATCCATGTTGCTGGAACCAATGGCAAGGGAAGTACCAGTCACATGCTTGCTGCAATCTTACAGACAGGAGGCTACAAAACCGGACTACATACTTCGCCCCATCTGATTGATTTCAGGGAACGGATTAAGGTAGATGGTAGATGGTGTGACGAACAGTTTGTTATTGATTTCACCCAACAGATAATGCCCTTGATTGAAGAGATTGAACCCTCTTTCTTTGAGTTGACGGTAGCGATGGCGTTCTCTTATTTCGCTGCGCAAAAAGTAGATATTGCCGTAATAGAAGTGGGCTTGGGTGGCAGACTGGACAGTACTAATATTATTACCCCCGAACTTAGTATTATTACCAATATCGGTATGGATCACATGAATATGTTGGGTAATACATTGCCTGCAATTGCTTTCGAAAAGGCGGGTATCATCAAGCCAACTATTCCTGTAATTATTGGTGAGGTTTTGCCAGAGACTAAACCTGTCTTCCTGGAGAAAGCAACTAAAGAGAATGCCCCAATCATCTTTGCACAAGCAGAAAGAACGGTTGCTGACTTTAAAACGGAGCCTCACCTGCTTACCGTAGAAGTAGCAGCTAAGCATTGGGACGAACACGAGACGTATCACCTCGATTTACCGGGCATCTACCAGACCAAAAACGTATTGACGGTATTGGAAGCTGCCCATCAGCTACACCAACAAGGTTTTAATACGCCAACACCCATTGTAAAAAAGGCTTTAGGAAGCGTAAAGAAGCTGACAGGACTGCGTGGAAGGTGGGATTTGATTGCTACACACCCCGACACCATTGTGGATGTTGCCCACAACGAAGATGGCGTGAAACAGTTGGCAGCACAACTGGAACTCTGCAATTATCGTCACCTACACATTGTGATTGGGATGGCGAAGGACAAAGAAATTGACCATATATTGGCACTATTGCCCCAATTAGCCACCTATTATTTTACCAAAGCACAACTACCACGCGCTTTGGACGAACAACTGTTGCAACAACAAGCAGCTGCCTATCAGTTGATTGGAAAAAGCTACCCAACTACCCACGAAGCATTAATTGCTGCTAAAACAAATGCACATAAAGAGGATTTAGTGTTGGTTTGCGGAAGTGTATTTGTGGTGGGGGAGGTGATATAGCTTTAAATCTGAAGACTTGAAATTGGTTTCTATTTAACGCTAGAAATACTTTTTCGCGAAGGATATGTGGAAAGCAGAATGAGTTCCTGCGAGGTAATCCAAAAATATTTTACTTCAAATTCCAACCTTTTCACTATCTCGCTCTCTTATTAATAGTAAACATTCTTTTGGAAATTAATCTGCAGGTAAATAACGCGCTAGTTTCGAGTGCCCAAAAGGGGAATGCCGAGGCATTGAAGTTGTTATACCTGCAATACAACAAAGCGATGTTTAATATTTGTACCCGTTTAACAGGTAACAATGAAGATGCCCAAGATGTGCTGCAAGATGCTTTTATAATTGCCTTCAAAAGCTTGAATCAATTAAAAGAAACGGCTCAGTTTGGAGGATGGTTAAAGCGGATTGTCATCAATGAGTGTATAAAAAAAGGAAAGAAAAAGAATAGTTGGACGGAATGGGAGGATGAAAAACATGATACTACCGATGAGGCAGATACGAGTTGGTGGAATGAAGTAACAATGGCAGAGATACACGCTCAGATTAAGGCACTTCCCGATGGATGCCGACAGATTTTCACTTTGTATGCAGTAGAAAACTTTAGTCACAAGGACATTGCAGCAACAATGGGCGTATCGGAAGGGACTAGTAAAAGTCAGTACCACCGGGCAAAGAAATTATTGAGAGAGCAACTAGGTAAAGCTAAATAAATGGATGAATTAAAAAAACATATTCAGCAACGGCTCAGCGAATTGGATGTTGATGAACCCAGCAATAAAAGCTGGGAGCATATCCAAGGACAGCTCTTTGCTCACAAAAGAAAGGTGATTCAATTACCTGTTCGCTGGGCAGTGGCAGCCTGCATCGTGCTTCTGGCAGGGATAGGCTTGTTTTTATTCAATCAAAAAAGTACACAGCCGGATGTTGTTACTACTATTAAAAAAGAAAATAATGAAGGGGCGAAAGAAGTAACTCATACAAACCCAGTATCTAAGGCAAACATTGATAGTACAGATACACAGGTTCCTAAAGAGTTGGCAACAGCAGCTCCAAAAGAAAATAATAAAAAGGTCTTACCTCAAGCAAAAGACTATTTGGTTAAGAACAAAAAGCCATTGAATAATCCCGAGGAACTAAAAGCCTTGGAAAATGTGGAGAATAGCTTTACCCAAGTAATCAATATGGAGAAAACCCGGATTAATACCACGCCTTTGACAGCCGAAGATCCTGGTTATTTTAAAGATTTTGGCAGACAGATTGCGATGATGGAAAGTGATGAAGTCGCTGTGAAAAAGGAAATTAAAAAAAATGGAATCACAGATGGATTATTGGATAGACTGATAAACATCTATCAACAAAAGCTGAATGTTTTGAAACAGTTGCAGAAGGAAATGCAAAAAACAAACAACAGATACAAACAAGGCAGACCAACAGAGGAGTCGCCTAGACTTTATTTTTTAAACATTTAATACAGATACAAAATGAAAACGATGAGTAGAAGAACACTAGCGAAGGGTGTGGTTATTTTGGGCATTGTGCTTGGTGGAATAGCTATTGCAAAGGCACAAGATGATGCAATGGCGCCCATGCCAACTCCCACTCCCAATCCTAAACCTATGCCGGTTCCAATGACCGGATTCGATAAGTTGAGGTTGGTGAGAAAGATTTCTAAAGACCTTTCCGAGTTTAAGAGCAAAGAGGTTTCTGTTGAAGTGAATGCAGGCCGAGGAGCAGATGTGTACATAGAAAATACAAGCCGCACACTGGAAATAAAAAACTGGGATCAGCCAAAAGTGAAAGTGACTACAACGGTTTATTATGATGGTGACGCCAGCCAACTAAGCGATGCCGAATGGTTTGAAAAATTGAATCTAAATGTGAAAACATTGGGTAACTCAGTTCGGATTAAATCGGGTACGGTGAGTGGTGGCGGTTCGTACGAGAGCATGGGAAACACCTACAGCTGGAGTAGCGGGGGTGCAAACGGAGTTGCTATTTTTAATGGAAATGGTGAAAGTATTGGCTCAAAAGAGAACGCAAAACGGGTGGTGACAATCTATTTGCCCAAAGACAATAAAGTGGATATAGAGAGCAAATATTCCGACATCTCTATTACCGACAACCTTAGCAAACTCACTGTAGACATTACAAACGGCAATCTGGATGTGCAGGATGTAGGCAATTTTACCCTTCGCTCAAAGTATGGAAATGTGAGTATGGGCAATGCCGAAACAGCCGCTATCGAGTTCATAAACGGTCATTTTACGGCAAAAGATTTGGGCGATGTAGATCTGGATACCAAATACAGCACGGTAGATATTGCTTCGGCTCAAAAAGTAGACCTGATAAGTACAAATGACGACTATGATATTGAGGAAGTAGCTAGCCTTAGGGGACAAAAGAATTATGGAAATCTACGCATCAGTAAGCTAAACAGGAGCATCGAAATGGATGGCACCAATGCGGATATTAAAGTCCGTAACATAGCAGCATCGGTAGAAACAATAAAATTTGACGATAAATATGCCGACATCCGCCTGCCCCTAAGGAACGTAAAAAACTACACTATCAATTACATGGGCGCCTGGAGTACTGTTTATGGCAACTTCGAAAAGGGGCCATACACCGGAAAAGCTTTTAAAACTTCAACTTCGGTCAAGGAAACAATAGAAGAAAAGATGAAAGCTTTGAATGAAGCTTTTGGTGGCGACGGCACTTCAACAGATAGTAAGTTTTCTGCCACAGTTGGCAATGGAAAAGGGGCTGCAATAGATATGAAATGTCAGAACTGCACAGTAGATTTCAAGTAATTTTAGAAACTGTTTGTCCCCTTTCAAAAAGGGGGATGTCTTTAAAGCTTTGGGGGATACCCCAAAACTAAAGCGGATAACCCCGGAGGATTTGGGGGTTACCCCAGAGAAAAAGCGGTTGTCCCCGAAAGAAAAGGGGTATACCCCGGAGACTTTGGGGTGTACCGCTAATCATTTGCGGGTATATAAAAAACTATAATCCGGTAGATTTTCTTCATGTTCATATAAAATTTATCGGTAAGTGCTGGGTTTCTACCCGGCTTTTTTTATTTGTGTAAATTGTTTCTACAACAGTTTTCCTATATTCGTTTTCACAATGACAACAAGTACATTACTCATCATCGGAATTGTTTTATGCCTTTTGTTCATCGCATTTTTTGCGGGGTACGAAATTGCTTTCATCAGTGCCAACAGATTGAGCATTGAGCTGAAAAAGAAACAAGGCAAGCGTAGTGGTATCATCATTTCCAAATTCATGGAGCGCCCCGCCCATTTTATAGGCACTGGATTGATAGGTCTCAACATCTTTTTGGTTTGCTACGGACTACTGTTCGATGGGCTTTTAAAAATTTCTTTGTGGAATAGAATTCAGAACGAATACCTGAGGCTCATTTTTGATACCTTATTTTCGGCTTTGATATTGATTATATTCGGACTGTTTTTTCCTAAGGCAATCTTCAGGGCTAAGGCAGATAGATTGTTGCGATTCTTCGCTTCCATCGCCAATTTCTTCTATCAGATGCTTCTTCCAATCACAGATTTCTTTGTTGGCATTGCTCATTGGATATTGAAATATATTTTCAACTTAAAGATGGGAGATAAAAAGAATGCGTTTAACAAAGTAGATCTACAGCACTTTTTTCAACCCGCCAAGGAACAAGAAGAAAAGAAGAGCGATTTGAATACAGATTTGTTTGAGAATGCACTGAGTTTGCCTAGCATCAAAATAAGACAATGCCTGGTGCCACGAACCGAGATAGAGGCTATTGAAATCGGTACAACTATCGAGGATGCATCAAAGCTTTTTACCTCTACCAGGCTGAGTAAATTGATAGTATATAAAACCAATATCGATAACATTGCGGGATATATACACCAGTTGGATTTATTTAAGAAGCCTGCTTCCATCAACGAAATCATACATCCTATCCCTGTAGTCCCCGAAACGATGGGTGTGACAGATTTAATCAATAAATTCACAAAAGAGCAAAAGAGTATTGCTTGGGTAGTGGATGAATTTGGAGGAACAGCAGGTATAATAACCATGGAAGATCTGTTGGAAGAAATTTTTGGTGAAATACAAGATGAGTATGACACAGAAGAGTTTGTAGACAAACAAATTGCCGAAGATGAATTTATTTTCAGCGGTAGATTAGAGCTAGATTATATAATGGGCAAGTACGATTTAGAGTTTTCGGTGCAAGAATCCGAAACATTGAGTGGTTATATCATCAATCAGTTTGAAACCATCCCAAAGCAAGGAGAAATAATTATTATCGAGAACTATCAGTTTAATATCCTAACGGTTACCGAAACAAGGATAGATATGGTAAAGTTGAAATTGTTGCGGTAAATGTATAAAAGGTACTTTTGTCTAAATTTTCCTCTTTCTTTCCTATTAGTTGGATAGTTAAAAATCTTTTCTCTTTGTTTTGGAGCTAGAAAAATTAAAAAAGCCCTGCTTCCCTACCTTTACAGACTAAAAAATAAATTATGTTACTAATCATTTTGGGCGTCATCATTTTTTTTGCCGCCTTCTCACTAAAAAATTCAAATACACAGTTTAGTCATTTCGCTGGTGCTGTGCGAATTGCAGGTCTAGGGTTAATTGTCTTAGGCTTTTTTACTTCGTGTATAAAACAAGTAGATGCAGGTGAAATTGGTGTAAAGTCATTGTTCGGGAAAGTGCAAGACGATGTCCTTTATAGTGGATTGAATGTTGTAAACCCGTTGATACAAGTAGATAAAATGGATGTAAAAACCCAAAACTACACAATGAGCGCTGTGCATAATGAAGGAGATGTAGCTGGTGATGATGCAATCAGGGCTTTGACAGCAGACGGTCTTGAAGTAGTTATTGATTTAACAGTTTTGTACAGAGTATTGTCAACTGAAGCTCCTAAAATTGTGAGGGAAACTGGCTTGGACTACAAAGAGAAAATAGTGCGCCCAGTTACTAGAACCAAAATTAGAGACAACGCTGTTTATTTTACGGCTGTCGATTTGTATAGCACCAGAAGGGATGAATTTCAAACCAAGATTTATAAGAGCATCGAGGAAAGTTTTAAAGCGCGCGGATTGGTTTTGGAGCAACTACTTGTACGAAATATATCATTGCCTGCAATGGTAAAAACATCTATTGAAGAGAAGATTAAAGCAGAACAGGATGCCCAAAAAATGGAGTTCGTACTTCAAAAGGAAAAACAAGAGGCCGAACGTAAGCGTGTGGAAGCACAAGGTATTGCCGACTACCAGCGTATCATGAGTTCTGGATTGACGGACAAACAGTTGCAATATGAACAAATACAAGTGATGAAAGGATTAGTCACCTCTCCAAATAGCAAAGTAATCATTATGGGAGGTGGGAAGACCCCAGTTATCATCAATGGCGAAGAGAAGTAATTTACAGTTAGTATATTGTCCTGATTTGGCATAAGTTAGTATTTGCTTTTTTTACTGTTTCGTTTGATTTTGGTGGATGTATGCAGTAATTTTTTTATAGTTCCTACTAAATGTATTCTTCCTCGCAGTTTTCTTTAAGCCAGTAAGCTTACCAACTGTTTCACCTCATCTATTGTATTAAAACTATGCAATACAATCCTCAGCCGCTCACTTCCTTTAGGAACAGTTGGATTTAGAATTGGGCGAACGTCTAGGTTATTATTTTGCAGCAATTCTGCCACTCGTTTCACTTCCGTATTACCTGCAACTACCACCACTTGGATGGGTGTAGTAGAAACAAGCTTGGGATATGCAATCCTGGCCGATTGAAAATAGTTGATTAAGGTGTTCAGGTGATTCCGCTCCTTCATCATAGCAGGAAATAAGGCATAGCTATTGGCAATTACACTTATTGCTGCAGGTGGCAACGCAGTTGAATAAATGAAGCTTCTGGCAAAATTAATAAGGTAATTACGTAAGGTGTTACTACCCATCACAATGGCACCGTGGCATCCACAGGCCTTGCCAAAAGTATGTACCCGTGCAAAAATTGTATCCTGCAACTGAAGGTGTTGTGCTAGCCCTTCACCCTTTTCCCCCACAACGCCAGTTGCATGTGCTTCATCAAGTATCAGGTGTGCATTGTATTGCTTGCAGCATTCAACAATTTCGGGCAAAGGGCAATAGTCGCCATCCATACTAAATACCGATTCTGTCACCACAAAGATGTTGCCTGTTGCCGCCTTTAGTCTACGTTCCAAATCATTTAAATCGTTGTGCAAAAAAGCAAAAGACTGTGCGTGGGACAGCCTGATTCCATCCCGGATAGACGAGTGACTAAGAAAATCGTAGATAATCGTGTCGCCCCTTTGTGGAACACAACTTAGCAAGCCTAAGTTAGCGTCATAGCCCGAATTGAATATCAAACCAGCCTCTGCCTGATGAAAATGGGCAATCTTATTTTCTGTTTCTTCTATCAATGTATAGTTGCCTGCCAAAAGGCGGGAACCAGTGGAACCGTGAGAAGTGAATTGTGATAGTTGAGCAGTAAGTAGCGAACTTTTTGCAATGCCTAAGTAATCATTACTGCAAAAGTCAATCTTGTTTTCAGGCAGGCGTAGGGTCCTGAAAGCGTTCTGCTCTTTCCTCTCTATCAATAGCTGCTGCAAAAAATCATCGTTGTACATTGGGTCAAAACTAATCTAATTCATTAATAGCCGTTAGTTTTGTGGAATATCAGGCATCAGGATTAAGGGATGAAGCATAAGGTACAACTGAAAAGACTTTATGAAACTTATTATCAACCTTTTTGGACTGACGCCTTACACCTTATGCCTTTTTACTTATGACACAAGATTATTCCGAAGATACAAAGAACATACTTGGGCTTCAACTTCCTACAGACCCACGTTGGGTTGATTTAGCAGCCATGGACATTCAGGCAATACTAACAGATCATGCCTACTGCGAACAAAAAGCTGCACTTACTTGCATTTCTTTAATTCAACGTTATTCTGATAGAGAGAAACTGGTGTTTGATTTGTCTCCAATTGTAACCGAAGAGTGGGGCCACTTCCGGTTGGTTTTGAATGAACTAAAGAAAAGGAATCTGTCTATCGGCAAACAACGTCGCGATGAATATGTGAACCAGTTGATTGCTTTTCAGAAGAAAGGCGGTAGAGAGGAAGATCGTATGCTGGATCAGTTGTTGACGATGGCATTGGTGGAAGCCCGAAGCTGCGAACGTTTTAAAAGGTTAAGTGAAGGATTGAATGATAATTATCTCCGTAAGTTCTATCGGAGGTTCATGGAAAGCGAAGCAGGACATTATACCCTTTTTATTGACCTTGCAGAAACTTATTTTGATAAAGAGAGAGTGCGTATGCGTTGGAAAGAGTGGTTGGACTATGAAGCAGAAATGATTGTAAAACTTGAGGTAAGGGGCGATAGGATTCACTAAATAACCGTGAATGATGAGCACGACACCTCATTATGATTGTAATAGATTGAAATGAAGCTCTCCAAAGTTTTGTAGGGAAGATAACTTTAGATCAGCCGCACCCCATCGTTCTTCTTTCAACTGGTTGTGATGCGGTACTACCACACACTTCATTCGGGCTGCTTTTGCCGCAATCAATCCATTAAAAGAATCCTCAAAGCACAGGCAAGAAGAAGGAAACGAATCTAATTTGGTGGCACAATCAAGGTAAACTTGCGGATGTGGTTTTCCATACGGAAGTTCTTGTGCAGAGGCGGTCGCTTTTATATAAGGGGTAATGCCAATCATTTGCACAACTAAGTCTATGAGTTCTTGCGGGGAAGAAGTGGCCAATCCTATTTTGAACCCTTTCTCACAAAAGAAGTTAATAATATGTTGAACACCAGGCATCACTGTTCCCCTTGTTTCTATTTTTTTTAGTACGGTAGCAACTATTCTCTGTTCTGCTTCTGCTGCATTTGATTTAGATACATCAAAATAACCAAACCACTGATCTACAAATTCTTTGGTACGCAAACCCGTGGTACTCAGATATTGTTGTTCCGTCAATAGAATACCATATTGTTTAAATACCTCATCGGCAGCTTCGTTCCACAAGGGTTCACTGTCTACTAACAAACCATCTATATCAAATATTACAGTATCCAGTTGCATCTTGTAGTGTTTAAAGATTATCGTTTAGTGATTAATGGTTGCAAATATCACATTCTTCATTAATCACTAAACAATAATCTCTGGTGGCTTATAATTCCCCTTGGTACTCTTTCTTTATTTTATGCTTGAATACCTTTTCAAATTTCTCTACTTTAGGTCTTATCACATAATTGCAATACCCTTGATTTGGGTTTTGGTTGTAGTAGTTGCTATGATAATTCTCTGCCGGATAAAAGTTTTTGAAAGGCTCAATAGCCGTTACAATAGGTTTGTCGTAAGCATGACTTTTGTCTAGTGCAGCCTTATAGTGCTCTGCTTTTAGCTTTTGCTCTTCATTTGTATAAAATATAACACTTCTATACTGCGGCCCTTCATCTGCACCCTGACGGTTTAAAGTTGTAGGGTCATGAGTTTTCCAAAATACCTCCAATAGTTCATCGTAAGTAATTTTAGTTGGGTCATAGTCAATCTTAGTCATCTCGGCATGACCCGTATGTTTATCACAAACTTGTTCATAAGTAGGATTCTCTACGTGGCCACCGCCATATCCACTACGCACACTGATAACGCCTTCCAGTCTTTGAAAGAACGCCTCTGTACACCAAAAGCAACCTTCGCCAAAGTAAGCTGTCTCTGTCTTGTTCATATTCATTTTTGTTTGTTTTTGAGCTTTAGATGCCGACACGCCCAGTGCCAACACAGCCATTAATAATACTTTTTTCATACTAAATAGATTAACAATGATTAAATTAATAAGTTGATTCGTCTATTAATACGAAAGAAGAAAAGAAACCTTACAAGAGAATGATTAATCGTTACTCCAATGCTCTGTTAATAAAGTAAACCAATGGTTGCAAGGCGGCACAGGCGGCAACTATTTTAGGAATTAGTTCTTTGCTGGTTAGTTCGGTATCTAAAATAGGGCTAGTGGCAATAAAGCTCTTTAGTTTCAAATAGCTTATAGCTTGGTTTGTTTCTTCATAACCTTTTGGAGGACGGGATAATGTTACGTCACTCCCATTTTCTAAGCTACCTAGCTGCTTAATAAAAGATTCTGCTTTTACAATTCCATCAAACTCATCAAAGCAGTAATCTATTTCTTGCCTTATCTTTTTCAAAGATGGGGCTTCTGGCATCCACATTCCACCCGCAATGAAACTACTGCCTGGTTCTAAATGGAGATAGTATCCAGCTACAACCATTTTCTTGCCTCCTTTACTGAATCCTGCACCCATATTGGTCTTGTAAGGACTTTTGTCTTTACTAAACCGAACATCCCTGTTGATCCGGAACACACAATCTTTAGGTTGCAAGGCAGCAATAGAGGGGTCATTATCACTTACCCCCTTCAACACCTCTCCCACTAATTGCAGGTAATCTACTTTAGCATATTCATACCGTTTTCTATTTTTCTCAAACCATTCTTTGTGGTTATTTAGTTTCAATTCCTTCAAAAAATCTATTGTAGCTAATTGTAACATACTATCAGTTATTTAATTTGTGAGGTAAAAATAAGGATTGTTATTCTCTATAGAATAATCTTCGCTATCCTTCCATTGCTTCCAGCCAGGAAAATGTTCTTTCCATGCTTTGCTTTCTGCACCACATGAAAACTTTCCTTGGAAACAAGTTTCCAATTGTTTCCTCCATCATAAGATATATCCACGCCACTGGTACCGCAAGTCAATAAAGTTTGGGAATCAATAAAGACAACCGAACTTCTATATCCATTGGGCGGCGTTGTGGGAAAAGACAGGTTGATGCCATCCGTGAAATCAATTAATACACAATTATTTGACGAAGCAGTATCATTTGTAAAATCACCACCAACTACAATGGCTTTATTTTCCAAAACTGCAATTGAATTGGCTCCGGTACTTTCTTTTCCCTGTACAACAGGCAGTACCATGCCATGCGGGAATTCGTTATAAAACAAGCGCGACTTTGTACCGCCAGAAGCATATAACAATGCCGGTTCACCGCCTATTTGTCTTCTCATTACTTTGATGTTACTGCCACTGGACGCAAAGAAAGCTTCGCCTGAATCAGGCTTTGCATCAGTGTTAAGGGGTGTCCAATAGTCGCCCGAATCTTTTGTGTAAGCAAAAAAGAATTTCCCATTAACGGGGTCACCCACTACAACGCCTTCTTTATCATCTAGAAAGTCCATGGCGTCTAGAAACATTCCTTTGGTGGTATCTTCAAAAACTTTGTTCCAAGTAATTCCGCCATCATGGGTTTTAAGAATCACGGCAGGCTCAGCAATAGCCATTATCACAGCAGTATTGGCATCAAAAGCTTCAATGTCCCTGAAGTCTCGCTTTTCATATCCAGTAACAGTTTTCCAAACAAAAGTTTTTCCACCATTAACACTCTTGGCAACCTTTCCATTGCTGCCACTGCACCACACCACTTTATCGTTTACCACACTTAATCCTCTTAAACTAGTATTTGAGATACTATCTAATACAGATATCACGGGTTTCTGTGCAATAGTTGCAACCATTGTAAGGCACAGAAAAATTAAAACCAAACTTTTCAAAAACATAAATGCTAAATTAGCTTTTGTAATGAATAAAGTACTACCTAGGTACAATGATGCGTAATTATTTGTCATAAAATACATTGTTGAAAAATAAAAGCAGATAAACTATCCCACACCTGATAAAGCGCGAGCACCTTTAAAAAAGTAACTAAACTAAAACTTGTATGTATGTATTATTCTATTACCTTAGCGGCGTTAAATGAAAAGACAGCAAAACATAGTATTATTCCCAACTGCAGTATCTACTACTGCTACAACGCTTTTTACAACAACCCTTTAGGGGTTGCAAATTGTCATATCATCCCATGGGCTTAACGCTGTCATATCTCTCAAAAGAATTACATAAGCCTACTCTCAAATACATTTACCATTCACTTAACGAACTAAACATATTTTAATGAAAGTTTTAAAATTCGGTGGCTCATCAGTAGCCAATGCAGAAAATATACAGAAAGTAGTAGCAATCGTAAAGAAACCCCAATATACCCAAGCAATCGTAGTGGTTTCTGCTTTGGGAGGCGTAACGGATTCCTTAATTTCCTTGGCAACCAAGGCGTCTAATGGAGATGAATCTTACAAAGAAATATTGGTTGAATTAGAATCAAGACATATTCAAACCGTGCAAGCATTGTTACCTATCAACAACCAAAGTGCTTGTATCAGTGCCGTAAAACAACACTTTAATGAGTTGGAAGATGTTTGCGAAGGCGTGTTTCGATTGGGTGAATTATCCGATCGCACCAAAGATAAAGTAGTGAGTTATGGCGAATTACTTTCCTCCAAAATCATCTCTTTCTATATCCAAACTTCGGGTACGCCTATCGAATGGGTTGATAGCCGCAAAGCCATCAGCACCAATAGTAACTATGGTTTTGCAGCCGTTGATTTTGCAAAGACCACCGAAAATGTAAATGCCATCATTGGTAAATCTTCCCATAGCCTGTTTATTGCACCGGGTTTTATTGCTAGCGACAGCAAAGGATATACCACTACTTTAGGTAGAGGTGGTAGCGATTACACTGCCTCCATTTATGCGGCTGCCATCCATGCAGAATCTGTAGAAATATGGACAGATGTAACAGGCATGATGACTGCCGACCCACGTTGGGTGCCGAATGCACGTACCATTTCTTTTACTTCATACAGGGAAGCAATGGAATTGTCGCACTTTGGAGCTAAGGTGATTTATCCGCCAACCATTCAACCAGCAATGGATAAGAACATCCCTATCTGGATAAAAAATACGTTCAAGCCAGAAGAAGCAGGCACTTTGATTGAACATGTTTCTCATGCACAACTTTCTGACGAAGGAAGTGTAATTACAGGTATTTCAAGTATCAATCATATTGCTTTGTTAAGTTTAGAAGGAAGTGGAATGGTGGGTATTCCAGGTTTCTCCAAGCGTTTGTTTGAGGCATTGGCAGCAGTACAGGTGAATGTTATCTTGATCACCCAAAGTTCTTCTGAACATTCTATTTGTGTGGCAGTGAACACCATTGATGCCGAAAAGGCAAAAGCTGCTGTTGATGCTGCATTCGAAATAGAATTGGCAAACAAGAAAGTTGATCCATTGAAGGTGGAAACTGACTTGTCTATCATTGCTTTGGTGGGCGACAAAATGAGAAGCCATCCGGGTATTGCTGGTAAAATGTTTAGCGCATTGGGACGTAATGGGGTTAATATCCGTGCCATTGCACAAGGTTCTTCCGAAAGGAATATATCTGCCGTAGTAACTTTTGACGATGTAAAAAAAGCCGTAAACGTATTGCACGAAGCATTCTTCGAGACTACTTACAAACAACTGAACCTCTTTATTTGTGGTGCTGGAAATGTGGGTGGTAAGTTGATTGAGCAGATAAGAAAACAAAAGGACTACCTAAAAATCCATCATAACCTTCAAGCTAGGATTACGGGCATTGCAACCAGCAAGAAAATGTTGTTTGCTGATAATGGCAACGAGATTGACCTTGACAATTGGAGAGATGCCTTGCAAAATAGCGAGCCCATGAACTTGGGGACATACCTGCATACCATCATCAGTAAAAACTTGCGGAACAGTGTTTTTGTGGATGTGACTGCTAATGGTGATATCGCTAGTATTTATGACAAAATTTTATCGAAAAGCATTGCGATTGTTGCCTGCAACAAGATAGCGGCTTCTTCGCCTTATTCTAATTACAAACATCTGAAAGCTCTTTCCAAGTCTTTCAATGCGCCTTATTTGTTCGAAACAAACGTGGGGGCCGCCCTTCCGGTGATTGGAACTTTGAATGATTTGATAAAGAGTGGCGATTGGATCAATAAGATTCAGGCTGTTTTATCTGGCACTTTGAACTTTGTGTTTAATAATTACGACGGCACTACTTCTTTTGCGGAAGTGGTTCGCGAAGCACAAAGACAAGGTTTTACCGAGCCAGATCCTCGTTTGGATTTGGGCGGAACGGATGTTATGCGCAAGATTATGATTCTTGCCCGTGAGATTGGCGAAGAGATGGAAATGGAAGATATTAAGAATACTTCGTTCCTTCCTGCATCTTGTTTTGAAGGTAGCGTAGAAGATTTTTATCAGGAAATGGAAAAGCACGAAGCGCATTTCAAGGCGTTGTACGATGCTGCGGCAAAGGAAAACTGCAAGTTGAAGTTTGTGGCGCAATTCGAGAATCAGAAGGCTGCCGTTGGTTTGCAACACATCCCTTCTCACAGCGATTTTTATCATTTATATGGAAAAGATAATCTTGTTTTGTTCTACACCGAGCGTTATCCTGAGCAACCGATGGTTATAAAGGGTGCAGGTGCAGGTGCAGATGTTACGGCAAGCGGCATATTTGCAGATATAATGAGGGTGGTTTAAGTTAAGAAAGTTCTTTAAATCGAAGCAAAATGAGTTTCTTCAGTCACCAAATAACTTTCTTTGGTGACTAAAGAAACTTCTTTGGTCATTGAATAAGTTTTTTCTATGACTAAAGAAAGTTATTTGGTGACTGAATAAGTTTATTTTGTGACTGAATAAGTTTCTTTAGTGACTAAATAAACTTTTTTGGTGGCTAAAGAAACTTATTTGGTGATCGAATAAGTTTTTTCAGTCACTAAATAAGTTTATTTAGTGACTGAAAAAATTGCTTCTTTCTTTAGGCAACCCATTATTTATGATTCTTAGTTTTCATTCAAATCAATCTAATCATCAGTATATATGAATCTGATTAAAAAATATTACGCCCCTTCTACCCCCCCTTTAGGGGAAGGGGGCGGGGTTGGGGGTAGCAATGGGAAGTCTGTTTCTGTTCTTTCGCCTGCTACTGTTGCCAATGTGGTTTGTGGTTTTGACATTTTAGGCTTCGCCTTGAATAATCCCAATGATGAAGTAACTATTTCTTTGAGTGATGAAGTAGGCGTACAAATCATTAATAAAGATGATTTTGACTTGCCAACTGATCCTGAAAAGAATGTTTCGGGGGCAGCTTTACTGGCAATGTTGGAAGAATGTCCTGATGTAAAAGGCTTTACTTTAATCAGCAAAAAGCATATCAAACCCGGTAGTGGCATTGGTAGTAGTGCGGCAAGTGCTGCTGGGCCAGTGGTTGCGGCAAACTATTTATTGGGAAACCGTTTTAGCAAGGAAGACTTGGTGCGCTTTGCGATGTTTGGCGAAAAAGTGGCAAGTGGTGTTAAACATGCCGACAATATTGCCCCAGCCATTTACGGCGGTGTTACCCTGATTCGTTCTATTTTCCCTTTGGATATCATTGCGATTGATGCCCCGGAATTATACGTTACAGTCGTTCATCCGCAGATAGAAGTTCGTACGGCTGATGCAAGAATGATTCTAAAACAAAGTGTTTTGTTGAAGAATGCCATCAAGCAATGGGGCAACATTGCAGGCTTGGTTGCAGGATTAATCAAGCACGATTACGAGTTGATTGGTCGCAGTTTGGAAGATGTAATCATCGAACCTGTGCGTAGCATCTTGATTCCAGGATTCAATGAAGTAAAATCCAAATGTAAGGAAGCGGGTGCATTGGGTGGCGGCATCAGTGGAAGTGGTCCTTCTATTTTTATGTTGAGCAAGGACGAAGCAACCGCAAAAGCCGTAGAAAAAGAAATGAGTAGCATCTATGAAAGAATAGGATTGGATTACCAAACACACTTGACAACGATTAATCAGGAAGGAGTGAAATTGGTAAAATAGTCTTCAGAAAAACTAGTAGTCATGAATTATTATAGTCTCAATAATCAATCTCCAAAAGTGACTTTTGGAGAAGCAGCCCTAAGAGGTCAAGCACCTGATAAGGGTTTATATTTCCCAAAGCATGTTCCTACTTTGCCAGATGGGTTTATAAAGAATATCAAGAACCTATCAAAGGAAGAAATTGGGTTTACGGTGATGAAACCTTATGTTGGGGATAGTTTGCCAACGGATGTGTTGCAGCAAATTATTAATGAAACCATCAACTTCGATTTTCCGTTGGTTCCCATTACAGATAATATTTCTTCTTTGGAACTTTTCCATGGCCCTACGCTTGCCTTTAAGGATGTGGGGGCAAGGTTCATGAGCCGTTGTTTGGGTTATTTCAATCGCAATGCCTACCATCATACCACTGTTTTGGTGGCTACTTCTGGCGATACTGGTGGTGCTGTTGCTAATGGCTTTTTAGGGGTTGATGGCATTGATGTGGTTATTTTATATCCTTCAGGGAAGGTTAGCAAGATTCAAGAATTGCAACTGACAACCTTGGGCAAGAATATTAAAGCCATAGAGGTTAACGGTACTTTTGATGATTGTCAGGCAATGGTGAAACAAGTGTTTGCCGACAAGGATTTGAACAATAAACTGTCTCTTACTTCTGCAAATTCTATCAATGTGGCGCGTTGGTTGCCTCAGCAGTTGTATTACTTTTTGGCTTACCAGCAATGGCAACATGACGAGCCGCCAGTTATTTGCGTTCCAAGCGGAAATTTTGGCAATATCTGCGCTGGTGTCATTGCAAATATCTCTGGTTTGCCCGTAAAACATTTCCTTGCTGCCTGCAATGCAAATGATGTAGTTCCTACTTATATGCAAACTGGAAAGTATGTTCCAAAGCAAGCAATAGCAACGGTTTCGAATGCGATGGACGTAGGGAATCCTAGTAATTTTATACGGATAATTGAGTTGTTCCATCAGCAATTTGACTCTCTAAAATCAATGTTCAGCAGCGTTAGTATCTCTGACGAAATTACAGTCGATACCATAAAAAGAGTCTATTCAGCGCATAATTATACCCTAGATCCGCATGGAGCAGTGGCTTTTTATGCTTTGGAACAGTACTTGAAGGAAGAGGGCAAGTCTCTTGAAAAAGGAATAATATTGGAAACCGCACATCCGGTAAAATTCCCTGATACGGTGGAAGAAGCGATTGGAACTGAGGTTGCCATTCCAGAAGAAGTGAAATACTTATTGGATCAACAAAAGCAAAGCATCTTGATGGAGCCTAGCTTTGAAGCCTTGAAAGAATGGTTGATGAATAGGTAAAAGTTGTAGGTTATAAGTACTAAGTTATACGTTAAGAAAGAGACTATCTAGCTAAATGCTGATAGTCTTTTTTATTGTTAAAAAATAAATACAGAACATAAATCATAAAATCAAATTAGATAAAGGCGAACTTTATTTTGACAATTAATAAATACCCGTTTAGGGCAAGATTATGAATTTGAATAATTATACCATCAAAGCGCAGGAAACCATTGGTGCCGCTCAACAGTTGGCATTTAACAATGGCAATCCTAACATTGAAACGAATCATTTATTGAAGGCATTATTGAAAGATGAGGACAGTTCTATCGACTATCTCTTGAAGAAAAATTCGGTTAATACGGGTCTTATTCAATCAAAATTAGAAGAAAGCCTCAAGCGTTTGCCAAAGGCAAATGGTGTAGAACCCGCTACCACAATGGGTAGGGATTTGAATAATGTGTTCTTAAAAGCAACAGCGTCCATCAGTAAGTTTAAGGACGAATTTGTGAGTGTGGAGCATTTATTACTTGGGCTTTTGCAAGTGAATGATGATACGGGTAAGTTATTAAAAGATGCTGGATTGACTGAAAAAGGATTGGTTGCGGCTATTACTGACTTGAGAAAAGGCAGTACGGTAAATTCTCAAACAAGCTCTCATCAGTACAATGCCCTGCAGAAATATGCAAAGAATTTGAATGATTTGGCACGCCAAGGAAAACTTGATCCTGTAATTGGGCGTGATGAAGAAATAAGACGTACGCTGCATATATTAACCAGAAGAAGTAAAAATAATCCTATTTTGGTGGGTGAGCCAGGCGTTGGTAAAACAGCCATTGCAGAAGGTTTGGCCATGCGGATTGTGAATGGGGATGTACCTGAAAACTTAAAGAATAAAATAATATTTGCCTTGGATATGGGCTTGCTGATAGCAGGAGCCAAGTATAAAGGTGAGTTTGAAGAAAGGTTGAAGTCTGTAGTAAAAGAAGTGGGTGAAAGCGATGGAGACATTATCTTATTCATCGATGAGATACATACCCTCATTGGTGCGGGTGGTGGCGAAGGTGCAATGGATGCCGCCAATATCTTAAAACCCGCTTTGGCTAGGGGTGAATTGAGGGCTGTTGGTGCAACAACATTGAATGAATACCAGAAATATTTTGAAAAGGACAAAGCTTTGGAACGTCGTTTCCAACGAGTTTTAGTTGATGAACCTTCCGTAGAGGATGCTGTCAGTATTCTTCGTGGGATAAAGGATAAGTACGAAAGCCATCACCATGTACAGATAAAAGATGAAGCCATTATTGCTGCTGTAGAGTTGTCGCATCGTTATATAACCGATTGTTTCTTACCCGATAAGGCGATAGATTTAATTGACGAAAGTGCAGCCAAGCTTCGTTTGGAAATGAATAGTATGCCGGAAGAATTGGATAAACTAGAACGTAACATCAGGCAGTTGGAGATAGAAAGAGAGGCCATTAAAAGGGAGAATGATGCTGATAAGCTGAAAGAATTGTCACTACAGATATCTTTATTAAGTGTAGAAAGGGATACACTGAAAGCCAAGTGGAAACAAGAAAGGGAGGTGGTTGATAAGATTCAAAATGCAAAGGCTGAAATAGATAATTTGAAGATAGAAGCCGAGCGTGCAGAACGTGAAGGTGACTTTGGAAAAGTAGCTGAAATACGTTATGGCAAGATTAAGACACAGGAAAAACTGATTGAAGATACCACTGCGGATTTGGATAAGATGAGCGAAAAACGTTTGCTTAAAGAAGAGGTTGATGCAGAAGACATTGCAGAAGCAGTGGCTAAGGCAACGGGTATTCCTTTGAGTAAGATGTTGCAAAGCGAAAGGGAAAAGTTATTGAATCTTGAAGATGAATTGCACAAGAAAGTGGTTGGTCAAGAAGAAGCAATTACTGCTGTTGCCGATGCCATCCGTAGAAGTAGGGCAGGATTACAAGACCCGAAGAAGCCAATTGGTTCGTTTATTTTCTTGGGAACTACAGGTGTTGGTAAGACAGAGTTAGCAAAAGCCCTTGCTGATTATTTGTTTGATGATGAAAACATGATGACCCGCATTGATATGAGCGAGTATCAGGAAAAGCATACCGTAAGCAGGTTGGTAGGAGCACCTCCGGGATATGTGGGTTATGATGAAGGCGGACAATTAACCGAAGTAGTTCGTAGAAAACCTTACAGCGTTGTGTTGTTGGATGAGATAGAAAAAGCGCATCCAGATGTATATAATGTATTGCTACAAGTATTGGATGATGGGAGATTGACTGATAACAAGGGACGGGTTGTGAACTTTAAAAATACCATTATCATCATGACAAGCAACATGGGTAGCACCATTATTCAAGACGCTTTCGAAAATGTTACCGAAGCGAATAAAGAAGATGTAGTGGAGAAAACAAAGGTTGAGGTGATGAATCTATTGAAACAAACCATCCGCCCAGAGTTCTTGAATAGGATTGATGAAGTGATTATGTTCCAGCCTCTGATGAAGAAAGAAATAAAGGGTATCATCAAAATTCAGTTGGAAGGATTGAAAACAATGGTGGCTAAGAATGGTATTGAGTTACAATTTACCGACTATCTATTGGATTATTTATCCGAAAACGGTTACGATCCACAGTTTGGTGCTAGACCTTTGAAGCGATTGATTCAAAAGGAAATAATCAATCAATTAAGTAAAAAAATTCTTGGTGGAAGCATCGATAAAGCCAAACCAGTTTTGGTAGATGTATTTGATAATTTGGTGGTGTTTAGGAATGAAGATTAATCCCACTCGGATTTTATGTTAGACTAAAATAATTTATCTTAAAATAAATGCTGGAAAATATTTTTAGGGGCTGACTTAGTAGATAAAATATCCTCGTTAAGTCCAAAAAAGCATTCTCGAAGACTCAAAAGGTATGGCAGGAATGCAAAATATCTCTTTAGGAATCCAATTCCTGGCGTAGGAATTGGATTCCTACGGGCATTTCTGAAGATTTCGACTAGAATTATTACAAAAAAGAAGGGATATAAACGCTATGCAACTTCTCATTTCAAGTATATAACAACTGATAAACTAGCAGTGTTGATATGTATCTATTTATTCGCCAATTAAAAAGCCCGAAGCAGTTTGCTTCGGGCTTTTTAAATATATAAACCAAGACTTAAAATATCAATTCTCTAGAGGTGTATTCTTTCTGGAAGTTAATTTCTCAACCACAGATTCCAGCCTTCTTTGCTTTGTTTCTCCTTTTTTGGAATCTTCTAAGTAAGAAACATACTCGTTTTGGTGAGCAACAGAAAGAGAAGTAAAGAACTCTCTAGCTTCTTTATGTTTCTTAAAAATCTTTTCTAGTTCTGCGGGAGGTACAACCAGGTTTTTTTCAAACTCAACGGTGGCAGTAACGGTAGATACTTCAATTACTTCTACAGAAGAAACGCTAGAGCCATTTTTTACTGGTAAAGGAAGAGCCGCAACTTCTGTTTTTTTGAATCGGATTGCATTCCAGACGTTATCAATGGATACTTGATTTACGTTTTCGAAGCCACTTTGTATCAACAAGTCCCAACTACATTGCCTGTTAAGGTCACTGACAATTTTGCTTGTTTGTTTTGGATAAGCTATCCAAACTTTACTGTTTGAGTGCAATGCGGAGAAAACTTCCCTTAAAATGTTATTAAGTTGGTTTTGATTGACTGCAAAAATCAGTGCAAAATCAATTTTTCTAGATTTGAGGAGAGGGGTTACGTTCTTAGCGTAAGACAGCTTAACAAATTGCTTTTCAATTGATGATGGAAGTCCTTGTATCAGTAAGGATCTTTCATCTTTTAATTCTAAATCTTCAAATAAACTAGTAGACATGCCTAAAAATTTGTATTAGGTGATGTAAATGAGGAGCGCAAAGATAAATAATGTTAAGCTAATAAATTGAATAAATAAAAAAGATGCAATTTTTAACAACAAATTTGGCTAAAAAGAAAGCATCTCTAAAATTTCTATGTATTATGGGGCTTATTTATCGTCGGTGTTCCTTCTTTGTTTTCTTCGATCCCGGTATTTAAGTATGGGCACCCTACTTTCGGTTCCATTCAAGATGCGGGTAATGTTTTTTTGGTGAGTCATTACGATCATCAATGCAACCAAAACAGCGAATATCCTGTATAATCTTTCATGTTCATTGAAAATAAACAGGATGAAAACCATGAAAGAAATACCTGCCAGTATTGAACTTAGAGAAACGAAACGTGTGAGATACAAAACCAACAAGAAAACGCCGACACAACAAAGCGCCACCAAAGGCTGAATGGCAACGGCCATCCCAAAGAGGGTTGCAACACCCTTGCCGCCCTTGAAATCGGCCCAGATAGGAAAGATATGACCGGCAACAGCAGCCAACCCCAAACCGATCATAAAATTGGTCCGCTCCAGTTCGTTTGTCAGATAAAAAGGAATGAAGATGTAAAGAGACGTGCCGATGATACCTTTCAGCATATCGACAATCATTACAAAAGTGCCCCATTTTTTGCCGAGTATCCTGTAGGTGTTAGTGGCACCTGCATTGCCGCTACCATAATCCCTGATATCTATTTCGAAGAAGTATCTACTTACCCAAACAGATGTAGGAATAGAGCCAATTAAATAAGATAAAACTATTAAAAAAATCTCCCTCATTATACCAAATTAGTTAGTCGTGTTGTCACAAATATATTGAAAAACTTAAATTCAAAACAAAACCTTCCCTCAATTTTATGCTGGCATTAGGAATTGAAGTGCAATCCAATTGCTTTTTGTAATAGTTTTCAAGTGCTGCCATCCTAGTAAAGCTGTAGCAGCAAGAATATCTTTTTCATCTTCCTGCAGCAATCCGCTAAGTAATATTTGCCCATTGGGGGCAGCATCGTTGGTGAGGGCTTCCATGTTTGCGAGTATAATGTTCTTGTTGATATTAGCCAAAACAATGTCGAATGTTTTTCCTGTAACGGCCGTATCAGCCTTATAAATTTGAATTTGCTTACAGTCATTACTAGCAATATTTTCTTGGGAGTTTTCTATGCACCAATCATCATAGTCAATGGCTTCAATTTCTATCCCTCCAAGTTTTTCTGCAAGGATTGCCAGTATACCTGTGCCAGAACCAAAGTCCAACACGGTTTTGTTTTTGAAATCTATGTCCCGCATCAGTTGCATCATCATATAGGTAGTTGCATGGTGACCAGTACCAAAACTCATCTTTGGTGTGATGATAATTTCGTGTGCAACATTTGTGAGTGGCGCATGAAAAGATGCCCGTACGCCTACAAAATCATCCACAGCCATCGGGCTAAAGTTACTTTCCCATACTTCATTCCAGTTTTGCTGAGGCAAGCTAGTAGTGGTGTAATTAAGCGAATGCCCATTGATTAATATCTTTAAGGCAGCTTCATCAAAAGTATTTTCGGAAGAGAATGCCTTTAGGGAGGTATCGGTTTCTTCAAATCCATCAAAGCCAATAGCGGAGAGTTCGGCTATCAAAAGGTCTTTCAAAACGGCATCTATTGTATCAATCGTAATCTCTGTGTAATTCATTATCCTATGTGTAAGTGTCGGCAAAGCTACCGAAGTAGTTTAAAAGTTATGAATTATAAGTTTTAGGACAAAAAAAAGTTGTAAAATTGCTTTAAAGTGCGAATCATTATAATCCTTTAACCATACTTTTGTAAGGAAACAAACAACTGTTCGTTTTACTAGTTAATCAATATAAATTTATACATCATGAAAAAGAGAAACATCATTTTGGCAGTTGCCATGGCTTTCTTCGCCTTTGCAGTAAATGCCCAATCGGTTAAAACCGAAAACATAAAAGTATATGGCAACTGTGCACAATGCCGTAGCCATATTCAAAAAGCAGCCACAGCAGCTGGCGCAACCCTTGCAAAATGGAACGTGGATACCAAAGTACTTACTGTAACTTATGATACTACAAAAACAGACTCTAAAGAGATTCAAGCGAAAATTGCAGAAATAGGCTACGACACCCAAGACGCAACAGCTACTGATGCCGCTTACAATAAGTTGGATGAATGTTGCCAATACGATAGAAAAAAGAAGAAAGGATAAATAGAGATAAAAAGTAGGAGATAGGTAAGCCCTTGAAGTTAATTCTTTAAGGGCTTTACTGTTTTATAACTCTTATTTCAGAACTTCCATAGATTTGCCGTCTTCCATTTTTTAATACTCTTCAATATGAAAAAAATATTACTTCCACTTGCAGTTGCCATCGTCTCTTCAGGGGCAGCACAAAATAAGATGACACCCGAGTTGCTCTGGAAACTAGGCAGGGTTGCAGGTCTTGGAATATCAAAAGACAAACAATATGTAATCTATGCAGTCAATCAGCCAGATGTGCAGGGAAACACTTCCAGCAGCAAATATTACAAGATACCAGTTATTGGTGGCAAAGCGGTAGAATTGGATGATGCAGTGGATAGCATTTTAGCGAACAGTAAGATCTCTCCTGATGGAAAGTATATTATCACTACCGATGAAGTTCCGGTAAAAAAAGTACATTCCTCAGATTTGTATCCCGACTTACCCAAAGCGAATGCTTATGTGTACGAGTCGCTCAACTATCGCCATTGGGATACTTGGGAGGATGGAAAATTTGGGCATGTATTCTTTGCACCATTGATTAATGGAAAGCCCGGAGAAGCCAAAGACATTATGCCCAATGAACCTTATGATTGTCCGCAGAAACCTTCTGGTGGTGGCGAAGACTTTATCTGGCATCCCGATAGCAAACACATTTTGTATGTAACCAAAAAGAAATTTGGAACTGATTATGCCATTAGTACGAACACCAATTTGTATGAATACGATATCACAACCGGCACTACCAGAAACTTAACAGAAAACAATAATGGCTACGACGTAGATCCTGCCTACAACAGCAAGGGCGTATTGGCTTGGTTGCAGATGAAGAGGGACGGCTATGAATCGGACAAACAAGATTTAGTTGTTTCTGATGGAACAACGACCATCAACCTTACTAAAAGTCGCGATAACATCCATGTAGAAGGCTTTAAATGGGCAGAAGACAACAAAACTATTTATTTCTATGGCCCTATCAATGGCACCATGCAATTGTTCTCTGTTAAATATCCGGGGCAATCGAAGGTTTTGCCGTTTGTAAAGCAAATTACCAAAGGCGATTTTGACATAACAGGTATTGTGGGACAAAAAGGAGATACCCTTATTGTTACCCGCACCGATATGAACCATGCTACCGAATTATATACAGTGAATCTTACAAATGGAGAAACGCAACAACTGACTCATGTAAACGACAACATTTATAAGAATATTGGACTTTGCAAAGTGGAACGTAAATATGTACCCACTACCGACCAAAAGAAGATGTTGGTGTGGGTAATATATCCGCCAGACTTTGATACTACCAAAAAATATCCAACCCTTTTATATTGTAATGGCGGCCCACAAGTTTCGTTGACACAGTTTTATTCGTATCGCTGGAATATGCAGTTGATTGCTTCTCAAGGATATATTGTAGTGGCACCTTGCCGTAGGGGTATGCCGGGTTTTGGTACTAAATGGAATGAAGAAGTAAGTAAAGATTGGGGCGGACAAGTATTGCAGGATTATTTGAGTGCCATTGATGCAGTGAGTAAAGAAAAGTATGTAGACTTAAATCGTAGAGGTTGTGTGGGTGCAAGCTTTGGGGGCTATTCGGCTTTTGCTTTGGAAGGTATACACCAAGGACGCTTTAAAACATTTATTGCCCATGATGGCATCTTCAACTTCAAGAGTATGTATGGCACTACCGATGAATTATTCTTTGAGAACTGGGAAAAAGGCGGTAATTATTGGGATAAAAACAACGCAGTTGCGCAACGTTCGTTTAGTCAGAGCCCAAGCAACTTTGTAGATAAATGGAATACACCCATTTTAATTGTACAAGGAGGAAAAGATTATAGAGTACCTATCGGGCAAGGACAAGAAGCGTTTCAGGCAGCACAGCTAAAAGGGATCAAAAGTAAATTCTTATACCTACCCGATGAAAACCATTGGGTGCTAAGTCCACAAAATGCTTTGGTATGGCAAAGAGAGTTTTTTAAATGGCTGGATGAAACGATACCAGCAGTTGGGAAATAAAAATAAATGATGGGGGCATACGCAAGTATGCCCTTTTTATTTGACTCAGTAGAATAGTAATACTTTAAGCATATTGTCCCCGACACCAATAGAAGCGTTTTCCCCAAACTTAGAAGGCTTGTTTCTGGTTACCCTATCTCCTTAATCTTTAATTTCCTCGCAATTGTTCAAGCATTCCACGTCATTATTTAAGCTTAAATAATGACGTGGAATGCTTGAATAATCACGCAATAAGCATAAATAATCATCCGTAATGCATGAATAATCATGTGGAACGATTAAATAGTGACGCAACATTCATGAATAATGGCGCATAATTCATGAATAATCATCCGTAATGCATGAATAGTCACTTGGAATACTTAAATAATGGCGCAAAAATGGGCATCGTAGAAAAAGCCACTTTAGGTATTGAGGTACATATTTCGAGTGTTGGAATATATATTCTGAGAGTTGAGATATACGTTTTAGGTTCTGATATATATATTGGATGCTGAAGTATATACTTTAGGTGTTGAAGTAGCTAATTGAAGGGGGTATTACTACACTTTTTTACACCTAATCGGTAAATAAACCTAAAATGTAGAGTAAGATTGTATATAAATAATATCTAGTAACCGAAATCACTTAGATATTCACTTAATTTGCAGAATTATTTATTCAAATTTTACAATGAAGCTCAAATATTTTATCTTTTCGTTAGTTATTCCCTTTTTTCCTACAGCATTTGCATTTGCATGGAGTGCAACAGGGCATGGAATTGTTGGAGACATTGCCTATAAACACCTTTCTCCGTTGGCACAATCGAGGGTTGCCTATTATTTAAAAGGTAGATCCGTGCATCTGGCCTGCACCTGGATGGATAGCGTAAAAAGCATCAGGGCTTATTCGTATTTAACGCAACGCCATTACCTTAATCTAGACAAAGGGGTTACTTACGACACAACTAGTACCAACGACGTTGTGTTTGAACTGAAAAGGGTAATTGAGCAGTTGTCTAATAGGGGTAATCTTAGCGATAGTCTAATTACGCAATATGTATTGGAAGTTTTTCATTTGGTAGGCGATATTCATCAACCACTTCATTGTGGCTATGGTAGTGATAATGGTGGAAATAGTGTAAATCTTACTTTTTTAGGTCAAAGTACCGAGCTTCATGCCGTTTGGGACAACTCTATCATCCAATCTGCCAAGGTATCGGTTGCATCTGTCATTGCCGCTTATCCGTATACGCCAGAAGAAATTCAGCAAATTCAACAAATAAATGTTCTTGAATGGATGAATGAATCGGTTCAATTGGTAGATACCTGTTATTACCCTGAGAAGAAAAATGTGCTTGATTCGGATTATGTGAAAACCCGTTTGCCCGTTGTACAACAACGATTGTATCAAGCTGGTTTGCGCTTGGCAGCTGTATTGGAGATGCTGTTTGGCGATAGCTCTACTTTGCCAGTAAACTTATTGTCGTTTGATGTGCAGTCCTCCAACCAAACAAATACGTTGTTTTGGGAAACTAGTAACAGCAACATGGTGGTTCGGTTTATAGTAGAAGCCAGTAAAGATGGCATCAACTTTAATACAGCAGGCACAGTAGAAAGTAACGGATTGAAGGAAGCTAATTCTTATCATTTTGAGGATGCACAAACAAATAGTAACGTTTATTATCGTTTAAAAATGGAGTTGAATGATGGCTCTACACAATATAGTTCGGTAGTGAAAGCTAGTTGGGGAAGTGCTGAAAAGTTTGTCATCAATATCTCGCCAAACCCTGCAAAATCGTTTTTAAATGTTCAGTTTGATGAGCGTATCAGCAATACAGTGACTATAAAACTATTAGGCCTTGATGGAAAGGTATTTAGGGTACAACAATATCCATTAACTACGGGCAATGTAACCGTAAATTTTGACCTCACAGGGCTCGCAAAGGGGGTATATATATTGTATGTGGAAGGATTGGGGATGAAGAAGGTTGTGGTTGAATAGATACAGATAGATTGTATTTCGGCTACCTGATAAAACAAATTGATAATATTGAGCAAGCAATAAAAAAGGTCACATAAATGTGTGACCTTTTTTATTGCTTGCTCCGGAAGAAACTTCAGACCTTCTTTTCAAGCTCATTACTAGTTGGTTTATAGTTTGGTATTTGAGCTACAAATGGGTTTTGCTTATGTATTAGACACAAAAAAAGCCACACAAATGTGTGACTTTTTTTCGCTCCCGAATCTGGACTTGAACCAGAGACCCTCTGATTAACAGTCCGAGTTTATGCCTTATTCTTGCTTTCCAATGCCTTCTTTTGCTACCATTATTAGGCATTTTACAGTACAAATCTTCTTTTATTTTCTTTTATTACTACTTTGTTTAGCTTTTATTCGTATCTTTATGGTCGCATTTGTGGTCGCAATGCTTAATATAAAAAGGAATGTCAGAGCAAAAAGTAACAGTTAGTTTTTACCTAGAAAAGACAAAACCTAATGCAGAAAACAAGTGTTTAATCAAAATGGTAATTTATTGCAACCCCAATAAAAAGAGGTTTTCAACTAATTGCCATGCTACTATAGAAGAGTGGGAAAAGCTAAATGGTGCAAATCTTAGGGATGCCAATCTAAAAACAATTAAAACCAACCTAAATGTAAAACAGCAAAAAGCTGAAAAAATAATAGCGAGCTTGATCCCTTTTTCCTTTGTTGCTTTTGAAGAATCATTTTTTAGTAACTCGATTGTAAACAAGAATACAGCCTTGCAATATTGGTTTGATACCTACATAAAGAGTTTATATGATAAGGGCAGGGTTGGTACTGCTTCATCATATAAGACTACTATTAATTCTTTGAACGAGTTTAAGAAAGGTCTGCATGTTCATGATATTACCCTGGCTCTTTTAGAGGATTATGAAACATATATGCTCAAGAACGAAAAATCTAATACCACTATAGGTATTTATTTGCGCCAACTTCGTGCAATAATCAATCAAGCAATTGATGCTGGGTTACTCTCACAGGATAAGTATCCTTTTAAAAAATATGAAATTCCTGCAAGCCAAAATATTAAAAAAGCACTTTCTGATATTGAAATAAACAAATTACTTAATCACACTCCAACCAAAGAAGATGAACAAAAGGCACTTGACTTTTGGTTATTATCTTACTTATGTAGTGGTATCAACTTCGCCGACATTATCCAGTTAAAGCCTTCAAACATTGATGGTAGTTATTTAAACTTTATTCGTCAAAAAACAAAGAACACTAAAAAGAAAGACTTGCGGCCTATAAAAATTGGTTTGCATCCACGGGCAATAGCCATAATAACCCAATGGAAAAATACTGATGTTAAAAACCCCTATTTGTTTCCGATACTTGAAGAAGGCTTACAACCAATTACGGTTAAGCATCGTTGTCAAAGGTTTATTAAGTGGGTTAATAAGAGAATGGAAAACATAAGGCAGGAGTTGGGCATAGACCAAAAAATAGGCACTTATGCGGCAAGGCATACATTTTCAACTGTAATGAAAAGAAGGGGTGTTTCAACTGAATTTATCAAAGAGTCACTAGGGCATAGTTCAATTTCTGTAACTGAAAATTATTTAGATAGTTTCAACGACGATGTAAAGCTTGATTACACTAAGTTTCTAACAAGTTAATTATGGAAAAAATTATGAGTACCCCATTAGATTTTATACACAGGATATTGTTTTTGGACTTGAAACAATTAATAGATAGCAATTCTACTGAAGTAAAGTTTAAATCACTATTAATGGACTTAAATGAAGAACATTATAGTTTTCAACCTACCCATCAGACAGATTTTCCAAAGCCGCTTACTTCAAAACGAAAATACTTTTTGCGCCTGATTAATAATGACACAATTTCTTTTTTAAATGCCCTTCATAAAAACATAAATGATTCTTTAAACGATAACGAGAAAAAGTACTGGATAAGTTTAACCCTAAAAATGGCTACTTCTCAAAAGTTGAAAGATACTAATTCTATCATTTCTGAAAACACCTACGATCTTGAATTATTAAACTCAAGCGACAAATCAATAAGAAACAATACTGCAATGCTAGATAAAGTATTTATATACAATTATCTAAAACAAGAGCTTGTAAGGGTATACTTTGAAATTCAGGACACCTATTCCAATTATATTAACCCGGAAGAAATATTGACAATAGCAAATTTGTATGAAATTTATTTTCATGAAAATTTGCCTTCAAAGTCTCCATTCATTGAAGCAGACAAAATCAATTTACCCACCCCGGCATCAAAGACAGTACTTAAAGAAGCGAAGCCAGTTTTTAATGCTATTAAAGGAGACTTTAGGAGTACAGCAAAAATATTGGACTATGTTACCATCGTAAAGAATCCAGATTATTTTGCCCAATTTGAGGAAAGCCTATTTATCCATGACTTTATCAATAAGGATTATAATTTCAAACCCATCCACAACCAAATAAACCAACTTGCTTGCATTTATAATGCTTTAATCAAAAAAGGTTATTTCAATACTCGAGATTTCGAGAAAAAGAAAACTATCAAACCCATTGATGTTCGCAAATTCCTAGACGACCGTTATAACGCCAAATTAGATAAGCAATTTAGAACCTTTGCCAGTGCTCCTGCAAGAGTTTCAGAATTTATCAGTGCTACCTTTTGGATAGATCAATTACCCGCTTGTTAAATTTCGGAAATTTGCTTTCAAATTTCCATTTCAAATTTCCACTGTTTTATTGTAATCCTTTACAGTAAAGGCTTTCGCCATTTCCAAATTTCCACTTTCTCCATTTCCAGCCCCCATTTACCACTTTTACAAAGTCATAGCAACACTGTGATGATAACTGGCCAGTTGTGTTTTTTTAATTTATAACTTTTTACAAAATGGAAGAAGTAATTAAAAGGCTAGATAAAATAGCAGCCTTATTAGAATGCCAAAATTTGGCACAAAAAGCACTGTTCAACTTCAATGAAACATGCCAGTATCTGGATGTAAGTGAGTCACATTTGTATAAACTTACAAGTGCCAGGCAAATCCCCCATTTCTGCCCACAAGGCAAGAAATTGTATTTTAAACGTGAAGAGCTAAACGAATGGCTTCAAAGAAATAGGCAATTGACTACTGCCCAAGTAGAAGCCAATGTTGAGTTGGAATTATCAACCCAAAAAAGGAAAAAATAAGTTCCCTCACATTTTAAAAGTTCAGAAATGGCAACAAGTACAATTTTCAAAAACTTTGCAACTCCTGTAGGGAATAAATCTTTGATACTCATTTCAAAGGATATTGCTTCCAATAAGTACAAGGCAGAAGTCGAGGAAATACAATCACTGTTAGCCCAAGGAAATGTAAAGGAAGCTGCTGAAAAAAAGCAGCAGCTTCCAGCTTTTACGCCTTCGGCTACCTTCACAGACAAAAGGTTGTTACAACATTTAGAGCATTATAGTGGCTTTGTTCATTTGGACTTTGATAAGCTTACACCCCTTCAAATGAAAACAGCTTTTCAAACCATTGCATCTATTCCTTTTACATTTCTTTGCTTTCGTAGCCCAAGTGGCAACGGCCTAAAAGTCTTTGTAGAAGTAAGTACAGAAGCTTTGCACCATGACATTGCTTATAGGCAAGTGCAGCTTTTCTACGAAGAAAAAATTGGCATCCCATCCGATTCTAAATGTAAAGACATTACTAGGCTTTGCTTTATGAGTTACCATCCAGAGTTATACAAGAATATCAGCAACCAGAAATTTACGGTAATACTACCTAAAATAATGGAAATTGCCCCAAAGCTTGATATTCCTGTTATTGCAAAAGTGGAGGAAGTAAAAGAAGAAGTAATAGAAGTAGATGAAACAGAATTACAAAAATCATTACTAGAATGCAAAAGGTTTACAGAGCAGAAAAAAGAGTATATCGAAGGCAGTAGGAATGAGTTTATTTATACCCTCGCATCCAACTGCAATCGCAAGGGTATAACTCAAGATGTTGCTTTACAATTTGCTCAGTCAAACTACGATTTGCCTGATAAAGAGATTGTTGCATCTTTCAAAAGTGCTTATTCTAATCATTCAGCAGAATTTGCAAAGTTTGCAAACCCTGCAATGTTGCAAAAAGAGGACAACACTTTAGAAGAATCAGCAACAAGCAAAATTCAAAATACAAAACCTACTCAACCCATCCCAGACGACGATCCTTTAGAAGATTATTTAAAAAGTACGCCAATGATACCTGATGAAGTGTTTTCAGCTTTGCCGCACTTATTAAAAGAAGGTGCAAGGGCTTTTACAGATAAACGCAAAAGAGATGTGTTTTTTACTGGGGCAATTGCAATCATCAGTGGTTGCTTGCCAAATGTCACAGGTGTATATTTTCAAGAAAGGGTCTATCCACATTTATACACTTTTATTATTGCCCCAGCGGCTAGTGGTAAGGGTGTTCTCAAAAATGCCAAAAGGCTTGCAGACAAATACCACCAAAAGATTTTACAAAAAAGTAAGGATGCGCAAAAAGTTCACGAGGCAGCAATGTCAGAATTTAAAATGTTAGAGCGCAGCAAAAAGCCAACGCAATCAGTTCCAGAAAAACCGTTAGCACCACCTTTTAAAATCGTATTTATCCCAGCCGATTGTAGTAAAGCTCGGATGATAGAGCATTTAAAAGCCAATGATGGTCAAGGGATTATATGCGAAACCGAAGCAGACACTATGAGTAGTGCTAAAAAGCAAGATTGGGGCGACTATTCTACCATCCTTCGTGCAGCTTTTCATCATGAAACTATTGCTAGTACCCGAAAAACGGATAATCAATACGATGAAATAAACGAGCCTCGTTTGGCAGTAACCCTTTCAGGTACGCCCGCACAAGCTCCCCGGCTCTTATCTTCTGCCGAGGATGGTTTATTTAGTCGGTTCTTATTCTATGCGTATAAAAATAATATCGAATGGCAAGACCCTTCACCACAAAGCAATGCAGTTGTTTATAATGACCATTTCGAGGCACTGTCAGTACAAGTTCTAGAGATAATAACGCTATTGGAGCAATCCCCTACCAACTTCCAGTTAACGCCGCCACAGTGGCAAATTATCAATACAAAGTTTCCTTCTATGCTTGCCGAAGTAGTTACTTACACCAGCGAAGATGCCGCAGGGGTAGTATATCGTTTAGGGTTGATATGTTTTAGAATGTGTATGATATTTTCAGCATTACGCAAATACGAAAATGCCGAAATGACCGAAACAATTTTTTGTACTGATGAAGATTTCAATAATGCAATTCAAATAATCCATACCTATTTGCAGCACAGTTTGCTAATGTTCAACAATTTGCCTAAGCAAAGCGAAACAATGCAATTCCTTTCAGGCAATGGCAAAAAAAAATTCTTCGAGGCTTTGCCTATCGAATTTACAAGAAAAGAAGCAACCGAAATAGGGGTAACTTTTAAGCTATCAGCCCGAACGGTCGATGAAGTACTAAAATGCTCTATCGGCTACACCCTCAATAAAATAAAGGGCGGACACTATCAGCGTCTATAATTTTTTTGTTTGCCTCTTTTTGTTCCTGCTCCCGCTCCTTTTTGTTCCTACCCCCTCTCCTTTTTGTTCCTACCCCCTCTCCTTTTGGAGAGGGCTGGGGTGAGGTCGGTTGGGGGGCAGGTCGGGTGAGGTCATTTTTTTGCAACATTGCAGACTTTGCAAGCTTTGCAAATAATATCTAATCTGCCACTCATAATCCATTTTACTATACCTTAATCTTTCATTTATCTTTCTTTTGTCAACCTATAGCTTTACTTTCTTTCATTTATTGTCAAGTTATACCTTTACTTTTGTACTTATTTAGTCAAGCTATAACTTTACTATTATGAGCAAAAAGTCATTACAGATACAACAACTCAACAGCAAAATGCTGTCTTTCTCCATTTTGCATAAAGTGGCTACGCCACCAACCGGATGGGTAAAAGCCATTCGTCTAGCACTAGGCATGAGTATGTTACAGTTAGGCAATCGCCTTTCTATCACCAAACAGGGTGTGCAAGAAATGGAACTTAGGGAACAAGATGGCACTATTTCCATCAAGGCATTGCGGGAAGCTGCTAGGGCATTGGATATGCAATTAGTCTATGGCTTTGTTCCCAATGATGGTAGTTTAGAGGCATTAATAGACCGCAAGGCAAAAGAACTAGCTACGCAAATTGTTTTGCGTACTTCCAATACAATGAAGCTGGAAGACCAGGAGAATACAAAACAACGCATCGAAAAAGCAATACAAGAAAGGGCTTATGCCATCAAAAACGAAATGCCTAAAACACTATGGGATTAGATTATGAATACATAGACGGGCAAACCCCGTTAGATGAAGACGAAAAAGAAGGCTTGCTCATCCCAACTATTGCCACTCGTGGCGAGTTAGATGAGTTCGAGCAACAGAACATAGAGCAAGCGTTGCTATGGTCTTTAAACCGTTCTTTCAAAGCCGAGACGGTGTTTACCGAAAAATTCATTAAAGCTCTACATAAACGAATGTACGGCGATGTGTGGGCTTGGGCGGGAGAGTTTCGCAAATCCAATAAAAACATTGGGATAGATAAATACCAAATACCAACCGAATTAAGGTATTTGTTGGATGATGCAAAATTTTGGTATGCAAACAATACCTTTAGCCCCACCGAGCTCACCATTCGTTTCAAGCACCGCCTAGTAAGTATCCATTGTTTTCCAAATGGAAACGGAAGGCATAGTCGGTTAATGGCAGATATTATAATAGAGAAAATATTCAAACAAAAGGTATTTTCTTGGGGTGCTACAAATTTAGTACGGCAGGGTAATACAAGAACAACCTACCTTAGTTCGATTAAAGCAGCAGATAATGGTGATATTCAACCATTAATAACATTCGCACAGGCTTAAAAAACCTTGATTCGTTTTTACTCCTACTTAAAAAATAGACCGATTATGAATGATACATTATACTTCAACATCCTTACTTTCAGCTGGCCAAGGGAACCAGTAACATTTAATTTCAGCTTAATAGAAGATGGACATTGCCAAAAAATCCATAAGTCTATATTCCCAAATCAAATTACATCCATTTTTCCTGATGTCCTTACCAGCAATATTGAGTTTATTTATACAATATTCACCGGAGAAAGAGAAGGTTTTACACCACTAACAATAAACCTACAAACAGATAATCCCGACTTTGTAAAACGTTATTACGATAGGCAAATTAATTTCTATTTCAGGGTCATTCTAAAGCAAATAGTAAAAGTAGGGTTCATAAAAGAAAATCAAGTATGGTTACCTATCCCTACAGCCCCTACCTTAGATTATAAAATTTACGAAAAGTATTCTCTAAAAATTCACATAAAATCAGTTTCAAGTTATCCAGAAATATTATTATCCTTCGACGGTCGTTCCAAAGTGCATAAAAAAAGTATAGCTCAGTTGATGGAAATTTCTACTACAAATTTCAATTTGGTTTTACACAATGAGCATCTATACAAATATTCCGAACTACTCGAAAATGAGATTACAGATTACGAAGAAGTATTTCCCGTTATTGGGTTTAAGCTTTTTAGAACTTTAGGTTATGCCTTTCCACCGCCAAGTAAAAAAAATAAATACCCTCCATACCATAGTCTAATAACAAAGTTCTATCAAACCTATTTAACCTCACCCGAATTTCAAGAAATTATACCGTTACACAATGCAGGTTTTTTAAAAGCAAACCCTTTAACTACAAGTAGAACAAATCAAGATGGCAATCTATTAATGTTTGGCACTAAAGAAGGTAAGCCAATTCTTAATATATCGCCCTATGCAGGAATAAAAGAAGGTGGTCCATTCCAAATTCCACCATTTAGCAATCTTCATTTCTTTCTCATATTCCATAAAGATGATTACGATTCAGCAACAAACATCAATAAATATTTACTAGATGGTCTTGGCTTTTTTGGTGGTTTGCAAAAGTTCGCAAAAGTTCTTTTTCATACTGAACCAGGGTTTAGCATCCAGTTTACAAATAAAGAAAATCCATTTCCCGAAATACAAGAAATACTAGGCAAAAGAACCTACAACCCCGATGTAAAATACTTTGCCATTTATGTTACACCTTTCAGTCGAGACACAAACGATCTTGATAAAAAAGAAGTGTATTATAAGGTAAAGGAAGCATTGCTAAAACGCAATATTCCGTCTCAGGTAATAGATCCTACTAAAATGAAGTTGCAAGCAAGTAACTTTTCTTATAGCTTAATAAATATTGCTGTTGCCATTGTAGCTAAGTTAAGAGGAGTACCTTGGCGTTTACACACTCCAATAAAAAATGAACTGGTAGTGGGTGTTGGGGCATTTAAGCATGTTGCTTTAGATGTCCAGTATATTGGTAGTGCATTCAGTTTCAATAATAATGGCACTTTCAACCATTTCGAACTTTTCATGAAACATGAAGTGGATATTTTGGCAGGGTCTATTTCTAGGCAAATAAGGGAATATGTAACTGCAAACAAACAACCCGAAAGGCTTATCATTCACTTCTATAAAACAATGTCCGAAGAAGAATTGCAACCAATTCTACACGCATTAAATAATTTAGGCTTACAAATACCTGTTTTTATTATTACAATAAACAAGACAGTTTCAAGCGATTTAGTTGCTTTCGATTATTCTTTAGAAGGGTTAATGCCACTTAGCGGTACTTACATACACATCGGAAACAATAAATATCTATTGTTCAATAATGTACGCTATACAAATGCAATAATAAAAGACACAGAAGGCTGGCAATTCCCAATTAAACTTAAAATTGAAAGTACGCACCCAGACCAATTAAAAGAAGCTAAGGTTATTAGCGATTTAATACAACAGGTTTATGAGTTCAGTCGTATGTATTGGAAATCTGTAAGCCATCAAAATTTACCAGTCACTATCAAATATCCCGAAATGTTGGCACAAATTGCCCCACATTTCAATGTAGATGATATTCACTACGGCAAAGACAACCTTTGGTTTTTATAGTTTGGGAAGGACTAAAAAATATACATTAATCAACTTTTTCAAAATGTATTTTTTCTGAGTGATTTAATATTTAAGCGAACAATTAAAATTTGTATCACAAGTAATTTAAAAAAATGTACACTGATATACCACAAGATTTAAGAATGCTAGATGAGTACCATGAATTTTTAATTACTAGAGATATGACCATAAAACAGTTTAATAAAAAATTCAGGAGCTTTCCTCAGAGATTAGTAAAATTTAGGTTGTTCAACAAAATAACAAACAAAGAATATATTGTAAAAAAGCCCACTACGGACAATCATTATTGTGGTACAATTACCAATGACTGTTATATGTTCGGCTACTTTTTTATGAAAAGGGGTTTGCAAAATACATTTAGGTGGAAACAAGTAAGGTTACTAATGCAAAATGAAAATATTAAAGAACTCGCAATTAGAATCTACCCAATGTATGACTCCTGATTTTTTATTGTCTTTTTTTATTGGTAAAAATGATAGCTCTTTATGCAATTAAATAATCTAAAATTCATACATAATTACTAATTAATATTAAAAATTTGGCAAAAATCGCCTACATTTCAATCTAAATGATATCATTTGTGGCAAAACAATCTTTGTTTTTTATAGCCTATTTTTCAAACAATTAAAATAAAATATCATAGCAACATTTAAATTATTCATTAATCCACTAAATTGCAGACTTTAAATAAAACTTATTATAATTATGCTTAAATTTGCCACTATAATTTTTTTACTCTTTTTCACAGTCACCCTTTTCTCGTGTGAGTCTTATCAACGCAATAATTACGTAAGTAATTTTGACCATTTTATCGACAATCTCGAGACTAAATCTACCACTTACAATGACAAGGATTGGCAGGATGCAGATAATGAGTTTAAAAACTTAAGTGAGATAGAATATGACAAATACAAAACCAATTTAACAGAGGATCAAAACTCCAAGATTAATGATTTAAAAGGCAAGTATTATGCGTTAAGAATTAAGCAAGGAATTAAGGAATTTGGAAAAGGGCTAAAGAATAGTCTTGAACAAATTAATTCAGTTACTAAAGAAATTGCATCAGATTCAACAATAAAATAACTAATTCAAAAATTTAATCAATTCAAAATGACAAAAAACAATTTAATCAAAAGCTTTGCTTTTTTTGCTATTACAATTTCATTGTTTTCATGTAAACACAAGGATCAAGGAGGTGCTGATCCATTTGTAACTTTTGACCCTTATGATAAAGAAATAGCCTATAGGGTTGAAGCATATCATAGTGCAAATATTCCAAATATTGCCAATTCAAAGACAGGTAACCCGTCAATATTTATAGACTTTTCTTCTGGAATAAATACTGCATTAAAAGATCCAACTATAAAGACGTTAATAAATAGTTGTTATAATCAACTTACAGGAAATGGAATGCTTTGTGTTTATAGACTTGGTAACCATCAAGTTTCTCCTCCGCTTATAACTGACAAGAGTTTGCCTGATGATTTTTATAACCCTGGTAGTTATGGAGATAATTATGCACCGATTGAAGTTGCCGTTGATTCAATTAGTCGAAAAGATAATGATGCATTATTGATTACTGATTATGAAGAAATTCAAAACGGGAATGAAATTACTGACAAAAATTTCCTTAAAAAATATTTTGTAAATTGGCTTAATAAGGGTAATTCAATTCATTTTTTTGTAGGCCCTGAGTATCTTGAAGGAAAAATTAGAAAGCATATTTATTTTACCATCTTCAATTGTGGAAATGCAGACAACAACAGCATGTTAACAAAATTAAGTGATGTATTGAAGTCATTGCCAAATTATACATTGTCAAATAAAACCTATAAGTTGTCAACAAAATACCCAACTCAGAAATCAGGGGGAATATTTTATGACCAAAGTGGGAAGACTGAAAAAGATAAAAATGTATTAGATTTAAAAGATAATTATTTAAATGGCATAAATAAAGGAAATTACTTTGAATTTTACCCTTTTGGACTTGATTGGAAATTCATTGATAAAACTCATACTACTTATCAAAGCCAAAACCAATTTCCACACTTCTTTAGTAATTTATTCATTGACTTAAGTAATGAAGATGCATACACTTACAGTGATTTTGATGTAAAGGTTACGGATGCAACAGAGGATTTTGCCTTTTTTGCAAAATGTAATGAAGCCTCTCAACACAAACCTAAACTTGCTATCGGAACAAATGGAGAATCCAAGTTTGACGACAATGAGAAGGATCCAGTGGCAACATCATGTTATGATACAAAAGGAATTTTAAAGGATAATTGGAAATATAAGCCAATTGAGGTTAAAACTCTGCCAGAAGTCTTCGTATTAAACAAAGAGTTATTTAATAATAACAAAACTGCACACAAGGACAATGTTGAATTTGCCATTGCATTTGACCCAAAATTTAATCTTAAAAATATCCCAAATCCTGATGGACTAATGAAGGTAGATATCATCATAAACAGTGCAACACCAAATTTAACTAATCCAATATTAGATAAATTCAAATGGACAAACTCAAAAGGAATAGAAAATAAAGGACTGTATGAATCCATTAAATCAACACTTGATGATGTCAAACCAATAAATAAATCTATCTATACTTATTATATTAAAACAAACAGTAAATAACAATTAAATTTTAAAAAATGCAATCTACCACAGCTTACATTCTATCATTGGTTATCGCCTTTGTATTCATCCTTTTTGCTGCACTAAGTGCTAATGCTATTAAATATCAAGGGGGAAGTAATCCTTCTGATCCACGCAAAAGAAAAATATGGTTTTGGGTATTAGCAATCATAAATCCAATTTTGAATTTCCTGTTAGGATATTTTGTCTTTAAGCCCGATGGTAATGCTATGGTTATTGAAGATTATAAAACAGCATTATTTATTGGCACTGGAATAGGATTTATTTTATACATTATCATAGGTTTTGTATTAAGTAAAATATTTAAGAATGGTAAAATTGGGAATTGGTTTTAAATTCAAAAAACTAAATAATGGATAAACTTTTTGTAATAGCAATTGGAGGAACAGGTATGCGATGTTTAGAATCGTTTACACATTTGTGTTCCATTGGAATGTTTGACAATCAAGAAATTGAACTTCTGACTTTAGATACCGATCAAACAAATGGTAATAAAGGAAAGGTTGAAGAACTAATTCGATTGTATTCAAGAATAAAATCAACAGATACAGCCGAAGGAGGTGTACCAAATTATAACACTTTTTTTTCTGCAAAACTTAATTTATACCGTTTTTATACAAATTATTCTAGCACAGGAAGAGAAAATTATAAAAATCTAAGTAAAATATCCTCTGGTTCGGTAGAACAGCAGGAAGCTAATAAATTAATTTCCGACTTATTTTTAGATACAAAATCGGTACAGGAATTTGATTTGTCTCATGGATACAGGGCACAAACGCATTTAGGTTCCATGTTAATGTATCACGGTATTGTAGAAGCTGCAAGGAATTTAGTAAAGGGAACAAATGTACAGGCTCAGGAAAGGGAATTAGATTTATTTGTATCGAAAATTGAAAAATCAGGAGCAAATGCAAGAGTATTCATCTTTGGTTCCATATTTGGAGGAACAGGGGCATCTTCAATTCCTGTCATACCAAAAGCATTACAAGATTTCATAAAAATTCGCTCAGGTGGTGCATCGAGTATTGATTTCTCAAAAGCCAAGTTTGGGTCAACCTTATTAACAGAATATTTCACTTTTGCCAAGCCTGATGACAAACAAAAATCATCTAAAGAAAATAGTGTTATTGCAGATTCTTCGTTTTTTCCTTTAAATAGTCAGGCTGCATTGCAATTTTATCAGAATGACCCTACTGTAAAAAAATGTTATAAGACACTTTATCACATTGGTTGGCCTATAGAAAGTAAGAAAATAGACGACAACAACTCTGGTCACCTTACTATAACTGGAGGTGCAAATCAAAAAAATCCTTGCCATATTACAGAATTACTATGCGCTTGTGCAGCTTATGACTTCTTAACGAAGACTACAGGGTTAGATGTCGCGGAAGCACAATATCTATATAAAGCAGTGGAGTTCAAGAATAATTCTTTCAATTTTTCTTTTAATGACTTTGTTGGTAATCAGAATAAAGCAGGAGAACGATTTGCAAATAAACTAGGAGCATTTTTCTCGTTAGCTCATATTGCGTTAACTGTCAATGGTGCAGCAAATGGAGATTCTGGAATTAAAGGGTTTATCACAAGATGCCAAAAGCAAAAAATTACACAGTATAGTACAATCACTGATGCAGAATGTAATGACATTAACGATTATTTTAAACTTTTTGCGTACACATTTGATACTGGAAAATTTGTTCCAGGTTGGATTTATCAAATAAGAACTACAGTAGCTCCAGGTACATTTTTGTTTGATGGTAAGGCTTTTCCTGATAATATTTCTGAACTTAAGAAATTAGATGTAGGAACTATATTTATTGATGATAAATATCATTGGTCAAAAGGGGGCTTACTTTCAAATAGATATGATAGTTTCATAGACAAGTTAATTGAAACAAAAGAAAGTGATGACCAAAATGTCAATTCAATTAAAGAAAAGTTTCTTGCACATATTTTTAATGCAGTTACAATTTCACAAAACTTTTATTAAAATCAATTATAATGGCTGAAAATAAGGTGAAGGCGCTAGCGATAAAAGTAAATCCCAAGACTGAACCACAAGGAGTGGAATTTGCGTGGGATAAGATACCTCAAATAGAAGTTTTTACAAAAAATATAATAATTCCAGAAATTGCTATTGATCAGGATGGTAATACTTCTGTTGATATTGGTTCTATAGTATCGGGTATGCCTACAGTATTTGCTAGGGCAAATTTATTCAAAAATGCCATCGATACTATAACCGATAAGGATGCCGAAGCATCAGGGCTGTTACTTTTTTATAAATCTCTAATCAGTGAATGGAAGGGTCTTATTAGTTGTATAGCACTCAATTATAAAGATATTGAAATTAATAGAGTTTCATTAGCCTATTCAGATGGAAAAGAAGTTTTTGAAACTGCCAACATTTACGAACCAATAGGTGCATTTGGAAATGTATTATTTGAAAGAAAACAACTTTGGTGTGACCAAGAATTGGCAAATAACGATAAAAGTGTTCCTTTTATTGATGTAATTTCATTTAATAATAATGTAGTAGGTGGAACCTCTCCTGATAGTTTTTTGTTTACGTCTGTAGGGTACAAAATTGATGAGAAATATCCTTTTATAAACTACAAAAACGGTAAATTTATTGATCCGTTATCTTCAGAATTAAAACCAGAAGAACTTGAAAAAATATATGGTTATGCAAAATTCATTCTCAACAATATAAACAAATTTGAAAATAATTTTCAAAACATTGGCGAATCTCTAAAGCCGAATTATAGTAATATTTACGGATGTATCCAAAATTGGATGCAGGATATGGTCAAGTATCAGCAATCTAAAGGTTATCCAAAGTTAGAGAATGAACCACCACCAGAAGTTGGTAAAGTTTTTCAAAATCCTTTCGGACAACTTTTCAATTTTTCTACACAACTATTTGGGTCAGAAGGTATTATTTCGAATGAACCACTAGAAGGTGGGTTATCATTTGACCCCAAGGATTTATTACTTCCTGATTCGACTGAAATTGCTCAAATCGATTTCGGGAAAGAAGGTTCAGAAACAATAAACTACCTAAAATCAAAACCTATTTTATTATTACAGGCAGATATAAAGGGACAGTCTAACAATTATGCTTATTTCACTTTACCATTGACACCACTTGCATTAAATGTTTTTGGTGCAAATTTGCCTGCTCTAGTTGGGCTTGATACTACTTCTAATGTAAATTCTCGGATATCTGCTACTTATGACCCAAATGGTATTGATGGAGAAAAATTAATTGTAACGCTCAAACTATTTACTCAATCTGGAAGTGAAATACCGAAACAAGTGGTTTATAGAGTGACTAAAGATACTATTATTGGTCAGGATATTTTAATGTGGCCTAATTTCATTTCTAAGCAATGGAACAGATATTTTCTATTTTCTGAGCTTCCTCATAACGATGCAAAGTTCCAAGCTACTCCTTTTATAGGTGATGTAAATGATGACTTTTTTAGAATTATTTTAGATAAAGAAGGATTACCTCTTTATTTGGCGAATAAAGGAAGAGTAGGTGTTTTTGGTAGAGAATATGAAAATATTAAAATACAGCTACATGTAGCGTCAAATAATGCAGTAGCAGATAATAAGTACAAATATGAAATATATGAGAGTAATCAACCTTTCAAAGGCTTAAAGTTTGCAATTGCAGGTAAGGATTGTGGTTTTGGCATTATTAGATATGATGGGTCTGGTAATAATCCAAACTTACCTAATAATATGCTAAAAAATCCTATAACTCCATTGGCACAGGCTTATTTAGGTGTTGATTTTGGAAGTACAAACTCATCAATAGCATATTACTCTGGAAGCAAAAACGAGGTTTGTAAAAACTTAAAATTAAAAAATAGAAGAGTTTCTTTATTGTCAACCGATTTAAAAAATAATGATGAACGTCCAGCTGTTGAAGATGAAATATTCTTCTTTCAAAACGATGAAATCTTAACAAATTCTATTAAATCGGTACTTACCATTCATGATTCACGTAGAATTGTTAATGATGACAATATTTCTAACGATTCTATAACATCGCAAGCCATTAAAGGAGGTTTCCCGTGCTTTGAAAAGAATCTTCCAATAGAGACAGCGTTAGATAATAGGTATATTCTTGGGTATAATAGAGTTGGTAAGGCTGAGCTTGTTTACAACATGAAATGGTCTACCCAAAGTATAGATAAGAGTTATAAAACTGCTTATCTAAGTTCTTTATTACTTCATGTTTATGCGCAGTTATTTATTGAAGGACATGAACCATATACTCTAAAATGGTCATACCCTTCTTCAATGGGTAAGGGATTATTAAGTGAATACAGGTCTATATGGGATTCGCTAAAAGAGATTACTCCGATTGTAAGTGAAGTGAAATTAAGAACATATCCTCCATCAGATTTATCAGACATTGGTGATACATCAGGAAGTACGTGGCTTAATACTCCTAAAGGAGATACTAGTTGGGGTGCAGTAGAAAATAAGGAACAGGTCAATAGTTGGGCTACTTCGGATTCTAATTGGGGAACTCCACAACCTGCACAAAGCAGTCAGTCTTGGGGTGATACAAATGAAAAGAAAGAAAAAAAAATAATTGATATCCAAATTGAAACAAGTCCAATCAGATTTGATTTCAAACAATTAGGTAATGAAGAATCATTAACTGAAGCTTGTGCAGTAGCCAATTATTTAGTTAGACCCAATGGTGGATATTCATTAAATCCTGGTGAATTAGTTTTGTGTTTTGACATTGGAGGAAGTACAACTGACATTACAGCCTTGTGTAAGATGGATGGTGGTAAGGCAATGATTAAGCAAAACTCTATTCGCTTTGCTGCTCAACGTATTGCTCAAGCCACAAAATATTCTAAAAATTTTGAATCAGTATTACTTAAGATGTGCGAACGTAAGCATATCAAAATACAGGGATTAAATAATGGCATAAGAAAATTTAATGAAAATACTGCACCTTACTATTTTGAACAAGTAGTAGATAGGCTCGAAGGGGCCGATTTCGATACATTTTATTTACTTATTGCAGCAGAATGTAAAGAAATGATGAGTATCAATCTATATGTAACAGGATTGATAATGTTTTATGCTGGTCAGTTAGCATTGAAATTAAGAACAGAAATAGTCAAGTCTGAAGATGCACCTGCTGCGGTAAAAGCATTGGCTCCAAAAATAAAAATAGCGTTTGCAGGAAAAGGCTCTAGAATTTTTGATTGGTTTAGTGCAGTTAATCCAAAGGCTGCCAATGATTATTATACCCAAATGTTTTTGCGTGGTATTGGAGGGGAATCTGTTGCACGTCAAACTATAACACCAATATCAGTAAATCCTTTAAAAATTATCGATATTAATTCTCAAAAGGAGGATAATAATTCAGATGTAAAATACGAAGTATCAAAAGGTTTGGCAATTCCAACAAATATTACAAATATTCTTGTACCCACAAATAAACAGGCTATCGAGATTATCGGTGAAGAGAACTTCTGTATTGTTACTCCATCGGGTGAATTTAAATACTTAGAATCAACTAATTCTATCACTTCAGAAATGATTGAGCATATTGGAGATTGTTTTATCTACCTTCCTCAAAATGGAAAGCCTCCATGTCCAAGATTTATGGATTTTGCTGATTTATTTTTTAAAGTATCTTCCTCAATGTTTGGACTAAAAATGAGTCCATCTGATTTCCTTACTGGATTTCAAGATATGAATATTGAAAACTATATTAAAGGGGAAGCGGAATTTATTGAAGCACAAAAAAGAAAAAGTGAAGAACAGAAAAAATTTGACTATGTAGCTCCTATAATCATTTTAGAAGGCATGAAGTTTTTTGAAAAGCATTTATTAAAGGGTATACAAAAAATATAGATTAATATGGACTTTTGTGTATTGGTGAAAATATCTAAACGTACAATTTCTTTCTGGTATCAAGCAGAAGAAAATCTGTACGCTCCATTGATAATAAATGACACCAATATAATCCCTTTGTGTTTTTATGTAAATGGGAATGATTTTGTTTTTGGGAACTCAGCCAAATCTCTTTTTTATTCAAATGATCCAAATGCTTTTGGAAATTATTTCGATATTATAAAGGATCCTAGTAAACACTTTGTTTTCTATGGCATAAAGAAACCAGTAAAACAATTGCTTTATTATGGAATTGAACAGTACCTTTCATTCTTCATTAATACAGTTCTTTATAAAAGTGATTCTATTGAATCATATAGACAAAACTTTCCTCTTCGTTTCTATTTCGAAACAGATATAGAGGATAAAGAAAAATCCTTAATTGTAAATATATTTACTGAAGCGGGCTATGATAATATTGAAAGTATTGATTTTAAATATTCGTTATTTGAAACCCTACAAAACCAAAAGGTCGTCAACTTAAATAGGAATATTTTATTATTGTCAGGTATAGATAATACATTATATCTAGAATTATTTAGAGCTTCCTCTTGGGAGTTATTAAAAAATATAAAACTTGAAGGACTTGGGGCAGACCCTAGAGTGAAGATTTTAGCAGAAATGATTATAGATTATGTGACAGTTCAAAATCCTCATTTGAATTTGGACAAGAAAACAGAAATCGGTCACATTCTCCCAAGTGTAGCAGGATTACTTGAAAATTATACTCCCATCTTAAAAGGAGAAATAGAGTTAATGGATGGCAATAAATATTGGTTTACAATAAAATCAAGAAATTTAGATGAACGTTTGCTATATACAAATACTGATTCTCAAATTTATTCTGCTATTGACGAATTATTAAAATCTTCTGGAATTAGTGTTGATAATACAATACTATTATTGGGTTCTGAAGAAATAAGTACCCCATTTTTTTCTACACGACTTTTAAAGAAATATTCTTCTGTCATTAGTTTGAAAAATTCAATTTTTGATGAATCTTTAAAGTTGATATTTTCAAAAATTAGTTCAAATGGTTATAAGTCCTCAAAAAAAGTTTCTGCCCCACCACCAATGCCAAATTCTGGTTTAAACAAGACAGCACCAGCAACAAACGCAAATAGTCAATCAAAAGAAAAAGCAACTCAGATTCCTCCTTTGCCTCAGGTTAAAGCTCATTCTCCCCCTTCAGTACCTATGATAGATAAATCTGAAAGTGAAGAAAAGAAAGCATCCCCTGTTCCTCCAAAGATACCTTCTTTAAAAAATGAATCAGGAGAAAAAAAGAATGTGGGTGCTCCAATTGTACCAACAATACCGAAGATTCCTGAATTTAGTAAAGGGGTAGAAGAGAAAAGTAAGGTTGGTATTCCTCCACTTCCTCCATTACCTCAAAAAAAATAATTTTTAATTTAAAATATTTCAATTATGGCAATAGTATTAGAAAAAAAGAAACCCATCTCATTAGTTAAAGAAAAGCCTAGTATCAAAAATATTGTTGCAGGTCTAGGTTGGGATAGTAAAATAATTAACGGGAAACCTGTTGATTGCGACGTAAGTGTTTTCTTGCTTAATGGAGCTGGGAAATTAGTTGCAGATGAATATTTTGTTTTTTACAATAATTTAAAGAGTCCCGATGGTTCTGTAACACATACAGGCGACAATCGTGATGGCAGCGGAGACGGAGACGATGAATCAATAAATATTGACTTATCTAAAATTGATTCAAATGTCGAATTTTTGTATTTCGCCATTACAATACATGAATCAGAAGAAAGAGGTCATCATTTTGGTAATGTAGAGAACTCTTATATAAATATCAGGAATGCAGACGATAACTCAATTTTGTGTCAATTCCAATTGAAAGAAGCGTTTAATGGTAATGACTCATTAATAATCGCTTCAATTGCACGAAATGGAGGAGCATGGAACGTAGAGGCACTAGGTCAAGCATTTTCAGGTGGTTTAGCAACATTAGTAGAATTGTATCAATAAATAAAATAAAAAAAAATGGGAAGTTTTAATTTAAGTAAAGGTGAAAGATTTTCACTTTCAAAGGCCGCTCCTGGTCTTTCAGTAGTTCGTATAGGAATGGGATGGCAGCCCAATGAAGAGCCGAATGGTCCAGACTTCGACTTGGATGTGTCAGCTTTTGCAATTGATAGTAATTGCAAAATTCCATCTGACAGCTATTTCGTTTTTTATGGTCAAGTAAGAATGGGAAATTGTGTTGAAGATGTAACAGAGAAAGGATTGTTTCGTCCGGTAACGCAAGATAAATCTATTCTTGGTGCTATTGACGATCCTGATGGCAATAGAAGCGATGGCGATGATGATGAAGACATGATTATTAACTTGTCAAAAGTTAATGATAAGGTGGAACAGATTATTATTTGTGCTTCCATTTGCAAGTATCCCCATGATAATAAAAAAGATAGAAGAACTCTTGCTCAAAACTTTGGGATGGTAGATGATTGTTACATCCGTATTGTTAACGAAACTACTGGAGAAGAAATTCTAAGGTATGACTTAGATAAAGAAGCAACAGATAGTGATGCTATTGAGTTTGGCAGAATTTATCGTCTTGGCAATACTTGGGAGTTTGAAGCAATGGGTCGAACACATACAGGGAGTTTACAAACTTTAGTAGATATTTACACTTAACATTTAAAATAAAAATTATGGCATTCGAATTAAATAAAAATGATGGCTCAAATAATAAAACGAGTTCATCCGATAAATCAAGTTCAAAATTTGATTTATCAAAAAATGACGCTAAGGTTTCTGAACCTGTTTTGGGTAACACTTCTTCAAGTGAACCTACAAAGTCAAAGACTTGGATTTATGTTTTGGTTGGCGTAATTGTACTTCTTGGTGCTTGGTATGTATTATCAAACTCAAAAAATACTCCCTCTGAAAATACAGTGAAAACTGTAGATACAGCAGCTAAACCTCAGACAGCTGCTACTGATACAGTTGCTAAAATAGATACAAGCAAAGCACAAGTTAGTCCTAAGGATAATGGGAATAGCGCTGCAACTACTGAAAAGGCAAGTCCTACTGAAGAACCCAAAAGTAAAACAGTAAATAAACCTCAAGTCAAAGACTTGGGAAATGTACCTGCAAAGCAGAAAGAGTCTTCCGCAGTATCGGACAATAGTGTAGGAAGTGGAGATATAAAACTGTCTGAAAAAGTACCTGCTGCATTTGCTAAAGGATCTACTTCCATACAAAGGCTAAATAAGTCAGTTATCAAGGAAATTCTTACAAGGCTAAATAAGAACTCTGCAGAGACAATTACAATAAACGGGTATGCAAGTAGCGAAGGTGCTTTACCAACGAACGTACATATTTCGGAACTCAGGGCAATTGCATTCAAAAACTATCTAATTTCGAAGGGAATACCTGAAAGCAGAATTGTTACAGTTGCAAAAGGAATAGAAGATCCTATTGCTAGTAACGATAATGAAGAAGGAAGAAATCAAAATAGAAGAGTTGAATTTTCTATCAATTAATATCTATCTTATCACAAAAAAGAAACTATGTATAGCTTATCCTTATACATAGTTTCTTTTTTTCTTTTAGTCATACAACTAACTTCTATTTTATGAGTTTTTTCCTACAGCAAATTAGTACGCTTTTTCAGGATGCCATAAGTCATCCTGGTACGTCATTGGCAATTATTGGTAATCTAATAATTATTGAAAGTCTATTATCGGTAGATAACGCTGCAGTCTTGGCAACGATGGTCATTGACCTACCTCAGAACCTAAGAAGTAAAGCATTAAAATACGGCATTTTTGGTGCATATTTCTTTAGAGGAATAGCAATGATATTTGCATCTTTTTTGATAAAAATATGGTGGCTAAAACCTATTGGTGGGCTTTATTTACTTTACTTAGTATATGATTGGTATCAGGGTCAAAAAACAGAAACAAAGGATGATGACTATATTGACAAACAAGGCAATTGGTTGTATAAACTGACAGTAGGTAGTCTCGGTAATTTTTGGGCAACAGTATGCTTGGTTGAGTTGATGGACATGGCATTTTCGATAGATAATGTATTTGCCGCAGTTGCATTTACGCCAAATATCATATTGGTTTGCATTGGCGTTTTTATTGGTATCCTAGCAATGAGATTTGTTGCACAGGCTTTCGTTAAGCTAATGGAAACCTATTCCTTTTTAGAAACATCTGCATTTATAGTTATTGGTGTTTTAGGTATTAAACTAACACTATCTATATATGAACATTTTCAACCTGATGCAAGTATTAGTATTTTCTTGAAAAGTAAGTCTGCCGACATTGCAACCTCTGTATTAACAATTGCCATCTTTATTATTCCCATTTTAAGTTCATTAATAATCGGGTTTCCAAAAAAAAATGTAGATGAGGAGATTGCATAACATGTGTAAAATAATGATACGATTATTCTAAAAAATTATATAAATATTTTAGATTAGCTAATAATTACCAGATTAAGTATTGCAACAATAAAAGAAACGATGGATGACAAAATAATTATTGGGTGTTTTATTAAGGGAGAGACAAAGGATCGGTTTATAATGAAGACAAAAGAGGTGTCGAAAGCCAACTTTATCAATCACCGAACTTTTGTCCCTTTTTATGAAGTGATTGTATATTCAAAAAATGAAATTGATGACTTTAACTTAACTACCACTATCTATGATTTTGAAGAGCATACTTTAATGAAAAGTTTGCAATCTTCTCAAACTTTTATCCATAATCTTTTAGAGAAAAAGGGCGTTAATGAAAGTGATAACGTGGAGTATGAACTTTCTTTAGTTTCGATGTCTTCAATAGGGGATATAGTGAAATATTTGCTAGTAGATAAAAAAGGGTTAGATGTAAAAAGAGGTAAGGACTTTGAGGGATATTTATTATCAAAAATAGGTTCTAAAAATGATTGATTTTTATCAATAAATATCTAACTTTTATAAATTTAAAATAAGTTAGATTTATATAGACTTATACCCCACCTTTTTCAGAGCAAATTTGAAAGAATAATTTAACTTATTTAACGCATACTATGAATTTAAAGAAATTATTAATTGTCCTTTTTTTAATAGTAAGCGTTTATGCAAGAGCCCAAAGAGTAGACACAATTATTATTACAAATGCGTACACTTCCTATTACAGTTATTCTTTACACGAGCCCTTATATGTAGTGTATAAACTGTATAAGGGCGGTGGCGATTGTGATAGAAAGGCTTTTCATTTCAAAACAAATGGTTTACCTTATTCTGCTAAACCAATTGACTATAAAGGAAGTGGTTTCGATGAAGGTCACTTGGCAGATGCTAAAGATTTTGCTTACGATTGTGAAAAAGAAGAAGTAACATTTCGCTTTTTTAATTGTGTTCCTCAAACACCAAGGCTAAATAGAGGCATCTGGAAACATTTTGAGACTGAAATAAGAAAAGAAAGCGAAACAGATTCTTTGTTGATCATTTGTGGTAGCATATTTGGCAATAAAACAATGGGTCCCGATGCAATCGCAATCCCAGATTGGTGTTGGAAAATAGCTATTTCACTAACAACTAAACATGTAGTGAATTGCTTTATTTGCCCAAATGACAACTCCGATTCTTTCGAACAACTAAAATTGCCCGATTTAAAAAGGAGAATAGGCTATAATTTGACTTATTAAATTCTTTAATAGCTTCCTTTTTTCCTCTAACCACTAATCTCTAATAACTAACAACTATAGGTGTGGCGTTGCCACGATGCTGTTCCTTCCCACTCCATTTCATTCTGTAGTCAGAGTGTCTTAGGTAAATAGGTTTCTCTTCGGTTGGGTTCAACAAGCAGTCCGCCAGCCCAAGGCAGAAGGGGCAAAATTGTCTTTAGTGATACTTTGTTGGTTATGCCCCCACTACCTTGCCCTACGGGTCAAAAAAGGCTGTCACACTTCTTGCAGTTCACCACAACCTACGTTCAGGCAGCTACCTGTGTTCTATGGTCAGCTTCATACCTCCATCCTTCACTATCACTTCCGTGCTTCTATCCTCCGCTTCGCTACGTCTCTCAACAACGTCCGTTTCGTTGCGTCCGTCAGTCTTTCAGCACACCATAGCCCACCCGCTGCCCATAGTTTTTGCGTGCCTTTCGGCTTGCTTCGGCTTCGGGTTTGTCATACTTTTTGCAAGGAAGAAAAGAAGCAAAAAGATACGCCAAACCCTTGCGTAATACGGTGCTGCCCCACGCACTCCGTGCTTTCGGGTCACCCCCTCTGCAAGCGCACGCCGCCTTCTTCCGTTTCTCACTCCATCGGCTTTATTTCGGCACGCATCGCCTTCGGTGGACAAGTTTGCCACCTTGGCTCAACTGCCTTTTTTGGCTCAAGGCTGTTTTTACCTAAGACAGAAGAAAGAAAGAATAATGGTATTTCTCTTTTCTTTTTTCTTGCCCCTCTTTTTTGTTCTTGCTACCCTCTCATTTTGGAGAGGGGCTGGGGGTGAGGTCTTCTTAATTCCCCTTTAGGGGCCAGGGGTTATTCTTTTAAAAGAAAAGAAAAAAAGCAGCAAAGCTAGGCGGCAGAAGAACTGCCATTTAAAAAACAAAACTATTCATAATGAAAAAGAAAATAAACGGGTAAATAGTCTTTAGTTATTTTCTTTTTCACCCTTGGGGACTTATTCCGCTCCAGTTATTTTTTTTCACACCCGCCGCTGGAAGAGCTTATAAAAAATAAGTTATGCAAAAGCAGCTTCACATTGTTACCCGCTCCCATTTGTCAGTTTGCCCGTTCAGTAGTGGGTTGTTTCCTGTGCCTCTTGTTCCGCACTCAGTTTTCAGTAGGCATTTTCGTAGGTTGCCAGTACACTTTCGTCCATTACCTGGTGTTTCAGTTCGCAGGTTGGCAAGAGGTTGGTTTGTTTGGTGTTTTCCTTCTGGTCGCCGCCAGTTGGCAGCATTGCCTTTCTAGGTTTTGTTAGCTGCCCGCCGTCAGGCAGGGCAGCTTCTTCTTTTTGCTAACGTAAAACCTAATACTTACTACCTACAACTTATAACATTTATAGCAATTGCAAAAGCAGATTTAAATGCAAATACCTCCTTCTA
>CAITVK010000115.1 GCA_903895845.1 uncultured Chitinophagaceae bacterium
TGTTGAGTAAAGAACTAAAAGCCAAATATAAGCAGGTCCTTTAGATTTGCCTTTTAATTATTTAATAAACATATTACTATTACTACTATTTCTTTTTTTGCTTCTTTTTTTCTTTAACAATCCACATTTTTGTGTGGATAATACCTAACCAGCAGCAGTGGCACATTCAACTTCCGTCAGGGTTTGCGACCCATTTGCAGATATAATCCACTGCTGCTTTTTCCCTTGGTGTCCATATAGCAATTAGGGTTAATTACCCATTATTAAGGACTAGGACGATGGGGCAAAATGGTTAAGCATTTGAGTACAAATTAAATACAAAAAAATGGTAACAAGTACTAAATTTTATCTGGGTATCGACATCTCCAAGTCTTGGTTTGATGCTTCTGTTTTGAAAGTTTTAGACCACCAAAAACAACCGATGTTGACAGAGCAGTTTGCTAACACAAAAAATGGCTTTATTGCTTTTAAAAAATGGTTGGATGAACAAGGTGTTCCCTTTAATGAAAACACCTTTGTAGTTATTGAAAATACAGGTATTTATCATCGACCATTCTGGGAGTTTTGCACTAACCACAACCTACCACTTCACATTGGCAATGCAGCCCGCATAAAATGGAGCCTGGGCATCACCAGGGGTAAGAATGATCAGATAGACAGCAGACGTTTATGCACTTATTGTTATAAGCAATGTGATGAGCTGAAAGCCACGTCTGCATTGGATCCTGTGTTTATGCAGCTTAAAGACCTGATGACTTCCAGGACCCGTTTGGTTACACAGTTGCAAAGTACAAAGAGTTACATTAAGGAGTTGTTGTGTACCAACGACAAGGCACTAATGAAAACATTGGAGAAGGCACATAAGGCGGCTATACAAGGCATAGAAAAGTCGATTGTAGAAATAGAGAAGGCAATCAATGGGTTGATAGTATCAGATGAAAAAATAAACAACAATTTCGAACTCATTAAAAGCATCCCTGGCATAGGGGCAATGACGGCTATTTACCTTATCTGTTGCACCAATAATTTTGCTAATAAACCAAGCGGCAAACAACTGGCAAGCTATGCTGGAGTGGCACCATTTGAGTATAGTAGTGGCAGTAGTGTGAAAGGCAGAAGTAGGGTAAACAAAATGGCTAATAAAGAGCTGAAAAGACTACTGCATATGTGTGCAGTAAGTAGCATAAGATATAGTAGTGAAATGAAAGATTATTTTGAAAGAAAGAAGGCGGAAGGAAAGGCAGGATTAAGCATTGTGAATGCCATTAAGAATAAATTGATATTAAGAGTAGTAGCAGTAATAAATAAGCAAGAGAAGTATGTGGATAACTATCAAAAAGCAGCTTAAAATAAATTTGTTTTGTTCATAGCAATCTGCCGAAACTGAAAAAAAATTATTAATCTAAAGTCGAGTTTGTTCCGTCCCCCCTGCTATTGTGAATACTGATGTTGTGCGTAGTTATATGCAACCACCTTCTTCTTTTGTATGAAGAAATTGAATGTAAGTAACTTTCTTGTCTTTGCCTACAAAGTATAAAATGTCAGCGCTCGTAATTATACAGTCGCTTATTATTGAATTTACAATTATCAAATATCCGTCATCTAAAGTTTTGTATTTTGAAGAACTTGAAACTCTGATTGGGATTCCTGAGTTAGTAAAACAGTCAACCCAAAATAAGGCATCAAATGGGTTATCAATTTCACCAA
>CAITVK010000116.1 GCA_903895845.1 uncultured Chitinophagaceae bacterium
GTGATAAAATGGTGGTACATTATATCCTCTAATTTACACCTTTTTTCTTAATCTCTTATCCCGAACTCACGTTAAATAGATATTACTATTGATACCACAAAGGCTTTGGATAAAATTAAAGTGTAACAGTAGTAAATTAATGGCTTCTCCTTTACTTTCGGTACTTTCAAACCTTGATTCACGTTATTAGGATACCGGGAAGCTTCATGCCATAAGTTATTACATACAGAAAGGGGGACTTCAATTTGAAGTCCCCCTTTCTGTATCCATCATTTTTTCCCCTCGTAAACTAAATTCCTTTTACGGCAATACTTATCACGTTACTCCATTCGCCCACCTGTTCATCTTTTACTACATATCTATACATGTATTTGTACAGCGTTTCAACTCCTGCTGCCGGAAGGCGTGGGTCTAGAAAGTGTACAGAACTTATTCTTGCCACGTTCACCATCCCTAATGTATCGCCATAATCGCACTTGATGTCCACAGCATCTGTTCCCTGGTGATTCCAATAAGAATAGGTATGTGAATTTTTCATAACTATTTTGGCATTCACTACAATCTTATCAAAGTCATAGATTATTTCACTTCCTTCAAGTCCCATATCCTGAATCATACCTGCAGTCAGCTTAGGATTGGCCTTTAAGGTAGACGCCATTGTTCTGGCTCTGTTAAAAACACCTTGCAAAACGGCCACGTGTACGGGCATAATACTAAATGGAGGCACATCTGCAAGAACAATACTGTTACCAGATATTAAAGCATTTTTATAAAGTACCAAGCTATTCATATTGGTGGCCACAGTTTCCAGATAGGACAGCAATCCGGTGAAGAAATCGGAATCGGCTTTTGTTGTTTTAATCTCGTCGGCTGTAATGCCTAGTTCTGCACCATGAAGACTTAAGCCAACGGAGAATTTGCTAAGCCATTTCATCTTCAATTCATCTTTTGCGGGAATAAGACTTTCGTGTGTCATAAACTATTTTTTTAGAATTATTCAAAAGTAGTTTATTAAATGCGTAAAAAAAATTTAATAAAATGACATTTTAACATTTGAAACGCAATTAGTGCAACTATTTTTTTGTTTGGGGAAGCTTATGGGGTGTTATTAGCGAAAAGGTGAAACAGAATGCGAGGTAAGAGTTTTGAAAACCAATTAATATTTTGTTTAACCTTTCAAATTTGGGTAAAAAGTGCTGCTCTAAGAATCATTCATTGAGGCGTATGAATGGCTCATACGGGTGCAAAAATGATTTATGGAGCTGTATGAGTGGGTCATACGCCTGTATGAATGACTCATACAGCTATCTGAATAATTTTTAGTGTTTAATGAATGCAATAAGGGGACGAGAGAACCATTTTCAAGGTTTGTTGAAGGGGCAAATAGCGTTAAAAATGGGTTATTCAGCCCGATGAGCCATTCATACACCCGTATGAGCGGCTCATACGGGTGTATAATTTGATCAATCAACTGTAAAAGTGATTTTGACGGGAGATTGAAGCATCAACTGAGACATAAAAGTGGTTGATATAGCACCTGAAATCATTTTGGGAGACAACTAAATCAATCCAAAAAGCCTAGATAGGTAATTGGGGTAATAAAATAGTTGGCATTGTTTGAGGACTTACCTGAAAATTTTATCATTTTCTTAAATAATTTAAAAGCAATTAGGGGGTTGGCCTATTCTATCCGTAATAATGATTCGTACGGACGATTGTGATTTCAGATGTTAAATTGTAACGAAATATTTTCAGTAAATAATTGAACATGAAGAGCGGTACTCTTCACAAATTCTTGTCGGGATGCATGTAGATACAAAAAGGATAGGATTTTTTTTAGTGAAAACAAACATGCTTTTTTTTAAAATAGGTAATGGTGTAGACCATAAAAATCATTTTTAAAGGTACTCGCCTTGGCTGATAAACGATTGCAACAGTAAATATGAATATTCTTCCCCTTCAGGGATTTCAATAAAGTAAGTTTTTTAATAAATAAGTAATAACAGGTCTCTTTTAAGCATTAAATATTTCAATAACGAAAAAGCTCAATTATGAAAAGTAAATTTCTCCTAACCCTTCTCGCTGGTATTTTAAGTTTTACAGCTGCAATGGCTGCTAATACAAACTACTATTACAATGGAACTGGTGATATAACCAATGTTGCCAGCTGGAATACCAATACGAGTGGTTCTGGAGGGGCTTCCCCAACTGATTTTGTTACTGCGGCCCAAACATTTAATATCAGAAATGCCAGTTCTGTCACGCTATTAGCTGGATGGACGGTTTCGGGAACTGGGTCGCTAATACAACTTGGAGACGGTACCAATGCCTGTACGTTCACAATCCCTTCAAATTTTGCTGTAACGGGAACGATTAATGTTTCTGCCAATGCAACTTTATCTATTGCCAATGCTACCATCCCAACATTGGGTACATTAAGTACAGGGAGCACGGTTACTTTTTCGGGTGCAGTTGCTCAAACAGTGCCTTCCAAAACCTATTCAAATTTAACTATTTCTAATTCTGGTTATGTTGCATCTGCGGTTGGAAGTGTTACTGTTAATGGGATTTTGACAATTAATAGTAACGCCACCTTGAATATGGTAACTTATCAACTATTAGGTTCTACTTTAACAACAGCCGGCAGTGCCTCTGGAATATTGGAAACACAATTTCCTACTAGTTCAGGAGCCATTCCTGCGACTACTACAAACTGGGCATTTACGGTAGAATTTAATAATACGGCAGCTTCTACAACACAAACCTTACCCAATATTGCTGGCGGAAACACGTTCGCTGGGTTGATTATTGCAAATACAGGGGGGCTAGTAAATTTATATGGTCCAATTACAGTAAATGGGATACTGACTATCAGTAGTGGTTGCACTTTGGGAGGAGGAACTTATACTATTGGGGGGAGTTATACAACAAGTGGTACGGGTACACTAAATGTAGGATCTACTTCTGCAACCCCCATTGCTAATGCTACCTACACATTTGATGTAAACTATACGAGTGCCAGTGCACAAACAATAGTTGCAGCCAATTATAACAACCTTATTTCAAGTGCTGCAGGAGGCAGAACATTGGCGAGCTCAGGAACTATTGGTATTGCAGGAACGTTTACAAAAGGAACCAATACCTATACAGCCACAGGTAGTACAATTGCATTTAATGGTACTGCAGCACAAACAATTCCTAATTTCTCTTATGTAGGTCTTGCAGTTACCAATACAACTGCTACTGTTTCTGCAGGTGCAGCATTCAGTGTTTCGGGTCTATTGAATATAGCATCAGGTGCTACGCTTGACATGGGTACTTATCAACTGACAGGGGCTTACACCACAAGTGGCACTGGCACATTAAAAACCTCCTGTACTACTAGTCCAGCTATTACGTCGGGCAGGGTTAACTCTTTTGCGGTTAATTATGCAGCATCAACTGGGGGGCAATTTTTTGGAGGCACCTACAATGGTGGTTTAACTTTTAGCAATACTAGTGGTGTCAATACCGCAGTAGCCAATACGCTGGTTACTGGTACTTTAGCTATAACCAATTCCGGAAGTACTGTAAATATGGTAACATATACATTGCAAGGAGCTATTACCCAAGCAACAACTGCTACAGGTACGGATTTGTCCACCAGTTCATATACGGTCAATTTCAGCTCTGCCGTAAATGCGAGTATTGTTGTTGGTATGAGTGTTAGTGGCCCTAATATTCCCCTTGGAACAACAGTAGCAGGAATTAATACGAATTCGATAACAATTTCAAATTATCCTATCGCAAATGTCAGTAATACGGCTTTGACACTAACATTCGGGTTCTCTACAAGTGGTTCTGGTTTATTGTTAACACAGTATGCCTCTTCAACAGCAATTCCTCCAAGCTCTTATTCCTTTACGGTAGAATACAATAGCAGCTCCTCAAGCCAAACATTTCCCAATGGCATTTCTGGATTTAACAATTTGATTATTGCCAACACTGGGTATTTCACTGCCTTGTACGGAAATATAACCATTGGTGGAACACTAACCATCACAGATGGATCTATATTGAATGCAGGAACTTACGCTATTGGTGGCAGTTTTACTACTTCCAATAACAGTGGTTCTGGGACAGGCAAATTGATTACCGCCTGCACATCAAGTGCTACTCCGCTTGCTGCAGGCACAGTTTATAATTTTGAGGTAGACTATGGTTCTGGTGGAAATCAGACAATTGTTTCAGGAAACTATACTACTTTAAACACTAGTGGTTACACCACAAGTACCGCTTCATTGGGAACTACAAATCCTATCGTTATCGCATTTGCTGCAGGGCCAATAGTAGTTGGTGAGACTGTAACAGGACCAAATATTCCTGCAAACACAACAGTAACGGCGGTATCTGGTACAACTATTACCCTTTCCAATGCGCCAACTGCTGGGACTGGAGTTGCAATTGGTAGTATCACGTTTGGATCTATGGGTACACGCACCTTGGCATCTGGTACTGTCTCTGTTTCTACTTCATTTGTACCCGGAACAACATCGTCATATTCTGTTAACTCGGGTAATATCATCAGTTTGGGATATGCTGGAACGCTTCCTTTACTGGGATCTAATAGTGCCAACTATGCAGGATTGACTATTGCTGCTGGTACTACAACTGCATCCAGCGCATTAACAGTTGGGGGCAATTTTACCATTAGTAGCGGTGCAACTTTTGTAGCTCCTGGTTCAGGTACGGCCTTTAATGTGGCTGGTAACTGGAGCAACAGTGGTACTTTCACAAATAATGGCGGTACTGTTACCTTTACAGGAACGAGTCAAACAATAACAGGTTCAAACACTTTCAATAGCTTCACTAAATCTGTTGCTACTGCCGCCACACTAACTTTCCCTGCGGGTGCAACTCAAACGTTTGCTGGAACATTGACTTTAAATGGCGCTGCTGGTCAGTTGTTGACTATTGCATCTAGTACAGGTAGTTCAGCTGCAAATTTAAATTTAACCGGTTCAGCAGTTGTTTCCTATGTTACAGTGAGTTATAGTAATAATTCTGGCACAACAATTCTTGCCACAAATGGAACAGATGGAGGAAACAACACAGGTTGGACTTTTACTGCGGGACCTGTATGGACAGGGGCTAACAGTGCAAATTGGAATGATGCAGCAAACTGGATACCAGCAAGTGTGCCACTTGCTACAGATGCGGTTACAATTACAAAAACGGGGACTAATAATTTGTCGATAGAAACTTCACCAACGGTAGCAAGTATCAGCATCAGTGCCGGTAATACGGTTACCTTACTCAATGGACAAACCCTTACTTTGAATGGTAGCATGTCCAATGCGGGTACTTTTACGGGAAATGCGACCAGTACTTGTGTGTTTGCAGCGAGTGGAGGTGTTTCTGGTATAGGAACAACCAACTTTAATAACCTTACGATTAATTCGGGACAAACCCTTACCGGAGGAAACTTTGGCATTTCGGGATCCTTTACCAATAATGGTACTTACACAGCTTCTGGTGGAACTATTACCTTTAATGGAACGGGTACACAGACAGTTCCGGGGCTAACATACGGTTCGCTATCCATTACAAATACGGTTGGACCGGTAACTGCTGGAGGTAATATTTATGTTGCCAACAATATTAACATCAATTCAAATGCAACATTGGATATGAGTTCCTATCAGTTGACAGGGTATACTTTTACTCAAAATACTTTAGGGGCAGGATCTATTACAAATGGGAGTACTACAATAACACTTTCTGCTGCAAATGCAAATATTTCTGTTGGGCAACAAGTAGTTGGGTTCTCTATTCCAGCTGGAGCAACTGTTGCAGCCTACACGCCAGGGGCTACATCTTTTACCCTTTCTTCTTCCGCAACGGGTACTTCTACCGCAGCCAATACATTGGTATTTGGTTTTACAACCAGTGGAACAGGCACACTAAAAACTCAGAATACTACCGCGCCCGCAATTCAGTCTAGCAGAGCGTGGAGTTTTGCAGTAGTTTACAACAATGCTTCAGGAGGACAAACTGTATCTTCTTCTTCTTTTATGAATGGGTTTACGATCATGAATGGAGCCAACACTGCAACAGGAAGTATCTATGTTAATGGCACATTTGATATTCACAATGTAGGAAGCAGCCTGAGTATGGGAACAAATACCGTTACAGCGGGCACTTCGATGACTACGACAGGTAGTGGTACACTCTCAACTGGGGTACTAAATAGTTCTGGGGCTTTATCAGCTGGTCAGACCTGGAACTTTAATGTTACTTACAATGGTAATGGTACACAGACACTTCCTCAAGGTACAAATACTTTCAATAACCTTACTATTACAAATAATAGTACATCAACTCTTTATGGCGGTTCTACTTATGCCATCAATGGTACACTTACCATTACTGGTGGAAGTACGCTTATTACAAGTAACTGTTCTATTACGGGTAACTTCCTGACAAGTGGAACAGGAAAATTGTTGGTAAACAACAATACAACATCCACTCCTATGACTGCTGGATTAAGCTATAGTTTTGAAGTAGATTATAATGGAGCAGTAGCAGAAACAATAGTTGCGGGAAATTATTCTACATTAAATGGCACGTCAGTCAGTACAACTACTACCGCATCTACCGGTACAACAAACCCAATTGTAGTTGCATCTGCAACTGGTTTAGCGGTTGGGCAGGTTGTAACAGGAACTTACATTGCTGCTAATACTACAGTAACTGCAATATCCAGTACTTCAATTACTTTGTCAAATGCACCTACTGCTGCATCGGGTACTACAATTGGAACGGTAACCTTTACTGGAGGCGGCAGTAGAACATTAGGCGCGGGTACGGTTGCCGTATCTACTTCATTTGTTCCTGGTACGACCAGTTCTTATACTGTAAATTCTGGAAATATATTGAGCATCGGCTACACAACCACACTTCCTGCTACACTCGGAACAAATAATGTAAACTATGCTGGATTGACTGTGACAGCCGGTACAGTAACAGCTCCTGCCAACCTAACCCTTCTTGGTTCATTCTCTATTAGTGGGGGAACTTTCACTGCTCCTTCAGGTAATTTCACCGTTGGGGGGGATTGGAATAATACAGGAGGAACATTTAATGCTAATAGTGGAACGGTAATACTTAACGGAGTAAGTCAGACTATTACAGGCTCAACAAACTTCAATAATTTGACAAAATCAGTTGCATCAGCTGATGTAATTACTCTTCCCTCAGGACAGACTCAAACATTTGCAGGTACTTTAACCCTAAATGGTGCTGCAAATAATCTGTTGACAATTGTTTCTAGTTCCACTACTACACAAGCGAATATTAATCCTCAGGGTTCATATTCTATAAGTTATATAGCGGTGAGTGGTAATAATAATTTAAGTGCTTCTCCGCTAGTGCCTACAAATGCAACCAACAACGGAAACAATACAAATTGGACATTGCCTGCTGCAAGCTATGTGTGGACAGGGACCAATAGCACCAATTGGAATGATGCAGCCAACTGGAATCTAGGTGGTGTTCCAACAGCTACTGACGGTGTAACAATAACCAAAACGGGTAGTTATGATTTATCCATTGAAGTTTCTCCAACTGTTGCAAGCATTACTATTAGCTCCAGCAACAATGTTACATTGCAAAGTGGTAAAACCCTAACTGTAAATGGTAGCTTTATCAATTCTGGTACATTCACTTCTACGCCAACTAGTACCATTGAATTTGGAGGTGCAACCACAATATCTGGTAACGGTACTACAACTTACAATAATATCATCATAGATAACGGTGCAACACTTGCCGGTGGTAGTTTTAGTGTTACTGGAAATTGGACTAATAGCGGATCTTTTATTGCAACAACTGGAACAGTTAATGTCAATGGCTCCTCAGCTCAGACGATACCTGCAGCAACATTCTATAATCTAGCTGTTAATAATGCGGCTGGTGTAACGCAATCAGGTAATGTTACTGTAAACAATACACTCACACTAACTACGGGTACTTTGAATGTAAATGGTGATTCTTTAACAATTGCGACAGTGCCAACAGTAACGTCTGGCGCTATCAATGCAAGTGCTACAAATAGTGTCGTTGCTTTCAATAATCCATCTCTTATCACACTTCCTGCAGCACTCTTTGCCAGCAATGCTGTTTACAACTTTACTATTTTGAATGCTGGTGAAGTTTTGCTTGGAGGGGCTACTACCATCAGCAATACAATAAATCTTTATGGAGCGGGTGTTTTTAGTCTTGGGGGAAAAACATTGACCTTCAATGGCAATAACTTAATCAGAACAAGTGGTACAATGCTTGCAACTGGAGCAGGTTCTGAACTGTATCTGACCAGTGGTACGACTTTGATTCCATTGAATACAATTTCAACTATATATAAACTGACACTCAACGGGGGTAGTGTCGCGTTGACAAACTCATTGACGATAACTAACACACTTAATCTAACAAGTGGGACACTTTACTTGAATGGGTTGAAACTTACCTTGGCAAATACAACCATTAATCCGGGAAGTGGCTTCATTAATACCACAACAGATATGTATGGAAATTATATTACAGGAACTTACTGTCAGGTAATTGTTACGAATACTTCTGCCTTGTCGATCCCTAATGTATTTACAAATGGTGTTATAAGGTATCTGACAATTAATAACACAAGTACTGTCTCTTTTTCTGGGGCTGTCTCTATTGCGAATAATGGATTCCTCAATTTAACGACCGGAACATTAAGCGGTACAAATCTAACGCTTGGAACAGGTGCTACTATTATTCGTACAGGTGGAACAATGAGTAGTGCGCCATCTTACACAAGCAATGTTAATGTTGAATATCTGGATCTCGCAACTGGTTCAATTACCACTGGTTATGAGTTGCCTTCTGGCTCTACTGCCTTAAAGAATCTGATTGTAGATGTGAATAATGCGCGTCCTTTAATCATTAATTCTACGGCCACAGTTAATGGCAACTTGTTCTTGTGGGTAGGCGGCATTACCAATTCAGGTAATTTGACGCTTGCAAATGGGGCAACTATAACAAGATCGGGCGGTGCATTTGATGTTACACCAAACTTTGCAGGTTCGGTTAACATAACTTACATTCAAGGCTATGGTACAACAGGAACGGAATTACCTACCTCCACTTCGACAGTAAATAATCTTACTGTAAGCGCTGGTTATATAACAACAGGCACTTCTGCTGTAACCCTCACATCCGGAGGTTCTGGATATACCACCGTTCCGAATGCAACAGTTGGAAATATATGGTCTTCAGGAACTGCTTATTCTGTTGGTCAGCAAGTTATCAATAATGGTAATCTCTACACTTGTATTGTTGCGGGTACCAGCAGCACCGCTTCGTATGGTCCTCTCGATTTTAGTACTACAATTACAGATGGCACTGCAACATGGCAGTTTGCTGGATTCCCTGCTTCTGTGACACCTACTGTTTCTCTTGGCGCAGTAACCGGTTTAAATGTTGGGTCTAAAGGAAATAATTATACTTCCACTCAGGCCATACAATTAGGTACCCAATGGAGTGCTTCCAGAACCAATTATCCAATTTCATATACTGCGGGTAGCTATGTGTACTATGGTTCAAACCTTTACAATGTTACAACTGCGGGATATAGTGGTAGCACAGCACCAACAGTTACCAGTGGAACATTTACTGCAACAGGAAGCTTTGGCGGAACACCAGCCGTATTCACTTACGTGGGGACTCCTGCTGCTGCAACTGCTGCTTTAACTGCAGAAAGTATTTATTTGGATAATTCTGTGACAGTAAATGGGACTTTAAACCTCACTGTAGGGGACTTGGTACTGCAAGGATTTAATGTCGTTGCAAATAGTGTTAATGGAAATAGCTCTAATTATATTGTCACTAACAGTACTGGGACATTGACTATTAAAGGCGTGGGCAATTCCGCAACCTTATTCCCGATTGGTACTTCAACTTCGTATGCGCCTTTGACTATTACCAATACTACGGGAACTTCAAATGTTACAACAGGCGTTCAATCTACTTTCTCTAACCAGCCAGGTGACCCTACTCAGGTGGTTAAACTGCAATGGAATGTTTTGGGAAGTACTGCGACTACTGCTACTATCAAATATCAATTTAATGCGAGTGATTTGCCTTCGGGTAATACTTTCCTTACAAATGCAACTTGTGAAGTTGGTAACTACCAATCTGGGTTCACTGTAAAAGCGTGCACAAATAGTGGAAGCAATGGTTCAGGTACTCCTTTTGGAACTGATCCTTACACGGTCTCTGCTACAGGCTTTACAATCCCTTCTAGCGGTACAAACTACTATCTTGTTGGAAACACGGGCAACATCATTGTCCCTGCAACTACTTGGACTGGTGCTTTGTCAACCGATTGGACATTGGCGGGCAACTGGGACAATGGCTCTCCTGCTTCTAGTTCTGTAGTTACAATTGCAGCAACAAGCAAATCTCCTGTTATCAGTACAGCCCAATCTGTTAAGAGCCTGACTCTTGCTTCTGGAGCAATACTTACCAACAATAGTTCGCTCAGTATTGCTACATCCTTGTCATTCGGAAGTGCCACCGGAACAATCAATGGCTCTGGTACAACCATTTTATCTGGCACTGCTGCACAAACTGTCAGCGGAAATGGTATTGTAGGCAACTTTACACTGAACAATAGCAATGGTGCAACTGTGACAGCTGGTGCTGGTAACAGTTTGGGTATCACTGGAGTGTTGAACTTGCAAAATGGCACATTGACCACCAATGGCAATGTTACTTTGAAGTCAACCAGTCTTGCTAATACAGGTACCCTCGCCTCAATAGATGGTGTCACAAACAAGGGCTCAATTAGTGGCAATGTAACCGTTGAGCGTTACATTCCTAAGGGTTTCCGTGCGTATCGCGATATTGCCCCTGAGGTTTATGGTGCGGGTACTATCTTCAAGAACTGGCAGTTGAATGGGGCAACTACCCCAGGTTATGGTATCTTCATTACAGGGCCTACAGCTTATGCTGGTTCTTCCAATGCGGGTACAACTGATGCCAATGGTTTCGATAAGTCTGCTACCTCTGCGTACAACACACAGGATTATACCTTTGTGAATGGCACCTGGAATCCATTTATTAATACCAGTGCAAACCTTGATGCCTTTACAGGTTACAGGTTATTGGTTCGTGGCGACAGGACTGCGAATATCTACACTAGCCCTGTTACCAATACACAATCTGGTTTGGCGATGTTCAATGCCACAACCTTGAGTGCGACTGGTCAGTTGGTTACAGGTACAGTTACTTACAATACTATTGCAAATGGTGGTGTGACGAATACCGCCACAGGTGGTAATTCCGCAGTTGGCTTAAATGCAACTACCAACGGCTTCAGTCTGGTTGCCAATCCTTATGCTGCTCCGGTACAATGGGGTACAGGAACAGGAAGCAACAGCAGTACTGCAACCGTATATGGTGCGTCAGGTGGTATCAATGGTAGCTACTGGTATCTGGATCCAACCTCCGGTGCGACAGGTAAATACATTGCCTTCAATGCTTTGACAGGTGCTGCGACTGTTTCTGGCTTGGGTACTTATTCGAATACAGGTACTGTACCAGTAGGTACAGGTTATATACAACCTGGTCAGGCGGTATTCGTACAAACAACAGGTGCTACTCCAACGGTAGTTTTCCAAGAAACCGCTAAGGCTACAGGTGCTACCAAGGCGTCTGTATTCGGTACAGCAGCCTTGAGTAAGATCTATATCAGCTTGTTGAAACAAACTACAACCGGATACAGCAATGTTGATGGTGCTGCGGTAGCCTTCAGGTCAGACTTTTGCAACAAAGTGTATGGACCTCAAGATGCCATCAAGTTCAGCGGAGCAAATGATAATATTTATATCAGCGATAAAGGCAAGAATTTAAGTATTGATGGAAGATTGCCTGCGACTGCAAGTGACGCCATTGCGCTGAAGATTTCTAATCCTACTGCAACAGCCTATCGCTTGAGTATTGATGCTTCTGCCTATGCCAATAACGGGTTCGAACCATTGTTGTATGATGCTTTCAAGAATACCGCCAAGGCATTGGGCACAGGAACTACCACAGTAGATTTCACTGTTGATACAGCGAAGGCTGCATCATTCAGCAACCGATTCACTATCCTGTTTGCACCAAGTGCATTGCCGGTAAATAGTATCGTTGCCAATGCAAGCCTGAGCAATAAGACAGCAACTATCACCTGGAACACAGTAGGTGAAAAGAATGTAGCTTCCTATGAAGTAGAGAAATCTACCGATGCCAAGAACTTCACAGCAATCGGTCAGGTTACAGCTAAAAATACGGCAACTGCCAGTTACACTGCGACTGATAACAGCGTAACTGCAACTACATACTACCGCATCAAGGCAATAAGTACAGCAGGCAACATTTCTTACAGCAACGTTGCTAAAGTGACTTATGACTTAAGACTTACGACTTATGCCTTGTATCCTAACCCACTAACAGGCAAGACCCTTAATGTGTCTTTGGATAATGTGGTAGCGGGTAAATACACAGTGAGCATCTACAATGCGTTGGGACAAAGGGTGATTACACAAACAATCAGTCATACGGGTGGAAGTGCCACACACGCCATCAGCATCAATAGTGCATTGGCTGCGGGAGTCTACAATGTGAGCATCAGCGAAGCAAACAGCAAGCAAGTGGTTCATCAAAGTAGCTTGATAGTTGAAAATTAGTAATTGACAATTGAAATGATTATCGGTGTTGATGGATATATGATAACGGTATCCTTGGTTTTTAGATGAATTTTAGAAGTTATTTGAGTGATTGGAAGGACGAGGAAAAAGATTTGCGGCAACACGAGTTCTTGTGTCAGGGCGAATTCGAAGATTTGCTGTGTCACTAGTTCTCGTGCCAGGGCAAATTCGAAGATTTTCTGTAACACGAGTTCTCGTGCTAGGGCAAATTCGAAGACTTGCTGTGTCACGAGTTCTTGTGCTAGGGCAAATTCGAAGATTTGCTGTAACACGAGTTCTTGTGTCAGGGCAAATTCGAAGATTTGCTGTGTCACGAGTTCTAGTGTCAGGGCAAATACAAAAATTTGCTGTGTCGGTCATCTAACTGACTACATGAATTTGAAGATTCGCTGTATCGGTCATCTAACCGACTACATAAATTTAAAGATTCATACTGTCGGTCATCTAACCGACAGTATGAATTCGAAGATTCGCTGTATCGGTCATCTAACTGACTACATTAATTCGAAGATTTGCTGTGTCAGTCTTCTAACTGACTACATGAATTCGAAGATTTACTGTGTCGGGCGCATCGGTATTGGTACAAATACATTTCGGGGTTGGGCAATGGGGCTTTCAATCAATAAAAAATAGATTCATCCATCAATAAAGAATAAAGAAAGGAATTGCTTTTGGATGAATAACAGTGGTGAGTCAATCAATCAATAAACACTTTTAATACAAAATAGTATGCAACAAACAGTTAAGGCACTCCGCACGTTTGGTTTTATCCTTCTGGTAAGTATTTGTGTAACAACCATCTCCAAGGCGCAGTCTCCGGCAGATGATCCGGGCATTGGTGGTCCAGGTAGTCCCAGTGAAGGCGTTGGTGGCGATGGCGGGCCTGTGGTTCCCTTTGATGGTGGCATGAGTCTGATGCTAGCTGCGAGTGGTATTGGCTATGCGGCAAAGAGGATGAAAGGCACATATAGTAAATAAATGGTTCATTAATTTAGTGGGGCAGCTGTAATTGCTAATTGTTTTCTATATATACTTAATAGATCGGGGGGTATGATTATTTCGTTTCATAACCTAGATTTATTTGTTTGAAAGTAGAGAAAAGCAACACATCCGATTTTGATGAGGTAATCATTTTGATGTGAAACAATTGTTATTGAGGATGCTTCCACTTTAATGTTTGAAATTTTCCAGACCTATTTTAAACCTTCGCTCGCATTTAATTCTTTGCTTACCAACCAACTAAAAATGAGTTCTTCAAAAAAGTGTCTGTTGGGTGATTATTTCTTTTTATTTATGATAATCAGACCTATTTATTGATTCCTTTTTTAGTTAGTAAATTGGCATTTAATCTTTTTAAATTCATATAGTCAAACAACAAATTCATTTCATTAATACTCCTCAATTATGCATCAAGTAACAAGAATAAAAAGTCTGATTATTGCTGTCTTTTTCATTCCATTATCGTTTTCAACTGTTGTTAATGCCCAAGATGGTGCTGCTCTAAAACCAAATAGTTTATTTTCTGATAACATGGTGTTGCAGCAAGGCGTTGATGTTCCTGTTTGGGGAACTGCGGATGAAGGCGAAAAAGTAACGGTTGAATTTGAAGGTCAAAAGGTTTCTACCATTGCCAAGGATGGTCATTGGATGGTTAAACTGGCTCCGCTTAAGGTGAGTAGGAAGCCATTGTCCATGACTATTACTGGTAAGAATACGCTTACAATCAAAAATGTTTTAGTGGGGGAAGTGTGGGTTTGTAGTGGTCAGAGTAATATGGAAATGTTACTTTCCAATGCTTGGCCCAAGCCGATAGTTAACTGGAAAGAAGAAGCTGCAAATGCTAATTATCCAGAAATTCGCCAATACCATGTTGCTCGCAAAGCAGCAGATACATTGGTTTCGGATGCAAATTCTTCATGGGTCGTCTGCGATACGGCAACTGTTAAAGAGTACACTGCCGTTGGTTACTTTTTTGCACGTGATTTATATAAGTCATTGAAAGTGCCTATTGGATTACTGTTCTCTGCCTGGGGTGGTACGCCAGCGCAAAACTGGACTACCAGAGCTACCTTGGAATCGAATCCGGAGTTGAAGCATAGTGTAGAAAATTACTACAAGGCGGTGAAGAATTTTCCTACTGATCTGGCAGATTTCAAGAAGAATCAGGCGTCTATTATGGCTAAATGGGCTGCCGATACCCTTGCTGCATCCCTCGCAAAGCAGCCTTTGCCTAAAAAGCCAGAGGCACCCAGAAATCCTGCAGGAGGGGCAGGTGGCTTGTACAATGCAATGATCAATCCATTGATTCCTTATGCAATCAAAGGTGTAATCTGGTATCAGGGAGAAGCAAATAGCAGCACTGCCAAAATGTACCGTACCCTTTTTCCTTTGATGATTAACGATTGGAGAAAGAACTGGAAACAGGGTGAATTCCCATTCTTGTATGTACAGATTGCGCCTAACCGTGCGATGCTTCCCGAGATAAGGGAAGCCCAACTACTTACCCTAGACAAGGTAAACAATGTTGCGATGGCCGTAACGACAGACTGCGGGGATTCAATTGCAATACATCCTACCCTGAAACAGCCCGTAGGAAACAGGCTTCAGTTGGCGGCACGCGCATTGGCCTATCATGAAAAGATAGAATATATGGGGCCTATCTACAAGGGGTTTGAAATAAAGGACAATACAATAGAAATTTCGTTTACCCATATTGGCAAAGGGTTAATGGCGAAAGATGGTGATTTGATTGGCTTTACCATTGCGGGAGAGGACAAGAAATTTGTGACTGCCAAAGCTGTCATCAAAGGGGATAAGGTGATTGTATCTGGCAGCGAAGTGGCAAAACCCGTTGCTGTAAGGTTTGGTTGGGAACATGTTCCAATCACTAATCTTTATAATGTAGAAGGTTTGCCTGCATCGCCATTCAGGACGGATGTTGAGTAATATGCTTTTTAAAAAGGTATTAACATTTTTAAGATTAAATTATTTTGTATCATCATCATGTGTAGAATAACAAGAAGAATTGTCGCGTTTGGCTTGGCCGTAGTCATTGGAATTAGTTTTAACGGTCGTGCAACTGCCCAAAGCACAGGGCAGAAAACAACAGCGGATGTTGCCCTGAGTGGCAAAATGGATCGTGCGTTTTGGATTGACCAATTGGATAAGCTGGCAAGACCAGTGTTGACAAATATGGCACAGGATAACCTAAAGAAAAACATGCCTGTGCTGGTTTCTAAGCGTTCAGATAATCCTGAAATGCGCAAGAAAGTGGCTTATCTAGAAGTATTGGGCAGGACAATGAGCGGTATTGCACCGTGGCTGAATCTGGAAGGTGGCGATGCACACGAAGTGGCGCTGCGCAATGAATTCCGTCAGCTTGCGCTAAAATCAATTGCCAATGCAGTCAATCCTAGTGCAGATGATTATGTTGAGTGGTACAAAGGTAGCCAACCCCTTGTGGATGCGTCCTATCTGGCATTAACGTTTCTTAGGTGTCCTTGGCTGTGGGAACACCTGAGTGAAACCACACGTGGGCAAGTAGTTGATGGGTTTAAATTGACGCGAAAGGTGACGCCTGTGTACAATAACTGGCTTCTGTTTTCGGGAATGATTGAAGCTTTCTTTTGCAAGTTTGGTTACGAGTGGGATGGTATGCGTGTTGATTATGCTTTTCGTCAGACGGAGCTTTGGTATGTGGGTGATGGTTATTATTCGGATGGCCCTCAGTTTCATCTGGACAATTATAATAGCTATGTTATTCATCCTTACCTCGCCAAGATGTCTGAAGTGTTTGCAGACAAAGTGCCTGTCCTAAAAGATTTGACGGATAAGATAAAGGCGCGGAATGAACGGTATGCCATTATTCAGGAAAGGTTGATTAATAGTGATGGTTCATATCCCGCCACAGGAAGATCTATAGTTTATAGAGGTGCTGCGTTTCAGCACTTAGCAGATATGGCGTTAAGAAAGCAATTGCCGGAGCAATTGAAGCCTGCGCAGATAAGGTGTGCCTTGACTGCCGTAATAAAAAAGACGATGCTGGCACCGGGTACTTACACCAAAGATGGCTGGTTGAATATTGGCATCTGTGGCTCGCAACCCGATCTTGCGGATGTGTATAATAATACTGGAAGCTTGTACATCTGTTCAAACATCTTCCTTCCGCTAGGGTTGCGCGATACGGATGAGTTTTGGTCTGGCGCTCCTGTTGATTGGACGGAGAAAAGAATCTGGAACGGGGAAGATGTACGGGGAGATCACGCTTTGTAGAAATAAGAGAAGAGTAGGGTTGCTACGTGCAAGGAAAAGGATTGAGTGGCACGGTTGCTTGTGGGTATGTTGTTTGTGAATGGTTTGATAGATTTTGATTCTAAGGCATTACCGACACGAGTTGAAGAAGTAGAAATTGTATCATATAGTAACCAGATTGGTAATAGTGATAAAATAAACGATTGATAAATTGATTTAATGAGAATGAACACGCTTAAAAATTGGATGCTGCTCTGTATGCTTTGCTTGGTATTCTCTGCAAATGCAACCTATCAGCCCAAATTCTCAACGGCAGGCTTCTTTGCCTTAAATGGTTCTGGCAGAACCGCTTATTCCATGAACATTGCGTGGCGTTTTGTGAAGAAAGATGCTGTCAATGCGGAGTCAACAACATTTGATGATAGCAAATGGCAGGTTGTTTCCTTGCCGCACGGACTGGAATATCTGCCTGTGGATGCCAGTGGCGGCGTAAACTATCAAGGCCCTGCCTGGTATCGTAAACACTTCACACCCGATGAGGCACTGAAGGGCAAGAAACTCTTTCTTCACTTCGAAGCCATCATGGGTAAATGCAAAGTGTGGGTGAACGGACAACTGGTAGCGGAACATTTTGGAGGTTACCTGCCCGTTATTGCCGATATTTCCAACAATCTTAAATGGGGTGAGGACAATGTGATTGCCGTGAGGGCTGACAATAGCAACGACCCGCTTTATCTGCCGGGAAAGCCTCAGAATCTCTTGGACTTCTGTTATTTTGGAGGTATCTATCGGGATAGTTGGCTGGTAGTTCACAACAATGTTTTCATCACTGATCCAAATTATGAGAATGAAGTTGCGGGAGGGGGGCTATTTGTTTCGTATGATAAAGTATCGGAAGCAAGTGCCACCGTTAATTTGAAACTCCACGTAAGAAATGAACAGGGCACTGACTTTAAAGGTACTGTCAGTTATGAACTACTGCAAAGTGATGGGACAATTATCAAAACTTTGTCTGACAAAATAGCTATCCGGGCAGGAAATGCAACAAGTGCTATCAGTCAATTTGAACTTAAGAACCCAAACCTTTGGAGTCCTGAATCTCCTTACTTATATCAACTGACTGTTAGGGTAAAAGATGCCAGCGGAAAGGTGGTGGATGGCTATATGCAACGAATTGGCATCAGGAGTATCGAATTTAAGCAGACAGATGGGCTTTGGTTAAATGGAAAGCCTTACAAGGATAAGCTGATTGGTACAAACCGCCACCAGGACTTTGCGGTGGTGGGCAATGCGCTGTCTAACAGCACCCATTGGAAAGATGCTAAGAAGTTGCGTGATGCTGGTTTGAAGGTAATCCGTTGCCATTATCCGCAAGACCCTGCGTTTATGGATGCTTGCGATGAGCTGGGATTGTTTTGTTTGGGTAGTACTGCCGGATGGCAATTCTGGAACAATGATTCGCTGTTTAGTAAACGTGTTTATCAGGACATCCGTAACCTCGTTCGTCAGAATAGAAACCATGCTTCCTTGTTTTTCTGGGAACCTGTGTTGAATGAAACGTCTTATCCAGCAACTTTTGCCAAGAATGCAAAGGCTACGGTGGATGAGGAATATCCTTACCCATATAGTACTTCTGCTTGCGATGATGGTTCAGATGGAGCAGAATATTATTCTTTATTACTTCGTCCGAGAAAAGATTTAAATCCATCTAAGACCTATTTTATCAGGGAGTGGGGAGACAATGTAGATGACTGGAGTGCACAAAACTCTGATAGCAGGGTAAACAGGGGATGGGGCGAAGTGCCGATGCTGTTGCAGGCAAAACATTATGGCCGTCCCGACTATGATTTCCTTTGCTTGGATGACATCTACAAAGATGCTCGTCAGATTGTGGGCGGTTGTTTCTGGCATTCATTTGATTGTCAGCGAGGTTACCATCCTGTGCCGTTCCTGGGTGGGTTTATGGATGCGTTTCGTCAGCCTAAATATTCTTATTATATGTTTCAGTCGCAACGGTCAGCTCAAAAGAGTAATCTGATTGCGGAAACGGGGCCGATGGTATTCATAGCTAATGCGATGACGCCTTTCTCTCCCAAAGATGTTACTGTTTATTCCAATTGTGACGAGGTGCGGTTGACATTTTTGAAGGGTGGTGAGCAAAGAATTTATAAAAAGGACTTGAAAAAGGGAGGGATGCCTTCGCCCGTCATTACATTCAATAATGTTTTTGATTTCATGAAATGTAAGGCATTGGCAAGAGCCAAGAAGCAAGATGATGTGTACTTGCTGGCAGAGGGATTGATGGATGGTAAAGTAGTAGCGACCCAAAAGGTTGTACCTGCACAACGTACCGAAAAGCTTGTGCTTTGGCTGGATAATGAAGGGGTTGACCTTATTGCCAATGGTTCCGACTTTGTTACGGTAGTAGCTGGTATTGCTGATGCAAATGGGACGATTCAACGGTTGTCTAATGATATTGTTAAGTTCGAGATTGAAGGAGAGGGGCGCCTTTTGGGTGGTGCGGGTCAAGGACTCAATCCGAGGCAGTTGCAATGGGGTACTGCACCCATTCTGGTGCAATCCACTACAACAGCAGGGGCCATTAAGGTTACAGCAAGTGTTGCTTTTGGAGGTGTTCAACGCCCCGTCAGCGGTGAGTTGATTATTAATAGCACCAACAATGCGGTGCCTTCCATTTTTAGTCAGAAAGAAGTGGACGTGATGAATAAACAAGTAATTAAGCAAGAAGAACATCAGTATAATAAGTCTGAATTGGAAAAAGAGAATGAAAGGTTGAGGCAAGAATTGAATCAGATGAAAGTAAAAGAAGTGGAGCAGCAGCAAACTAAGTTTGGTAATGGGATCAACTAGTTTGAAATAGCTTAATCTTGCCTGTAATTTACAATACAACGGATGCACATGAAACATAAATATATGAATAGAAGCGGGTTACTCGGAGGGATGGTGTCACTTATTATGATACTATTGTTAGTGTCTTTTGCTAAGGCGCAGGAAAAGTATGTTTCTACTGATTATCAGCCACAGGCACATCCCAGACTTTTGCTTTTGAATGGAGAGGAAGAGGGTATCAGGCAATCAACTCAGAATGAACCCTTGAAAATGAAGGTTCATGAGGCAATCATCAATGAAAGTAAACATATCCTTACTAAATCCTTTGTAGAACATAAGCTGGAAGGAAGGCGGTTGTTGAGTCAATCGAGAGAGTTTCTTCGTAGAATCTTCTTCCTTTCCTATGCCTATAGAATGACTGGAGAAGCACAATATGCTGAACGGGCTGAGAAAGAAATGTTAGCAGTGGCAGCCTTCAACGATTGGAATCCATCCCATTATCTGGATGTTGCGGAGATGACGACAGGGATGGCCATTGGTTATGACTGGTTGTATCCTTCTCTGTCGGATGCATCCAGGAAAAGTATTGCCAATGCGATCATTGGGTTGGGTTTAACCCCTTCATTGGATACTGTTAAATGCAAATCGTGGTTGCGTGGGACTAATAACTGGAATCAGGTATGCAATACAGGGATGACTTTGGGGGCACTGGCAGTGTATGAATCGGATCCTTCATTAGCAAACAAGATTATCAATCGTAGTATTAATGCCATTCAACTGGCAATGAAGGAATATGCACCTGATGGTGCTTATCAGGAAGGCTATGGTTATTGGGAATATGGTACTACTTACAATACACTTTTTCTTACTGCGATTGAAAAGGCTTTTGGTCAGGACTTTGGACTCGCTAAGTTTAAAGGCTTTCTGCAAACTAGTACTTATATGCTGAATATGACAGGACCTAAAGGAGAAAGCTTCAATTACTCCGATGCAGGTAATTCAATCAGGACTGTTGCACCTGCTATGTTTTGGTTTCAGAATAAAAATAAAGACAATACCACCCTTTACAGTCAGCAGATTTTCCTGAAGATGTGCAATCCTGCTTCTTTGGCAAAGGATAGGTTCATGCCCGCCCTTTTGTTGTGGGCAAAGGATATTCAGTTTTCTACAATTACCAAGCCTACCAATCATTTGTGGATAGGGCAGGGGCATACACCCGTTGCTTTGATGCGTACTTCATGGGATAAACCCAATGATATTTTTGTTGGATTGAAGGGAGGTTCACCATCAACCAATCATGCACACATGGATGTAGGTTCTTTTGTGATTGATGCGTTGGGAGAGCGTTGGGCAATGGATCTGGGTATGGAAAACTATACTGCTATTGAGGCGCAAGGAGTTGACCTGTTCAATAACAAACAAAATAGTCCTCGTTGGCAGGTATTCCGACATAGTAACTATCATCACAATACACTTACTGTGGATGGGGCTTTACAAAATGTAAAAGGCTACGCTGCCATTACCTCCTCTAATGATGCCCTTGATTCGTTGAGTGCAACTGCCAATTTAACTACCTTATATACCCCTGCTTTGTCTTCTGTTATTAGGACGGTGGCTATTGTAAACAAAGAAAAGGTAGTAGTGAAAGATGAGGTTAAGAACACAGATAAGTCTACCAGTGTTCGTTGGACATTGGTTACGCCCGCAACTGTTACGATTGTTAATGATTACACCATCAAGTTGTCACAGCATCAGAAAGATGTATATGTACGATTGACTTATGCAGGTAAAGCAAGTACGTTTTCTACACCAGCAACACCAACTACTACTTATGAGAGACAAAATGATGGGGTTCAGTTGACAGGGTTTGATGTAGTTGTTGCGCCCAATGAACAGACTGAATGGCGTGTGACTTTCAGTGCGCAGTAGTTGTAGAATTCAATCAGTGTTGCTTTGCTTAAAAGGAAGAATAGCGAAAATAAGTTTGAAGATTAGTCACATTTAGGATAAAAAGAGTATCTAGTTAATATGTTCAACAAAATATACACCCGCCGTTTAGTAACTATTGCTGTTTTGTATTTGCTGATAGTTTGTAGTGCTTCTGCGCAAACACAGGCTGATACAGATACAATAACGGCTCGTTTCAGGAATTATGTCCTTACTGCTTCTACAACGCCTGATGCTACAATCAAGACCTATCTGGATAGCATGCAGGCAGATGGTAGTTGGAATGATGTTAACTATGCAGACAAATCCCTGACCAATTGGTTGCCTATTGTCCACCTGAACAGGCTATTGGCTATCTGTATTTCTTATAATTCAACTAAGAGCAGTTTCTATCACAATGCCGCTACAAAAACTAAGATATATGCTGCGTTTAACTTCTGGAATGTGCAAGCGCCTGTTTCAAATAATTGGTATGAGAATGATATTGCTGGACCAACTGTATATGGTAAAAGCTTATTGGCGATGAAAACGGGTAATGCCTACGGATTCAGCAAGGATACATTGTATTCACTTGCCGATCAGGGGCTAAACTATTATGATGTATCGGCGGCTATTTATGTCCCTCAAGCAAATGAAGCTGTACAAGGATCTAATCAGACGCTGAATCTAGAAACATCCATGTTTAAGGCGTGTGTGAAAGATAGTACTGATGAATTGAGGAGAGACTTCGATACTGCCTTTGCCAGTATCATGATATTTCCTGGAACAGGACTAGGAATGAAGGTAGATAATAGCTACTACATGCACGGTTCACAGTTATATAATTGGGGATATGGAACTGCGTTTTTGGGTGGTGTCTCCTTTTTTGCTTATTACGCCAGAAACACAGCTTATGCTACGTCAACCGCTAATATCAAAACCTTGATAGACTTTGTATTGGATGGTCAGCAGTGGATGCAACAAAAGAACACCGCCGATTTTGATGCGATTGGAAGGGGTATATCAAGGAGTGGGGGATTGGTAGCGAGTGGTATCCGAAGTAATTGCCTTAATTACCTGATAGGTCTGAATGTTGGATATCGTACGACTGAATTGAACAACTATTATAAGTTTGCTAATGGTGGGAATGTTTCCTTTCAATCGCCCGGCAATAAACAATTCTTTAAGTCTGATTTCATGACACACCATGGTACAAACTTTTATCTTTCTGTAAAGACTCCTTCCAAAAGAACAATAGCATCTGAGTCGTTAAATGGCGAAAACCTTAAGGCCAAATACATGCCTTGGGGTAGTACCAATATCATGATTAATGGCGATGAATATCAGGATGCAATACCTGTTTGGGACTGGACAAGAGTACCCGGAACAACAGGTGCAAATGACCCTAACGCCAACTATACTAAAATGCCTGCTAATGGCTTCAAGACAACTACTTCTGTAGCAGGTGGCGTATCCAATGGCGTTTATGGTTTGTCGGCAGATGCATTTACATGGGATTCAGTTTCAGGCAAGAAAGCTTACTTCTTTACGCCCGATGGGATGTATTGTATGGGGGCAGCTATTAAATCTACCAAAGTGGGCAGGAATATCGTAACGAGTGTAAACCAATGTATGTCCTCTGGAACGATAACTGTAGACAGTGCTGGTAGTCAGTCGGCGTTTACCACACAGCAGGTTACTTCTTCAAATGTTACGTGGGTTCACCATAACAATGTAGGGTATCTTTTCCCAAACAATGGTAAGGTCACGATATCCAATAAAGTTCAGACTGGTTCCTGGAGTAGTATCAACTCTGCTCAATCGGCCACTGCGGTATCCAATAGCATCTTTAGTTTATGGGTTAATCACGGTGTGTTACCAACGGCAAGTACCTACGAATATATAGTTGCCCCTTACAAGAGTGTTAGTGGTTTTGCGAGTTGGGTTAGTAACTGTCAATTAAAAAAGATTGCCAATAACTCGGGTTTTCAAGCGTTTTATGATGACAGTGCCAAGGTATATGCAGTAGCATTTTATGTTGCGGGAGGAGCGTTACTGGATACTGCCAATAAGTTTTATGTACGATCCAATAACCCTGCGTTGTTGTTGATTCAGAAACAAGCTAGTGGTTATGCCATTTCTGTTGCAGATCCTACACAGTTGTTGGATTCACTTGGGTTGACAATCTCCTCAAAACTTACGGGTGCTAATGCTACTATCAATGGCGATTCAACTTTTATCAGTATACAATTGCCTACGGGGGATACTGCTGGTAAGACTGTTACAAATACTTACACCTTATACAATCCATTGCCGATTCATTTTATAGGAGTCAAGGCAAACTACATACATGCGCAGGCTATCATTGATTGGGAGGTAAATGAGAGTGAAGCGGTTAAAGTATTTGAAATTGAAAGGTCTGTTGACGGAATTAATTTCATTAAGATAGGCGAACAGGCTAGTAATCATTTGCCAGCAAGTAGTTATTCTTTTGTGGATACTAAGTCTTCGGCGGTGAACTATTACCGCATCAGGTCGGTTGATGCATTGGGTGCCAGTTCATATAGTAGCGTTATAAAGCTAATAACCAGCAATGCGCATCTTACAACGTATTCGATCTATCCGAATCCATTGAGAGGAAAAGTAATTAATGTGCAGTTGAGCAATGTTGAGACAGGTAAATATTTAGTGGATATATATAATGCCATCGGGCAACGTGTGGACGAGCAAACCATCACGCATACGGGTGGTAATGGTACCTACTCTTTAAAATCTAGCAATCTGTTGGCAAATGGTAATTATCAGATAGTTGTCAGGGATGCTACTGGTGGACAATTGGTTTATGAAACAGTGATATTGGTTCTCGCTAAATAATTAATACATCAAAATAAGTAAGGTAGGGTAGGAAGAAGATCATTAAAAGTATTCTTACTTTAGCTAGTTGTAGTAACTGTTAGTTCATGCAGCGTGAGAGGTCAGATTCGAGATTCAAAGGCTATTGGTAAACGGACAACTATCTTAAAAAAAACATTAAGGAAAGGTCCGATTCGATATGTTACTTCCGTAATTTAATAATGCTTTACGTTTGTTAGGTAGTAATTCTCACTTAAGATACCATCAGGTCAAATAATTAAAATAGGTCTATTATACAGCCATGGTCAGCACAAAAATACAGAAGATGTGATAATAAAACAAAAGAGCGGTTGTCACCAATTAGTAACAACTGCCCTTTTATTTTCTCACTTACTCCAGATACCCATGTAGATTTGCTTACTTAACGTGGGCGTCGGCATTCAATCTTTATTCAATTAAAATAGTCAATCTAACTGAACACTATATAAGGTTATTCTATGCCTAATGTTTTTATCTTTCTTATTTGTCCTACTAGGTAAACTAAAATAATCCACACAACGCCAATAATAGAATATGCCAATAACTCTAGCCATATTGGTGAATGACCTCTTCTTGCAAACAAAGTTCTTCTATCAAACCTAGATACATATTCCATTTTAGCCCCCCAAGGCACCAGCTCTTCTACAGTTAGATTCCCGTATGTGTCATTGTCTTCTACCTTGGCAATTAAAGTCAGATTACCATTCAGGTCTCCTGGCAAAGAATCTCTTTTAAAGTCTGCTGAAATAGATCCTGTAGAATCAGTGGTGTAGGTTTGAGTCTCACCTACATTTAGATCTCCTCCCATCCTTTTGATTGCTACTTTTAGGTCAACCCCTTTAACTGGTGTCCAGCCGGTATCTTTCAGTTCCAAGACCATCACATTTATTTTCTTATCAGCAGTTGTGTCAATCTTTAGTTTCGCTTTCACTACATCTGTAGACGCTTTCGTTTGATCGAACACTTTGTTAGCCTTAGAAACCACAACAAAGGTTTGCTTTGCCGATTTCACCCATTCACTTTGTGCAGAGGCGGGAATCATCAAAGGAGCTTCGCCTTTATCGTTGGTTACTGCCTTGCCTAGCAGATGCGATTCAGCAGAATCGTTTGTTATATAAAAACTCACTTCAATAGCTGGTATTGGAAGAAACTTGCCATCTATCTTACACTTGGTATGTGCCACCAGATATTGAGTCTGATTGTTACTATTAAAATAACTGGTACTCAACATCAAGTCTTTTTTATCTCCATCCTGCGCTATCGCAACGGTAGCCATCATACCCAATAGTAGTACAGCTAAGAGTATCGATTTGTAACTATTCTTTTTCATGTTGTTCCGTTTCTGTAATTGTTTCGTGAATAGGGATGATAGGGAATATTCGTGCAAAAATGGTAATAATGAGCATCGCTCCAGCTAGTGAGCCTATTGCTATTGCCCACTCTTCCCAAGTAGGAAAGTAATGTTTGTAACTTTCGGGTACATCGTGCATAGGAAGGAACGGATGCAATAAAGTGGGTGTTACAATCAGATACCTTTTAAACCATGAACCAACCACTACCAATAATCCAGCTATAAATGCAGGTAGTGGGCGTCTACCCTTTCTATTAACCAAAATCAGTATCGGGATAATCATTGCCGTACAGATAGCAAACCAGAATACAGGGGCAAATTCGCCGGTAAACAATCCCATCAAATGATCTTCCTCCGATTTTTTCATCTTGAAAGCAGGAACTAAAAACTCATTTACATTGAAGTAGAGATACAACAAAGCAAGCATTACCAATATTTTTCCCATCTTGTCAAAATGACTATAAGTGATATACCTTTCTAGGTTGTAATGAGACCTGAAAACATACATGGCAACAATAACAGCACCTGCTCCTACTAAAAAAGCACCTGAAATAAAGTATGCCCCAAAGTTTGTACTATCCCAACCGGGACGATAGGTAGTTGCAAACAACCAAGACGTTACGGTGTGAATAGAAAACGCTACGGGTATAATAGTGATAGACAAGATATTTACAGCACGACGGCTTATCTTGATCTGTTGTGGGGTATCTTTCCAAAAGGAACCTAAGAAACCATATAGCCAATATAAACGTTTGTTGGTTCTTTCTTTGAATCTCAATAAGATTTGCAGATCGGGAAGTAAAGGAAAATAAAGCAGTAATAGACTGATAAAGAAATAGGTTGTTATAACAATTACGTCCCAGATGATTGGTGATTGTAAACGTCCATGAATAAATAAGTTATAAAACCTATCTGGGCGACCCATATCTACAATAATAATTAGCGAAGCAAAAGTGATGGCAGACACTGCAATTATTTCCGCAATCCTTGTTAATGGCGTACTCCATTCGGCATTGGTCAACCTTAACACTGCTGTAATCAACGACCCTACCAGACTGATGGCAACGAAAAATACAAAGTTTGAGATGTAGATTCCCCAAGAAACATAATCTCTCATTCCAGTTACCACCAATCCTTTGGATAGCTGGCGACAATAAGCTATGAACCCGATGATACAGAGTACCGATAAAAACGCTACCCATATCTTCCCCTGCTTGCCAAACTTTTGCGGCAAGAGGTCTTCTGTTATTTTTTGAATTGCACTGTCTTTCACAATTAATAATTTAATGGTTAGCTATGTTTTCCTTCTTCTTTTCCTTCATTATTTTCAAAAGGGAAGTTTCTATTAACTGGTGGTAGATAGTAAACACTAGGTTTAGTTCCAAGATCTTCCATCAATCGATATCCTGCCTTATCCCTTATCAAATCGCTGAAGCGAAAGGTTTCAGATCCGTTTGTAACTGTGTCTTCCAACATATCGCCAAAGGCAAATACACCGTTGGGACAAGCAGAAACACAATGTGGAAGTTCTCCCTTACGTGCCATATCCGGACAGAAATCGCACTTGCCTACCGTACCCTTCTTTTGCGGAACACTAGTCTCGCACGAATAAGGTTGCTTAGCAATATCTTCTGGCACACCAGGATCCTCCCAGTTAAACACACGGCTTGAATAAGGGCAGGCAGCCATACAAAACCTACAGCCAATACACCTGTCGCTGTCTATTAATACAATACCATCCTGCCTTTTGAAAGTGGCATCTACTGGGCAAACCTTCACACAAGGTGGCTCGTCGCAATGCATACAGGTAGTGGGTTCCCAATAGGGTGCAGTGTGTTCAGCATCCTGCATTGGGTAAACCTTTATCCAGTTTTGACCAGGATGTATATGGTGCATGTGGTTACAAGCCGCTTGGCATTTCTTTAGGCTCTTACACCTTGAAAGATCAATGACCATTACAAACTTCTTACCTGCAATACCTTTTCTCGCAATGTCGTTAGGGATGGCTGGCAACTCAGGGACAGGCTTTAAAAATGCTTTATCTACCTCAATTACTTTACCATCTACGGAAAGTAGTTTCACCATTACGCCAGAGGGCTTCACTTCCTCAAGGGTGTCAGTTTCGAAGGGATTCTTTTTTGTAGAACATCCAGCCAAAGCTAAACCTGCTAGCAAGCCTGCGGCAATAAACTCACGTCTCGAATTATCTTTTATTTCCATTAAAAGTTGTTTTTAATTGTTACCGTTTTACCCAACCCATTAGTTGTTCGTTAGATAATTGTTCTTTGGTAGTACTTGTTTTGGATATTTCCACTTCCACTAATCTTCCGTCCTGAGTTAGAAGTTTCATTGTTTCTGGTTTGTCGGGTGTACAACTGATTACTTTCTTGTCTTTATTGAGAGAAATAAATTTCAAGAAGGGAAACATTGCCAATACACCAATACTGCTCAGTAATATTTTTCGTCTGATGCTCCGAGTTGATTCAACTGGTAAATTTTCCATGATAGACATTTATTAATGCGGTAAATACAAATTCATTAAGGCGTGTGTAATCTTTCAGTAAAAGTGGCTGCTGAATATTGGTTATCTAGCCTAGACAACCAATATTTTTATGACAGCAACCTGAAAACTACCGTAAGAATACGGCGGTTTTATAAAAAACAACCATGACTGAAACAACTATTTTTTTAGTGTTCTCATGAAATTAACCAGATTCCAGATATCCTCTGCTTCGGGTAATTTCTTTTTAAAACTTGGCATGTCATCTCTTCCTTCAGATACTTTATAAAATAAAGATCCATCTGATTGACCTTGAAAAGATGCCTTTGTGAAATCTGGCGGTGTTGTTTTTAACTGAGCCGCTTTGCTACCATCACCTAACCCAGCTTTTCCATGACAGGAAGAACAGTGTTGAGACCACAATGCTTTCCCTTCCGATACAGAAGCGGCACTTGTTTTTACAGCATTTGCTGTCTTTGCTGCCTTGTCTGGTACAGTCCAAGGCTTTGTTTGTAAAAGTGTAAAACTTGCACAAACCACTGCTACAGCGACCACTGCACCAACTTGAAGAATCCTACTTTTCATAATGAATGTTTATTTGAGGTGAAAAAAAAGTTATGAATGATGAGTTATGAATGATGAGTTGTAATCGGTTAGAGTACTCATAACTTATCATTCATAACTCATAATTATTTTAGAAGTTCCAGAGTCTAGAAATATTAAACCCTATACAATACTGTCCTTTTGTAAAATCATTCTGATTCAATACATTGTTATCTTGTTGTAGCAAGTAACCATAGTTGCCAAAAGTAATCTGGAAGTCGTGTCCACTAGTATTAAAGTCTAATGCTGCACTTAGGTTGGGATGGGGATTGTACATAGGGTGTTGCGTTAACGGTTGATCATAATTCAACAATAAGGACATGCCTTCAGACAATCTTATTTTGCCTCCAACACTTATTGCCACGTGTTGATTTTCCATTGCTGGCTGTACATTTCCTTTGTCATCCGTATAAGCTGGGACATTGTTGTAGTAAGAGATACTTGGAGCAACTTGCAGGGAAAAGAAATCACACACTTTACTGGCAATAATCAATTGACTGAAAAAACTAAACCTGTCGGATGTGGTTACTATAGGCAATGAGCTATTTTTTGCCCTTGTATCCATTGCTGCATCACCATAGAATGTAACGCTTACAGGTATTTTTTTATCCTTTGTTTGCTTTAGAATGGAATATTTTAAATTTCCATCAACTTGCATTCTGTCATTTGTTGAACCAAAACCTAATTGAAGGTTCTTAACGGGTACATAGCTTGCAGATAAGCGCATATTAGCACCGGAATATATTCCAAACAAATCTGTAGTGCCATTAGAAACTGTACCGAACCTGTGTTGAATATAGAACTCAAATGTTCCTTTAATTGGTACCATTACCGACTGGTTGTCTATTAATAGATTTCCATTGAAGGTATTTTTAACAAATTGCTTCTTTTTTGCAACAGGAGCAGTATTTGTTGAATCCTGTGCTTTCAATTCAGTCATCCCTATCGAAAAGCAAAGGAATAAGAGTACGGCAAGTTTGATTTGAACCGTAGATAGATAATATTTAACTCTTTTCATTTTTAATGATTTAATTGTTTTGAGCACCTTGATTTATCCAAGCATAAATCTTTGCGTTTATTTGTGAATTAGGTCCCGCACCAAGTGGCATTACAGGGCTTTTTTTACCCGTTAGCCAAAGCATTATTACACTATTATCAGGATCATTCGCTTTAACATATCCTCCACTCGTTAATGAAGTATATGCATTGCCTGCTGTCAAATTAGGCACATGACCTCCAGTTACATGACAACCACTCAATGCACAATTAGCTGTCAAAACAGGTGTTATATCTTTAGCAAAACTCAAAGTCTGTGTTATTTCACTACCTGGGTTAACTACATACGTTGCTGTTTTTGAACAACCAAACATTACAATCAGTAGAATCGCAATAATTCCTGACAGTATCGTTATCTTTTTCTTGAACATAAAATAATATTTTTTTAGTGAAAAAGATGCTGCTACTATTGTTGAAAATGTAAAAGCAGATTAGGTTGGATTCCATGTTGATTATTTGCGGTGTTCCAGATTGCCATACCAAATGGTCTGTCAGTTAGATCAGTAAAGTCAGCATCTTGTTTTAAGACATCACTAGTTTTTAATTTGCGTTTGATGATAACAGTCCATTTTGTTCCATCATAATATGCTGAACCATTAATATCATCTCTTTCAGATCCGATAATATATGGTTGAGAGATAAAACCAGGAAAGCATTTTGCCCCCACATTTCTACCAATGCCTGGATCATCTGCATAGGATGCTGCATCTACATTAGGGTCAAGTGTCTGACTATTTGCCAAAGTAAGTACTCCCATTGAGTCAACTCCGGTTACTTTTACTGCAGCCCCTCCAATATCAGTTGAAGGATAGTATGGTTTTGTAGAACCAATTTCTATATACAATGGAACTTTTACAGAAACTTTTGTTCCTGATGCTAAAGTATAAGACAAAGTTTGAGAATTTGAATAAGGACCACTATAATTAGATGCTGCTGCTTTTTTTGTAGCAGGCAATATATAAGTAGTGGAGAATGGGGAAGGTTTTACCTGACCATCAGCATGACGACCATTTCCATTTCCACCTACAGAATCTGTAGCACTTGGTCCACCAGCATCATCAATATACCAGTCATCCATTTGATTTGTTAGTGAAATGTCTTTATTTAATTTAGCCCACCACAAATCTACCTTCTCATTTGCACCATTGGTATAGTGATTTCCATCTAGATTGGCGTTATATACTCCTGCATAATTTCTATACGGGGAAAATACATGGCAAGAGGCATAACAAGTTTGTGTAGCGAAGTTTTGTGTAGAGTTATCTATGTTCCATTGAAATGCCAATTGGTCTAATCCCATGGAACGTTTAGTTAGATTACCGTTTGCGTCAAATAACTTTGAGTTTGATCTTTGTGACCATGTGTGTGCATTTGGATCAAAAACCCATGGTTGTGGCTCTAGTACATTTGTTGAGTCTGCCCATTGTACCTTCAAATAAAGGTAAGTGTTGTCATACATTGCCTGAATAGTGGCAGGATATTGTTCACCCCAATAACCCATGAACAACCCATTTCCAGGATCGGGTACAGTGGGAGTTACTGCTAATGCTGTTGCATTATTCCAAATTGCCTGAGATTGGGTAGCATCAATTAATGGTGCCGTTGATGTTTTGTAGGCATTTAAAGTACTGGAGCTACCAGATGAACTGCTAACAACTTGATCTTTCTTGGTGCAGTAAGCCAAAAAAGTCGTAATAACTAAGAAAACATACAGGAGTGAATAACTTTTCATACAGTAAAATTTGTTTAATAAAAATTATTATTTATAGAACAAATATTCAAACTACAAGACCCCAAATAGGTTAACATGCGTCACGAATAAATATGACTCTTATCAGTTTTGTCATGGAAATGTCATGAATTGTATTGTAGAGGGATGTAATCAGTTGAAAAGAAGGCTTCTATAAAGTGAAAAAATAAAGAAGTATTCACCGAAAAAGTTTTGTAGGAGAGTGGCAATTTGCTGATTGTGCGTGTGGGCAATGACTTTTTTGGCAAATTACTTAGAAAGAATTGAGATGTTACAATGCTTAGTCAGTAAATAATTCCCTCACCTCACATTCATTGATGGGTTGGTTAAACCCTGCTTTCATCGTTTTGAACTCAGGGCTTATCCCTGTCCGCATCTTTTATTTGGAAATTGTTTAATATAATTTGATTAAAAGCACGCATAAGATTTATATTAGAAACCTATACATTTGTCCAAATAAAATTACTCGCCCGTAAATTATAATCTTTGGAAGTTTTTATCAAGAAATTGCGGATGCAATTTCTCAGTTTTATCTCTTTTCTGTTGATTGAGCATTTATTAAAAATGAAATCAGGTTTGCTGTCTTGCCTTTTCTTTTTCCTTGCAGCAAGTACATCGCTGGCACAGATTAGAAAAGTGGATAGTGTACTGAACCAATATAATAAATGCAAGATTGATACCGCAAAGATTGACGTCCTACTCGATAATTCTGGTTTCTTGATTGATGCTGATTCTAAAAGATTAGTCGATTACGCCGAAGCTGCACTGAAAATTGCTAAAAAAATTGATGATAAAAAAAGGCAAAGCGCTTTGTTGTGTTTACTAAGTCAAGGATATGAGCAGATTGGTAAAATCGCTGAGGCAATCGGGTATATAGATGAAAACATTAAAGTAGCCACCCAAATTAATAATCCTAAAGACCTTGGAATGGCTAAGATGAATTTGGGTGTATGCTACAATGAAATAGGACATTATAGTTTATCAATAAAGTACTATGAACAGTGCCTTGAATTCTTTTCTAAAACAAAAGACTCCCTATCAATCTGCATCAGTTATATCGCGCTTTCTGACGCCTATTTTAAAACGAATCATCCCGACAGTGCCATTTTTCATCTTAAGCTAGCGGAGAAAGTTAGTTTGTTGCAAAACAATTATTTATTAGACTACATCTATACAAACTATGCCGAATCGTATTACCTGAAAAA
>CAITVK010000117.1 GCA_903895845.1 uncultured Chitinophagaceae bacterium
ACGCTTAATATTGTCCCATTGGGCATCTGTTAAATCTGTCGAATACATATTTTCTTTAAGCTTGGTAACTCTAAGAACGTATGTATCTCTCTTTTAGCATGTGCCCTTACTTCTTTTAAAGAACATTTTTAAACAGGCTCTGATACTTTTTAATAATTTCAATACTATCATCTGTGCTACCACTATCCATAATGATATACTCCAAGTTGGGATAATTTTGGGATAGAACAAATTGCAAAGTCTTTTCTATATAATTCTCCATGTTAAAACAAAGGGTAACAATTGAGATAAATCATCATTTCTTAACTTTCATTACGCTTTATTAGACAGTGGGGTAAAGTAAGCGTTTATTTTACGACTTCATTGCTGCTTTTCTAAACCTCAATATTTTTTTATAATCAATATCACATGGTATAAAATCAAATTTCAAATTTAAATAAAGTTCTTCCATTATCCGCATTTTGTTTGCTCCAGTTCTACTTAGACATTTCTCGACTAACTGTCTGCATATTTTAAGAAGATGTATGCATTTTTGAATAAAATTTTTGTTTTTAAAATCTAATATCTTTTTATACTTATAAAGAATTGAGTATGCATCAAGATGACCTTTTAACAACTTTTCATTATAGTCAAGTGTTAGTCTATTTTCCGTTATATAATGTGTAAAAAGTAGTTTCTCTTCGTAATATAAATCATAATTTAGTAATAACAGTCTGAAGCAAAATTCCGAGTCATCTCCGGAAGATAAAATCTCGCCATTTCTACCAGTTAATAAGCTAGGGTATATTGCTGTAAAACATTTTAAAAAAAGCTTTTTTCTTGTAACCATCCCAGCTCCCCACACATAACCTCTGCTATTTATATATCCACTTCCTTCAGCTTGTTTACCTACTGCGTAATCACCCTTGTAATCATCCCACCACTCAGGGAATTCTACATCAGCTACTCCAATTCCATTCCCACCCAATGCACCAACATCAGGCTTTTCTGTCATGATATCATATGCTATTTCTAAATATTCCTCTTGTAGCCAATTATCATCATCACAAAAGACTATTATGTCAAATTTAGCAACATCCACACCTTTCTTCCTGGCATTACTCAACCCAGATATGGGTTGTTCTACAATCCGAAAATTTGCACTCTCACAAAAGTGTTTTTTCCATCCGATGGTAGCTATTTCAACTGTGTTGTCAGTTGATGCATTATTAACAAGTATAACTTCCCAATTTATTGGTTTGCTAAATTTTTGATTAGCTAAATGAAATAATGTTTGCTCAAGACGCAAAGCACTATTATAACAACATACTATCACGGAGATTCCTCTCATCTACTTTTATAAATTGAGTTATATATTACCATATGGTCATTTAGTTTATTAACTAGTCTCACTTTCTCATTTGCATTGAGGCCATACTTTTCTAACATTTTTTTCTGCTCCCACATTATTTCAAGCTTTTCTCTTATTAAAGTAATATTCTGGCTCGATACTAAAAAACCAGTATAATTTTCACTAATCAAAGTTGAATTTCCTCCAACATCAGTAACTAAAGCACCTCTACCACAATACATTGCTTCTATTAAAGATAATGGTGTTCCTTCTGAATTGCTAACCAGTACTAGAATGTGGTTATCAATCCATATTTTTTCAATGTTTTTTTCATAACCCAATAACTTAATTTTATCATTCAATTGATAGAAGCTTATTAAATCATTTATATAATTGTAATCCACACCAGTTCCATAAAAATTTAAACTCCAATTTCTCTTTTTCCAGACATCGGCACTTAATGCTTCAATAAGCAAATCTTGTCCCTTGATGCTTGTTTCTAGCCTTGCAACACAAGCCATATTTAATCCCAAGCTAATCTCTGGAAAAGGAAGTAAGTGTAGGTATTCACTATTCACTGGATTGTTCACAATAATTGCGTTGTTAAATTTTTCTACTAAATTCCTTGAATACACTTCAAGATTTCGCTTGGAGACAAAAAATAAAATATCCGCATTTAAAAAAAAAGATTTGACCATGAATCTCTCTAAATCTGGCAAAGGAGAATTTTCAGTATTGAATTGTAAAAGAACAGAATATTTTAAATCTTTTTTTTTTATAAAGGTTACCAATCCCTCATGACAAAGAATATCATAATTCCCGCCAAAGTTTACGAAGACATAATCAACTTCAATATTTTCAATTATATCCCACTCAGTCCCATTCTTTCTTCTTTTTCTTAATAACTTTCTTGCAACTCTTTCAACTAAAGATTTTTTTTTTGACCCAGGTGGTTCTCTATACAGTCCTATACCTCCCCTTTCTTCCAACTTCCTAAGTTTATCATTGATATCTACCCATTTTTTTACGCAAAAAAAAACTTTATGATTATTCGCCAAAAATTCCGAAGCCACTTTCACCCAAAGTTCCTCACTTCCACCCCAGGGTGAGCCTTGCATTAATGAGACAAATAGAATATTCATAATTACAAGTTACTTATTACATTAGATGAGTTTGCTTTTACTATTGAATTATTGGGTACTGATTTATGTATCAAACAACCAGCACCAATAATTACATTATCTCCAATCTCAACATCTTTTAAAATTGTTACATTACTCCCTATCCAACAATTTTTACCAATTTTGATACTCCCAATCTTGAACTCGTTACTAGCCACTTTAAGATTTGAATCTATCATTTCATATTTATGATTATGATCATAAAGTTTAACGCCCTCACCTATTAAAGTTCTTTCGCCTATCTCAATATAACCTAAACAATTGATAGAACAATAATTATTTATGAATACGTCTTCGTTCAATATTAATTTAGAATTAGGGTACATCAAAATATGAAAGCCAGCTCTAAATGATACTCCTCGACAAATTTTCAATAATTTTGGATTACCGATAATATTAAAAGTTGCTTCCTTATTCAGCTCCACAGTTTCATCAATTTCACACGTTTCAATGGAAGAAAAACATTCCGTAAGATTTTTTTTTCTATCGCAATATCTAAAAATTTGACTTATAAATCTTTTTAAAGAGTTAAATAGACCTGATTTCTTTGCATTAACTCTGGCAAATATTATTTTAAATCTTCTTATAATTTTTTCGGAAATATTTCTCTCCCTTACATCTTCTCTTCCAAAATGCAACAGAGGGTGGGCAGGAGGTAATAGGATTTTTTTCGTTTTTAATATCTTTTTTTCATATCTATTATTACTAATTATTTCAAGAAACTTAAAAGTCTGATTGCGGATATCAAAATTTTCATCAACAAGTTTAATGGCATTTGTTGAGTACCGCTCCCATATCTCAGCACTTGAAGACAATTCGTTTATAACAGAAAGCAAGTCCATATTTCGATTATTTACAATATACCCTGTTTCACTTGGAATCACAACTTGTGAAATACCACTTTTAATATTTGTACAAACTGGTACTAACCCACAACTCATTGCTTCTAACAGTGAGATTGGTAAGCCTTCATAATCAGATAGTAAGATTAAACATTGGTATTTTGTTATCTCTTCATAAACTAAGTTCGCAGCTATTCCCCCCTTATATTTTATGAACTCGGCAAGGTTTTCATCTGCAATTACCTTTTTGACTGCCACTTCAGCACTTCCTGTACCATAAATATAAAATTCAATTGGCAACTTACTGTTTTTTATAACAAAAGCAACTCCTTTTACAGTATCTAAAATTCGTTTTTGTTCCTCTTCAATTCTTCCAATATAAACAAGCCTAAATGGCTCATTGCTAAAAGATGCCTTTTTAATTGATGGAAGCACTCCAAGCGTATAATTGTACAAATTAGTGACTTTCTGCCCACCAATTTTATTATATAGGTACTCTGAGACACAAAATGTAAGATGGGAGTTCCACTTAGGATCCTTATTTAATACGAAACGTTCAGTAATGGCCTGACAAATAGCATCATCCGAATGAATAAAATTGATTGTGGTTATACCCGCATCTTTAATCCAAGGAATTGCATACAATGCAGCTATAGAAAATCCAGGCAAAAAAATATCTGAATCCGCTTTTTTAACTTCTTCAATTATCCATCTTGTACGCTCATTTGTATAAGGAAATTTATCTAAAGTAATTTCAGTCCATTTAAAGTCATTCTCACCCAAAAACTTTATAAATGGAAATTCCCCTTCTCCAGATGTGAAGATTAGAAAATAACACTCATTACCATTTTTCCGCAGTTCTATTGAAAAACGCTGCATCCAAGAATGAACACCAGACACAAAACCTTTAAAATCTAAAGTAGCAAACGTGATTTTCATACATTACTTGCTTAAAATGAAACATATTTTCTATATTTCTATGATTTTTATAACTCTTTTAAGAAATTTTCAAATTGCATGATTGATCGTTCTCTTGTAAAATATTGATTAAATAGTGAGATATTTGAATTCACAGCGATAC
>CAITVK010000118.1 GCA_903895845.1 uncultured Chitinophagaceae bacterium
AATCGGGGTCTAGCGCATGATTCCCGTCATGTGCTAGCCGTTCTTAATGTACACACTATTCAACACAATCTACAAAAATACCCTCACAAATAAACTTTACAGAAAACAGGGTTCTCATTCACAGATTTTCAACGGATTCTTCTTTTGCCTGCCTCAAAAAGGTAGGGTTATTAAATACAAAAAAGGTAGTAGACAAAATAAATTAGCATAAGCAACCCCTCTGCGCTTCTCTGTGTAAATCGCTCTGTGTACTCTGCGTTAACCCTTTTTAACCCTCCAGATACACCAAACTATTGCGAGACAGCGAAATTTAACTACGAGACATCGAAATCTCATTTTAAGACTCAATAAAACTATTTCAGATACGATAATCTTACTGCGAGATGCAATACTTCTATTGTGAGACACGATAATCTTACTGCGAGATACAATAATCTTACTGCGAGATGCAATATTCCTTGTGAGAGATACGATATTCTTACAAAGAGATACGATAATTTTCAAAAGGCATATCTTCCAAAAATAAAGTAGGTAATAACGTTTTTAAGGAAGCAAAAAAACGCTGTTTGTTCCCAAGAATACATTCCAATAAAATGATAGTGATAAGAAAGGGATATTTTTTCAAGTGTATTACCAACAAATACGCAATAAACGTTAATAACTAACAACTAATCACTAATAACTAACTACTTACACCTAACAACTATTACATTTGCCGCTCAATAAATGCCAAGTTGGCAAAATAAACTTGTAGCATTCTATTTGAAAAGCGGATAAAACAATTAATTATAAGACATAATATAGTATGCTGAAGTTTATAAGTAAGTTATTTGGGGGTAATAAGAGTGAGAAGGATGTGGCAGAAATAAAGCCGATTGTTGCTAAGATCAACCAATTCTTTCAAGAATACCAACACCTTTCCAATGATGAGTTAAGAGCTAAAACGGTTGAGTTTAAGGCGCGTATCAAAGCACATCTGCAAGAAATAGATGCAGTAATTGAAGCCAAACAACTGGAAGCTGACGAATTGCCAGCCTCTGAAATACATGTGAAAGATGCTATTTACCAAGAGGTAGATAAATTGAAGAAAGACCGCGATAAACTAATTGAAGAAGCACTACAAGAAATTCTCCCCGAAGCTTTTGCAACAATAAAGGAAACCGCAAGACGTTTCAAAGAAAACGAAACTATCGTGTCGGCAGCTACTGACTTAGACAGACAACTAGCCGTAAAGAAAGATTATATCACCATCACGGGCGATACAGTTACTTTTAAAAATACCTGGACAGCGGGTGGTGGTAAGGTTACCTGGAACATGGTGCATTATGATGTTCAGCTGATTGGTGGTGCCGTATTGCACAGTGGTAAGATTGCCGAAATGGCAACGGGTGAAGGTAAAACCTTGGTGAGCACATTGCCTGCATACCTCAATGCCTTGTCTGGCGAGGGGGTACACATTGTTACCGTGAATGACTACCTTGCTAAAAGGGATAGTGAGTGGAATGGTACTTTGTTTGAGTGGCTAGGATTGACTGTTGACTGTATTGATAAACACCAACCCAATACTGCCGAACGTAGAAAAGCTTATCTGGCAGACATCACCTACGGAACAAATAATGAATTTGGTTTTGATTATCTACGTGATAACATGGTGCACAATCCCGATGAAATGGTGCAACGTAAACACCATTTTGCTATGGTGGATGAGGTGGATAGTGTATTGATTGACGATGCGCGTACCCCATTGATTATTAGTGGACCAATTGGCCGACAAGATAACCTGGAGCAGTTTTTTGAATTGAAACCCCGAATTGAAAAATTGGTTGATGCGCAGAAACGTGCAGTGAATAGTTTCCTTCAAGAAGCAAAGAAGAAGATTGCAGAGGGTAATGATGACCCAAAAGATGGCGGCTTGGCTTTGTTCAGGGCGCACAGAGGTTTACCTAAGAATAGTGCAACTATCAAGTTCCTAAGTGAACCGGGTGTTAGGATGAAACTTCAAAAAGCAGAGAACTATTACCTTGCTGATCAGTCGAGAGAAATGCACATTGCCGATCAGGAATTGTACTTTTATATTGACGAAAAGAATAATTCGGTTGAATTAACTGATAAGGGTATCTCATTGATTACCAAAGCTGGAGAAGACCCACATTTCTTTATCATCCCAGATATTAGCGTTGGCTTGAATAGCGTTGAGAAGAGTGAGTTGCCTTCGGAAGAAAAGATTCGTCAGAAGGAAACAATCATCAATGATTATTCAGTAAAAGCAGACCGCATTCATACCGTACAACAATTATTGAAGGCATATACCTTGTTTGATAAAGACGTGGAATATGTGGTAATGGATGGCGCTGTGAAGATTGTGGATGAGCAGACTGGTCGTATTTTGGATGGTCGTCGATACAGCGATGGTTTACACCAGGCAATTGAAGCAAAAGAAAACGTAACCATCGAAGCTACCACCCAAACTTATGCAACTGTAACCTTGCAGAACTACTTCCGTATGTATCACAAGCTATGTGGTATGACGGGTACTGCCGAAACAGAAGCGGGTGAGTTCTGGGATATCTACAAGTTGGATGTAGTGACAATCCCTACTAATATCACGGCGATAAGGAAGGATGAGCAGGATTTAGTTTACAAAACAAAGCGTGAGAAGTTTGGTGCAGTAATAGAAGAAATCAGCAAGCTACGTGAAGCAGGAAGACCAGTGCTAGTAGGTACTACTTCGGTGGAAGTGAGTGAATTGTTGAGCAGGATGCTTCGTCAGAAACAAATTCCACACAATGTATTGAATGCAAAACAACATGCCCGTGAAGCACAAGTAGTTGCAGAAGCTGGTTTGGCAGGGGCAATTACTATTGCAACGAATATGGCGGGTCGTGGTACGGATATCAAGCTTGGACCAGGCGTGAAAGAAGCAGGTGGTTTGGCAATTGTAGGTACAGAACGTCATGAAAGCCGTCGTGTGGACAGGCAGTTGCGTGGTCGTGCCGGTCGTCAGGGAGATCCCGGATCTACCATGTTCTTTGTTAGTCTGGAAGATGATTTGATGCGTATGTTTGGTAGCGAACGTATTGCCAAGGTGATGGACTTTGCCGGATATAAAGAAGGCGAAGTGATCCAACATCCGATGATTACCAAGAGTATTGAACGTGCACAGAAGAAAGTAGAAGAAAATAACTTCGGAATAAGAAAGCGTTTGTTGGAATATGATGATGTGATGAACAAACAACGTACGGTAATCTATACCAAGCGTAACCATGCTTTGTTTGGTGAGAGATTGGCGTTGGACTTGGACAACGCATTCTATTCTGTGGCAGAAGGGTTGGTAAGTTCTTATAAGGATGAAGAAAACTACGAAGGATTTAAATTATCTACGATTGTCCATTTCGCAATAGAAACAAGCATCACAGAAAATGATTTCAGCAGACAACCTGTACAGGAATTAGCAGAACAACTATATCAGGAAGCAATTGCTAATTATCAACGTAAAAAAGAAGAAATAGCCGCCAATGCAGTACCAGTATTTAAGGGCATCCGTAAAGACCAAGGTACAAGGGTAGAGAATGTGATTGTTCCATTTACGGATGGAAAACGTTCTTTGCAGATATTGGCTAACCTGGATAAAACAGTTACGTCAGAGGGTTTTGAAATGCTGAATTGCTTAGAGAAAACAGTTACCCTTAACTTTATTGATGACGAATGGAAAGAACACCTTCGTGCCATGGACGATTTAAAACAGAGTGTGCAAACAGCTACTTATGAACAAAAAGATCCATTGGTAATCTACAAAGTAGAAGCATTTACTTTGTTTAAGGACATGGATACGCAAGTGAACAGGAATATTGTTGAGTTTTTAAGTCATGCTGGTATACCTGTTGAGACGGAAGGTAACTTGAAAGAAGGGCATCAGGAAAAGACGGATTTAAGTAAACTAAAAACCCGTAAACAAGATGTTGATGCTGTTGGACGTGAAGTGCCTGATGAGAATGATTACATTGATCCAACACCCGTAAAACAACAGCCAATTGTTGTCGGTCCAAAGACAGGACGTAATGATCCTTGTCCTTGTGGAAGTGGTAAGAAGTACAAAGCTTGCCATGGTAGAGACGAGGCTTAATGGATAATTTCAATAAATAATCTCAAAGGAGGCGCCGGATCTGGTAGCCTCCTTTTGTTTTATTGGTAATAACTGGTTCCAAAAAGTCGTGAGGGTTCTATGACTGATAAATAACTTATAACTTAAAAGTAATTACTAGTAACTAATCGCTACTTTCACAGCCGTAATTATTACATTTACTGCATAAAACGATAGATATGCCTCCAAAAAAGAAAGTGGTTACAGAAGACAAAAGCGATAATGTGACCAAAAAGTCCAAGAAAGTAGTTGCATTGGACATAATAGAGGAGAAATTTGCAATAACAGAGGAGACGAACAGGGTAAAGAAATATGAAGAGATTCATTTTGTAGATAGCCAACAACCTGTTTGGAATTATTCCTTATTCAGCGAAGAGGACATCCGCAACTTTCAAAATGGCTGTCATTATAGTCTTTATAAAGTATTTGGAAATAAACAGATTTCCGTATTGGATGTTCCAGGAACTTACTTTTCGGTTTGGGCACCCAATGCAACACTGGTTACGGTGGTCGGGTATTTCAATAACTGGAATAAGAGTAGCCATCCCCTTAAAGTACGGTTGGATAAATCGGGCATCTGGGAGGGCTTCATCCCCAATGTCTTAAAAGGAGAAGCATACAAATATCATATTCACGGTTATGGTGGGATAAAGGTTGATAAAGCAGATCCCTTTGCACACTATGCAGAACATAGACCTTATACCGCTTCTATTACCTGGCAAACTGACTTTGACTGGCAGGATGCCGAATGGATGAAAAACCGTATCAAGCACAATGCACTGAGCGCACCCTACTCGGTTTATGAGGTACACCTTGCTAGTTGGATGCGTCCAGATAAAAACGACGAAGAAAAGTATAATACCTACGGACAGGCTATCGATTTATTGGTTCCTTATGTTAAGGACATGGGCTTTACACATGTGGAGCTGATGCCTATCAACGAACATCCTTTCGATGGTAGCTGGGGATATCAGGGTACTGGGTACTTTGCTCCTACAAGCCGTTTCGGTAATCCGCAAGACTTTGCAGCGTTGGTTAATGCATTTCATCAGGCTGGTATCGGGGTGATATTAGACTGGGTAGCTTCACATTTTCCATACGATGCACATGGACTATTCATGTTTGATGGTACACATACCTATGAATATGCTGACATGCGCAAGGGCTATCATCCAGATTGGAACAGCTATATCTTTAACTACAAGAGGGGGGAAGTAAAAAGCTTCCTCATAAGTAGTGCCCGTTTTTGGTGCGACCAGTTTCACATGGATGGTATCAGGGTAGATGCGGTGAGTAGTATGCTGCGACTGGACTATAGCAGAAACGCTGGGCAATGGGAACCAAATGAACATGGGGGAAATGGTAACCTTGAGGCAATAGCCTTTATTAAAGACTTAAATATTACGCTGTACAGGGATTTCCCGGATATTCAGACAATTGCCGAAGAGGCAACAGATTGGCCAGGCGTAAGTAGGCCAACCTTTGAGGGAGGACTTGGCTTTGGGATGAAATGGATGATGGGCTGGATGCACGACACACTTGATTATTTTAAACTAGACCCTATCTATCGACAGTTTCAGCAGGATAAGTTTACGTTCAGCATGGTCTATTTCAAGAATGAAAACTTTATGCTTCCCTTGAGTCATGATGAAGTGGTGCATGGCAAAAGCCCGATGATCTATAAGATGCCAGGAGATGAATGGCAGAAGTTCGCTAACCTGCGTTTGTTGTATACATATATGTTTACTCATCCTGGTGCTAAATTGTTATTTATGGGGGATGAGTTTGCCGCAACTGCTGAATGGAACTACAAAAGCGAATTGCAATGGGACTTGTTAAAGCATATTAGTCATGGGGGAATGAAGTTTTGTGTACAGCAACTAAATAATTTATATAGGGGGGAACCTGCTTTGTACGATAAGCAATTTAGCTATGAAGGGTTTGAATGGGTAGATTTAAATCATCGCCCAGAAGGTGTTGTAGTGTACAAACGAAAAGGAAATGATCCTAAAGACGACATCGTAGTCATACTGAATATGACACCCGTAGTACGGAACAATTGGACTGTTTACGTTCATAATAAGGAAAATTGGAAGGAAATTTTTAATAGTGACAACAAAGATTTCTGGGGCAGTGGCACTGTCTTTAATCCTGATATTCAATCAGAATTGGTAGATGAAGCTAGTAAATGTTTTAAACTCCAAATTCATCTGCCGCCGTTAGCAGCTGTGGTAATTAGATAGATGATATTAATCAGACAAAGGCTATTGCCGAAAATGTAATAGCCTTTGTTTTTGTTATATCCCTATGGCATCGCCAAATGAATCAAAAGGAGAATTAAGTGTTGGTTTTGTTGGATGAAATATCAACCGCATCCAATGCTTTCTTGGTAATATTTCCCCAATAATACTTCGCATAGAACGAATCTGGTGTTTGGATGGATGTTTTTAGTTTGTCAATTACTTCCCCAGCAAAGGTTTCCCAATCATTATCCTGCACAACAATCAATTTATTGCCACTTGCTTCTTTATCGCAACCTATCGCCCCAGTTTCGGCAGAAATAACGGTTGTATTGAACCCCAATGCTTCTACTAGTTTCGTTTTGATACCTCCACCACTCAGGATAGGGTTGATGAAGATGTCGGCAGCCTTAAAGTATAACTCAATATCGGGCACTAAACCAGCATAGATGATGTTCTGACCTGTGTAAGCTTTTAGACCATTCAAATCTTCGGGTAAGCCTTTGCCACAGATGATTATCTTATACTTTAAATCGCTCTTAAGCAATAAAGGATTGATGTGTTGTGCAATATCCCTGACAGCATTAGCATTGGGGGCGTAACTTAATAAGCCATTGAATAGTATAATAGAAGCTTCGCTTTCAATATGATGTAGCTTTCTAACCGTTTCTGCGCAATCTACTTTGTCTTTTGGTATGGATGGAAGCGGCAAGCCAAAAGTAATAACGTGACATTTACTTGCTGGTAACGAGAAATTGGTAACCATAAACTGTTTATCTTCCTCGGAGATGCAGAATATAGTATCTGCCATCGTTAATACCCACTTTTCGTACCACATCAGTATTGGCCACCACTTCTTTCCCACTGATTTAAATCGTAGGTATTCGATGTTGTGGGTATGTATAATCAAAGGAATCTTACAACGCAATTTAACCAACCAACCCAACCATCCCATATACGGATGCTCGAGCATGAGGTAGTTGATGTTGTTATTTTTGATAAAAGAGACCACTTTGAAAAATAGAGATAAGTCAAAGAATTTCAATAAGTTATTCTTCATCCAAGGGATCAATGTGTAGTTTTTTACAAGACTACTGTCATTGCTCGATGTACTGATAACGGTGAGGTCGCATTGGGTTCCCAAGAACTCATTGAACTGTGCAATAGACTTTTGACCACCCGAAGAATAGGGTAGTATTGAATAAGAAACGATGGATACTATCTTCTTCAATTAGTTGCGTGTTTCTTGTTGGGGTAATACGATAATGTATATGAAAGGAGCCAACAGAAAGCCAATTGCAGGTGTGATTGCAATCAGCTGATTGAAAAAAGCGCCCATTGCATTCTTCCAAGGTTTCTGATAGTGCGTGTCCCAAAAGCCTGGCTTGATGATACAAATTGTATTTGGAGCAGCAGCCATTTGTTTGTGTACCTTAAACGGCAGAAGATTCTCAGCCCAGACACCATAATCCATGTCACAGGTATTGGTGTAGTAATAATGCTTAACAGGCACAATTCCTTTGCTGATATAGTTGTTTACACAATCTGTTACCTCACTTCTTTCGTAGCCACGGGTACTCGTTGCCAATAATTTTACCACTTTTTCATCAAGAGAAGGAAAGCTTGCCCTTATAAAATCGGTCCGTTGTTGTAGGAATATCTTTTCTAGCTTATTGTGCAGCAACACGTGTTGCAGGTTCATGGCGGGGTTATTGAAATTGGCTGTGGTGGAGGAATAAATAATCGCCTTTGGCTGATACTGGTGGATCAGTTTATAATACTCATCCAACTTATAGATATGCTCCACCACATTTCGGGAAGTAATGATGTCGCAGACAATCTTCTTCTCTTCCAATACCTTCAGCGTGTCTTCAATGTTACCCACGATGTATTCGTCCACATCTATATGGATGGCTTGCGCTAGAAGTTGAGCATTGTTTTTCCATTCTTCAAGGATGTCATTATGAATTACCTGTTTGCAGCCAATCATTTTTGCCAGGATGTACAGACTGCCCATGCCTGCGCCGTAATCCATTATCACAATATCCTTTACTTCCTTTTTACTGAGATTGATACTGTTGTACAAAAGGTGTGCACTGGTCTGTATGGAAAAGAACATGCGCTTAAAATGACTTCCCAGAAAGTATTTCTTGCCATGTTCGGTTAGTCCGAGAGACTCTATATCAATGTGGTGCATCAATATAAACAGCTGTTCAGCCTTGGCTTGCAGCAACTCTCCTAATTTATCTTTATGTGGCAGAAATCTATCCATGTAGTTAGTTATGGGTTATGAGTTATGAATGATAAGTTAGAAATGATAACTTAAAGTTGCTTACACTCATAACTTATCATTCATAACTCATAACTATTTCTTCCTAAGTTCCCTCCATTCAAAAAACCCAAATACTAAAACTAACAATACTGCAGCATAAGCAGCATATTTGGTTAGTTGTTCGCCAAGGCTTACCAAGGAAGGCTCGAACTTAAATTCTATCAGATGTTTTCCGGCAGGTATTGGCATACCACGCAGTACATAGTTTACTTTACAGTAGTCCGATTTTTTACCATCAATGTAGGCATTCCAACCTTGACTGTAATATATCTCACTAAACACGGCAAACTGATTGCTTGACGCATTGCTTTCGTACTTGATGTAATCATTTTTGTTCTCAATGAACTTGATAGAAGCAGTAGAATCGAAGGCAGGTTGATTCCCCACTATTGCTTTGAAACTTTCGTTAGCAAAAGCAGTTTTAGCGGGGTCAAAATGATCCAATGAAGTCATTTCTTCGTTGGCATCCTTCACAAATTTCACTTCTTTTACCAGCCAACAGTTGCCCATCGTGTAAGGGTTCGGTACCGCCATCGTTTGTTTAGGGTCTTTTTGGTCGGGTACTACTACATACTTCATATTCAACATGTTCAATACTGGAAAGCTATCTCTTGCATTCGGATTACCTGCCCAAGCCTGAATCTCTTTATAGATTTGAAACTCCATCAAATCATTATAGATAGACATCTTTGCCGGACTATAACCACCAATGGTATTGTGATGATAGGATGCCATGGCATCATTGAAGGAGTTGCCTGCATCGAGACTAAAACCACTACCATTAAACGCAGCAAGGTTCAGGATACGGTAATAGCTTGTATCCTTGTCTAATTGCAAGTCGGCGTTATATTTTTGATACGCTTGTTCGTACGTATCTGCATCCACAAAGTTGTTCTCATTAAAATATCTGGTGCCAATTGGCATTAGGTCAATCATTGCCAATAAGATAAAGGCGGTAATCACAACAGGCTTCTTTACGAACTTCTTTGAGTAGGCAGCCAATGCAGCAACTGCTGCTGCGATGATACCCAATGAACGCACCATGTCCTTAAAGTACAAAGCCTTTCTGTCTTCCATCCATGCATTCATATAGCTCTTCACAAAGCTGTCATTTCCTTTAAAGGCATTGATTAAGTTAGTCTTCAATGCCAATGTATTGGCATTGCTATAGCTGGCAAATAAATAGAAGCCTACCAATACTGCTGCCGTAGCACCAGCTATTATCAGGAAGCTCTTCAGGTATTTGGCTTGTAATTCCTTTGCTTGGGTGTCAACGGTTTCCATAAACTCACCTACAAACAACATAGCCATCATGGTTACGGATAATTGTGGCATCACCAATGACATAGAAGGCGCCCTGAACTTCTTATAGAACGGTAGGTAATCGAACAGGAAGTAGTTTACACTTTCCAAGTTCTTTCCCCATGCCAACACGATTCCAAATACAGTGATACCCAATAGCCACCACTTGTTTTTGTTTTTGGATAAGATGAAACCCGCCAAACCAAGGAAGCAAATAAATGCGCCAAGATAAACAGGGCCAGATGTTCCTGGTTGATCTCCCCAATAAGCAGAAGCAGCCTGATACAATTGTTGCACTGCATTCTGTGGTATCTCCGTGGTGTTTTGCAATAAGTTGGCAACCTTAGAGTCATCCCCAAAAGAAGTAGAACTACCGCCACCATAAGCGTTCGGTACAATCAGCGTCATTGTTTCGCCAATGCCATAACTCCATCTAAAGGCGTAGTCTTTATCCAATCCACCTGCTGTTTTATTCTTTTTATCTGTAGTGCCCAATGTCAATCCACTGCCACCACCTCTCATTGTTTCTTTGGAGTATTCGTAGGTGGGGAAGTAGCTGTTTGCGACAGTTAATAGTGATAAACCAGAGCATACAACAGCTAAAAGCATCGTGATACCCAAGTGTTTGAAGTCTTTTTCTTTGATTGTTTTAATGAGGAATGGAATCAACATAATCAATCCCATCAGTAAGGTGTAGTAGATGATCTGTTGGTGACTCTGACAAAACTGGCAAGTAGTGGTGATGGTTAGCATGATGCCTCCAATCCAATACCGCTTCTTAAAGAGGAGTTGCAACGATGCAAGGATAGCTGGTGCATAAGCAATGGACAAAAGTTTAGTATCGTGACCAGCTGTTATAATAATCGGGTCGTAGGAACAATAAGCATAAGCAATGCCACCTGCAATACTCAGCCAAGGGTTCACACCCATTACTATGGCCAAAAAGTATAAACCCAAGGCGCAGAAGAATAAGTAATACGCAGGCTTGGGTAAGCCTAGGGTAAGCGCATCATGAAAAGTGTACACACAAACCAATGCCGGATCCCTGCTTGCAATGGCTATCTGATAAGCTGGCATACCAGAGAACATCGCATTTGTCCATAAGGGGAAATTGCCATTTTTCTCCCTGTACACAAATGATTGGTGAGACATTGCCTTCCATTGTTGCACGTCATGTTGCTCTACTACTTTACCTTCGAGCGCTGGTTTACAGTAAATAACAGATAGGATTAAGAATGTTAATACGGCAACAATATGTGGCAATAACGCTTTCCAATTCAATTTCTTCATTATCATTGTTTTATTAGTCGGCAAATTAATGCTATTTTTCATTCTCAATAATACTTATGCGCTCGCATTTACATTTATTTATCGGTAGAATAGCCATAATCTGCAATGCATTGTTTCTATATTGCGTTGTGGTTAGGCACACTAAAGACTTCATTGGCAACCAAGACATCAATTCAATTATCATTACGCTAGGGTGGGGGGCGTCGTTCTTTATCAATCTGTTATTTAATCTTTTATGGTTGATGATGGTATTTAGAAAGAGACAGGTAGCAGTGCCTAAGTGGATATTATTCACAAACCTTGCAATGCTTATTATTCAAATAGTTATGCTAATGGAAAGTGTTATATAAACCAACTAAATAAATCAGTCAGTGGAAGGTCTTTTTTCTGTTGATTATCAAAGTCTTTTATGATTTCACCTTCACTCATTTGAATCAATCTGCTACCGTATTGATGGGCGTATTTAAGGTTGTGTGTTATCAATATTGCTGTCAGCTTGTGTTCCTCTATCAGACTATCAGCAGTCTTCATAATGATGTCTGCACTTCGTGGATCTAGAGCGGCTGTTGGTTCATCCAGCAACAAAATCTTTGTTTCATCCATCACACCCATTAAAAGTGTCAGTGCCTGCCTTTGTCCTCCCGATAAAGTGCCAATGGGTTGTTCTGTTTTATTCTCCAATCCCATTCCAAGAATGGCAATCTTTTCTTTTACTTTCTTCTTAAAGTCTGCATTCACACCAATCGTCAATCCTCTCGATTGGGTTCGTAATGCTGCCAATCGGAAGTTATCTATAATACTTAAATCTGGTGCAGTGCCACTCAGCGGGTTCTGGAATACACGGGCAATCCACTTGCTCCTTTTGTATTCAACTAGTCTAGTCACATCATTTCTTTCAATGTTCACCGTACCGTTTGTGGGCATCTCTGCACCCGAAATGATATTCAACAGTGTACTCTTTCCCGAACCGTTAGAGCCAACAATCGTTACATATTCACCTTCTTTAATGGTCAGTGACAGCGACTTAATAGCAACTACCTCATTCGCTTTGCCGCTATTGAAAACCTTATTGATATTGTTTAATACTATCATCCGGCAGCCCTCCCTAGAAACTTTGGTATGCTTACAATCAATAAAACAAAGATGGCGGTGACTAGCTTCAGCATATTTGGATCGATGCCCAACGACAGGGTAACTGCCAACACCATTTGAAAGATAATACTTCCTATTACTACACAAAGTAATTGCATCCATATATTGGCAACGCCCAACCAGTTGATGATTGCAGTTGATATCAGTACCGAACCCAACCCTGTTATTACGATGCCGATACCCATATTGATGTCTGTGAAGCTTTGGTATTGTGCCACCAAGTATCCACTGAAAGCTGTGAGGGAATTGGCAATTGCCAGTCCTATTATCTTCATTTTATCGTTATTGATGCCCAATGCCCTCGTCATCGAATCGCTGTTGCCTGTTGCGCGCATAGCGATGCCGAAGTCTGTTTTCAAGAGATACGCAAGCAGGGAAACAATGATCAATACTATCAATGCTGCCATGATTAATCCATCATACGTTTCATTATTGAATGGATGGAAGTAGGAGAAGATGGTCTTTATGTTGATTAATGGGATATTGGAGCGACCTAATAAGCTTAGATTGATTGAATACAAAGCCGTCATTACCAATATACCAGCAAGCAGTGCATCTATCTTTAGTTTTGTATGGATGATACCCGTCAATGCGCCTGCAATGCCTCCTGCAATAAAAGTAACAGGGATAACCAAGAAAGGATTTAGCTGTAATGGAAGCAACAAGGCCGTTACTACTGCACCCAATGTATAACTACCATCTGTGGTGATGTCGGGTATCTTGAATATTTTCATCGTGATGAATATGCCCAGCGACATCATCGAGAGGCACAATCCAATCATCAGCGCAGTTAAGTAAAACTCCATTTTTATTTTATTAAAAGAATTTAACCAGAAAGTACACAAAGGATTTCACTAAGAGACACAAAGTTTAATAGTGTTTTGTGTCTCTTTTCCTAGTGTCCCTGGTGGTAAAATATCCCCATAATCATTGTGTACTTAGTGAAAACCTTTGTGCTCATTGTGGTTATGCCTACTATTTCACCGCAGTAAAGTTACTCGGCATGCTGATATGATACGTCGCTGCTGCCTTTTGATTGTACACACTACCATGACTTTTCACCAGTTCCCAATGGATGTTGGCAGTGCTTTTTGTTTGTAGATACTGTGCCGCTTGCAACCCACACTGATAACCCCATTGATACATGTCTGCCCCATAAGCTGCCACTGCACCACGCGAAACCAATCCTGCTTCACTGGTGAATACAGGCACTTTGGCATTGTCGCAGGTCTTTATGATGGTCTCAAAAGAACTAAATACCGTATTGTCTGGATTGGCGAAGAAAGCATCTATGTTCTTGGTCAGCAATGATTGGGTAACCAATTGCACATCGGCAGAGCTGTTTACCGGTAAGGATACCAGGTTCAGATCCAACTTGCTGGCCAAACTGCTGATACGCTTCAGTGCTTCTACCGATTGCGGTTCGGATTGGTTATAAATCATCCCCACAGTCAGTTTGCCAATCTTGGGTTTCACCAATTGCTTTATCAATCCGAAGGAAGTATCTATGTAGCCCAATTCTTCCGATACACCAAACAAGTTGGTAGGAGGGTTGCCGCTACTGTCAGTAACTTTCATGAGTGTTGGGGTAGGGGACACCATCATAAACACAGGGATTGTCTTTGTATTTTGAATAGCCGCAATGGTGGACAAAGACGGACAAGTAGCTATCAGCGTTGGGTTTTGAGAGATGAAGTATTTAATTATCTGCGTCAAAGTAGGGATGTTTCCTTGTGCATTGCGATAGATTACATTGATGGTCTTTTGCTCTTCGGAGTAGCCATTCTTTTTTAAGGCATCAAAGAAGCCCGTCCTGGCTTGAGCAATGGTATTATCCTCAAAGGCATCTACAAAAGCAATGGTTGGTATGTTGCTATCCTTGTGTTTACAACCAAACAGAAGGGAGGAAAGCAGTAACAAGTAAGTAAGTCTCTTCATTTTAAGAATCTAAATTAGTCTGCAAATTTTAATATAAAACTTCAACACAGCACCATCTAAATTGTTGGGTTTGAAAAGATTTTAGTATCTCACAAGTGTTGCGGATTGTTTTATCTGATTCTTCACAACAATCTTTTTTAAAGGGTTCATGGCACAGATACTTCTATGGGCTGCGTAAAAGCACCGATGCCAGCCGTGTTATAAGCAGCGGCTTGTGCATCCATTTTAGTAAGAGAATAAGCCCAGTGAAGTTTACAGACGATCTGATAAAAGCCACCCAATCACCTTCTTGGAGGGGTAGCTGATAAGCCGGGGTGGTTTCTTTATTTTATTAAATATTAATGTTTACATATTCGATACCAATAATCACATAACGAGCGTACTATAAAAAGAAACAGCACCCTTTTGAGGTGCTGTTTCTTTAAGTATGATTTCCTTATTTCTTGCTCGCTTTAATGCGCATTTCAACACGTCTGTTCAAAGCCCTTCCCTCTGGATTGTCCTTGTTGTCTGGCGGTGTTGTATCTGGAGCGGCAGGTGCAGCTTTACCAAATGATTTAACTGCAAGTTGTTTTGCATCCACACCCTTACTCAGGATATATTGCTTACAAGCATCAGCTCTTTTTTGTCCAAGTTTCAGGTTGTAGGCATCAGATCCTTTACCATCCGTATATCCATCAATTGATAACAATAGCGTCACTGTAGGATATTTCTTCATCAAATCAACCACTTGGTCAAGTACTGGGTAGTAATAGCTTTTGATGTCAGATTTATTGAAATCAAAATAGACAATCAATGGCTTGTCGCTTATGTTTACAGAGTCAACCACTGCGGCGGTATCTTTCTTCACTGGAATCTTTGTTAAACAAACTGCCAATTGATAGACTGTATCAGCAGCAGGTTTAGCTACAGCTGTAAAAGGAACTGACTGAGCAATGAAACCATCCTTTGCGAAGTCGAATCCTGTAACAGAATCTGCTACAGCCACTTTGAATGCCCCATTGGCGGTAGTAGTTAAAGTATAATTTCCTGGGATGTTATTTACTGTAACACTAGCAGCATCTATCGGTGTATTGGCATCGCAATCTACCACTCGTCCGGTAAGGCTTTGATTGTGCTTTATTGGATAAGTCTTGTTCACGGCAAACAATTCCAAACAGCAGTCAGAAGCTCTGTCTGAACTCACATAAGATTTCTTTAATAAACTGTCATTTGAAGCACTAAAGAAATAGATGTCATCTTTTGGTGAGTTAGCAGGATAGCCTAGGTTAGTAGGGGTTCCTAAGTTTGTGATATCTCCTTTGGCGGCATACAAATCAAATCCTCCCATGCCGAGGTATCCTTTACTCGCAAATACAAATGTTTTACTGTTTACATGATAAAAAGGAGCTTGTTCGTCTTCCTTGGTATTGATGCTTTTTAAATTGAAAGGCTCTCCCAAGTTTCCGGAGGCATCTATTGCACTACACCAGATATCAAACTTACCTACACCGTCTTCTCTGTCCGATGAGAACAGGAAGTATTTATTGTCTTGTGTAATGGAAGGTTGTATGGAGTTGTGACCAGGTATATTTATTTTGCTATCAAGCTTTACTGGTGCAGACCAGCTGCCGTCACTCTTTCTATTACTTACATAAATAGTAGAAAGCGTTTTGCCATTATCGGTTGCGCTTCTTGCAAAGTACAATCTTTTTTTGTCGGGCGTTATCGCAGCAGTTCCTTCATTGTCTGATAATTTGGATGGGAAATGCACAATTGAGGCTTGCCCTATGACCGAGTTGCTATTTGCGATTGTATTGTAGAAAAGGTGGTTGACGTGGTCATTTGTGTAGCTGTATTTACTGGTAGTATCCACAATGCGGGCAGAGGTAAACAGCAGTGTATCATTAAATACGATGGGGGCGTAAGCACCTTCAGCTTGTCCTACATTTCCTTTCAACTTGCCAAATGAAACGGACTGGTCAGCCTTTTTCATTTGCTCCCTGATATAAGCCAAAGTAGCCAATTCCTTGTTGCCCAAGTTTGTGTGGATGACGTTCTTTGTATTCTCGCTCAAGAAAAGCTTAAGCTGTTTCTCTGCTTCATTGAATTTATTATTACTGCGCAGACTCACGGCATACCAATAACGACCCAATGGATAGTTTACATCCGAATCGGAGGCAACCAAGCGGGCATAACAAGGTTCGGCACGTTGGTAATGGTACAGTTGACGGTAGCTTTCTCCCAACTGCCATGCAATCTGGCTAGTTAATAATTTGCTTGTTGCAATGGTATTCAAGGCAACAGGGATACTGTCATTTACGGGAGGGGTCGTCTTTCTTTTTAGGGTATAAGGAGAGAAAGATTTAACGGGCTTTCTAATTCCTAAATACACTTCGTAGCTACAAATGGCATTGTAATAATCCCCTTCTTTAAAGAATTTGTTGGCATTTCTTAAGTCGGATTTGCTTTGTGCATATCCACTTAACTGAATCAATACAACTAAACCGAGTATGATAATTTTCTTCATGGAGAAATATATTTATGATGTTTTAACTGTAATCAGGATGATTTGATTAATAACGAGGGCATTTGAAGTGTCCTTTCTGTTGCCGGCTGTCGGTGTACATCAAAGACAAATCGAAGGCACTTGCTCCATTTACCAGTTTACCTAATTGAGAAGAATTGATGTCGTAGCTGGCACCAAAGGTGAGGCTACTGAATTTTAAACCTATATATGGGCTTATGGCATCGTTTATTCTATAATTTACGCCAGCAGTCAGGTCAGTCATTTCATTTACTGCCATCTGTAAGTAGCCACCCAGCATTACTTCACTTGTATTGCCTTGTTGCATGAACAATGCATTGGGAACCAATTGAGCTTTTTCTGACAAGAAGATGTTAGCTCCAGCATGTACTGTGTAACGAACAGGCAATTTTGCACCATTGTTTGCAGACAAGAAAGGGTCGGTAGGTTGTGTGAGGTGACCAGCAGAAAAACCACCAAAGAGGTTTACTTTTTTGTCGGGATCAGCGTCGTAGTAAAATACACCGGCACTCATATCGAAAGCAGATGCAGTTGGTTTTACAACCGATTCATCAACTCCTGCTCCTGGGTTTTGATATTGGTCGTTTACAATAGCATTTGCCAGATTGATGCTTCGTCCCAAGATACCTCCTTGCATTCCGAAGGTTATTACCTTTTCGCCTTCCTTTCCGAAGCGGATGCCTGAATAAGAAATTGATAAATTGCCAGTGGTGTATTTATAACCAACATCGCCTGCGGTTTGCTGCAGGAGGTTTACACCAAAGTTGATATTCTTGGTGGTAGTCATATCTGCCGACAAACCTGTGGTACTGAATGGTGTGGCAATACTTGCCCATTGTTGTCTCTGAATGACAGATACCCGAAAGTTCCCATCAACTGCACCTGTGAGGGCGGGGTTCAGCCACAAGGGATACATATAATATTGTGTGAAATGTGGATCTATCTGTGCTACAACTGCTGTTGTAAGCATTGAGAACAATGCCACTGCTATGAATTTTTTTGCCTTGTTAATCATATATTCCTATCTATTAAAGTGATTGAACCTACTATTATATTTTGTATGGGACTATTGCTGTGGTTGCCGGGAAGTAGTTGTTGCATCTGGCAAGCTCTGAAACAATAATTGCTGAATGCACTTACTTCTGCAGAAATAACCGTGGAATTTGAAGTGGAGATAAGTTGCAAGTAACTTCTCATATAGCTTTATTGTAATCTTTTGAAAAAGAAATAACAGATTGCCATTCTTATTTCGATAGCAAATGTAGACGTGTGTATCTGCATGACTATCCTGTACAATCCTGCTTATGGGTTTGTAGCTTTTACCTTTAACAATTTCGCTAAATTGATTGGGTAATTCTATGGCGAGTTATACGGATTAAGACCTTTTAATTTTAATGAAAGTAGTCTTAATCATTCATTTTAAATTCTGCTTCTGTAGGTAAAGCCTAGCTATACCACCTTTGATAATACTATTGCTGCAGTTGTAGTTTCGCCGAGGTTGAACTTGGTTGAGATTACTTGGGTTGTATAACCTGCTGCTGAATAGGTGACATTGTAAGTGCCGCTGATAAATTCTTCTACTTCTACAATGCCTTCGATGTTTGATATGCCTTCCTTGGTTTCTTTTTCCAAGGCTATTGATGCGGTTGCACCCTCTATTGGCAGGTTGTTTATATCTGTTATTGTTGCAACAAGGGCGGTGTGCTTGGTGGTTTCTACCAATTTCTTTGCCTTCGCAAAATTGCTTATCAGGGATGTATTTGCGGAAGGGCCTGTTTTGAACTTGCCATTGATGGCGGATTCTAAAAGGGCTATTTCGGCATCTACCAAGACAAAAGCGGCTTCTATTTCCTCATTAAAAGTTTTGTTGTTGCCGATGATGGTGCTTGGTGCGGCAATCTGGTCTTGGCAAAGGGTGATGTCGGCAGCGGCTTTTGTGAGTTCGGTGGCAGCAATGTCGTACCCTGCTATCAGTGCGGCACTGTTGGCATTGAGGGCAATCAATACATTTTGTGCGAGTAATATTTGCTCGGCTTCTGGTAACGTTTTGAATGCTTTTGCCTCTATTTTAAAAGTAGTTTGCAATGCTTCGCTGGCAGTGTCCACAGCAAAGAGGTAGGCTCGGTTAGCAAGGGACACCATTAGGTCAATCAGATTCAAGAAGTCAGTGTTTTTTGTAGTTGTAACGGGTGAGGACTTGGTAGTTGTGGAGGTTGGCAAGATGTGTTTTAGTGCCGTGAAAGCTGCGATGAAGTCCGTGCCGCATTGCAGCAAACGGGTAAGACCTGCGAAAATGGTTGCATAAGCTGTAAGGAAGGTAACGATTCTGTTGTAAGATGAGAACTTAGCTGTTTGTGACTGTGTCATTTTTTGTAGTTTAATGGTGAATTGTGAGTGTTTGTTGAAAATTTATGAAAAATAGATGGGGTTTATCGGGCATGAGTGGGGATTATCACACCTTGGGTGACCTTTATCGCTCCATTTGTATGCTATGTTGTCAGTCGGGTGAGGTTTATCGCACCTCATGTATGCTATGTCGTCAGTCGGGTGAGGTTTATCGCACCTCATGTATGCTATGTCGTCAGTTGGGTGGGGTTTATCGGGCATTGGATGGGGTTTATCGCAAGTTGGCTGAGCGTTATCTAATATAGTATCTGTAAAAAAGATTAGTGAAAAGACGGGCGGCGAAGTATGGGGATACATCTTTTTGACTTGATGGGTGTGCGTGAAAGCAACTAACAAAATAGATGTATGTATGTGTAGGTGGTGAAGATGGACTAATTAATTCATACTATCACTATTTATTTTTGGATTGGGGGAAAAGTAGTTAGTAGTAAGTTATAAGTTGTAAGTAAAAGGTCGAAAGTTTTATGGTATAGTAACAAAAGGCGTTTGACCTTATTTGTTTTGATATTTAAAGGGTAACCGTGATAAATGTCACAAACCAAACAGATAGCTACCTGCTACTTTTGCGCAAATAAAAAGCAAGTATGAATTATTTAGCAGCACTACTATCCAACAAATGTCCGAGATGCAGAGAAGGGGATATTTTTTGTAATAAATCAACTTACAAAAAAGGTTTTATGAAAATGAATGTGAACTGCCCAACCTGTGACCAACCAACTGAAATTGAAGTTGGGTTTTATGTAGGTACTGGCTATGTGAGTTATGCACTTACTGTTGCAATTTCGGTAGCTACTTTTATTGCCTGGTGGGTGTTGATAGGAATTGGGATAGATGATAACAGGATATTTTGGTGGCTAGGACTAAACGGTGCTTTATTGGTATTACTACTTCCTTGGTTGATGCGGATTTCTCGCACAATTTGGCTTTCATTCTTTGTCCATTTCAACCCAAACTGGCAAACAGAGAAACCAAAAGTTACAGATAGGGTTATTAAGGAGCAGATGGAAATAGTTGTTTAAATGGTTGCAGTAAATCAACGTAAATAAAATCTATAGATATGGCAGAGACATTTTCAGAAATAATCAACAGTGAAAAGCCCACATTGGTAGACTTTTTCGCAGAATGGTGTGGTCCTTGTAAGCAAATGAAACCAATTTTAGAAGACTTAAAATCTAAAGTAGGTGACAATGTGAAAATTTTAAAAATAGATGTAGATAAGAACCCAAAAATGGCTAGTGCTTATCAAATTCAAGGAGTGCCAACGCTTATACTTTTCAAAGGTGGCAAAATAAAATGGAGGCAATCGGGCGTAGTGCCTGCAAGCAATCTGCAACAAATTATCAATCAACATACAAGCTAAATGAAACAATTATTTTCAATTGCACTAGTTGCATTTCTATTCAGTAGTTGCACCAATGGTCAATCTAATTCAAATGCTAGCACAAATCTTTCTGCCACTGAATTTGCAAAAAAAATAAGTGAGCAACCTACTGCAACAATTCTCGATGTGAGGACACCCGGAGAATTTTCCAAAGGTCACTTGGTAAATGCAAAAAACTATGATTGGAATGGAGAAGAATTTGAAACGCAAATCAAATCGCTCGACAAATCGAAACCAATTTTTGTATATTGTTTGAGTGGAAGCAGAAGTGCAGCAGCCGCAAAACAAATGAGATCGGAAGGTTTTAAAACAGTGTATGAATTAAAAGGGGGGATATTGAAATGGAGGGGCGCCAACCTACCTGAAACGACTGTTGAAACAGCAGCAACAAATGGTATGAGCAAGCAACAATTTGACTCACTACTACTTTCAGATAAATTAGTGTTGATTGATTTTTATGCTGACTGGTGCGAGCCTTGTATAAAAATGAAACCTTACTTGGCTGAAATTTCTAAGGAAATGGCAAATAGCGTTTCTGTTATCCGCATTAATGCCGATGATAATAAAGAGCTTTTCAAAGAGTTGAAATTTGACGCCCTTCCTATTTTGCAATTGTATAGAAACAAAGCCTTAATTTGGTCAAATACAGGCTACATAACCAAAGAAGAGGTGGTAAAACATTTGCATTAGGTTAACCAAACTTGGCTTTGATGGAAAAGAATGGAATAAGGTTATGGGTGGTTAAGAACCGTGATTATTTCTACGGTGCTATAATCGGAGCGATTGCTGGCTTCTTTTATTGGAAGTTTGTAGGTTGCAGCAGTGGGCATTGTATGATTAGCTCCAAGCCACTGAACAGTATGATATACTTCGGCGTATCTGGAGCGTTACTAGCAAGTGCATTTAAAAAAGGGGGAAGTAAATAGTCGGGTAGTTTCAATCCTAAATGTTTCATACGAGTATCTTTTTAAACTAATCAGGTTCTTTATTTTGAACTACAAGATTATCAAAATTGTTGTTAAAACAAATTCATAGAAACCAATGTCAAACTAAATACATTTATCATGGACGTAGAAATTTTAAGCAGAATACAGTTTGCCTTTACAGTAAGTTTTCATTATATCTACCCACCTTTAAGTATTGGGCTTGGTGTGATGTTAGTTTTAATGGAAGGAGCTTATCTTAAAACCGGGGATAAGATTTATGAAACAATGACCCGCTTTTGGATTAAGGTATTTGCATTAATTTTTGGAATTGGGGTGGCTACAGGTATAGTAATGGAGTTTGAGTTTGGAACCAACTGGGCAACCTATTCAAGATATGTAGGTGATATTTTTGGAAGTGCCTTAGCAGCAGAAGGAATATTTGCCTTTGCATTGGAAAGTGGCTTCCTTGGGTTGTTGCTTTTTGGTTGGAATAGGGTAACTCCTAAAGTACACTTCTTTGCAACCATAATGGTAGCATTAGGTTCTATGTTTTCTGCAATATGGATTGTGGTAGCCAACTCTTGGCAACAAACACCCTCAGGTTTTCACTTAGTAGGAAACGGATTGAAAGTACGTGCTGAAATCACAGACTTTTGGGCTATGGTGTTTAACCCATCCTCAATGGATAGATTGTCACATGTTCTTGTTGGCTCATTATTGGCAGGCTCATTTTTGGTTTTAAGTGTTCATGCTTATTATCTTTTGAAAAATAGATATGTTGAACTTTCTAAAAAAGCATTCAAAATAGCATTGGTTGTTGCTTCTGTTGCAGGTATTTCACAACTTCTCACAGGGCACAACTCGGCTGAAGGTGTTTCAAAAAACCAGCCTGCAAAATTGGCTGCTTTTGAGGGGCATTACGATAGTATGAAAGCGGCAGATATGTTTCTACTTGGTTATGTGGACATGAACAAACAGAAGGCTTATGGACTTAAAATACCTGGTGGACTAAGCTTTTTATTGCATCAAAACTTTACTGCACCAGTTAAAGGCTTAAATGCTTTTGCTATTAATGATAGACCAAAACCCATAAATGCAATTTTTCAAACATATCACCTGATGGTTATTATTGGGATGACAATCATTGGACTCACCCTGTTTTCTTTATTTCTTTGGTGGAGAGGTAAGCTTTTTAGTTACAAATGGTTAATGGTCGTTTTTTCATTCTCCGTTATTCTACCCCAATTGGCGAATCAACTTGGTTGGTTTTCTGCTGAAATGGGAAGGCAGCCTTGGGTTGTTTATGGATTACTAAGGACAAGCGATGCGTTATCGAAAGCAGTAAAGGCTAATCAAGTAATCTTCTCGCTCGTATTATTTACTTTTATCTACACCTTACTTTTTTCATTATTTATTTATCTATTGAACAAAAAAATACATCACGGCTTCGAGGTTGATGTAGTTGAATCTATCCCAGAATATTCCAAACGTAATATTGCCATATTAAACTAAATTACTGCTATGCACAACATATTAGGATTAGATTATCCAACACTTTGGTTTTTGGTCATTGGTGCAGTCTTTACAGGCTATGCCATTTTAGATGGTTTCGATTTGGGCGCTGGTGCTTTACACCTCTTTTTTAAAAAAGAAGAAAGCCGTCGTGTAGCATTAAACGCTATTGGTCCAGTTTGGGATGGCAATGAAGTTTGGTTAGTGATAGGTGGGGGGGCATTGTTTGCTGGTTTCCCAGAAGTATATGCCACCATGTTTTCAGCATTCTATATTCCATTTATGCTTTTCCTAACCGTATTGATATTTAGGGCAATTGCAATTGAATTCAGAAGTAAAGAAAAAATGCTTTGGTGGCGGAAAACTTGGGACATTATTTATTCTGTTTCTAGCATTTTAATAGCTGTTTTGTTGGGGGTTGTATTGGGCAATGTGATGCAAGGAATACCAATTGATAAAGATTTTGAATATCAGGGAGGATTTTTTAATCTATTAAATCCTTATGCCATCATTACGGGCATTACTACCCTTGCACTCTTTATGATGCACGGTGCAACCTATTTAATTATGAAAACAGAAAATAGACTGCACACTAAGTTACGCTTGTTGGCTAAGAATACAAGTCGCTTTTTTGTAATAAGCTATGTAACACTTACTATGGCAACCCTTATTTATTTGCCACAAGCGGCAGAAAAATTTAGGCTGCACCCTTATTTGTTCCTGTTGCCACTATTTACAATACTTACAATCATCAACACACGCAGACTTCTAGAAAAGGGCGTTTATTTCAAAGCATTTATTTCATCAGCACTCACGTCCGCATTGCTTTTGATAACGGTAACTGTTAACTTGTTTCCTAATATTGTTTTATCCACAATCAATCCTGCCTACAATATCACCATTTATAATGGGGCTTCCTCTGAGAAATCTTTGGGTATAATGCTTACTATCGCAGCAATTGGTGTTCCTTTAGTAGCGGCTTACACCACTTTTGTATTTTGGACTTTTAGAGGAAAAGTAAAATTGGATGAAACTAGTTATTAATTAAAAACATCGTATGAGTAGTTATTGGAATGAACGTTATAGCCAGAAAGAGTATGTATATGGCGAAGAACCAAATGTGTTTTTTGCAGAGCAGATTGATAGATTGAAGGCGGGTACTATTGTTTTGCCCTGCGATGGAGAAGGTAGAAATGGAGTATACGCTTCGCGAAGAGGTTGGGTGGTTTACGCTTTTGATATGAGTATTGAGGGTAGAAACAAGGCGTTACAATTAGCCGAAAAGCAAAATGTACAATTAAGCTACACAATTGAAGATGCCATTAAAGCTACTTTTCCATTGGAAAGTGTAGATGTGGTTGCCTTTATTTATGCTCATTTTCCAATGACAGTCAGAAAGCAAGTTCATAAAAAGGCAATTACATGGTTAAAGCCAGGTGGACGGATTGTTTTAGAAGCATTCAATCCATTGCAATTACAAAACAATTCTGGTGGACCCAAAGATGTAACAATGCTTTATACCGAAGAAATACTTTTAGAAGACTTCGATGAATTGGAAACAGAGTTATTAATGAAAATTAAAACAGACTTAAAAGAAGGGAAATACCATCAAGGAAAAGCCGATATTATCAGATTTGTTGGCATAAAAAAATAACAACCACTTCCTTTTATCATCTGTTTTAAAAGGGCAAAAATTGGTTTTAAAAATGAAAAAAATGTCAATTACAACAATCCTTTTGTTAGTTACAATTGGAATCATAGCTGGGATGTTGAGTGGTTTAGTGGGTATTGGCGGAGGCTTACTTATTGTACCAGCATTGGTTTATTTCGTAGCCTTTTCTCAAAAGGCAGCTCAAGGAACATCTCTAGGTATTTTATTATTGCCCGTAGGTATTTTGGCAGTAATAGAATACTACAATAATGGATTTGTAGATGTTAAGGTAGGTATCATTGTCTCGTTAGGCTTTTTAATTGGTGGTTTTTGGGGAAGTAAATTAGCAATGACACTACCAGCAGATGTCATAAAAAAAATATTTGCCATATTTCTTATAATCATCGCCCTTAAAATGTTGTTTTTAGAAAAGCCAGTTGCTTCGAATGAACCTTCAAAAAAACACAATTCTTAAATTATCCTTCACAAAGTGGTCGCCCAAAAGGTTCTTTTTTATCAGCACAAAAAGATTATAACATACTTCAAATATTATTGAATTACCTTATCCAAAACCATTAGCGATCAGGATATTGTTTATGAAGAAATGATATTAATGTTAGTGTTAGTGTTAGTGTTAGTGTTAGTGTTAGTGTCTACCCTTAGTAACAGTTTCTATTCAAAAACTCAAATAAGTGTTTAGGAGTTCTTTATAAATAGTTCATCAAAATTTACTTTAAAAAATACTTCTATTACGAATGTAACTAATGTCACAGTCCTTTCGTATCCCCCCAGATAGTTTTGTGTCCTAATCAAAAAAGGATATGGGTTATACAAAACAATTAGTGGGATTATTGGGGATGTTGGCTTGTTTAAGTCAGCCATTCGCCCAAACAAATACTTCCCCTCTTTCGCTAGCCGATGCAATCAGTAAAGCTACTCAAAACAACAGGGCAGTCAACTTGTCAAAATTGGATGAGCAGATTGCTTCTTCCAACTACAAACAAACTGAGGCTATTTATTTACCGCAAGTTGGGCTTTCTTACACGGCAATGAGTACCAACAATCCTTTGAATGCCTTCGGCTTTAAGTTGCAGCAGAAATCTATTTCGCAAGCTGACTTCAACCCAGACTTGTTAAACCATCCAAATGGCACACCCGACTTTACTACTAAAATAGAAGTGCAACAGCCATTGATTAATATGGATATGTTGTATATGCGTAAGGGTGCTGCTATGCAAACGGAAGTGTATCAGTACAAAACAAAAAGGACAAAAGAGTACCTCACTTTTCAAGTGCAAAAGGCTTACCTACAACTACAGTTGGCATACAATGCAGTGAAGGTTTTGGAAGATGCCTTGCAAACCACAAAAGCCGTTTATACTTTTACAAATAACCACTACAAGCAAGGGTTGATACAAAAGTCGGACGTGCTGAATGTGCAAGTACAAATCAATACGGTTGAAAGCAACCTTGCCAAAGCAAAAAGCAATATCGGTAATGCTTCAGACTATTTGAGTCTATTGATGGGACAACAAACGGGTATCATTTATACGGCTACTGATAATACTACAATGGATACCGACACAGATTCTACTGCAACAATTGCATCCAATCGTTCGGACTTTATGGCAATGCAGAAAGCCATTGAAGCATCGGATATAATGATAAAATCTAGCAAGATGAGTGAATTGCCTAAGCTGAATGCATTTGGAAGCTATCAATTAAATGATAGTCGAATGTTAGGTTTTGGCGCAAATGCTTATTTGGTTGGTGCGCAATTGTCTTGGGATATTTTCAAGGGAAATATAACTAAAAATTCTATTGCTACCCAAACTTTGGAAAGAAATAGACTCGCTGAGGAACTTACACAACAAAAAGAACAAAGTAACCTTGAACTAAGTAAAGCAAAGCGTGACATCAGTGATGCCACTACAGAAATAGCTACCCAAAAAATAGCCATCGCCCAAGCAGAGGAATCACTACGGATATTACAAAACAGATACGAGCAGGGGTTGGTAAACACAACCGATGTATTGATGGCAACCACCCAAGTATCTCAACAAAAGTTTGCAATGGCACAAGCAGTGTTTAACCTGAATGTTGCAAAGTCTTACTTACAATTCTTAACAACATCTACTAACAAATAACAACTTAAAAAATGAAGAATAACATACAAATGAAGAAAGTAACCAGTATAATTATAGCCATTGGCTTGGTGGTAGTAAGTGCCTGTTCGTCAAAAGTTAAGAAGGAAGAAAGTTTGAAAAATACGGATTCCACTATTGGGGTGACTGTTGCAACGCCGATGGATAGTAATAATGAAACCGTTAATATTAGTGGTCAGGTTGCTGCCTCACAAACAGCTAATATCAGTACACGGGTAATGGGGTATATCACCAAACTAACCGTAAAAGTGGGTGATTATGTTTCAAAAGGTCAGTTGATTGCCACGATTAGCAATAACGACATCATCGCAAAAAGAGGTCAAGCAGAAGCAATGATGGCAGAAGCCGATGCAGCTTTAACCAGTGCCAAAAAGGACTATGATCGCTTCACTGCTTTGTATAAACAACAAAGTGCATCAGCAAAAGAGTTGGACAATGCAACACTTCAATACAACGCAGTAAAATCAAAAGTGGAAGTTGCGAAAGAAATGCGTAATGAAGTAAACGCCATGTTGGAATACACAACCCTCACTGCACCTTTCGCAGGGATAGTAACACAGAAGTTTACTGATGCTGGCAACATAGCAAATCCTGGGATGCCCATTGTTGCAATAGAACAAAAAGATAGCTATGAGATTAGTGCGAGTGTACCTGAGACTGACATTAATGCCATAAAACAAGGCGAAAAAGTTACAATAAACATCAAATCAGCCAATAAATCTTTCAAAGGAATGGTCACCCAAATCAATCAATCCTCACAATTTTCTGGTGGGCAGTATATTATAAAAGTGAGTATTCCCGAAGCAGAAAAGAAAGGATTATTTGCGGGTATGTATGCTGATTTATCGCTTTCAAAATCTAAAACTAACGACTCAAAAGAGGTAAATATGGTTACAGTCCCATTGTCAAGCATCATCAAAAAAGATGACTTGACAGGGTTATATACCATCAGTGCAAACAATACTGCCTTACTACGTTGGGTGCGTTTGGGAAAGACAATCGGCGATAATGTAGAAGTACTAACTGGCTTAGAAAAGAACGAGCAATTTATAGTAAGCTCGGAAGGGAGATTATACAATGGTATCCCAGTATTCGTTAAGAAATAAATATGAATTGGGTTAGTGCTTCTTTCTGTCTTAGTGCCTTAGTGGCAATTTATTAAACTTAATACATAATAATGGAAAACGGATTTTCAGGTAATATAGCAAAAGCATTCCTTCAATCGAAGTTGACAATACTGTTGATGATTGCCTTTTTATTGATTGGCGCATACAGTACATATCTAATACCTCGTGAGGAAGAGCCTCAGATACAGGTGCCGATGGCAGATATTTTCATTGGCTATCCTGGTGCAGAACCAAAAGATGTAGAGACCAAAGTTGCCGCACCTTTAGAGAAAATGATCTCGAATGTAAAGGGTGTGGAATATGTTTATTCTACTTCTATGAAGGGGCAGGCGATGATTATCGTGCAGTTTTATGTGGGGGAAGATGTAGAACGTTCTTTGGTGAAACTCTATAGCGAGTTGATGAAGAATATGGATAAGATGCCACAAGGCGTTACCCTTCCATTGATTAAGACAAGGGCAATAGATGATGTGCCTGTATTGGGCTTGACACTTTGGAGTGAACACTATAGCGACTACCAATTAAAGCAAATCGGTCAGGAGTTGACCAATGAAATAAAGAAGATTCCTGATGTTTCTGACATCAATATTTTGGGCGGCAGAAGCAGGGAAGTGAAGGTGATTTTGGATAAGGATAAGATGGCTGAAAACCATATTGACTTCTTGTCTGTTGCCAAGCAGATTCAAGGCAGTAATGTACAGATGCCAGGTGGAAATCTATTGCAGAAGGACACTGCATTCTCTGTGGAAACAGGTAACTTCCTTACTACTTCCGATGATGTCGCCAATTTGGTTGTGGGAATAAATGCACAGCAGCCCGTTTATTTAAAGCAAGTAGCCAAGGTGGTGGAAGCCCCCGAAACAGCCAATCAGTATGTGTTTTTTGGTTATGGAAAGGCAGATACTTCCAAAGCAAATGCTTATAAATCAAATTATCCTGCCGTCACATTATCCATCTCTAAGAAAAAGGGTGCGGATGCAATGAAGCTTTCCGAAGTGATTTTGAATAAAGTAGAACATCTAAAAAAGGATTTATTACCCAACGATGTGCAACTAACCGTATCCAGAAACTACGGGGAAACAGCCTCGGAGAAAGTGTCTGAATTATTGTTCCATTTATTCATTGCGATAGTTGTGGTTACGCTTTTTGTGATGTTGGCAATGGGATGGAGAGGTGGTTTGGTGGTGTTTCTTTCTGTGCCTGTAACCTTTGCATTAACCTTGTTCAGTTACTACTTCATGCACTATACGTTAAACCGTATCACCCTATTTGCCCTTGTATTTATCACGGGTATTGTGGTGGACGACAGTATTATCATCGCAGAAAATATGCACCGTCACTTCAAGATGAAGAAGATGCCACCTTTACAAGCTGCCATCTATGCCATCAACGAAGTAGGAAACCCAACCATTCTTGCCACATTTACAGTAGTTGCTGCTGTATTGCCAATGGCATTTGTTTCGGGAATGATGGGACCCTATATGAGTCCGATGCCAATTGGTGCATCTATTGCAATGATGCTTTCCTTAATAGTTGCCCTCACCCTCACCCCTTATCTGGGATATATCTTTCTTCGTGAAAAAGAAAAGAAAGGGTTTGAACACAAAGAAAGCAAGCCTTTAACGCTTGAAGAATCTGGTATATATAAAATTTACAAGGCGTTTATTCATCCATTATTGGAGTCCCGTTGGAAACGTTGGACATTCATTTTGAGTATCGTTGCCATATTATTTGCTTGCCTTTCTATGTTTTACACAAAAGCAGTGGCAGTAAAGATGTTGCCTTTCGACAACAAAAATGAGTTTCAAGTGGTGATTGATATGCCTGAAGGGACCACTTTGGAAAAGACACAAGCAGTTACCCGTGACCTTGCTGATTATGTTTCAAGACAGCCGCTAGTGGTAAATTATCAGGCATACATAGGCACATCTGCACCTATAAGTTTTAATGGTTTGGTAAGACATTATGATTTAAGAAAAAGTGATAACAAGGCAGATATTCAAGTTAATCTGGTTGACAAAAAGGACAGAAGCATTCAAAGCCACGCTATCGCCAAACAGTTTCGTGAACCGTTACAGGCAATCGCAAAACGATACAATGCTAATGTAAAGATTGTAGAAGTACCACCGGGACCACCCGTATTATCCACCTTGGTTGCAGAGATTTATGGGCCTAATTATAACGAACAGATGAAGATTGCCAATCAGGTGAAAACACTATTCCATAAAACAAGCGATGTGGTGGACATAGACTGGTATGTAGAAGCTGACCAACCCGAATACCATATTACAGTTGACAAGGAAAAAGCAATGCGTTTGGGTGTGGCAACGGCACAGATTACTGCTACTGTCAATGCTGCCCTTTCAGGTATGAATGTTGGCAATATGTATCAACCTGCTGCTTACAATCAAACAGCTATCAAATTACAATTAAGCGATGCTGACAAAAACAATATAGATGCTGTGCTTGACTTAAAAGTAATAGGTATGCAAGGTAATACAGTACCCATCCGTGATGTGGTGACTGTTACCAAACAGATTAAACAAAAGAGTATTTACCGAAAGAATCAAAAGGAAGTGGTGTATGTGTTGGCTGATATGGCTGGAACGCTAGAGAGTCCTTCTTATGCAATTGCCGCTGTTTCGGATAGTTTAAAAACAGTACAAGTACCCAAAGGATTTACTTTGAAAGAAGAATATACCCAACAGCCAGAGTTTGAGGATAATTATTCTTTGAAGTGGGATGGTGAATGGCAGATAACTTTTGAAGTGTTCAGGGATTTAGGGATTGCTTTTGCCGTTGTTATCCTGATGATTTACATTCTGATTGTGGGGTGGTTTCAAAACTTCACTGTTCCTTTGGTGATGTTGGCAGCAATACCCCTATCATTAATCGGCATTGTGTTAGGGCATTGGATGGTACACGCCTATTTCACAGCAACCTCTATGATTGGCTTTATTGCCCTTGCTGGAGTAATGGTAAGAAACTCGGTATTGCTGATTGACTTTATCAATATCCGCTTACGAGAAGGAATCCCATTAAAACAAGCAATCATTGAGGCGGGAGCGGTACGTACAACCCCAATTTTACTAACAGCGGGAGCGGTGGCATTAGGTGCAATCATCATCCTTTTCGACCCTATCTTTCAAGGATTAGCTATCTCGTTGATGGGCGGAACGATAACCTCTACTTTCCTTACACTATTGGTAGTGCCGTTGTTATATTTTAAAATGATGCGTGGGAAAGATTCTCTTACAATAAAAAAATAAAATTATGAAGTTCTTTATCGTAACTTGTTTAAAGGAGTATCGAGATGATGTCTCTAAGTTATTCAAACAAGCAGAAATCAAAGTATTTAGTGCAATCGATGTAATTGGATTTAAGGATTCAGATGCTAAGAGTTCTTTACTGGATTGGTTTGCTGTAGGTGAGGAAAAGTTTGATTCTTTAATGCTTTTCAGCTTTACTGAAGATGAAATTGCAATAAAAGGGATGGAGCTTATAGAAGAATATAACCAAGAAGTTGGCACCGCTTTTCCAGTAAGGGCATTTATTGTACCTGTGGATGCAGCAAGTAGTTAAACACATTAAAAAATAATTATGAGAGAAAGAATTGTTCGGGCTGTGGCAGGAAGTTTTATGTTAATAAGCATCCTACTTACCTATTTCGTCAGTATCAATTGGCTTTGGATGGGCGTATTTGTGGGTGCGAATTTGCTGCAATCGTCGTTTACCAAATGGTGCCCTTTAAATTATATCTTGGATGCTTTTGGCGTTGAAAAGGGTTAGCTTCATATTTTCAAGCAGGGCCGCATCTCTCCAAAAAGCTAATAGGACTATAGTCTCAGTTGAACTGGACAACCCCAAGAGTTGATTCGTACCATGGTTGTAGATGATTTGACCTATCAAAAAATTGATTTGTGCCTACTCCATTGGTTGTACCTGCTATGAAAAAACGAATCATGCCATGCCTGCTGATGGTTCATGCCAATATCATTGGTTATGCGTACTAACAAAAAACACATCGACACTCACTATGTTGGTTGTTCATGCCACCTTAGTTAATTGTGCTTATCAACTAAGTTTATTACCAGTATCGTAAATACTTGTAGTTCCTGCCACGAAAAAAATGATGCGTACTCGACTGCCGGTTAATCTATTTCTCAGCATAAAGTTGCCGCAGCAAGTCAACCAAATCCTTTTCTGTTATTGCGCTTCCAGCAACCCAATCTAATCATCCTTATTTAAATCTGGTTCCGACATTCTCGATGCTGTCTACCTGTATCGTACCTATTTGCGAGAAACCAATCCCCTTGCTGTTGGCATTGTTATGAAACCGCTGATGAAGGCCAAAAATTTTATCCTTGACCCTATCCATATTCATCAAAGTAGATAAATGGCTAAGAATTAAAGTAATCAAAACGAATGGACGTATGCTTCTACAATGGACATACAGAAGCAGTTTTAGTGTCGGAAAATCTTACTCTAATAGATCTTTATCGGTAGGCAAGGAAGATAAATTTAAAGTTTATTGGATTACCCTAAAGCTTATAAACTATAGTTGTTGGCTAACCCTTAGTTTTGCGCCCATTAAAAATAAATTTTTCTAAGAGATGATTAGTGCAAGGAATGTAACCCTGGCTTTTGGTAAAAGGGTATTGTTTGATGATGTAAACATCAATTTTACGAAGGGTAACTGTTATGGTATCATTGGCGCAAATGGTGCGGGTAAGAGTACATTTATGAAGATATTGGCTGGTGAAATAGAACCTAATAAGGGTACTGTGGACATTACGCCTGGGGAGAGATTGGCTGTATTGAACCAGAATCAGTTTGCATTTGATAATGAAACGGTGCTGAATACGGTGTTGATGGGGCACAAGAAAATGATGGAAGTGATGCAGAAAAAGGATGCCATCTATATGGATCCTGATGCAACAGAGGAAGATTACATGCGTGCGAGTGAACTGGAAGGGGAGTTTGGTGAGATGGGGGGCTATACGGCTGAAAGCGATGCAGCAACGCTATTGAGTAGCCTTGGTATTGAAGAAAGTATGCACCAAAGCCTGATGAAAGACATACCGAGCAACATGAAAGTGAGGGTGTTGCTGGCACAAGCATTGTTTGGTAACCCAGACATCTTATTGTTGGATGAGCCTACGAATGGTTTGGACATTGAAACGATTGGTTGGTTGGAAAACTTTCTGGCCGATTATGAGAATATTGTATTGGTTGTGAGCCATGACCGTCACTTTTTGGATACTGTTTGTACGCATGTATCTGATGTGGACAGGAGCAAGATAAAAACGTACACGGGTAACTACACTTTCTGGTATGAGAGTAGTCAGTTGGCAGCCCGTCAGTTGAATGATAAGAATAAGAAGAATGAAGATAAGCGTGCAGCGTTGTTGGATTTCATTGCCCGTTTCTCGGCGAATGCCTCTAAGAGTAAACAGGCTACGAGTAGAAAGAAGGCCTTGGAGAAGTTGACTATTGAGGAGATTGAGCCAAGCAACAGGAAGTATCCAGGTATTATTTTTCAACCATTGAGAGAGGTTGGTAATCAAATACTTAATATAGAAAACCTAAAGCGGACTGTTGATGGACGTACCTTGTTTGACAAAGTAAGTTTTAGTGTGAACAAGGGTGATAAGATTGCCTTTTTGAGTAAAGATCCATCGGCTATCACTAGTTTCTTTGAGATTATCAATGGGAATATGCAAGCAGACAGCGGTAAGTTTGAGTGGGGAACGACTGTTACCAAAGCTTATTTGCCTGTTGAACACAATGAATTCTTTACGAAGGGCGAAACTTTGCTTGATTGGCTGCGTCAGTTTGTGCCAGCACACGTGACCGATGCAGATGAACCATTCCTGAGAGGATTCTTTGGTAAGATGTTGTTTAGCGGGGATGATATCAGCAAGAAAACAAATGTATTGAGTGGGGGAGAGAAGGTACGTTGTATGGTGAGCCGTATGATGTTGCAGAATCCAAACTGTATTGTATTGGATCAGCCAACAAATCACCTGGATCTGGAAAGTATTCAGAGCTTTAATGAAGGATGTAATACGTTTCCGGGGATTGTGTTGTTGACTTCACACGATCATACGTTTATGCAAACAGTTGCGAACCGTATTATTGAGTTGACGCCTAAAGGAGCTATTGACAGATTGATGACGTTTGATGAATATCTGGAAGATAAGCGCGTGAAGGAGTTGCGTGCAGAAATGTATTCGTAACCCCGAACTGTAAACAGAGGGGTAAATTGAGCATCAGGATATTGGACACTGTTTTGGACTAGTTTGCTGACTTGTTTTAAATAAACGTTGGCACATTCTGTTTTTTATTTTTATTTGCATCATAATCAATAGGAGAAGAAATGATTTTATCGGATTCACGCATATTGGAAGAAATTGAATTGGGTACTATCAAGATAGAACCTTATGTAAGGGAATGTCTGGGCAGCAATAGCTATGATGTACACCTAGGTAAATGGTTAGCAACCTACGATTCTGCCGAACTGGATGCCAAGAAGCACAATACAATCACTTATTTTGAGATACCTGAGGAAGGATTTCTCCTTTTGCCTAGTGCTTTTTATCTGGGAGTGACGGAAGAGTACACCGAGACGCATGCACATGTTCCTTTTTTGGAAGGGAAATCAAGCACAGGAAGGTTAGGGATAGATATTCATGCAACAGCAGGCAAGGGCGATGTTGGTTTCTGTGGCAACTGGACACTGGAGATTTCTTGTAAACAACCTGTCAGGGTGTATGCAGGAATGCCTATCGGGCAATTGATTTATTTTCCGGTAGATGGGGAAATTGCGGTAAAATACAACCAAAAGAAGAACGCTAAATATAGTGGGCAACCCAACAAGCCTATTGAAAGTATGATGTGGAAAAACAATTTTTAGATCCTTAACCCAGCTTTTTTGATTTGGGTTAAGGTATTAACTTGTCATCCTCTCTATAGCAATAGCTGGGATAGTTGCTTTCTTTTTAGTGGCATAATCAAAACACATCATCCCTGTTTTAGCCTTGCCGGCAAGAACAGTCTGGTCACCATCAAGTAATTCAATCAGATAATATAGATCGAAACCAAGTCTGTCAAATCCAGTTGCGGCAACAGATATCTTCACTGTATTCCCATATACCAGTTCTCTTTTGTATTCAATGCCTACATCGCTCATAATTAAGCCTACCCCTTCTACACTCATCTCGCTATATCCAAATTGATGTAGAAAACGTAGTCTCGCTTCGTGTAATAAAGACAAAAATGAGTCATTCCCAACATGTCCGCCATAGTTAACATCCGAAATTCGGATGGGAATTGTCGTAGAAAAAGAAAAGCTTTCGGGTAAGTTTAGTTTAATCCGTTCCATTATATCTAATTTAAAACGGGTGCAAAATAGGCAAATAGGTAGTATTTTTCCACAAAGCTTTGTATGCGTATACATTTATTCACGTTTTAGGATAACTGTTTTTTTGTGCTTTGCAAGAACCATTATTTTTGTTCGATGCTGTTGAATTTAGATTTGAACCTGATTGGATTAATTGTTTTCATCATTTTTTGTACCGTTGCGGGTATACAGATACTTTATTACCTCTTTTTATTCAGAAGATTGGCTTTCTTCAAGCCTAAAGCGACAGAGGAAAAATACAATGAACCGATATCTGTTATCATCTGCGAGCGCGACGAAGCGGATAATTTAGTGGACAATCTTCCGGGTGTATTGGTACAGGAATATCCAGCCCAGCATGAGATTATCGTGGTGAATGACAATTCTACAGATCATAGTAAATATATCATAGATGAGTTTTGCAAGGCCTTTCCTGCCTTGAAGCACCTTGAACTGAAACAAGAGGCGAAGTTGATAATGGGAAAGAAGTTTCCTTTGTCGATGGGAATTAAAACGGCTAAATATCAGACGCTATTATTGACAGATGCGGACTGTGTTCCAGCCAGTGAAAACTGGGTGAGACATTTTCAGCGTTCATATACTGAGGGAATTGAAATAGTATTGGGATATGGTTCTTTTCATAAGCAACCAGGTGTACTGAACCGACTGATCCGTTTTGAGACCTTCCACTCTGCCTTGCAATATTTCTCTTATGCTTTGGCTGGCATCCCCTACATGGGGGTTGGCAGGAATCTGAGTTATAAGCGGGAATTGTTTATGAAGAACAAAGGGTTCTCGTCCATCAATATGATACCAAGCGGAGATGATGATTTGTTTATCAATAAAGTCGCCACCAAAAGCAATACCGCTATCGTAGTAGAACATGAGTCTCATACACTTACCAAAGCAAAACCTTCTTGGAGTACCTGGATGCGTCAGAAATATCGGCATTATACAACTACAAAATATTATAAGCCCAAGCACAAATTTTGGTTGGGATTATATTCTATCAGTTTTGGGATGCTGTTTCCTTATGGTATAGCCTCGGCGATATTGTTTAACTGGTGGATTACGTTGTCGATACTTTGCTTTAGGTGGTTAATTCAGGGGATTATTTATTTCAGGAGTATGAAAAAGTTGAATGAACTGGATTTGTTTCCATTCTTCATTCTTTTGGATATCTGGATGTTCATATATTATATATTCGTTGTGACAGCACTTTGGCGTAAGCCGAAGCAGAAATGGAATTAAATAATAGTCGTAAGTGATAAGAGGTAAGTCATGAACAAATGTAGAGAAAATAGATAGTATACGGCTTACAAAGTATCACTTACAATTTACAACTTACGACTTATGACCTTATTATATAAATATTTTGCTGACTTTACGCCTGCACAGGTCAACCAGTTGGAGGCTTTGAGAGGTTTGTATACTGAATGGAATGAAAAAATAAATGTCATCTCCCGGAAAGACATCGATCATATATACACACATCATGTATTACATTCTTTGACTATTGCAGCCATAGTAGACTTTCAACCAGGCATGGAAGTAATTGATATCGGTTGTGGAGGCGGGTTCCCGGGAGTTCCGCTGGCTATCTTTTTCCCAGAAGTAAACTTTCATCTGGTTGATAGTATTGGCAAGAAACTAAAAGTAGTGGAAGCGGTTGCAGCTGGTGCGGGCATAACCAATGTTACCACACAACATTGCAGGGCAGAAGAAATAAAAAGCAGGAAATTTCATTTTGCAGTCAGTAGGGCAGTAGCACCTTTGAAAGATTTATGGCAATGGTCCGCCCCATTATTAAGGAAAGGTAATGCCGCTACAATGCCCAACGGATTGATTTGCTTGAAAGGTGGAGATTTGCATCAAGAAATTAGCGACAGCAACGTGAGGCCCAAGTTAATAGACATTTACAGTCTTTTCCCAGAAGACTATTTCAAGGAGAAGTATGTGGTACATGTGGAAAAGAAATAGCTTTTGTAGTTGAGATAGTTTAGCCTCAACTTTTTTATTACCGCTGCTATTTTTGGCATGGTATTAACTAATCCTGATTTACTTGCGTATTTTGCTTGTGCATTACCGTTTGGAATTGAGATTTTTTTTAGACGTTAAGTTTAGTAAGATTTGTGAAGGAGATTTACAAATTGAATATCAACCCAAAGCAGCGTTTTTTATTTTCCAAAATTAGTATATAGTATTAGCTTATTTTATTTCCAGTTTAAATAAAAATATCTATTTTTGTCCTAGATGTGTACATGTTACACATTTTTTGTATTTCAGGGATATGTTGAAATTGGCTAAAAAAGCTGGCCTCAAGTAGTCTTGTTTTATAAAAGGTTTTGCTTGCTATCAATTCTTAAGTTATCGGGGTGCTTTAATTTATTTGTTCTCTTAGATCTCAAATTAATTCAAAAATAAAATGCTTAAAATGAAAAAGTCTACACGATTAAATACAAATCCTGTGTTGCTTAAGGTGTTATTTTCTATACTGGTTTTATTTGGGATAGGTAATATAAAAGCAAATGCGTCGGGTGGTATTTATGATGGATGGGTAATTATTGGAGGTACTACTTACAATCTAGGCTCTTCTGCTGTAGCCTTGAATGGGGCTAATTTGGGGTCTTTTAATTTAGGTGCGTCCCTGAATATAACTTACACAGAAGCTGATATGTATCATGATGGTAGTGGTAATAACTGTAGTGCTACCCTCTACTATTATATTACTGGCACTGGTGGTAATGGTTATAGTGGGGCGAGTGTATCTACTGGTGGAATGGGCTACAATTCCTCTTTGGGAGGGAATAATTATAAATGGAATCAATCGTCTCCGTCAAATGGTAATATTTTAAATGGGCTTACTCCGGGTACTTACAATATTGCATTTTATATAGCTGCTACAGGTTCAAATACAAGTAGTTCGGACTGTTCTGGAAATTTTTATCAAAATAATGGTGGAAGTAATTATGTTGCTACGTTTACTATTTTGCCTACTATTTCAAGTATAACAGCTTCTAGCGGAACTTATACTGGCTCCTCTATAATCATTACCGGAACAGGTTTTACTGGAACATCAGCTGTTTCTATCGGTGGGGTTAGTGCAACTTCATTTACTGTTAATTCAAACACACAAATTACAGCTACAATTGGACAAAATGCAAGTAGTACTAACATCAGTGTTACCAATAGTTCTGCAACAGGAACCTATTCTTCTTATACTTATCAAGGTTATATCTCTACCGCATCTAACGATTGGAATACAGGAAGTACCTGGCTTGGTAGTTCAGTCCCGGTAGCTGGTGCTAATGTAACAATAACCAATGCTGTAACAGTAACTTCCTCTGTTACAAATGCAGTAAACACATTGACAATTAATAGTGGAAGTAGTCTGGCGTTTAGTTCCTCCGGAGCATTGACGGCGACAACAGTCACTAATAATGGTACGCTTACTATGTCTGCGGGAACATTGACCCTCGCTGCTAGCGGTACATTGACAAATAATACCAGTGGAACTTCATTTACAGGTGGTAAGGTGAGTTTTAGTGGGGTTGGAACTCTCAATGGAACCAATGCTATCACATTCAATAATTTAACAATTAATACTGGTACTCTCACGTTGGCTACTGTACCTATTATTAATGGCACATTATTAATAAATGGGGGAAATGTAAGTGTAGCTCCTATTTATGGGGCATCTTCCACATTAGAATACGGGGTCACTTATACACGTTATATTGAATGGAGTGCAACTGCACCCGGTACTATTGGGACCACTGCAGGCTATCCAAATAACGTAACAATAGCTGCAGGAACACTTACCTTATATAATAGCGGTCAAACGGGCGGTGGTGCAATGGCAGGGACTTTGACAATAGGCAGTGGCACAACCTTCACGATGTCGGGTTATTCATCTAGCTTGACTATTGGAGGTAACTGGACTAATAATGGAGGAACATTCACAACAGGAACAGGTACAGGGGTAGTTTTGGCTGCTGGTGCTGCACAGACAATTTCTAAGTCTGGAGGCGAAACTTTTTATAACTTAACAATTAACAATACCTCTGGGGGAGTAAGTTTACTAAACCCTGTCACGGTAAGTAATGTTTTGACGCTCACAAGTGGTATCGTAACAACAACAAGTACAAATATACTTTCTCTAAGCAATACTTCCAATGGTGCTGTTGTGGCGACTACATCTTTTAGTTCCTCTACTTTTATTAATGGACCTCTTAAATGGAGCTTGCCAAATTCATCTTCTTCCAACTTTATTTTTCCAGTAGGTGTTGGAGCAACGTATCTTCCTTTTGCGATAAATAGCCCAAGCGGAACATCACCGGTTGTAACAGTTCAGGCTTATACCTCAGATGTGAACGCATCAGCAACTTACAACTCTAGTTTAACAGGGTTAAGTCATTCGGAATATTGGCTAGCTTCAAATTCTGGCACTTTCTCTAGTGGAACAATCTTATTGGCAAAATCTACATTAGGGTCAAGCACTGCAGTTGCTTACAGCACTTCACCTAGTACGACATTTAATACATTGGGTGGAACAATAGGAAATGCTCTGATTACAGGTAATACGATTACTTCAACTTCCACAGTTGGATCTTTAGGCTCTTCTACCTATTTTGTGATGGGGGTTTCTGCATTGCCGGTTATCAGTAGTTTTTCTGCTTCTCCAGGAAGTGGAACAAGTGGTTATGTAGGTAGTACTGTAACAATCACAGGTACTAATATGGGAAGTGCAACCAGCCTGACTGTAGGGGGAACTTCGGTGACTATTCTAACGAATACAGCTACGCAGATAACCTTTAAAGCAATAGCGGGGTTAAGTGGTACCATCACAGTCTCAAATGCGATTGGTTCAGGTATTTCGGGTGGAAGCTATGCCGATCTTGGTTATATCTCTACCGCTTCTACCGATTGGAATACAGGAAGTACCTGGCTTGGTAGTTCAGTTCCATCAGCTGGTGCTAATGTAACAATAGCCAATGCTGTAACAGTAACTGCCTCTGTTACAAATGCAGCAAATACACTGACAATTAATAGTGGAAGTAGTCTGGCGTTTAGTTCCTCCGGAGCATTGACGGCGACAACAGTCACCAATAATGGTACGCTTACTATGTCTGCGGGAACATTGACCCTTGCTGCTAGCGGTGTATTGACAAATAATACCAGTGGAACTTCATTTACAGGTGGTACGGTGAGTTTTAGTGGGGCTGGTGCTGTTGGAGGTACTTATCCCGTTACATTTAATAATTTCCTGAGTATCAGCGGTGTGGTGAATTTGAATACTGCTCCAACTATTAATGGTACACTTACAATTAATACACTCGGGGGAGTAGCCACCAATTCACCGTATTATGGGGCATCATCTACTTTGTTTTATAATGCGGCTACTACTACAGGGTCTCCCTATCACCGTTCTTATGAGTGGGCCCTTGGTACAACCAGCAGCGCTTCAGCGGGATATCCAAATAATGTTACTATTGGTAGCTCTTCTGTTGGTTGTGTATTGGATTTAGATAATTATGGCAACATTCAAATGGGGGGATCCCTTGCCATAGGGGCAGCATCTGGTTCTACTTCAGCATTGCAAATGAATGAAGCCTCAACCCCTTATCCGCTAACTGTGGTGGGAGGTGTAACTGTATATGCTACAGGTACTTTATTGTTGGGAAATCTGGTTAGCTCTTATGCAGGAGACCTATACGTAAAAGGTAGCTTTACAAATAGCGGTACCTTGACTACTAATAGCAGAGCGGTCTTTTTTAATGGTTCCTCTGCGCAAACAATTACAGGGACATCATTAAGTTTCCCTTATCTGATTATCAGCAACACAGCTGCATCTGTTACTTTGGCAAATGCGATTACAGTAAGTAATACACTGACCATTAATTCTGGTGCCACATTAAATGATGGTGGTTATACATTGACTGTTTCAGGTAACAGTATTGTCAACAACGGTACACACGCAGGATCTGGTGAAATAAAGCTCACTGCTGGTAGCGATGTAACTTTATCAGGAACTGGTATTTATCAGAATCTAGAGAATGCGCTAACTTCTGCAAATCTGATTGCTGGTGCCAGTTTTTCAATTGCGGGAAACCTTACAAACACAAGTGGGGGAATCAGAGGAACGAATACGACCATAACCTTCACAGGTGCTTCTGGAACACTTACAAATAACGCTACGATGTATGGGGAGTATAGTGGTTCAACATTAAGCTTAACTTTTAGTGGATCAACTACCTTGGCAGGCAGTACTGGTTATTTAGATGCAAAGAATTATACCATAAGCAGTTCGGCGACATTAATTTGTGGAGCCATTGGATTAAATACAAACTCTACTTCACCTGCTGGAGGAACAGTTACCATCAACGGGACATTGCAGACCAGCAATACGAATGGTTTATGGAATGGTACAGATAACACAACTACTATCAGGTATGCTAGTGGCAATTTCAGTGCAGTTACATTAGGCGGTGCTTCAACCATTGTCTACAATGCTTCCGGGGCTCAGAATGTCAGTAAAAGCAATGGTGTTTTTACTGCCAACTATTTCAACCTTACTTGTAGCAACACAGGTACAAAAACAATGCAATCCAGTTTGTCTATTGGTGGTACATTGACTCTTTCTACTGCATCTGACTATTTATCTGTTAACGGATATACCCTAACGTTGAATGGCCCTTATATTTCTGGGACAGTAAACAATGTTACTTCTAGTTCTACGTCAAGTTTAGTATTTAACTGTACCGGAGCAGGGCCGTTTACACTGCCCAACTTTACTGCAATCAACAACCTGACAATAAATACTAGTGGACAGACGTACAACTTAAACAGTAGCCCAACAGTTAGCGGTACTTTGACATTAACTGCTGGGACATTTGCCGTGGGTAGCAATACATTAACATTGTCTGGTCCATATATAGCAGGCACTGCCAATAACTTAACAACAACATCTTCTTCTAGTCTTGTATTCAACTGTACCGGAACAGGGCCATTTACATTGCCTAATTTTACTGCAATTGGTGGATTGAAAATCAACTCAAGTAGTCAGACTTATAATCTTAATAGTAGTCTTACCACCAGTGGTACACTGAATCTTGCAGCTGGAAAACTTTCTATTGGCAGCAATACATTAACCTTGGGAAGTACATTAACCTGCACTTCTACCAATTCATTAGTTGGCTCATCTACTTCAAACTTAACAGTTGCAGGTACTGTAGGCACTGTTTATTTCAGTGGAACTACAGCTTTAAATAACTTAACGATTAATAGTGGTTCTGTGATATTAGGAACAGCATTAACAATGAGTGGAACTGTTGCTGTTGCAGGAGGAACGCTTGAGTTGCCTGCGGCACTCAGCCAAACGATACCAACATTCACGATGACATCAGGTACGTTGTTGCTAGACTTTGGATCTGCTGCTACGTTCTCTGGCAGCTACACGGCCACTGGTGGCACATTGAGCAACTCGGGTACCATCACCCTGACGGGTACGTCCATCGCCTCTTTCCCAGGCAGTGGGGTTACCGTTCCTAACCTATTTGCATTGCCGATACCTACCATGTATAGCTTGACAGTGAATATTGGTAGTGGTCATTCATTTAATCTTGTTTCGGCAGGGGGAGAGGTAAATATTGCCGGTACACTCACACTCACTAGCGGACTTGTAAATACTACAACACTTAATTACCTTTTCTCTACAGGAACGATAAGTGGTGCAAATACTAATTCTTATGTAAACGGGCCATTGGGCCTTTCAACACCTTCCGCTGCTACTTATACATTCCCTGTTGGCGCAGGAGGCAACTATCGTCCAGTTCAATTTACTTATACTTCATCCTCCTCCTTGTCTCAGGGGGTAGTAATCTCACAAACTGAAGGTTCAATGACTGGTTTGCCATCTTCTGCAAGCACTGCAAGATTCGGGGCGCGTTATTATACTATTTTACAGTATCCTTCTTCATACGCTTATGAGGTTGGATTGAACAATAGTGGGGCTACACCAAGTGGTACGCCTGAAATTGTTCGTGTTGATGGCGTTACTGTTTCATCCTTGACAGGTATCAGTTTTAGCTCTCCAAATTATACCACAAGTAGTCCGTACACTGCTACAACAACCGCAACAATAAACAGCCTTACTTACTATGTAAATAATGTAGCCCTCGCAGAGACAGCAATTCCTGCTACTATCACTGGGGTGACTGCAAATAACAAAACGTATAATGGTACTACTGCGGCTGTTATAAATACTGGTTCTGCTGCCGTATCTGGGGTGGTTGGTTCTGATGTTGTGACTGTTAATGCCACAAGTGCTACTGGTACTTTTGCCAGTGCAAATGTTGCTAATGGTATTACAGTCACTTATGCAGGGTTTGCTTTAGGAGGTGCAAATGCAAGCGCTTATACTTTGAGTGCCCAACCAACTAGCACCACTGCCAACATAACTGTTGCCTCCTTAACCATCACGGCTTCTGCACAGAGCAAGACGTATGGTGCGACCCTGGCATTGGGGACTACCTTGTACAGTACAAGTGGTTTGGCAGGAACAGATGCCATCAGCAGTGTTACTTTAACCAATAGCAATACCTCTACCACATCCAGTCCTTCGACTGATGCGATAGGGTCTTATTCCATCATACCAAGCGCAGCCGTGTTCTCCACAGGCTCAAGCAGCAACTACAATATCACATATACAAATGGTACGTTGACTGTTAATGCAGGTGCAGCTGGTACATGGGTAGGTGTCACAAGCACCAACTTCAGTACGGCATCCAACTGGGCAAACAACACAGTGCCTACCACTGGGGCTACGGTGACTGTACCATCGGGTACGACTTATGCGCCAGTCCTTACAGCTAGCATCTCTTTGGGTGGCCTTACTATAAATAGTGGTGCTACCTTTGGATTGGGTGGTCAGACATTGACGGTGACAGGTGCAGTAACAAGTAGTGCCACAGCAACCATCACAGGTTCGTCCACATCAAACCTGACTGTTGCAGGTTCGGCAGGCACTATTTACTTTACAACTGGCAGTGCGACTTTAAACAACCTGACTGTCAGCAGTGGCTCTGTGATATTGGGTACGGCAATGACAATAAGTGGTACAGCCCAGACTTCTAATGGTGGGGCGGGTACAATGAGGTTTAGTGCCAGTCAGAATATTGCCAATCTAACTGTTGGTAGCGGAACAACTTTGACTGTGGATGCAAGTACAACGACCACTATTACCGGTACTTACAGTGCAACAAGTGCAACAGTTACAAATAATGGCACTTTGGTCTTGAACTGGGGAGCCAACGGGACACTTTTCCCAGGCTCTGGGGTGACTGCCACAATGAAAAATGTAACGCTTTCTTTGACAACCGCTACCAATGCGATTGTTTGGAAGTCTGCTTCAACCACATTGATAAGCGGTACACTTACACTGACAAGCGGGTTAATAACCTCAACACTCAATGATCTGGTGGTGGTAGCATCAACAGGAACCATATCAGGCGGTAGTTCAAGTTCTTATATCAACGGGCCATTGTCGATAGCTACCCCATCTGCAGCTACTTATACTTACCCTGTGGGAGCAGGTGGCAACTACCGACCTGTACAGTTCACATATACGGCTACTCCAAGCCTTCCTGCATTTCAGGCCGTTACAATCTATCAGACAGAAGGAGCAATGACTGGTTTGCCTTCAAGTGCAAGCACGGCGGTATTTGGTGCTAGGTATTATACTATTTTACAATACCCTTATTCGACATCATATACTGTCGGTCTCAACAATAGTGGTGTCACACCGCCTGCTGGTGGAACCCCAGAGATTGTTCGTGTGGATGCATCCGTTACAAGTATAACCAGTCTGGGTTTCAGTTCCCCTTATTATACAAATAGTAGCGCTGTTACGGCTAGTACGACTGCAACAATAGGTTCTTATACCTACTATGCAAACACCGTTGCATTGGCAGAGACCGCCATACCTTTAACAATTACGGCATCTGCACAAAGTAAAACTTATGGTAGTAATCTGTCTCCATTGGCTGCTTCTTATTCTGTAAGCGGTTTGGTGGGTACCGATGCAATCAGCAGTGTCACGTTGACCAACAGCAATACAGGAAATGGTAATTCTCCAGTAACAGATGCGCCAGGTAGTTATACAATCACACCTAGTAGTCCTGTTTTCTCATCTGGATCAATCGCATGTTATTCACCTACTTATACTACAGGTACATTGACAGTGAATGCTGGAACAGCCGGAACATGGTTGGGTATCACCAGTACCAATTTCAGCACAGCCAGCAACTGGCAGAGCTACTCTGTTCCTGCTTCAACAGATAATATCACCGTTGGTACAGGTACAACCTATCTACCAGTATTGACTGCTACTTCCACCATCAATAACCTGAGTCTCGCCAGTGGTACAACACTAGGTCTCAACGGTCAGTCACTCACTATCAATGGTGCAATTTCTGGCACTGGAACAATTACGTCAACTGCAGCTTCTAGCCTGACTATTGGAGGTACTGCGGGTACGCTTAACTTCACTAGTGGTAACAACACCATACAAAACCTTACGCTGAACAGTAGCGCAACAGTTACATTGGGCGGTCAACTGAATATAGTAGGCGGTGCAACACCAGGTGCGGTTACTGTCAATTCAGGGGCAACATTGACTACAGGCGGCAATCTGGTATTGAAATCAGACATCAATGGTACAGCTAGGATTGCACAATCAGCAGGTAGTATCTCTGGCAATGTAACTGTAGAACGTTACATTACAGCCAAGACTGCCCGTAAGTATAGTTACATTGGTAGCCCTGTTACAGCAAGCATACGCAATAGCTGGCAACAGCAGATTTATGTTTCTGGTTCAGGAACTGGTGGTACACCTTGTGGAACTACTAGTGGTGATGGTGGAACCACGGACAAGTACAATAGCAATGGCTTTGATGCGACTCAAAACAATTCACCGACCATCTACAACTACAATGCAACATTGGTAAATGGTAGCAGGTATGTAGGTATTGCCAACACAGAATCTACTAACCTCACTCCAGGTACTGGCTATACTGTCAACATCCGTGGCAACAGGAATAGTGGCTCAGTCACTTGTGCCAATCAGTTGGAAACCTCCACACCGACAGCACCTGAAGCTGTGACCTTAAGTGCAACAGGAACAGTAACTACTGGAGACCTTACAGTGTCTTTATATGATACAACTCAAAGTAAATTCACTTTATTGGCAAATCCATACCCTTGCCAAATTAGTTTTAGTGCCTTCCACACAGACAATAGTACAAATACGTACAACAATATGTGGACATATAGTCCATTCGGCAACAACAACTACACCACCTATTCCAATGGGGTGATTGCCAATGGTGCAACTGGTTTCGATAACACCAGCGGCAACTACATTGCTAGCGGACAAGCATTCTTTGTGCAGGCAACCCAGGCAGGCTCTGCTGGTACGGTTACTTTCCATGAGAGCCACAAGACTTCGGGGGCTATTCCAAATACACAATACTTTGGTAACACCGTTAACCCGCTGCTACGGATTGGACTTAAATCTACAACCGACAACAGCTTGTTGGATGAGGTTGTAGTGCGTTACAACCGCAATGGTAGCAATAGCTATATACCTGATTGGGACGCTAGCTCCCTGAGCAATGCCACACAGACATTGGTTTCGTTGAAGGGTTCTAAACGTCTGGCAATTGCCACACATCCCGAGGTGGTGGATATTGATGCTACACAGTTGGGTATCAATAGTAGTACAATTGGCAAATACAGGCTTTCATTCAGTGACTATCAGGATCTGGATATTTCGCAATCCATTACATTGGTGGATAAATACTTAAACACCACACAGGATATCAGGACAAATCAGGTGTACGACTTCAACGTAACAAGTGATGCTGCAACTATGGGCAATAACCGTTTTGTGGTATTGGTAGGTGCGGCAACTGCCTTGCCTGTAAACTTTACGGCTATCTCTGCAACAAAGGCAGGGGAGAAGGTGAATGTGAAATGGGCCATTGCCAATGAAGTAAACATTGCCAGCTATGAGGTAGAAAGAAGCACCAACGGTATAGTTTTCGAAACGATTACTACAAAGAAGGCAGTAGGAACAAACAGTTACACAGTAGAGGATGCAAGCTTCCCTGCCAGTGCAGCTACCTTGTACTACCGTATCAAGGCAATCGGTGCCAACGGCACAACCAAGTACAGTTCCATTGCTTCACTCAGCACTCATAATGCATCACTTATAGCTATTAACGTCTATCCAAACCCAGTCAAGAGCAAGCTAAATATTACTTTAGGTACTGTCAATGGCAATTACGATGTACGCATTACCAATGCTACAGGCAGAATGGTGTATGCCAAAGCAGGAGCTACAGTTACAAATGGCAACCTAAGTTTGGATGCAAGTAATCTTTCTAGCGGTGTTTATGTACTCGATCTCACAGATAATAAGGGAAATAAGTATCACGAGAAGTTTATTAAGGAATAGTTATAAGTTGATAGTTATAAGTTATAAGTTATAGGTTCTAAATTAATAAGTGCAGTTCTATTCAAGGATAGGCTGCACTTTTTTATTAGGGGTATTTGTTTAAATCGAATCAGAGGATGATTGCATCAGATGAAAAATTACAAGTAACCGTTGATAAGTGTTTGGCAGTAAATGTTTAGTAAAGAAATAACTTTCTTTTGCATAGAGCAGGTGGGGAGGAATTCAATGTCGTTTAGTTGAGGGAACGACTGTCAGGTTGAGTCTGTCGAAATCATTGTCAGGTTGAGCTTGTCGAAACCGGATATAATAAAGGTTCATTCATTTATTATACGCCTTCGACGAGCTCAGGCTGACACCCCGTATTTAATGGAGTATTATTGGAAAGCATCCTTAACTAAACGACATTGGGGAGAAATCTATTTCTCATTCAATAAAAAATAGTTTATTGCAATATCAAATACGATTACACTACTTTTGTTGCTCAACGATTCAACAAGGTGACCACCAAACCTATTATCTATTGTC
>CAITVK010000119.1 GCA_903895845.1 uncultured Chitinophagaceae bacterium
ACGCATCCATGAAACCCGTAAAATCTTCCCCACTCTTGAACTGTTTGAAGAAGTCAGATGGTAACCCTTTTAATAACTCGTTTTTCTCTTTCATAATAAATCTGCAAGTTTATGACTTACACACTTATTTGGATACTATCAATTTTTCTTTTTTGACATCTAATTTCCTATCAAATGACTCTTATTAACTGATTGAAAGAAAATACTTTGGGAAGAGATGGACTGAAAAGGATTTCAAGACTTTTATACATAAGTAGAACTTCTGTAAGACTTATAACTTATCACTTACAACTTCTTCCCAAGAACTAATTTATATTCGCCGAAATATTTATTATGAGACAACTCGGTCTTGCACTACTAACGATACTATTATTTACAACTATTTCTTGCAAACAAAAAAACGCTGCAGGGGGTGCCTACACCATTACTGGCAAAATTGAAAACGCTATTAATGGCGAGATGATTATTTGCAAACAACAAATATTGGAATCGAAACCAGACACCGCTTACATTGCCCAAGACGGTAGCTTTAGTTTTAAAGGAACTGTTGATGAACCTGTTGCAGCAAGTATTTATTTTCCGGCATCGGCGGCACGAAGTCAGCAACAACAGGCGATAGTGCTATTTGAAGAGGCAGGAACAATTTTCGTGGCGGCAAAAAAAGAAGCGTTGATGAGTGCTTCGATCACAGGGGGCGAATGCAATAAAGTACTTCAACAAGTAGTTGCTATCACCAAACCTTATGGCGTAAAAATGATGGCAATGAGCGACAGTTTGAAAAAATTGTATGCTGCCAACAATATAACTGCTGCACAAGCACTACAACAATCGGCAGTTGGGTTGGAAAAAGAGGAAAACGATGCCATCGTTAAACTAATTAAGGACAATCCTAAAAGCTACGCTTCGGCTTACCTCGCTTATCAGTTAAATAATTATGATACAAAGCTAGAAAATGCTCAAGCTGCCTTTGATAACCTCGATGCGAGTGTGCAAGAATCTTATTATGCAAAAAAGCTAAAGGGCATTATTGATATGATGAAATCAACTGCTATTGGCTCTAAAGCTCCCGACTTTACCGCTAGCGATATAACAGGAAAAGAAGTTTCTCTTTCATCCTTAAAAGGAAAATATGTGTTGCTAGATTTCTGGGCAAGCTGGTGTAGTCCTTGCCGTCAGGAAAATCCCAATGTAGTGAAGGCTTATGCGCAGTATAAGGATAAGAACTTTGCTATTTTAAGTTTTAGTCTAGATGACAACAAAGAGGCTTGGCAGCAAGCCGTAACAAGTGACAAATTAACTTGGACGCAAGTAAGCGACCTAAAAGGATGGTCTAGCAGCGTTGCAAACCAATATGGTATTCAGTCTATTCCATCGAATTTTCTGCTAGATCCAGATGGAAAAATAATTGCAAGAGATCTCCGCGGAGACGATTTGATGAAAGCCTTATCAGTCACCCTGAAATAGTGATGGTAACCCATGCAAATAAATTATCGAAAACAACTTCTTTGGCTACTTCTTATTATTTCGATAATAAAAATAGCCATTGCTGGCTTGGTAGAGCTAGGTAATGACGAAGTGTATTACTGGACTTATGCCCTTCAACCCGATTATAATCATTTCGACCATCCCCCAATGGTTGGACTACTCATTCGGCTTACATCTCTTAATTTACATTGGGCATCGGGCATTGCGCTTCGGTTGGGCGCCATCATCAGTTGTGCCATCAGTAGCTATTTAATCTTCCTCACAGGCAAAACAATTGCCAACGAAAAAACAGGCTGGTATGCAGCACTCATCTACAATGCCTCTGTATATGCAGGTTTTATAGCAGGGCTTTTTATACTACCCGATAGCCCGCAAATGCCTTTTTGGACAGCAGCTTTATACCTGATGAGCCAAATAATAATCCTGCAAAAAGATAAGAGATTAAGCTATTGGTTAGCACTTGGCTTATTGATTGGATTGGCTTGTTTATGTAAAGTACACGGATTATATCTATGGGCTGGCTTTGGATTATTCATCCTGTTAAAACGTACTAAATGGCTACTCAACTTGAGGATATATTTGGGAATCATCGTTACATTATTATGTTTTTTTCCCATCGTTTATTGGAATATCCAAAATGATTTCATTACTTATCGTTTTCATTCCGAGCGTGTTTCACACACTTCTTTACTTTGGGATGGTCTACTGCAAGAGATACTCGGTGAGTTTGCTTATCAAAATCCAGTCATGTATATTGGTATTATCGCTGCCGCCGTATACTTTATTCGTAACAAAATCAAACTCAAATCCGACATTAATACTTGGCTCATCTGCATGTCGGTACCCATGATTCTTTTCTTTTGGCTCATTGCCCTTCTCAACCCCTCCCTTCCGCATTGGAGTGGCCCAGGATTTCTTCCGCTTTACTTTATTGCCGCCATTTATCTTAGCGAAAAGACCAACAAACTATACCCTCTATTCATAAAAATTGGTGGTGGAATAGTCATGTTTGTATTGTTGGCGGGAGTATTATTAGCAAACTTTGCCCCTTCTCACGTTGGAGGAAGCGACAAAATGGAGAACTACGGTGCTAACAGTCTCACCTTGGATATCAGTGGCTGGCAGGAATTTGGCAAGGCATTCAAAACGCTCGAAGAAAGCGATGTTGCTAGTGGGATGATGAAAACAAATGCTCCAATTTTAGTGAGTAATTGGTTTCCAGCAGGACATTTATTATTCTATGTAGCAAGTCAAACAGGGCAACCAGTCATTGGTCTTGGCAAACTCACCGACATCCACAAGTTCGCTTGGCTCAACAATCAAATGCCTCCCATACAGCTTGGCGATGATGCCTATTGCATTGTCCCCTCCAATTTACCCGTTGATGTTACTGCCTTGTATGGTGCTTTTTATACCAGCATCCAATCTCCTGTAATCATCAATCAGGTACGAGGAGGCAAGATGGTACGCTACTTCAAAATCTATCGGCTAAAGCAATGCAAACTGTTGCCACCCAGCATTATAAATTAAGCAATCAATACATTGAAATATAGATACCGTAATGCATGTAGCTGAGGCAGTTATCTTGTAATGATTATGAATTGGGTTCCTTTAAATTTTCTGAAAAGTGAACTACTAAAAACTATCTTTTTGATATAAACATTGCAATTCGCTATAAGTCCTCGTATTAATAGCCAAAGTAGTCCTTTGCATTATAATAACAGATGTCTTTAATAATTTTGCCTGTCCAAGGTAAATCGTGTGGTAATTCTCCATTCTCTATCTCTTCACCAAAAAGGTTACAGAGGATACGTCTGAAATATTCGTGACGAGGGAAAGACAAGAAACTGCGGCTATCAGTCAGCATGCCTACAAACCGGCTTATCAGTCCCATATTGGAAAGCGCATTCATTTGTTTGGTCATGCCATCCTTTTGGTCTAGAAACCACCAGCCGCTCCCCCACTGTACTTTGCCAGCCATACTGCCATCATTAAAGTTGCCAATCATGGTCGCAAATAGTTCATTGTCGGCAGGATTCAGGTTGTATAAGATGGTTTTTGCAAGTCTGTTCTTGGTATCTAGTTTAGATAAAAAGGAAGACAAAGAACGTCCTTGTCTAAAGTCGCCGATGCTGTCGAAACCAGTATCGGGTCCTAGAGTAGTTAACATACGACCATTGTTGTTTCTAAAGGCACCTAGATGAAATTGTTGTACCCAGCCTCTTTCGTAATCCCAATCGGCAAACAACAACAACATGGCACTCTTAAACTTCCTTCGTTCTGTATCGTTCAAAGAATTACCTCCATATATCTTGGTAAATATGGCTGCCACTTCAGTATCTGTAAATTCGTCGGCATATAGTTCTTCCAAACCGTGGTCGCTCACATTACATCCCATGGCATGAAAGAAGTCATGACGGCTTTTCAGTGCATCAACATAATCACTAAAGTTGCTGATATTTTTATTGCATGCAGCCTCCACTCTTTTTACGTAAGCAACAAACTTAGTAGCATCATCCACATTCATCGCTTGGTCTGGGCGAAACGCAGGAAGAACAGGTATCTCGAAGCCTTGATCTTTTATTTCCTGATGAAACCCAAGGTTATCAACAGGATCATCCGTTGTGCAAACCGCCACTACATTCATCTTACGCAAAAGATTCTTTACGCTGTATTCTTTGCTACGTAATTTTTCGGAACAACTATCATAAATTTCTCTGGCAGTATAAGGGTTAAGAACAACGTCTACATCAAAATAGCGTTGCAGTTCAAGATGTGTCCAATGATACAAAGGATTACGTAGCGTATAAGGGACGATAGCAGCCCACTGTTCAAACTTTTCATAGTCGGTAGCAGTACCTGTACAATACTTTTCGTTTATACCATTGGTTCGCATAGCGCGCCATTTGTAGTGGTCGCCATATAACCAGGCTTGCGTTATATTCTCGAAGTTTTTATCTTCTGCAATCTGTTGTTGAGGTAGGTGACAGTGATAATCGATGATGGGCATTGCCTTGGCATACTCGTGGTATAGTAACTCTGCTGTTTTATTTTTTAATAAGAAATTATCGTCTAGGAACTTTTTCATTTTATATAATTTAGGCGTCAGTGGCAAAGCATAAAGTGTAAGTTATGAGGAATACACAGTCAAGCAGTTACCTCTTTACTGTGTATTTCTCATGATTATAATGCATTTACTGCTGCTTCGAATCCATTGTTGATTAAAGCCTCTAATTGTTTGGTAACAGCATCTTTAAACCCGTTGAAACCAGATAAATCTATATCCCAAAGGCTTACATCTTTCAAAACCAGATTCACAACTGATTCTGCATCTGCGCCATCCCAATGTCCACTCAGTACAGCAGCATAATCATCTGTAATGGTGTAGTCTTTGCCATTAAGGTTACCAATATATTTGCCATCTGCATTTTTTGTACTCTTCATAAATAAGATGTAGGCAGCAAAACCAAGAGCCATATAAGATGGTGGCGTTTGGTTGGCAGCAAAATATTTTTGAAGGATTGGCACATTGCGCAACTTCATTTTAGAAGTGTATTGCATAGAAATGCTTATCCATAAATGCTCTATAAAAGGATTGCGGAATCTATCCAACACTTTTCCTGCAAAAGCTTGAGCATCGGCCAAATTAATATCTTTATTGAGAATTGCAGGTGCCATCTCATTGTTGGAAACATTGGTAATGAACGTAGAGAAAGTACTATTGGCCATTGCTTCTTTTACTGTTGCAAAGCCACCTACAATTGCTAATCCGCAAGAGAAAGTATGGGTGCCATTTAGCAATCGAAGTTTCAACTCACGGAACTTATTGATGTCGTCAACAATCACAACCCCTTCTTCATCTGCTTTACTGAAAGATAATGTTTCTTTAGATTTGGCACTAGATGTTTCAATAGCCCATAAACGATAGCATTCGCTCATTATCAACAAATCATCAGTATAGCCCAACGTTTCCTCTGCTGCTTTTAGTTCGCTTGCAGCAGGCTTTCCAGGTACAATTCTATCTACCAAAGAATTGCAGAAGTCATTTGCTGAATCGATCCAATTGATAAATGCTTCACTCAGGTTGTTGTTGATAGCCAATTGTTTTACGATGCCTTTTAGTTTTGTACCATTGTCCACAACCAATTCGGTAGGCACAATCACAAAACCACTATCAGCACTACCACCAAATGTTTCATATCTCTTTAACAACACTGCTAATAGCTTTCCAGGGAAAGACTTTGGTGGGGTAGCAGTTACTTTATCATCATCAACCAAAGTAATTCCTACTTCGGTTGTATTGGATATAATAACCTTCAATTCCTTACTCGTAGCAACTTTCAAGATTTCAGCCCACTCGTCACTTGCTGCCAACACACGGCTGATAGAGGAGTTGATAATAACTTCATCTACTTTAGTACCGTTATCAATTCCTTTTATCAATTGCGTGTATAATCCATCTTGTGTAGCAAAGGCATCTGCACCACCGGTTGCTGTGCTCTTTACAACTACAATACGGCCATTGAAAATACCCTTTCGGTTTGCTTTGTCAATAAAATCATCTATTAATCCGCGAAGCAACACACCCGTACCGAACTGTAAAATCTTTTCAGGAAGAGCGAATACGTTTTCGGGAGGTAATTGAGCACTTGCTGCTTTTACGTTTGCAAGATTCTGTTTTGATAAGTTCATTTTATAAATTTTAATTAGTTAAAAGAGTAAGTATCATCGACTGATACGGCATAAATCGTTCAATCAAGTTGTATCGAAAAAAATTGAGTGCAATTGTAGGACATTATTTTTTACTACTAAATGATTTTCGTTCTTTATTTACGCAAACGTTTTATTTTAAGCTCATGCGGATATAATAAATCGTGACTACAAAAAATTTGTACTTACTAAGCTAGCTGAATTACTTTGCCTGTATTGCTACTTTCAAATGCGGCTTCTATTATGCGAACTACTTCTACAGAACTTTCTGGCAGTACCGGAACATCAGCGCCTTCGCGTATTGCTTTGTAGATACCATCAAAATAGGCCATATAATTTCCTTTGATAGTAGGCACTAGCTCTCGGATGATGCTACCATCCTTTTCTGTATGTAACAAGCCCCAGAAAGCCTCATCTTCCTTCCCCCAATCTTCGCCGATGGGTAGTTTTCCCCCTGCCAGCGCCTCTTCTTGTATGTTTGTTTTAGGTTTTATAAAAGAACCCTTAGTTCCATTAATTATATATCCTCTAGGTTCTCTTGCTAGTGTAGTTGCAACAATACGAACCCGTAAGTTTCTATAATAAAGCAATACTTCAAAGTAATCATCAACCTTACTTATCTCTCTCACTATCCTGATGTCTGCAAACAGGCTAGTGGGCTTTCCAAATAATTGCAATGCTTGGTCTATCATGTGCGAACCCAGGTCGTACAACATCCCCGTTCCTTTTACAGGCGTTTCTTTGTGAACTTTATAGCTCAATCCCTCCATATAACGGTCATAGTGCAGCTCAGCTTCTACTATATTTCCCAATAATTTCTTGTTTATAACATCTTTTACAGTCAAGAAATCACTGTCGTAGCGTCTGTTCTGAAAACCGGAAAGCTTTCTTCCTTCTTGTTGTGCAATTGCAATCAACTCTTTGCCTTCTTGCTCGGTGACCGTAAATGGTTTCTCTATTATTACGTGTTTACCAGCACGCAAAGCACGTTTAGCAAAGTCGTAATGGGTAATGTTTGGCGTGTTCACTATCACCAATTCTACATCGTCATCAGCCAGCAAAGCCTCATAGCTATCATAAGAAATGGCATCGGGATAATATTGTTGTATGGTCTTTGTGCTTCGTTCCCAGCTACCATGAAGGATAAATTGATTGTTGACTGATAAAAATGGACCGTGAAATACTTTGCCCGACATACCGAAGGAACACAAAGCTGCTTTAATGGGGGTGAAACTCATCGTTAGTGTTTTATGATTATTTAAAATAAATGATTTACGCTTCGCAAAGAAACAATAATGCTTTGTAATGAGTGGTAAAAGAAATTTTGTGGTATTAAAAAGGCGAATCATACTTAAATGATTCGCCTTTTTAATAAAGTATCTATCGTGTTAATCTTTTTTCACCGGACTTAAAGTGGCTGGTGGCAACTTACCTACCGGTGTATAATCTTTTTTAAACAATGCAGGCGTCACTTTGGTGCTATCTCCCTGATAAACCCAGGTAATGTTGCCAAAATACTTGCTGAATGCCTTGTTTACTTCAATTGTCTTTAGTTTTTTCATATCGTCGCTGATGGTTAGCGAACGCTTCCAATTGTTGTGTAATACTTCATTGGCAGCAAGCGAAGATGCCTGCGCGCTATTGGTTTCTTGCTTGTAAAAGAAACTAGTTACATAGGTGGTCTTCATATTCTTCACTTCCTCTTCTGTAAACCCTTCATTTTTTGTTTTGTTAATCAGTTTATTAACCACATTAATGTATTTGTCTGGCTCTTTGGTGGTAACATATAAGTTACTTGTGGAGGAGAGTCCGCCATCCAGATAGGCAGCGGGCGCGTAGGAAAGTCCATTGTTTGTACGTACTTCCAAGAAGTTTCTATCATAAAAAATTCGCATCGCCAACGCATACGCATTATAATCGGGTGTACCAGGCAATGGCGCACTTGTAACACCTATAATGTAGTTGGTAGCCAGTTCTTTCTTCTCGCTTTTAAAAGAATTTGCCACAGGATGATATGATTGACGTTTAAGTATAAATGGCGCCCCTTGTGGAATTTTATTTAGCAATTCCGTTACGTTCTTTACAATCAAATCCTTCTCCAGATTACCAACTACTACAATCAGCATACGGGAACGGGTAAGAATCGATTTATAATATGCTTTAGTTTGTTCTGCAGTTAAGGCAGACACTATTTCTTCTGTTCCTTGTGGACTTTTTGCATAATCCTTCCCTTTAAAAGCCGTTTCTTTTGCCAGTTTGCTGATGGCTGCATCAGGATCGGAGTTTTGTTGCTTCAGGTTATTGATGGCATCTTGTTTAATCCTGTCAAACTCTGTTTTATCAAAGGCAGGAACGGTCAATGCATCTGTGTACAAAGGCCAGACGCTTTCAAAATCGCTGGCAATGCAGTTCATGGTAAAGGTTGCATAGTCCATTCCAGCGTTTCCTCCAACATTGGCACTTGCTTTATCCAATTTATTCTTGAACGCATTTTTATCATCTTTTTCCGTTCCACATTCCGTTAAAGCACTAAAGGCAAGGCTTTCTATACCTGCTAGTTTGGCAGGATAATTCTGCACGCCCCCTTTAATGATTGTTTGTATTTCCAGTATCTCATTACTCGTTGGCTGTACAATTACTTTTACGCCATTTATTGTTAATTCATACGCTTTTTTACCCTGCGCAAAAGACGATAAGCCAATAATTAATAACCCGCTTATTAATAGTAGCGTATTATATATTTTATGTTTCATAAATAGGTTTTATTTAATTGATTTGAATGAAAATATTTGTGTGCCTTTAATTAATCATTATGGCTTAAAGAATGCATCTGCTTTCAGTGCTTTGTTTGCTTCCGGACTAATAATCATCCCTGCCACATAAGGTTTGTCGATAACATATTTGCCAACATATCTTTTGATATCTTCCCTTGTGATTGCCTTACAATTTTTGATGTAGTCGGTATTAAACTCATACGAAGCACTGCACCACCAATAGGTAAGATTGTGAGGTAATTCAGAAGGCTTCTCCAAGCCCCTCAAATTGTTTCTACGCAGTGTTTGTTTGGCATCTTCCAGTTGTTCATCCGTAAAATAATCGTCATTTTGCCACATTGCTACCTGCTTCTTTATTTCATCGGTACATTCCTTCAGCTTATTGGGATTAGGCACAACAAAAATACTTATCGGGCCCACATATTTGGATGTTTGATAGCTGACACTTGCATAAGACGCCAATCCCGAGTTGATGAGTGCTTGTTGCCATTTGGAAGAATTTAATCCTAAGATAGTACCAAAAACATCGGCTGCAACGGTAGAAACAGAGTCGTTTCTGGTATCGGGACCTTGCCAATAGTAATTAATGTAAGGTGTTTGTGCAATGGAAGATTCTTTTATAAAATAATCTGTCTTGGTAAGTGGCGCAAACTCGGGGATAGGATATTTTGTTTGTGGATCTACGCCGCTCGATTCCCAGTTTCCAAAAATACTTTCTACCAATGCAAAGGCAGTTGTATGATCTACGTCGCCACCAACAACCACCAATGAGTTATTGGGTACATAATATTTGTTTTTGATGATGGTCATCTTCTCGGGCGTAGCCGTATTGATGATGTTATGGTCGCCAATAGGGTTTTTGCGTGTAAACAAATCGCCCCACAGTCTTTTATTACATTCATACCATATCTGAAAGCCCGGGTCGCTTTCATTGCGTTGAAATTCACCATCTACAACCAGTCTTTCCTTCTTCATATCCTCAACCCTAAAGAGTGGGAAGCGGATAGCAGCATTCATGAACTGCAATCCAGCTTTCAGACTGTCTTTATCGAAAGTAAAAAAGTAATTCACCCTTTCTTCTGCTGTTGTACCGTTCCAGATGGCACCAAGTTCTTGGGTACGCTTCAAAAACTTCTCCTGACTAGGATAGGCCTGATTGGCTTTAAAAAACATGTGTTCGAACATGTGCGACAAGCCACTGTATTCTGGTCCTTCGGTATAGGCACCATTTTTAACAGCAATTTCGATAGTAGCAAGTGGTACTTTGTTGTTTTCTATCACCACTACTTCCAGACCATTGGGCAATTTCTCCCAAAAATACCCTTTAGGCAATCGTGGCTGACTAACGGCAAGTAGTGGCAGCAGCACGGATAAATAGATTCCTTTTTTTAAGTTCATTTTTAGCATTTTTAGTTTAAAGTGTAAAATGTATCGTGTACAATTGGCTAAAGTAGGTATTCGGGTGCAATGATTAACTTTTTGTGTTATAAATTTTATGAACGGAAGGATGAATGGTTGAATGGAGGGGAGATTCAGTAAACAGTGAATAGTGATTTGGGAGGGTGCTAAGGTTCATATCATTCTTTTATTCGGGAAGATACGAATCAAGATTTCGAAATTCTCTAGACTAAAGTAGTTTAAGTAATCAAAAAAATTGGTTAGGACAGTTTCGTCTAGATTCAGAATTTGAATGATGGAAGCAAAAATTAAACTATTGCCATCAAAATTGAGAGATGTATTGTTCAGCCTACAAACTATCGGTGCTGCTGGTGTGCTTTTCTTATTTTTCATTGTTTTTATTTTGACTTTTATCAATCAAAAAGCCCCTTAGAACTTTCGCTTCAAGGGGCTTCTTTTTAGTTATGAGTTATGAATTATGAGCGAGGAGTTGAGGGAAACATACCATCTTTATTTACTCATAACTTATAACTCATACTTCCTTTCCTATTCATTAACGGTTATCGTTACAATGGCACTTACCAAACCCACCACCACATTATTTTTTAGATACCAAATGCGATATTGCCTTGTTTCGGGTACGCCAACCACCAAATTGGGGCGAGGGTCAATAAATTTAGAGCCAGTAACTTCGGTTACGGTAGTAAAAGCAGTTTCTGTTCCACGTTTGCCAGTGTATCCATCGTGTCGGTGGTAGTCATCGTTTGCACACGGATAGGGTGACCATTGCCGAGCAACAGGTCGCCAATTTTTACTTCCTTCGTAATTAAACGGTTGTATTCGGTAAGAGAATTACAATAAAGCTGCATAAAATTTTGCTGCGCCTAGCGGTAGGCCGATTATTAAAAGTACAATAGTTGCAAATAAAAAACGTTTTTTGGAGTAAACGGTTTAGAGGGGGAGTAGACCAACTAGGGTGAGTATTAGAATTGAGTTAAATCGTTATTTAAGAGATTTAACTTAAAGACAGATCCATTCTCATTATGAATAAATAAATTGTCGCATTTTAATACAAGCGAGTCAATATAACAATCTTGTACATCCGTTTCCAAATTCATATCGTAAGCTATTCTGTAAATTTTTTTCTTCCAAATGACGGAATCATTTGAGAGGTCCTTCGCAATTATAAATCCTATACATCCGATTGAATCCTCAAAGTCTTTATCATATAAAGGTGCACTGTATTCAATGTTATTATGAATTACAGGCTGTACGTCTTTTGGCATACCTCTCTTTGCATAGTAAAAATTAAACCCATTATTATCAGTTGACACAAATGGATTCTTTTCACATTCAGGATTACTACTTTTATCAGCGCAGCTAATAATCAATAGTGTCCAAATAGAAACCATTAAAATTCTATATATTATTTTCATATTCTTTTATAAAAACCAAAGATAATCCTCCCGCCGAAACAACCATCCTTCTTTTGGTGGGTAAATCACTTCTTTTGGTGAGTAAAAGAATTCTTTTGGTGAGTAAATCAACTCTTTTACTCAGTAAATCAGTTCTTTTGGTGAGCAAAAGAACTCTTTCGGTGAGTAAAAGAATTCTTTTAGTGAGTAAATCAACTCTTTTACTCAGTAAATCAGTTCTTTTGGTGAGCAAATCAATTCTTTCGGTGAGCAAATCAATTCTTTTGCTCAGTAAAAGAAGTAATTCAGCCACTAAAAGAAGCCGATTCAACCAAGTTAAGTTGCCTCTTATTAATCAACTATTTCAAATAAAATCTGATTTCTTCTCTCCTCTCTCAAAGTAATCACTAACCAATTTTTATACTATTGCCAATAATTTCAAACCTGTTCCTTACTTTTGCAGCCCGAATTAAAAAAGCTTCGGATTATTTAAAATGAATTTATTTATTAAACAACTAAATGCAGATGCCCAGGATAGCGCCGCAACCTCAGAGGTTGAAGCTACCACTGCAACAACAAACGCACCTGTGGAAGAAACCGCAACAGAAGTTGCAGCAGAAGAAACACCAGTAATTGTTGCCGCCGAAGAAGTAGCAGTAGTTGCTGAAGAAGCAGCACCAGCAGTTGAACCAACTCCTGAAATTCCCGTAATTGCAGACGAACCTGTAGTGAAAGTGGTAGAAGAAGTAGCTGCTCCTACATTTGTTACTGAACCAGAAACAGTAGCACCAGTAGTGGCTTATCAGCCAATTGAAGAAGTAATTGCAACAGCACACGACGATTTTGACTGGAGCGTAGACAAACGTAATGTGAGTTTGTATGCAAAAGAAGAAAAAGTAAAGTACGACAAAGTGTATGAAGATACATTCGTACAGATTGAAGACGGTCAGATCATGGATGGTTTGGTTGTTGGATTGACTAAAACAGACGTTGTAGTAAACATCGGCTTTAAAAGTGATGGTCTGATTTCTTTGAACGAATTCCGCGACAATCAAGGTCTTAAAGTAGGTGACTTGGTTGAAGTAATGGTGGTTGAAAAAGAAGATAAGAATGGTAACCTTACCCTTAGCCGTAAAAGCGCTAAGAACTACCGTGCTTGGCAACGTATTGTTGAGCTTAACAAAACCGGAGAAGTTGTGTCTGGTTATGTTACCAGCAAAACAAAGGGTGGCTTGATTGTGGAAATCTATGGAATGGAAACATTCTTACCTGGTTCTCAGATAGATGTGAAGCCTGTAGCAGATTACGATCAGTTTGTAGGCAAAACAATGGAATTTAAGGTTGTTAAAATCAATGAAACTATCAAGAATGCTGTTGTATCTCACAAGGCTCTTATCGAAAGCGATATGGAAGCTCAACGTGTGAACATCATGAGCAAACTAGAAAAGGGTCAGGTATTGGAAGGTGTTGTTAAAAACCTTACAGACTTTGGTGCCTTTATGGATCTTGGTGGATTGGATGGTTTACTTTATATCACAGATATTTCTTGGGGTAGAATTTCTCACCCGAGCGATTTGTTGAAAATAGATCAGAAGGTAAATGTGGTTGTATTAGACTTTGATGATGATAAGAAACGTATCAGCTTAGGTTTAAAACAATTAACGCCACATCCTTGGGATGTATTGCCAGCGGATCTTGCAGAAGGTTCCGTTGTTCGTGGTAAAGTAGTGAACATCGAAGATTATGGTGCATTCCTAGAAGTTCAACCTGGTGTTGAAGGTTTGGTACACGTAAGTGAAATCACTTGGGCTAATACACCTGTAAACGCTAAGGAATTCTTTAAACTAGGTGATGAACACGATTCTAAGGTTGTTACTCTAGACAAGGATACCCGTAAAATGAGTTTGTCTATCAAACAGATGACAACGGATCCATGGGATACCATTGAAAACAAATATGCCGTAGATAGCAAGCACCAAGGATTGGTCAAAAACATTACTCCTTATGGTGTATTTGTTGAGTTAGAGCCAGGAATTGGTGGAATGATTCATATTAGTGATTTAAGCTGGTTAAAGCGTTTGAATCACCCGAGCGATTATGTGAAAGTTGGTCAGCACATCGATATCATGATTATGGGTATCGATAAAGACAACCGCAAGCTACAATTGGGTCATAAACAACTAGAAGAAGATCCTTGGAGCACATTGGAAGATACTTTTGGAGTAGGTACAAAACACGAAGGTACTGTTACACGTAGGGACGATAAGGGTGCTTTAGTTCAATTAGCATATGGTTTGGAGGGATTTGCTCCAGCACGTCATCTTAATAAGGAAGATGGTAAAGCAGTTGTTGCTGAGGAAACATTAGAGTTTGTGGTAATAGAATTTGATAGAAACGACAAGCGTATTCTTTTGAGTCATAGTCGTGTTTGGGAACAAGCGCAAATTGAAGTAAAAGAGTCTGCTAAGAAAGAAGCAAGAGCTGAATCTGAGAAGACGGCGAAAGAAGTGAAAGTTATTCAAGCTAAGGTAGAAAAAACTACTTTGGGTGAATTGAGTGCTTTGGCTGATATCCGTGCTAAACTGGAAGAAGGCGAAAAGAAATAGTATTTCATTCTGTTCTATAAAAGAAGCCATCTTGATTTGTCAAGATGGCTTCTTTGCTTTCGGCAAATCCTTTAAAGGAACCGGAATGACACTATTGCTTTTTTTGACAATTGTGTATATTGTAAAAATTTTCTTTTTATTATGTTACTAATACCCATATGTTGGTACTAGCGTTAAAGCAAGTTGTAAAGAAGCGTTATTGCTTAGTTGAAATTCTAAAATTGGGCGTTCAATGTATTTAAATCCAATTGTTTTGTTTTTTTGTGCAGCGTGTGTGGGATAAAAACAGTCTTGTGGGTTAAGCAATGGAAATCTGTGGGTAAATTCAATTGTTAATTTCGATAAATGAAGCAGGATAGTGCGGGATGGATAGAAAGAGTAGTCGAATAGATTTGCTTTATAATCAATAAAAACATTCATTATCAGTTCACTAATGCTTGTCGATTTAGTAATTCGAAAATGTCTTTATAACACCGTGTTAGTAGGTTTCGAAAATAATAGTTACCGATATATGAGGGCTTCGAAAAGAGATTTGTGAAAAGTTATGACTTAAATGTTAAAAAAAGCAAATTCTTCTTGAAATATTGTTCTTAACTATTGTAGAAATGAATAATTATCCTTTACTTGCGGTCAAACCAATATGCAGGATAATTTATCTGAATAGTTGAGTTAAATATTTATCGGATTCACTGCATTTGGTTATTTAAGATCTATTTTATCGTTATATCAAACTATAACAAGTATTTTAGGTTTGATTTGGATTTAGTTAAACAATAGGTTAAATCAGCAGTTTTTTTAATTTAATAATAAATTTTTATTAAATAGGATGTTTTTTTCGAACTAGAATATATATTTGCCAAATAGTAATTTCATTTTATGATTAAAAATTTTGTGTTTTACGTTTTCGCTGCTCTTCTCGTCGTAGGGTTAGGTAGTTGCAAAAAAGGCAAATCCAAAAGTGGTGTCATTGACGATGGTCAGGTTCACGGGATTTCTCCAAATTCAAAGCCTAGTATGTCTATGCCGTTGGGTATGGTCTATGTTCCTCCTGGGAATTTTCACATGGGGCCTAGCGATGAAGACATCAATTACACTTTCACATCTAGAAACAGAGAAGTTTCTATCCCTGGTTTTTGGATGGATGCTACTGAGCTTACTAATAATAAGTACAGAGAATTTGTTTATTGGGTAAGGGATTCCACAGTAGCTGTAATGCTTGGTGCCCCTTATTATGATACAATTGTGCATTGGAAGCAATTGAAGACAGTTAAACTTGATGACGCTAAATTCAAAGATCAACTTTCAAGTGCAGGTTATTTTATAAAGGTTGATGCTCAAGGTACAAAACCTTTCTTCAATCCTGAGAAGTTGATATATGCTTACACTGAACCTGATTTTCAAGAACTAACCAAAGCAGAGAATAGAGAGGCTTTCAAAACGAATCCATTGCCTTTTTTCAAAAAGCGTAAAGTAGCGGCCTACCCAGACACAACAGTCTGGATGAGAGACTTCTCTTATTCTTACAATGAACCAATGACAAAGAGATACTTTGCTCACCCTTCATTTGGAAATTATCCGGTAGTTGGTGTAAATTGGAAGCAAGCGCAAGCATTTTGTAATTGGAGAACAAAAAAATTAAACAGTTATTTGGAATCAAAGAAAATGGCTGTTGAGAGTGATTTCAGATTACCAAGTGAAGCAGAGTGGGAATATGCTGCTAGAGGTGGAAGAAGTAGTTCCATGTATCCTTGGGGTAACTACTATCTCAGGAACAAAAAGGGTTGTTTACTTGCAAACTTTAAGCCTGGTAGAGGTAACTACGCAGAGGATGGCGGTTTCTACACAGTTCGTGTTGATGCTTACTGGCCTAATGGATATGGTCTATACAACATGGCGGGTAATGTGGCAGAATGGACTAATTCTTATTTTAATGAAGGAGCTTATAACATAGTTCATGACATGAGTCCTGATTTGAGGTATGACGCAAAAGATTCTGACCCTCCACGAATGAAAAGAAAAGTTGTTAGAGGTGGTAGTTGGAAAGATGTTGGTTATTACCTACAAACAAGTACAAGAAATTATGAATATCAAGACACTTCTAAATCTTACATAGGTTTCAGATGCGTAATTGATTTGGTACCTAGACGTTAATATTTTAAATTTTCAATACTTCACAAACATTAAACATTTCACTTAACAATTAAAAAAGAAACAACATGTCAGCAGGTTTAACAAAAGGTCAAAACAGATTACTAAACATCTTTGTGTGTTTTGGTGCATCAATTGTTATCATTGGAGCTTTATTTAAAATTCAACACTATCCAGGGGCAAGCATATTCCTTCCTATTGGGTTGGGTACAGAAGCGCTGATATTTGTTGTTTATGGGTTATTGCCTCCTCCAGATGCAGGACACGTTGAAGCTCCGTTAGAAAAAGTTCAAGGAAACACTGCTTTGAAAACAATGGAAAAAATGTTGGCAGAAGCAGACATCACTCCTACAAGTTTAGCAAAATTGGGAGATAATTTCAAGAAATTGGGATCTACTGTTTCTAATATTGGAGAAATAAGTGATGTTGTTAAGTCAACTTCTGATTTTAGTTCAAAGACTAAATTGGCTGGTGAGTCTTTTGCAGCAATTACAGGTGCTGTTAACCAAGCTACTGCTTCTTTCTCTTCTTTGAGTGGTGCTGCTGAGTCTACTAAACAATTCCATGGACAAGTTCAAAACTTGACTAAGAACCTTGCTTCTATCAATACAATATATGAGATGGAATTGCAAGAAAGTAATAACCACTTAAAAGCAATCAACCAGTTTTATGGCAAGCTTTCTCAAGTTGCTACAACTATGGAAGGTACAGCTGTAGATGCTTTAAAGGCAAAAGAACAAATTGGTACTTTAGCCAATAACTTAAGTAAACTAAATCAAGTTTACGGAAATATGTTAACTGCAATGCAAGGAAGGGCGTAATGATAGTTGCTAACTATTGTTATAATCATTTTTTAATATTTAAATAATTAAATTAGTATGTCATTACCTAAAGAGCCCCGGCAGAAGATGATTAACGTGATGTATTTAGTGTTAACGGCTTTGTTAGCTCTGAATGTGTCTGTTGAAATCTTGAATGCCTTTAAGACAGTTGATCGTAGTTTGAATAATTCTAATACTGCAATTGATGAGAAAGATAATACATTGTTTGCTTCTTTCAAGGAGATGCTGAGCAAAAATGAAACTAAAGATTCTGCAGCTATTTGGTTTCCTAAAGCAAAAAATGCTAAAGACTATTCTGATGATGCAATCAACTACATAGAGGACTTAAAAAAGCAATTGATAGCTGCTTCAGATCCTGAGCCCGCTAAAGACGGAAAAGAAGCTACCTACAATTATCAAAATACGGACGCCTCAACACATTTGCTAGTTGAAGGACCAGTAGGTGAGAAAAATGGTGATGATTTGCTTAAGAAGCTGACTGATTACAAGGATAAGATGTTGGGAATAGATCCAGAGGTGGCCTCTTTGCAGTTGCCATTGGATCTATCAGTTCCCCCTTCTTTGAACGAAAAGGGAGCTAAGCAAATGCCATGGGCTTACACCTATTTTCACATGACTCCAACTGTGGCTGCTGTTACAATATTGGATAAGTTCGAAAATGATATTAAGAACAGTGAATCTCAAGTTGTTGAATTCTGTCATAAAAAAATTGGTGCTGTTAAGATTGTGTACGATAAATTCCAAGCTATAGCAAGTCAAAGTTCAGAATATCTAATGCCTGGTCAAGAGTTGACAATAACTGGTGGTGTTGGTGCTTTCAGTAGCGCTGCTCAACCTACTGTATCTGTTGATGGCTCTTCAGTTCCATTAGGACCAGACGGAACAGCTTTATACAAAACAACTGTTGGAGGTCCTGGATCTTACACCAAGAAAGTAACTATAACTTTCAAAAAGCCAAATGGTGAAATCGCAACCCTTGATAAGGACATCAAATACACTGTTGGTTCACCAACTGGCGCAAGTGTTAGTGCTGACGCGACGAAAATTTTCTATATTGGTCTTAAAAATCCGATTAGTGTTTCTGGTGGTACTAAGGGAGACGAAGCTACTGAAATTACTGTTGAAAATGGTAACAAGGAAAAAACTGGTCCTGGAAAGTATGATATTACAGTTAGTGGTGGAACAGAGTCTACAATTAATGTAATTGTGGATGGAAAAACAACCCCTTTCAAATTCAGGGTTAAGCCAATTCCAGATCCTGTGGCAATGGTTGGCCGTAGCAAGGGAGGTAAACTTTCTGCAAATGAGTTCAAATCTCAACAAGGTCTAAGGGCTGATTTGGAAAACTTCATTTTTGAAGGTGTAAAGTATAACATTACTAGTTATACGCTTTATGCTACTGGTAAAGGATTTACTGAAAATCCTGGAATTGCGCAAAATAATGGAGCTGCATTCACACCAGAAGCAAGAAGAATTATTGACAGGTGTGTAAATGGAACTACTGTTACATTCGATGACATTAAAGCTGTTGGTCCTGATGGAAGGACTAGAAGTTTGCCTTTGATTGGTTTTAATTTAACAAACTAAATATGAAGAACGTTTCTTTTTTCTTTACTGTACTGCTAGTTGTTTTACTGAGTAGTGTTTCGAATGCTCAGAGAAAGACAACTAGGAGAACAACTACTAAGAAGCCAAGTACAACGAAGAATTCTACGCCGGCTCCTGTTTCTCAGCCTGCTCCAGAACAGGCTAGTAATACTAAGCCTGCTGCATCTATTCCGTATGTGCATGTGCTAGCTGCTGGCTCTGGAGGTGGTATTAATGATACTGCTAAAGTCTCTTTGCGTAGTGATAATGTTGTAACAAAAAACTTTGTAAAGGATAGAACTCCTCTTGCGTATAAAAATATAAGGGAAGATGATGCTGTTTACAAACAGCGTATATGGAGGGAGATAGATTCACGTGAAAAAGTTAATCTTCCTTTCAGATATTCTTTGGTTGAAGATAATGGTAGTCAAAGATTTGTTTCTATCTTATTGAGTGCAATCCGTAATGGAGTTACTGCTTTCGATCCTATAGATGACAGATTTACTACTCCTTTGACAACAGAACAAGCGCTTGGAACTTTGTCATCCGGAAAGCCTGATACTATTCCTGTTCAAGATTTGGATGGTAATATTGTTAAGTATAACATCATGACTAAAGAACCTAGTCTAGACTCTGTATATAAATTTAAAATAAAAGAGGAAGTTGTTTTTGATAAAGAGACTTCTGTTTTATACACGAGAATTCTTGGAATTGCCCCTGAAATGCCAATAACATTATCAGATGGAACTTCATTAGGTCAAATGAGAACCTTGTTTTGGTTGTATTATCCAGATTTGCGTCCAACCTTGGCGAAATATGAAGTTTATAACCCAAAAAACTTCGGTGCAAGAATGAGTTGGGAAGATTTATTTGAAAGCAGAATGTTCAGTAGTTATATCACTAAATCAACGCTAGATAATCCTTTCGATCAGTCTCTGAAAGAAAAGTATGGAAAAAACACTTTGTTTGCTCTATTAGAAGGCGATGCTATAAAAGAAAAAATATTTAACTACGAACAAAGTCTGTGGTCATATTAATTTAATTCTAATTTTTTAATTTCTCAAAAAGAATCTATGTCAGACGTTAAGGTTTCTGTTAGTCAAGGAAAGTCGGCAACTGCCACACCAGTTAAAAAGGGAGGCAATATTATTTCTTCAGTTGCGCCACTTGTTTGTATTATTTTAGGATATTTAATTTGGAGATTTGTTATCGGAAATCCAGATAATTTTTCTAAACCAGATACTACTGGTGCTTGGTTTTGGCCTACACATGAAGGTCCAAAGAGTGGGTTTTCAAAAATGTATTTAGGTGGTATCATCGTTCCTATCTTGATTGGTTGTTTTCTTACAGTTTTGACTTTTGTTATCGAAAGATTATTAACTGTAGTTAAAGCAGCTGGTACTGGTAATATTGCTGAATTTATCAGAAAAGTTCAATTTCACTTAGCTAACAAAGAAATAGATAAAGCTATTGCTGAATGTGATAAACAAAAGGGTGCTGTAGGTAATGTTATGAAAGGTGGTCTTCACAAGTACAAAGAAATGATCACTAATACTGAATTAACAACTGAACAAAAAGTGTTAAATATTCAAAAAGAAGTCGAAGAAGCTACTGCTTTGGAATTGCCAATGCTTGAGAAGAATCTTGTATTCCTTTCTACCATTGCTTCTGTAGCTACTTTGTTAGGTTTGTTAGGTACTGTATTAGGTATGATTAGATCGTTCTCAGCACTAGGAGATAGTGGTGGTGGAGAAGCTGCTCAGAAATTATCACAAGGTATTTCTGAAGCCTTGTATAATACCGCTTTAGGTATCGGTACATCAGCTATCTCAATTATTATGTACAATGTATTCACTACAAGAATTGATTCTATCACCTATGGTATAGATGAGTCTGGTTTTACTTTGACACAGAGTTTTGCATCAAACTATAAGTAATTTAAATAGATTATATGTCACGTCCTAAGTTACCCCGTAAGAGTACTTCTATTGACATGACAGCTATGTGCGATGTGGCTTTTCTGTTGTTGAGTTTCTTCATATTAACAACAAAATTTAAGCCTTCTGAAGCTATAACTGTTGTTACACCAAGTTCTGTTGCTTCAAAGGTTGCTCCCGATAAGGATATTGTATTGATTACAATTGATAAAAACGGTAAAGTATTCTTGTCAATTGATGATGAGGTAAAAAAGCAGTATATAGCTGGAGCCTTAAATTCTGAGAAGAATTTGAATATTGATGTTGCTGCTTTTAAAAAAGCTACTTTCTTTGGAACAAGTTTCTCTCAAATACCTTCTTTTCTGACTATTCCTGAAGCAGATAGAAAAGGAAATCTATTGCCTGGTATACCTTGCAAGGACAGTACCCAGAATGAGTTGGTTGATTGGCTCAAGATTGTTAATGATGCATATCAGGGTCAAAAGATGAATTTGTTGCTTAAAGGAGATAATTTGGCCAAATACCCATCTTTTAAAAATGTTATCTATGCGTTTAAGAAAAATAATTTCTTGAAATTCCAGATGGTAACTAACCCTGAAACAGTGCCAGTTGGTTCTGATTTGTATAACCTTCATCAGAGTAAATCTGATTCTAAGGTTGAATAATTTAGTTAATCTAGTTTAAAATATATTTATTATGGCAGAATTAGATACCTCGGGTGGTGGCCACAAAAAGGGTCCTGGTGTAAAGAAAAGTAAGAAGCTATCAACTAGAATCGACTTGACTCCGATGGTTGACCTTGGCTTCCTGTTAATTACCTTCTTTATCTTTACCACAACAATGAGTCAGCCAACTGCCTTTAAGTTGAATTTGCCTAAAGAAGCTGATGACCATAAGGATGATACAAAAATTAAAAATTCTGGAGCTTTCACTATACTTTTAGGAAAGGACAATAATGTTTTCTACTATGAAGGTATTCTAGATCCTACTGGAAAGAACTTCAAGAGTTCTAATTTTAAAGACATCAGGAATGCGATAATTGACAAAAAACGTCACACTGAGGATAAAGATTTCTTTGTGGTAATTAAGCCTAATGACGAAAGTAACTATAAAAACGTGATTGACATTCTGGATGAAATGGCCATAAATGTTGTTAAACGTTATGCTTTGGTTGACATTTCTGAAGGAGAAAATCAATTGGTATTGGCTACTGAAAAAGCAGGTACACCGGCAAGTAATTAGACGAATAGTTTAAATTTAAAACATTATCTTAAACTAATGGAAGTAAATAAAATATTATCCGCAGATATACTGGACATAATTTTTGATGGTAAAAACAAAAGTTATGGTGCCTATGATTTGCGTAAAACTTACAATAAAAGAATTACTTACGCTTTAGTTGGAACTATTTCAATTTGCATTTTTATTTTTCTTGTCATTTTTCTAGCAAATAATTTTCATTCTGAAAAGAAAGCGGAGATTATTGTACAAGATGTGAATCTAGAAGATTTGAAAAAAGACGAGAAGAAAAATGAACCACCACCACCACCACCACCACCAAAGCAAGAGCCTCCTAAGGTTGAGATAACTAAGTTTACTCCGCCAAAAATTGTTAAGGATGAAGAAGTAAAAGAGCAACCTCCCGAACAAGAAAAGTTGGAGGATACAAAAATCGGTACAACCAATCAGGAAGGTGCAAAGGATGATGGAATGGTTGCACCAGTTGTTGAAAGTAAAGGTACTGGTGTAGTTGAAGCTCCAAAACAGGATGAAGATTACGATAAAGTATTTACTTCCGTACAAATTGAAGCTGAATTTCCTGGTGGGCCAGCTGCTTGGTCTAAATATCTTTCCAGAAACTTAAATAGTTCATTGCCTGCTGAGAATGGTGCACCCGAAGGAAAATATACTGTTGTTGTTTCTTTTTTGGTAGATAAAAATGGTAACATTAGTCAGGTTACTGCTGAAAATGACCCACACTATGGAACAGCCGATGAAGCAGTGAGAGTTATTAGAAAAGGGCCACCATGGAAGCCTGCTGTGCAAAATGGTCACAATGTTGCTTACAGGGCAAGACAAGCGATTACCTTCGTTGTCGCACCTGAATAAAAAGATATTCTTTCAAACCTTCCTTTCGGAAGGTTTTTTCTTTTTCACTAGTTTTCCATCTTTAATAAAATGAGTCTGTTTAGAGAAGGCTATAATGATAGTATTGTTGCATTGGCGACTCCAAAAGGTATTGGTGCCATTGGCGTAATCAGGGTTAGTGGAATTGATGCCTTTGAGATTGTGAATGGATTATTTAAGTCGAAGAACCTATTGAAGCAAGCTTCGCATACATTGCATGTTGGACTTTTTAGGAATGGTCAGGATGTTATCGACGAAGTTGTATTGGCATTATATAAGAATCCCAATTCGTACACGGGCGAAGATGTAATAGAAATTAATTGCCACGGGTCTGTTTATATTCAAAATAGAATACTAGAAACACTCTTGGAACATGGTTGTCGTTTGGCAAAGCCCGGTGAGTTTACACAACGTGCTTTTTTGAATGGCAAGCTGGATTTAACTCAAGCCGAAGCTGTTTCTGAACTGATTGCCAGCAACACAGAGGCAAGTAAGAACAATGCACTTCGAAATATAAGAGGTGGATTTAAATCTGATTTGAGTCTTTTAAGAGAGAAATTAGTTTACTTCTCTGCAATGATTGAGTTGGAATTGGATTTTGCTACCGAAGATGTTGAGTTTGCTGATAGAAGCGATTTGAAAAAGGTGGTCAATGAGTTGATGGCTAAAACCAATCGGTTGGTAGCTTCATTCAAACTGGGTAACGTTATTAAAAATGGAGTTCAGGTAGCTATTATTGGAAAGCCTAACACTGGAAAGTCTACCCTTCTCAATTCTTTTCTGAATGAAAACCGGGCTATTGTAAGTGATATTGCCGGGACTACAAGGGATACGATTGAGGAAGTCTTGAATATTGAGGGCATTTTATTCAGACTGATTGATACCGCGGGGATACGTGTGAGCACAGAAAATAGTATTGAAGATATTGGCATACAGAAAAGCTATGAAAAGATGCGTACTGCCGATTTGGTGGTCTATCTTTTCGACTTGAATCAATCGTCTGTCGCTGAGTTGGACACGGTTGTATCTGATTTTGAAAAGGAAGGAATTAAATATCTGCTGGTAGGTAATAAGGTAGACATCAGTGATAAAGCAAAGCTGACTGGTTTTGACAAGTTTGAGAATTTGATTTGTATCTCTGCCAAAGAAAACTTTAATCTGGAGGATTTAAAAAAGCAACTGGTTAAGCAAGTAGTAGAAGGAGACATCAATACCGAATCGACAATTGTTACCAATGTGCGCCATTATGATGCTCTAAATCAGTTGTCTAAAGTGTTAGCTGAGATAGAAACAGGACTTACAGAACAATTATCTGGAGACTTGTTGAGCCTCGATATTAAGAAATGTCTTTATTATCTGGGGTTAATAACAGGCGAAATAACAAATGAGGAGCAGCTGGATTTAATATTTAGTTCGTTCTGTATCGGTAAATAAGTCTTATTTTGGCACTCAAAATTGGTATAATTTAATATTTTAGTGCTTCGTTTTGCTGCGTATGGATTCATCAGATAGTCTTCAACAGATAAATTCATTGCCCAATTAGCAAACCGATTAGTTTTTATTTGTTTATTTAACTTTCAATATTCAACTTTTATATGCGCAAATTTGGTTTGTATATACTGGCACTGTTGGTAATGGGTGCAGTCACTTCTTTCAAGAAGCCCTTGGATGATGATGGTTTGTATCTGATAATCAGTAAAAGTAAATATGAAATCAGGTTGTATGATGCCAATAATAAGTGGAAAGCAACCTACCCTTGTGTGTTTGGAAATGATGATCAGGGAGATAAACTAATTCAGGGAGACCGAAAAACGCCCGAGGGAACTTTTCATATCATAGTAAAAAAGGTACATCCAAAATGGGATAAATATTTTGGTTTGGACTATCCCACACAAGACGATATTGATAAATTTAATACCAGAAAAGAGCAAGGTATTATTCCAAAGAATGCCAGGATAGGCGATGGCATTGGCATTCATGGAACTTGGCCGCACCAGGATTTTGTGATAGACACTTATCAAAACTGGACCAATGGCTGCATCTGTACCAAAAATGAATATATGGATGAGTTGTATAAGATGATTCCCATCGGTACAAAGGTCATTATAGTCAAGTAACAAATCTCGCCACAAAGACACTAAGACAAAAAGAAGCACCAAGAGGAAATAAAACTGAAAGAGGAAACGAAGTAATTAAACTTTGTTTCCTCTTTTTTGTGCTTCTTATTCTCTTTCAGCCTTTGTGGCAAAATCCTAGTCCCCTGCCATTTTACTTACTGTAGCACTCCAGATGGGGGCATCGGTATCCAACCCCTTGTAGGCAGAGGCGAAAAAATAGGTAACTCCCGGCGTAAAACCAGCGAGGCTGATACTAATGCCATTACTATGACGATGAAACCATTTGTTTTTATCTGCCGGCGTAGGGCCCAAAGCAGGATCCCAATAAGCGAATGTTGTTCCGTGAGTAGAAAAGGTGGTTGGTTTTTTTACGTGCAAGAAAAAAGTTCCAGCAATAGAAGTAGTCTCTACATGAAAGTCCTCTACAATGCCCATCACTTGGTGTTCGGCTTCTTTTGCCATCGGAAATTTACTACTCAAAGCTTTCACCCTGTCGCCACCGGCTTGGATGTTTACTTCATTTCCCAAATTCCTCAAATCATCCACCAAAACACCTTTTGAAGTATTTTTATTGGTAGTATTTGTTTCATTCCCGTGTTTACAAAGGGCCAGATCGGCTTTATACGTTGTATTGGCGGATGCCACAGCTGCCAATTCTGTAACCACCGAAAAATTGGTATTGGTGCTTGCACAGCCAATAATTACGGCGTCTGCAATTGGACCAATTTCTGTGTCGGTTGAATCCCCGAAATCAATAATAACTTTATTCATATTTTCTTTTTTTAATTGTAATTCAAATTTTTTACTTTCTTATGATCTGACGAAAGTCATAACTTATGTAATGGAAGTTGAAACTTATGCGACAAAAGTTGGAACTTTTATCACGGAAGTTGTAACTTATGTCACGGAAGTTCTAACTTAAGCTATTAAAGTTTGAACTTTTGTCGCAAAAGCTTAAGCTTATGCCGTAAAAGTTCCAACTTTTGTGACGGAAGTTGGAACTTATGCAGCATAAGTTGCAACTTAAATGATGGAAGGCATACCAAATACGCCTTCCTATCTCGTCGGGGGAATGTATAAAATGAGGTGAGAAAAGTGGAAAATGCCAGTAGCAAAGGCTTTTTGGACGGTTTTTTCAAGGAAGGTTTCGCTAAAAGCGAAGCCTTCCTTAGTAGCAACCCGATAACTAGCAATTGTAAGCACTTGTAGCTTTTTTAATGAGGGTGTAATGTATGCTTTGTTTGGGGAATGGGAGGAGAAGATTTGGAAAGTTGTCAAATCTTGCATAATCATACCTCGAAAGAAAAAGAGGGATTTAAAAAAGAGATTTATATTTGAGCTGTAAATTTTTGGAAATACATATAAAATGAAAATTCGAAGCTGCATGTCATTATCACTCTTAGGATTACTCTTTTTATTGTGTCAAGGCAATAAGCGGGTTACAGAGGATAGGAAAAACACATATCGACAAATCCTTCACGGTAACTGGATTCCAACAAAATATTATGAAGCTATAAAAAAAACAGGTTCGCCAATTAAATCATCAAAATTTATTGAGGGTTATTCAGAATTATCAATTGATACAAGCAAAATAGTTGGAGATAGTTTATCCATTCAATACACAATGAGTGGTGGACACGAATGGGGGGATTTTTTAATTTGGTTTAGGAAAGGGCTAGCAATTAACTCCTTTCCCACTAATAGCTATGATATTTATAGTGACTTGAATGATTATAAAAACACTAGTTCCAATTTTTGTGAATTGGGATATGAAATAAACAAAACCGATACTTTTCTAGTACTATTTCATTATAGCAAGAATAAAAAGTTACTTGACAAATCCTATTTCACGAAAGTATCAGATTTTAAAACGTTTGTTAATTCATCATTAGTGGCAGGTAAATATACAAATCTGAATACTGGAAAGACTGTTGAGTTTAGTGATGCTGGAAAAGTAGTAGGGTTTGATAACTTTCAAGAATATTCGATTCAAACTGACTTTGTAGTGACCAGAGACAACAATATTGATAACATTTTTTTTGATGGTTACAATGAAACAAGCAAACGATTTGCATTTAAAATTAAAAAAGATACACTTGAATTGTATTCAACAAAATCAGACAGCGACGAAATAATGAGTATAGACAGTTTGAAATACTCGCTATTACGGAAAAAGTAATTTGCATACATTTCACAGCTACCTCATACGTTTCCCATGTGTCTTTAAATACAAACCTTAATAAAAAAATTAAGATTTAAATGTAGGGGAATATATTCGGGATTGAAAAATGAAAATTAAACAATGAAGAAATTATTAGTTATTATCTTTTTATGTATCAAAATAACTTCTTTTTGTCAATCTACAACCGACCATTTTGCAGCTCAGAAAAAACATTATGCATTAATGGAGCTTGCACAGGAATACATAAATAAGAAAGATTTTAAAGTTGCAATTGCATGTATTGATTCCGCTATAAAATTCCCAACTTTTTGCAAATGCGGAACATGTGTACATGAGAATTACTTTAACATTAAAATTCTCTATGCAGCGTGTTACAATGGTCAGGGGGATTTTAAAAGAACTATTGATTTGTTGAGTCCTGATATGCTAGACTTTGAAGTAAAAGAGGAGTTAGTTGAAAAGCTTTATGAAAGCTATTTGAAAGTATATAAAAAGGAAGAAATAAAGAATGAGTTTATAAATGCTTGCAATCCGCTAAACATAAATAAAGAATTATCCAGTTACGATGAGTTTCAATATCAAATAAAAATTTTCAGCCGTCCTGTGAGATTATATTATTCCTTGCCTCGAGATAAAAATACTGAGGAAGTGAAGAAGCTTGAATGTATAAAACAGATAAAACAATCGAGGATATATAGTCTTGTGATGTCTGAGTAATTCCCCACCCCGTTTCCAGTGTTATCACTATACGCTCTATTTATTCGCCAGATAAACCCCAATCAGTATTACACCGAGGCAGCCAATTTCTAGGGGTGTCACCTGTTCTCCATAAACGACTCCCCAAGCGGCTGCAACGAAAGGAATGCCATAAGTAACCATTGTGGCAAACAAAGCACCCGCACGTTTAATGAGCCGATATAATAAAATGGTGGCGATGGCTGTGCCGCCCGTTCCTAAAACACAAGCTGCCGCTGTAGATTTAATGATGACGGATTGCCCTAATGGTCTTGCAAAATACCCCATAAAAAAGAGTATCAATACACAAGGAATAATCAATAACGAAAAGGCAATGGACGCAATATTGAGCGAACCCAAACCCGCCAGGCTCTTACTTACAAAGTTGGCATTGATGGCATACAATAGGGTGGCAAGGATAACTAGTAATACATAATGCGCGTTGCCAATGTGTAATTGTCCATTGGGGGATACCAGAAAAAATAGTCCAATCAAGCCGATGAAGATGCCGGCTAGTTTCTTTGCAGTTGTTTTTAACCGGAAGAAAAGCGTGCCAATGATAACAGCACAGAGTGGCGTGAGCGAATTGAGCATTCCCGTTAAGGCACTGTCCAGCTTGGTTTCTGCCACGCAAAAAAGGAAGGCAGGGAAGAAACTACCCATCAATCCAGATAAAAGAATGAGCCCCACTTTGTTGGTTGGTATCTGTTTGAAGGCTTTGTAGGCAAATGGAATCAGCACAATGCCAGCACTTAATATTCGTAAGGCAGCTACTTCGTAAGGGCTGAGTTGCTCCAGACCAATCTTCATCAGCAGAAAGGAACTACCCCAGATTAAGGATAAGATGGTAAACAATAACCAATTGATGAATTTATCCCCCACTACTAATTTTTAAACAATATTACGGAAATAAAGAGTTGACCACAAAGGGCGCTAGGAAAATTCTTAGTGTAGGAAAAAGGATTTGCCACTAAGTACACCGAGGTTTTTCTTTGTGTGCTTTGTGTAAACCCTTGTGTTGTTTGTGGTTAATCCTTTTTAACCTATAGATAATCCTTTATTCTCTTGTAGTAAAACAAACAAGTTGAATAAAAAAGTATTTCTATTTTTATTTGCAATAACACAACGCTTACATTTGTCGCCTCTAAAAGAAAAACTATGGTAGATGTAATACTTGGGTTGCAATGGGGTGATGAAGGAAAAGGTAAGATAGTAGACTTTTTCGCGCCGAATTATGATATAGTAGCACGCTTTCAGGGCGGTCCCAATGCGGGGCATACGCTATATGTAGGAGATAAGAAAGTGGTGTTGCACCAGATACCTTCGGGCATTTTCCACCAGAACATTACTAATATCATTGGTGGCGGTGTTGTTTTGGATCCTATTACCTTGAAAAGGGAGTGCGATACGGTGGCATCCTTTGGCATTGATGTAAGAAAGAACCTTTTCATATCAGAGCGTACCAACATCATTGTTCCTACGCACAGGGCATTGGACAAAGCAAGTGAAATGTCTAAAGGGGATAGCAAGATTGGTTCTACCCTTAAAGGAATTGGCCCTGCTTATATGGACAAAACAGGCAGAAACGCCATCAGGGTGGGTGATTTGTTGGATAAAAGTTTTACTTCACAATACATTAAGCTTCGTTTGAAGCACCAGAAACTATTGGATAACTTTCATTTTATTGAAGATATCTCTAGTTGGGAAGATGAATTCTTTGAAGCATTGGAGTTTTTGAGAACCTTGAATGTGGTAAACAGCGAATACTTCATCAACAACGAAATAACAAAGGGCAAGAAGGTTTTGGCTGAAGGCGCACAAGGAAGTATGCTGGATATTGACTTTGGAACATTCCCTTTTGTAACGAGTTCTAATACGATCTCGGCTGGTGTTTGTACTGGTTTGGGTGTTTCTCCCAAAAAGATAAATGAAGTATTGGGCGTAACCAAAGCTTATTGTACACGTGTGGGTAGTGGTCCTTTTCCAACAGAACTAGAAGACGCTACTGGCGAAGAATTGCGTAAATTGGGCAGTGAGTTTGGCGCAACCACCGGACGCCCTCGTCGTTGTGGCTGGATAGACCTGGTAGCATTGAAATATACCTGCATGATAAATGGGGTTACTAAGATTGTAATGACTAAAGCGGATGTTCTGGACAGCTTCAAGGAATTGAATGTTTGTACTGCTTATAATATCAATGGGAAAGAGACTTCAGAAGTGCCTTTTCAGATATCTAAGGTAAAGATAGACCCTGTTTTGAAGGCTTATGAAGGCTGGCATTGCGATACAACCAAAATAAAAGATGCAGCAAATTTGCCGGCGCCTATGTCAAACTACATTGATTTTATCAATAATTTTGTGGGTGCACCGGTTAAATATGTGAGCAATGGTCCAGGAAGGGATCAGATTGTTTCATTATAAAAAGAGAAAAAAAGAAAACTTTTTTTGGTAATTACAAATTTCATTTGAATTTTTACAGTCTAAAAACTTATTAGAATATGGCAATTAAATCTGATAAGGATGCTAAATCCACGACAAAGAAAAGTGGGGTAGAGGCTCCGACACCTAAAGTATCTTCGAAGAGTAAAAAGCAATTGGAAGAAGATGATGATGATTTAGATGATGAAGACGATGCACCCGTGAAGAAAGGCAGTGCAAAGGCATCATCCAAAAAAGTAGACGATGACGACGATGAGGACGACATCGAAGAAGATGATTGGGAAAAGTCTGATGACGATGATTGGGACCCAGACTTCGACGAGTTTGATATTCCTAAGTCGAAAGGCGGCAAGGCTCCTGCACCCAAGAAAGCTGCTGGAACCAAGAAGCCCGCTAAAGAAGAGGAAGAGGATGATTTTAATCTTGATGACGACTTCAGCGACTTCGACCTGTTTGGTAAAGGCGGTAAAAGCGGTTTCGATGATGATGATGACGATGATTTTTAGTCGTCGGGCAATACGATTTATTAATAATAAATAGTGCAAAGAGCAACCAGCGTATTCACAATAACAGATTTCAACACAACTAAAAAACAACTGCTGCATTGGGCTAACCAATATAGCAGTTGTTCTTTTTTAGACAATAACCAGTACATCTCTTCCTATAATAGCGTAGAATGTTTGGTAGGTGTTGGCGCTGCAACTGTTTTTTCGCCCACCAGCCACCACCAACAAGCCTTGAAAGCTTTTCTTGATAAAACGCCAGACTGGTTGTTTGGGCATGTTGGCTATGACTATAAAAACATACAGAGTACTAGCCTTACAGAACAGCGTATAGACAATATTGGGTTCGCTCCCATCCATTTCTTTCAGCCGGAGATGGTTGTTTTACTGTCTAAAAATCAAATAGAAATACAGAGCCTGCGCACTTCTCCGGATAAAGTTTTCGAAGAAATTTCTACTACTGATATAGAAGGCAATGCTGGTCTTGACAGTCAGGTTTCAGTTGAGGCACGAATCAGTAAGGATGCCTATCTGTCTATTATTCAGCAAATAAAACAACATATTCTGAGGGGTGATTGCTATGAAATCAATTTTTGTCAGGAGTTCTTTGCCAATGAGGCAAACATTAATCCACTGGCGGTATATACTCAACTCACCCAATTATCTCCCAACCCATTTTCGTGCTATTACAAACTGGCGGATAAACACTTGTTATGTGCTAGTCCCGAGCGATACATGAAAAAGACGGGCAATCAACTACTGTCCCAACCGATAAAGGGTACTTTTAAACGGGACACCAACGATTTGAACACAGACAACTTCCTGAAGCAGCAACTGCTTGAAAGCAGTAAGGAACGTGCAGAGAATGTAATGGTGGTTGATTTGGTGCGCAACGACCTCAGTAAAATCTGCAAGGAATCTTCCGTAAACGTGACCGAGTTGTTTGGTATCTACACCTTTCCGCAGGTGCATCAGATGATTTCTACTATCGTGGGAGAAGTGGAGGACCATATTGACTTCGCTGATATTCTTGAAGCGACCTTTCCCATGGGCAGTATGACGGGCACACCGAAAAAGAAAGTGATGGAACTGATTAACCAATACGAGGTTCAGCAGCGGGGGTTATATTCGGGGGCGGTTGGTTATATTACACCCAATAAAGACTTCGATTTTAATGTGGTCATCAGGAGTATCCTCTATAATTCTACCAATAAATACCTCAGTTATCAGGTGGGAAGCGGCATCACACACTACAGCGATGCTGATGCTGAGTACGAAGAATGCTTACTGAAAGCTAAGTCTATGAAGCGTGTGTTGGAATAGTTGTTACTTTCCTTCCAGCAAAAGATTGATGCTCTCCTGCAACAGATTCTTTCGTTTTATCTGGAAGATTGCTGCCTTATCTCTAGTCAACCTCAAATTGTAGTTGTCGCCATTCGCCATTGCTTTATCGAAGCCGGCATTCAGTTTATTAAATTCAGCGAGACTCATATCCAATCCTTTTGCCACCACTTGTGCGCAATAGCGACCCGAAACAGGGGTAATAATTAGCGAAGAATCATTCAGCAAAGCTTCATTTGCGCGTATTGTATTGGCTTTAAAGTCCTTGAACTCGGCAGTAGTCATGGTAGTTTCTCCTCCGCCGCCTTCAAAAATGTAATGGGTGCCAATAAACTTCTTCACGTGGGTTCTCGTTTCTTCTTTCAGGTAGTATTGCAAATCCCAGAAGTCCCGGCTACCACTCAATCGTATGGCTTTTTTCACTCTGCCTGCCCCACCATTGTAGGCAGCAACTACCAATAGCCAATCGCCAAATTGGTCGTATAATTCCTTCAATAACTTGGCCGCCACCTCGGTACTTTTATAGTAATCGGTTCGTTCATCAATGCCATTTCCTACTCGTAGACCAAATCTTTTTGCCTCATAATCCATCAGTTGCCAAGGCCCCACAGCTCCCGCCCACGACCGCAATCCACTCTGCAAATGACTTTCAATTACACTCAGGTATTTCAATTCGGTCGGTACGCCATATCTGGGCAGAATATTGTCATACACGTCAAAGTAAGGCCGTCCCCAACCCTTCATCTTCTCCAGTTCTTTGCCTTGTTTCCGGATATATTCTTGAACAAAAGGAACAGCCTTAGGGCTTAATTGTGAGAGGTAGGGCTTTTGAGGATTGTATTTTTCGGTAGCAAAAAGACTCTTAAAACCAACCTTGTCTACCAAAGTTGTATCGCTGGTTAGCTGTGCAATACCTGCATTTGACAGCAGTGACAGGAGAACAAAAGTGAGGCTGAAAAGAAAATGTTTACTCATAGATAAAGGCTGCAATTTAGCCGCTTTATCGCACAAATAATCGACTGCCTACTTGTATTCGCACGCTTAATTGTTAAAACCACATTGTAGCGCAACCTTAGTTTCCGGCATCGGGGGCGGCATTATTGAAGTTCTTTCTAAGTTCCATCAGCATATTCCGGAACTCCTCACGTGTCATTTTCTTTCCTTTTTTAGGTTCTTTCAGGTCTTTGGCAGCGACCGTTGTCTTTACTTCGGTAGCAGTAATCACCGTTTGACCGTTATCTACGTTTACTTCCAGAATGGCACCTGGCAATTGACCATAAGTATCAGGGCCAACCGGAGCAACTATTTTATCTGCAAACCAAGCCACTACATCCACATCTCTAGGAACCCTGCGGGCGGTATCAGGGGGTGTATTATCACCGTTTGGCCTGTCGCCATCACCCCTACCACGAAAATTTCCTCCCCAATTTCCACTACCACCACCACCAATAAATCCTTTTTGTTTCAAGGTTGCTTTGTGGCAGGTATAACCCAAGATTACTTTCGTTTCCTCTGTTATTTTCCATGGTTGCTTTCTGATTGTATCCGTTACCAAAAAGTTCTTACCAGCAATTTCAATGGCTTGGGTCGACATTCCATCAACAAAACTCTTGTACAAATCGCCGTCGGCACTGCCCATCATCCTACTAAATCTGCCACCACCTCCAAAGCCTCCGCCACCGCCAAAGCCACCACCGCGGTTACCGCCACCACCGCGACCACCTTCGCCACCGCCATCGAAAGGATTGATGGCATCATCATCTTCTTTTATCGTTTTGAAGAGGGAAACTGTATCATTAAATAGAAGGGTATGGTGCGTGGTACGGTATTGTGGGGTTGTAGGATTACCACTCTCGTCGGTACTTCTTCTCCTTGAAATTCTTTTTTTCTCGTAGCTGATGGTGCCTTCCTTTATCTGTGCAGACAGTTGCAGGAGAAAAGCAAAAGAAATAAGAACCGATAGTATCTTTTTCATGATCATATTATTTAGCTGATAATCAAAATTAGCTGAAGCATAAAGCTTTTTGCATTTGTGAATGTGTACGTTGCAAAAATATCGGTAAAAACGAGACCCTACTTGTATTCGGACACTTAAAAGACCGAGCTTATTGGAGGGGGAGCGGTTGAAATGATTTATTTGAAGGGTTGAAGGGTTTAAAACGAGGAAAAGATTACTGTGTTTTGCAGGTTAATTTTAGCAGGTAGAGGCTTGACCTTATTCGATTAGATTTCTCCTATCTTGGAAATGACGTGAATTATTTTCTTCGAGATTTCTCTTATCCTAGAAATGATGTATAAGGGTTTCGGAAACGTTTAAATTAACAATATATCCTTCCTATTTTCTTCAATTCAGACAGTTGCATCATCTGAAAGAGTGGGAAAAATTTATACAATAATTAAATGAATAGTAAGAAACACATGGTCTTTCACTAATCATTAAACACCAATCATTAACCATTAATGCTTATCCCAAATCTATTTTGAAGTTTGCTACTGCAACAGTAGAAAGGTTTACGACGCTCAAGAAATTATTGGCGGTATCATTTGTAAACTGACTGATGTCTATGGTATCTGTTGCGCCCGTAAGCACGGGGACAACCGTATAACCAGCAGGGCCATCGCCATTGTGTGCAGCCAGATAGTAGCCAATTGTAACCAGCCCGGTATTGTAGCCATCAAATGAATCGCCGTCTACAAAAGTGCGTTCTGCAATTGTTTGAAAGGCAGCAACTGCCAATGACCCCATGTAAACAGACTGTTGTTGGTTGCGGATAGTTGCCATATCAAAAATGGGTGAGCAAGCAGATGGATTACCTGGAAACTTGGCAATGCAAGAACCCAAAATAGAAAAAAGACCCGCCATTGCATTGGAAATAGCGGTAACCAGTAGCCCACTATTTGTTTTTGTGTTACCTACATTGCCAGTTTGTGCAAGGTCGGCGGCGATTAGTTCGCCATAAAAAGTTGTTACATCTGTTTCGGTGGTAGCAAGCGCAGTTATGCCCGTTAAATTTGTTTTTAATTGAGCAACCGTATTAATACGTTCTTGTTTTGTACCTGTTTGATAGGGCTTGTGACCATGAGGAAGCAATACCAGATAGGAGGCCGTTTTTTTGGCATAAACAGCTTGAATCTGTAGATCCCATTCGCCTATTTTGATGGAACTGAGTGTTTGCAATAGCTCTTGAATGGTAAAGGTAGAACCAATTTGCACGTTTCCTTGTGCTTTCCAGGTGTTGTAAGCAGAAAGCAAAGCAACGTGCAGGGGATGATAGGTGGTGTACAAAGGCCCGTAAAAAACATCAAGACGTTTACTATACAGTTGGGCATCGGTGTAGGTAGAAATTTTGATAGCTTTTTTAAAACTCCTCTTAACGGAATTTTGAAAAGGGTTTGCGAAGTAAGTCCACGGTTTAAGCAT
>CAITVK010000120.1 GCA_903895845.1 uncultured Chitinophagaceae bacterium
AAATGCTGGTGCTACGATATACACAGCTTCAACTTATGGTATTTCTACCAGTACGACCGCTGGACAAAGTTCTATTGAAAATACAGGCACAAGGACTTTAGATGCAGGGGTTAGTTATGTTTATAACGCAACTGCTAATCAGGCTACAGGTAATAGCGTTTCAGCATGTGCGAACCTAACTATCAACGATGCAGGTAATACTGTAACAATCTCCCATGCGTTAGCTGTAACCGGAAAGCTTACTGTAAGTTCTGGTACATTAGCTTGTGGTGCAGATTTACTTACCTTAAAATCTACTTCAATAGCTAATACAGCAGTTGTAGATGTTGTTGGAGGTGCTATTACAGGTACAGCAACTGTAGAACGTTACATTCCATTTGGTTTTAGAGCGTATCGTGATATTGCTCCAGAGGTTTATGGAACAAGCACCATTTTCAATAGCTGGCAAGAAGGTGGTAGTTATAGTCATAGCGGCTATGGTACTTTCATCACAGGGCCAACTGCTTATCCTGGTCTTTCTGCCAATGCAATCGAATCTAGTACAGATTTCGATGAATCTGCGACAACTGCAAGCAATACACAAGACTACACGTTTGCCAATGGTACTTGGACGCCACTTGCAAATACAAAGACGACTACCCTTGATGCCTTTACCGGATACCGATTGTTGATCCGTGGTGATAGGTCTGCTAATTTGTACACAACCCCAAGCATCAACACGCAGTCTGGATTACAGATGTACAATCCAACTACACTTCGTGCAACAGGTAGCCTAGTTTATGGAACTGTAACTTACAATACTGTTGCCAACGGTGGTGTTGTTAATACGGCTACTGGTGGAAACACCACCGTAGGTTTAAATGCAACGCCTAATGGATTTAGTTTGGTTGCCAATCCTTATGTATGCCCAGTTCAATGGGGTACAGGTAGTGGATCAAACAGTGCAACAACTACCGTATATGGTGCCTCTGTTGCGGCCGCTGCAGGTGGTATCAATGGTAGCTATTGGTATCTGGATCCTACCTCTGGCGCAACTGGAAAATATATTGCATTCAATGCCTTAACGGGTTCCGCAACGGTTAGTGGATTGGGTACTTATTCCAACACAGGCTCTGTTCCAGTAAGCACTGGTTACATTCAACCTGGTCAGGCAGTGTTTGTGCAATCACTTACTTCTAGCCCTAAAGTTGTCTTCTTGGAAACAGCCAAAGCGTCTACTTCTACAAAGGCATCTGTGTTTGGAACTGCCTCACTGAGTAAAATCTATGTAAGCTTATTGAAACAAGGAACAGCAGGGTATAATACTGTAGATGGTGCAGCTATTGCATTCAATACTGGTTTTGACAATACAGCTTATGGTCCTCAGGATGCAATCAAGTTTAGTGGGTCTACTGATAATTTGTATATCAGCGATAAGGGCAAGAACTTAAGTATCGATGGTCGTTTGCCTGCAACAGCAAACGATGCTATCTCCTTAAAGATATCAAACCCAACTGCAACCGCTTATCAGTTGACTATTGATGCAAGTAAGTATATCAATAATGGTTTCGAACCGATGTTGTATGATGCCTTCAAGAATACTACTAAGGCATTAGGTACAGGTGCTACAACAGTAGACTTTACAGTGGATGCTGCCAATGCTGCTACTTATCAAAATAGGTTTACTATCTTGTTCGCACCGAGTGCATTACCTGTTAACAGTATTGTTGCAAGTGCAAGTTTGAATAACAAAGTAGCTACTATTACCTGGAACACAGTAGGAGAGAAGGGTGTTGCCCGCTATGAAGTAGAGAAATCTACCGATGCGAAGACATTCGCTACTATTGGTCAGTCAACAGCCAAGAATACAGCTACTGCAAGCTATGCAACCACAGACAATAGCGTAACTGCAACTACTTACTACCGCATTAAGGCTGTAAGCACAACAGGTGCAGTCAGCTACAGCAACATTGCGAAATTGTCAATTATCAATTATCAATTATCAATTAGTCTGTATCCTAATCCATTAAAGGGTAAGACCTTGAATGTGGCCTTGGATAATGTGGTTGCAGGTAAATACACTGTTAGCATCTACAATGCGTTGGGTCAGAAGGTGAATGAGCAAACAATCAGTCACACAGGTGGTAGTGCCACACATGCCATCAGCATCAGCAACACATTGGCAGCAGGTGTTTACAATGTAGCTATCCGTGAGGCTGGTAGTAATCAATTGGTTCATCAGTCAAGCATATCAGTTCAGCCCTAACCCCACAGGACAAGTGCTGCCAAATGGTGGCGCTTGTTTTTTAATTTAAATAACAATAGTATATATAATGAAACAAATTACAAAGCGCCTTAAAATCACCCTAGTAGTAATGTTCATGGGTATCTGTTTGACTGCTATTAATGTAAAAGCACAAAGCCCGGCCGATGATCCAGGTATTGGTGGCCCGGGTAGCCCAAACGAAGGTGTGGGTGGTGATGGGGGGCCGGTGGTTCCGTTAGACAGGGACTTGAGCATCGCACTCATGGCTGTGGGTATTGCCTTCGGTTACAAAAAGGTGAAGCAAGCACAAATTGTTGGCATCAATTAATTAAGGAAATAGTAATTAGTCTCCCTCTTGAAGAAAGTCTGTTTTATAGCCAGTATTCTCCTGGCAAGTGTTAGTTTTCTATCAGCGCAGCAAAGTGCTGATTCAGTTTACATTCAGTCCAAAGAATGGTATAGGGACAGTAACCACGAGATTCAGTATAAAGACTGGAGGCCGTATGGTTGTAAAACAGTCGATTTATTAAAGGGATTCAAAAGCTCCGGTGTTGCTGAGCTGGATAAGTTTGGGGGCAATTCATCTTATTCTGGCAAGGCCACCGGTTTTTTTTATACAATGAAGAAGGATGGACGCTCGTGGATAATTGACCCCGAAGGACATCCCTTTTACAATCTGGCTCTCAATGGTATCCGACCAGGGAAAGCACCTAGCAATCAAAAGGCATTTGATGATAAATTCCATACACCGCAGATATGGATTACCGAAACCAAAAAGCTATTTACAGCTACTGGTTTCAATACGGCAGGCTCTTGGTCTGATCTCGAAAACATAAGGGCCTATAATCTAGCCAACCCTTCCACGCCATTGGTTTACACCACACAGCTTAGTTTGTTGGGCAATTTCTCTCAGAAGATCAAGAAAAGGTCTGGCAAAAAAGACTATCCCGAGCTGGCATGTATCTTCAACACAGAGTTTCAATCTTATTGTTTAGAAAAGACAAAAGACATTGGTAGCTTTAAGAACGATGCCAATCTTTTTGGTCACTTCTCCGATAATGAATTGCCTTTTCAGGAGAACCTGTTAAAGGAGTTTACCGACATTGACGATGCCGGTGATGCTGCTTATCAGTTAGCAACAAAGTGGGTTGCCGATAATAAGATTGACGTTGCTAATGTGACTAAAGAACAAAAAGAAGCTTTTGCTGGCTATGTGGCAGAGGTCTATTACAAAACGGTGAGTGAGGCCATCAAACAGAACGATCCCAATCATTTGTATATAGGTAGCCGCTTGCATTCATCAGCAAAAAATAATCCTTACATATTGGCTGCTGCTGAGAAATATCAAGACATTATCTCTATCAATTATTATGGCGAATGGGCGTTGATACCCAAGCATGCAGCACAATGGAATGCATTGAAGAAACCATTTATTATCACCGAGTTTTATACCAAAGGTGAGGATAGCAAGATGGGCAATGTAACAGGTGCAGGCTGGTTGGTGAAGACGCAGGAAGACCGTGGCCTCCACTATCAGAACTTCTGTTTGACCTTGTTGCAAAGTAAGAATTGTGTGGGGTGGCATTGGTTCCGCTATCAGGACAACGCACCCGATGACGCCGCAGCCGACTTCTCCAATAAAGACTCTAACAAGGGTTTGGTGAATACCAACTACGAAACCTATCCCGCACTGGCAGAGAAGATGACACAATTGAATAAGCAGGTATATGAGCTAATCAAGTACTTTGATAAGTAGCAAACTATCAGTTGCAGAAAATACATGGCATGACTTATTGCCGACTGGCTTATTTCTATTTTTTTTGTGTTGTATCAAAAAGTCTTTTACTTTAGTGGCACAATGAATAGAAATTATACTAAAAAGAAACTAGCCTTAATTGCTTTTTTACCTTTACTCCTTGTGTCCAAGACTTTCTCACAGTCCATTCTTCAGAACGCTGCCAACGATGCGTATGCTATCACCAGAATGGTTGATCGTTTTCATGTGCAGCCAAAACCCGTGAACGATACCTTCTCCGAAGATGTGTACCGAATGGTGATAAAGAAGCTGGATCCGAGGAAGATATTCTTTACCAAACAGGATATTACAACATTAAATCCGTACATCCATCTATTGGACGATGAAATAAAAACAAAGAATCCTGCGTTCATTCAACTATTGTCAAACGTCTACAGGCAACGGGTAAAACAAACAGATTCTATTATAGATGAAGTAGGAAAGAAGCCCTTTAATTTCTCATTAAAAGAAAAACTAACGGTTACCGAGGATACTTCTTATGCAGAAAATAGTGCAGCGCTCAGGATTAAAATCTATAAAATGATGAAGCTTACCACAGCTCACTCCATTGCCGAGGATTATCCCAAGAAAGCTTCCCTTGCAATTCAAAAGAAGTACACAGATAGCATCGAGCCTATTACAAGAGAACATATTACGGCTTCATTAAAACGAAACTTCAAAGCAGTTATTGAAAAAGAAAATGGGTTGGAAAAAGAAGTTGGCAACTCGTACTGCGAGAGCATTGCCAATTGTTTTGATCCTCATTCGGACTATTTCCCGAAGGAAGAAAAAGAAGAGTTTGAAACACATTTAGGAAAGAAGCCACTCGTATTTGGCTTTACGCTTCAGGAGGAAGAAGATGGAACGGTAAAGATAGCTTCACTAGAACCGGGTAGTCCTGCTTATAAGAGTGGTCAATTAAATAAAGGAGATAAAATACAAGCAGTTCAATGGCCGGGAAAGGATAAGGTAATTGTGGGCGACAAGGGAGAATCGTTTGTTAATGATCTGTTGGATGGAGAACATACGGATAAGGTAACCATCACAGTGAAAAAGTCGGACGGTTCTACCAGGCAAGTATCTCTTCAAAAAGAGCGTGTGGACAACGGCGCAGAGGATGACGACAAAGTGAAGAGTTTTATATTGAGAGGAACAAAATCTATTGGTTATATCTCATTGCCTGCCTTTTATATGGATTGGGATGAAACAAACAAGGGATTGAATGGGTGCGCCAATGACGTAGCAAAAGAGATTGTGAAACTGAAAGAAGAACACATTGATGGGTTGATTGTGGATGTGAGATACAATGGAGGCGGATCGATACAAGAAGCAATTGAACTGGCTGGAATCTTTATAGATGCGGGCCCTGTGGCACAGATACAAGAGCGGGAAGGCAAGCCAATTCCTTTGTTGGATAGGCAAAGAGGCACTATCTATGATGGGCCAATGGCAATAATGGTCAATGGGTATAGTGCTTCTGCGTCGGAGATGTTTGCGGGTAC